>DASYKS010000071.1:0-63114 GCA_035995205.1 Thermoanaerobaculia bacterium
CTTCGATTCGCTCTCGCCGGAAGAGCTACATTCCGGCTACGTCGCCTACCTCGCCGCCAGCTATGAACGCCGCGCTATCCCGGCGAAGGAAGCCCGCTCTTCTGACCGCCGGAATCACGCCGTTTCTGACCGCCGCTAACACCCTACTATGAAGGCCGCGACGTGCAGCTCGTTCGCCTCGAAAACCATCCAAATCCGGGGGTGCAGGATGTGGTGAGGAAGCTTCGTGAGGGCAACACATCAGGTCTCAAAGAAGCGCAAAAGGAGGAGAAGCGAATTCATCTTCACGGCTTGGCCGGCCTTCAGTAGGCACCCGCAACCTCGGGAAGGAGCCCTTCAGCCCCTCCCCCACCTCAGATTCGGTTCTTCGGCGCGCTCCTAGCAAACCCCACTGGCGTAGGTCGTGGTGGTGTAGATCGAAGAATGGTTCGTGCAGGCGCCGCCGACCACTTGGGCTTTCTGCTCTGGCGTGACTTCCACCAGGGCGACGACGGTTTCGCGGGCGAGGTTCAGTTTCTTGGTGCGCTTGTTCATGGGTTTCCCCTTGTCGAAGAGTGGGGCTTGGGCCTTGGCCGCAGGTGGTGCCGAGTCGGATTTAGCCCCGGGTTCCACTTCAGAGTAGGTCCCTGTCCCCGTCTCGTGCCTCTGCCGAAAGTCCGGATTTCGACCCGCCGAAGGTATGAGGGGTGCCCATTGCGCGAAGCCGCCCTGACGCGTTCGCTGTATTATGCGTTTCTGGCCACTGCCCGTTAGCCCACACAAACGCACCCGAATAGGAGCCCCTCGCGATGGCAGTCAGAGCCTATTTCGTTGCCGTGTCGACCGACACGCTTGCCAGGCTGCGTAATGAGCCTGAAACCCTCCTGGAGTACCTTTACCCCAATGATGGCCAAGACGAGCCGCCCAACTGCATTGACCTGGACAAGGCCTGGCAAGGCGTTCAGTACCTGCTCACCGGTGAAGCCGAAGGCGGAACGGAGCCGCTCAGCCTGGCCGTTTTCGGCGGCGAAGTGTTTGGTCCGGACGATGTGGGCTGGGAGGCCGCTCGATTTCTGACTCCGGAACAGGTGGTAGAGGTCTCCGGTGCCCTCTCGGGTCTGACACGGGAAGACCTGCTTCAGCGCTTCAATCCCAAGGACATGGCGGCCAAGGACATCTACCCGGAAGGGATGTGGGGAGGCGGAGGGAAAGGGGCTTTCGGTTACCTGATGGAGAACTACCCAACGCTGGTGGCCTTCTACCGAGACACTGCTGCACGGGGAGACGCAGTGATCCAGTGGCTGGGGTAGCGCGTGCTGCTGGACGAGGGCGGCCGATGTGCTACCGTTCCCATCGTTATGGTGAGAGTGATTCATGCGACCTACGACGGCTCGGTGCTTCACCCCGAGGAGCCTTTGCCGTTCAAGCCCAACACGCCGCTCCACGTCGTCGTGACGGACGATCCGGCCGAGATGGCGCCGGCCTCTTTTCTAGAGGCCACGGCGAACCTGAATCTCGAAGGCCCTGAGGATTGGTCGTCGAACCTCGACCACTACCTTTATGGTCACCGGACTTCCGAACCTTCCACCTGAGGTTTTTTACTCGACACTTCCTTCGTCGTCGCGCTGGAACTCCAAGGACAGTGCGACAGCGGGCCGGCTCAGCGGCCGGGGGCGTCTTTCTCGCCGATCAGCTGCCAGCGGATGAGGGAGACCGGGATCATGCCGGCCGAGTTCACCTCGTCGAAGAAGCGCCGCATCGAGAAGGCGTCTCCGAGCTGCTTCGACCTTTCGCGGATCAGGTCGTCGAGCAGGGTTTTGCCCGTGACGTAACTGGTGCCGTACCCCGGTTGGCGCAGATAGAGCTGCTGCTCGAAGCCGAGCAGGTCGAGGTCGGGGCGCATCCATCCGCGCGGCGTCCATTGGACCTGGAAATCTTTCGCCTGCTTCAAGTCGAATTCGTTCGCCTGGGCGTAGAGCGAGGCGAGGCCACGGGCCGCGCGTTGCGCGAGCATGATCCAGACGATTTCTTTGGCGCGCGGCTCGTCGTCGTAAAGGCCGGCGTGGAGCATGAGCTCCTCCATCGCCGTGGCCATCCCCTCGGAGCGGTTGTCCCAGATGTTGTAAAGCAGGGCGCCCCGGCGGATCGGGCTCGGGTGCGGCTCCTCCGCCATCCGCGCGAGATCCCACCAATGGTAAAAGTGGGTATAAAGCGTCAAAGGCTCATAGTGCATCGCGATCGCGAAGAAGTTGCGGTTTTCCAAAGGCACGTACTCTCCCAGGTGTGCGCGTAGAGCGGGGTCCATGCTGTCGCGCATCGGATAGAGGTTCTTGGCCTTGAGAAACGCGATGTACCGGGTGACCGCCGCGTTCGCCCGCTTCTCGTACTCTGCGGGGCTTTGTGCGGGAGTGATCTCGGGTAAGCCGCGGTCGTGCTCCTCTTCGAGGCGCAGCGAGGCGTGCGCCCTGGCCAGCTCGCGATGGAGCAGGTCGACCTCTTGATCCCAGGTCATCGGCACCCGGTGGACGTTCTGCTGGCTCCAGGTGTAGCTCTCCTTGCCGACGCCGGAAGGCCCGGTCTTGTTCGGCGCCTGCGTTTCGAGCCAGGCGATGAGCTCTTCCGTCGCACGGCGGGCGTCGCGCACCGCGCCCGAGAGCGCGGGACCGGAGCCCGCGACCTTCTTTTCCAGCTCGACGAGGTTTGCGGCTTGGTTCCGCATCGTGCCTGTTCCGGTGAGCCACAGATCGCGGGCGTTGCCTACCAGGTTCAAGCGCGCCTGGGCGAGCAAGGAGGGAATCGGACGGAGCTCCGCGGCGAGCTTCGCCTCGGCCGCGGCGGAGAGCGGGATCGAGTAGGTCCAGATCTCGGCCAAGCCGTGGTGGGTCGGCCCTTCGTGCACCGGCGTGTCGCTCTGCTCCATCTGGACCGTCGTATAGAACGCGGGGTCGCGCGCCCACGGCTGGAGCACGCGAACGTTGAAGTCGAACCCGTTCATCTCGGCGCGCACCAGCTCGCGGTCCACCTGCCGCTCGATCGACCAGCCGGCGGCGTCGATCGCGTCCAGCCGGCGGAGGAACGCCGGAAGCTCCGCATGCCTCTTGGCGAACGTCGCCGCGGTGTAGTCCGGCGCGCCCTCGCGCATCGGCGGCACCTCGAACGCCCGCCATTCGGCAAAAAGGGTTACAAGGTCCCCGTAGGTGTCTCGGGAGGCCGCGCCGCGAGGGGGGTCCGCGGACTGCGAGCGCGCACCCGAAGCGACGAAGAGCGCGGCGATGGCGAGGAGAATGCGGAGAACTCTCATGCGGATCCTCTCTTCATGCGGCGGCCTCGCTTCGAGATGCGTGCTTGAGCCCGCGTTCTATAAGGGTCCCGGTGACGAGGGGCAAAGTATACTTCCCTCGACGACGGAGGCTCCCATGCGACGACTCGATGTAACGGCGGCCAGAACCCTGGCGATCTCGCTCCTGCTCCTTTCGGCTCCGCTCGGAGCCGTCTCCGAGAAGACCGCGGCTCCGGCCTGCTCCGGCAACGACCAGTGCGGTGCGGAGGAATTCTGTGCCCGCTGGGTCGGAGAGTGCGGAAAGCCGGGCTTATGCGAAGCCCGACCCAAGGACTGCGCAGAGCACGGGCACAGTTACGTCAAGCCGATGTGCGGCTGCGACGGCAAGACCTACGACAACGCCTGCCTGGCCGCCGCCGCCGGGGCGAGCGTCGACCACGAGGGTCCCTGCGCCGCCCCGTAGACTTGGCCGAGGCCTGCGCTCGGAGCTTTAGCCCGCGCGATCCGATGGCTTCCTTGGTAGACTCGCCCCGTGTCCCGGCCCCTACCCACTTCCAAAGGTCCCTTCCGCGCCGACCAGATTCGCTCGGGCGATCCCTACGAGCTTTCCAATGGCCACGCCATCCATTGCATGACCACAGGGGCGCGCGGCTCGCGCGCCAACCTGCTGGGCGGCTCGGTGCTCGACAGCGATCCGGCGGTCGAGGAGGCGGGGATCGACACCGGATACGCCCCCTCGCCCGAAACGCTGCGCGCCCCGGACGTGGCCGTGGGCAACGTACCCAACACGCCGGGCTGGGTCCAAGGAGCGCCGCCGCTGGCGGTGGAGTACGCCGATACGGGACAGGATGAGAAGGAGCTTTCGGCCAAGATCTCGGAGCTCCTGGCCGCCGGCACCAAGATCGTTTGGGTCGTCCGCCTTTCCGGACCACGTCGGGTCGAGGTTCATCAAAACGGGCAGGATCTACGCCTCGTAGGTCCGGGCGAAGAGCTCACCGCGCCCGGGATCCTCCAGAACCCCGTGCCCGTGAACGCGCTGTACGACCGCCAGGCCGCCCACGCCGTCACGCTCCGCAATCTGCTCCAACGCCAGGGCTATCAAGATCTCGATGAGATCCGCAGCGAAGGGCAACAGCAAGCCTTGCGCGAATCCATCCTCGCCGTACTCGAAGCTCGCGGCCTGTCTGTCGACGACGCGGCACGCTCCGTCCTCGAAGCGACCGACGATCCAGACGCATTGCGCCACCGCCTCACCCGGGCGGCGACGGCGGCCACCACGGAAGAAGTCTTCGCCGTCGCATGAGTCGCACGCAGTAACGGCGAACCTTTCGGGGTCGCCTGTCTCGCCGGATCGCTCCTGCGCCACTTCATGTTTAGAGGTCGCAATCTCGCGATTCTCTGGGCCAGGAGTTGGTGCTCATTGCAAGGCAAGGAGCGGTCCGCTTTCGCCGGCCCCGTAGGATGAAACGGCACTTCGGAGATCCAGATTCGGATGTAGCCCGAGGGGCGGAGAATCTCTCCGGATGGCGGTTCCCGCCGCGCGGGCGAACGGTCGTGCGCCCCTACGCCAAGATTGAGCAGAATTCCCTCAGGAGGGCAGTTCTTTTAGGTCCGAAAGCCGCGCAGCACCTTCTTGAGCGCGCCCTTGACCGGCGCCGGGACCCGGCGTTTCAAGGCTTCGAGCGGGGAGAGGGGGATGGCGGGATCGGTGATCGGGTACCGGCTCCGGTTGTAGTTTTGGAGCCACCAGCCGTCGCCGCAGGGTTCAAAGCAGGGAGCCTTCGTCCGGGCAAAAAGGGCGGTGGTATGCACCGTCTCCAGATGCCGGAACATCGCTTCTTCCTTGAGGAATCTGAACAGGTGGAAGAGGGTCGGCACGTCGATATCGTCCAAGACCAGCAGCGCGTCTTCGCTCAGGTGGGGATAGAGGGCGAAGTATTCCAGCTCGGGGAAGGGGTAGGCGTGCGGCCCGTCGATGAGCGCGAGCTGCAAGGGATGCTCGAAGGCATGGCGGGGAAGCGTCCGCTGGGTCGGACCGATCACGAACGTGACGGCCTCGGCGCGAAGGAGCGGTGAGCTCCTCACCAGGTCGAGGCTGTCGCCGTTACCCCGGTCGTCGGCCGTGAACACGACGTGATTCGGGCAGAGATGAGAAAAGAGCAGCGTGCTACGCCCAGTGCCGGTCTCCGCGGAATGCTCGATCCGGCGGGACGCCGCGTGGCGGGCGATCGCTTCCAGGACCTTGGGGCGCAACGAGCCTGCGCCGTGCCAATCGGGTGGGAGGCGCGAGATCTCTGCGAGGAGCCGCCGGGTTTCCGGGGCGAGCGGGGTCGAGAAGTCTTCCATGGGCAAAGGTCCGAGGCGACTGGCGGAAGCGGGTCGCTTTCCTTCCCTGATGGCGCAGAGAAGTCCGAAACCCCATCACCCGCCGCTCCGATCGAAGCCTTGGAGTCCCACCCCCGGCCCGATCGAGGTTGCCTATCCGCTCTCTTAAGCAGAAGGTCATTTCGCCGCCGACCGGACCCAGAATCCCATCCGCGGTCTATTTTCCGGGAGAAAAGTCCATCTCCACCCGCGCCCTCCCGCCCTGTTCGACCGTCGCCACCGCTTCTCGCCGGCCCGGGGGGGCGATTCGGCTTCGATCCCTTGGCTGCAAACCGGCGTCGACTTCGGCTTGAAGGTCATCCGGGTCTTCGCGCCTGTCCCGCAAAGATGGCTCTTCCGTACCTACTCTTGTAGAAGGTGTCGGTGATTTCACGAATCCGTAATCACGCGCCCGTTTGGCATCCAGGCGGGCTGAACGAGGGAGATGAGTCATGCGCAGTGTGTTAGGTATCTTGGCCTTCTCGTTGCTCTTCGTCGCCTTCGGCGCGACTTCGCTTTCAGCAAACTGCACCGCGAGCCAATCGTGCCAGGCGCCGCCTTTCGGCGTTTCCTGTTCCGGTTCCAGCACGTGCACCTCCGGCCCCGATTGGGTCCAATGCGACAGCAATAGGATCGACTGTAACCCGGTCGCCGCCTGCATCGGTTCCTGCTTTACAAACCTACAGTGCTATTCCGTCTGCAGTGAAGGAGGGTTCGATCCTGCGTACTTCATCTGCGACAAATCGGTGAACTGCTGCCGGTGCTATTACTGAGATCGCAAACACACGCGGTCCGAAGGCTGCCTCGGTACATTCATCCTGTGTCTCGGCCACTACCCACTTCCAAAGGTCCCTTCCGCGCCGACCAGATTCGCTCTGCTCCAACGCCAGGGCTATCAGGATCTCGACGAGATCCGTGGCGAGGGGCGGAACGAAGGACCACAGCAAGCCTTGCGCGAATCCATCCACGCCGTCCTTGAAGCTTGCGGTTTGTCGGTCGACGACGCGGCACGCTCCACCCTCGACGCGACCGACGATCCAGACGCATTGCGCCGCCGCCTCACCCGAGCGGCAACGGCGGCCACGACGGAGGAAGTCTTCGCCGTCGAATGACTCGCACGCCGCGACGGCGAACCTTTCGGGGTCGGCTGTCTCGCCGGATCGCTCCTGCGCCACTTCAATGTTTAGAGGTCGCAATCTCGCGATTCTCTAGGCCAGGCGCGATCCAGGAAGGGTTCCCATGAAGAAGAAAGTGAAGAAGTTGACGCTCAACCGCGAGACGGTGGGCGCCCTGAATGAAGGTAAGCTTCAGAAGGCAAACGGCGGATCCGATGGTAGCGACGGCATTCAATGCGCCGGGTCCCACTGCCTGAACTGCCAGCCTACCCGAAATACCTGCGGCACCGTCTACTGCTGAAAGTTCTGCCAGCCCCATCGGCTAGGCGGTTTTCAACTTCAGCTTCGTCGAACGCGCGGGCAGGCGGTCCTCGATTTGGGGCTCAGAGGCGGGCACCTTGGCTAGGACCCGCTCGAACGACGCCCGGTCTCCGCGGCTCGCCCGCTCTTCCAGGTAGGCGACGGTCGTCAAGGCGGCGAGCTTCTCGGCCACGGCGGTCGCGATGAACTGGTTCATGGAGATCCCTTCTTGGCGCGCCAGCTCACCGACGGAACGATGGAGTGACTCCGGAAGTCGAAGGCTGAGAGTGCTCATGGTAGCTCTCCTAGGACTGCGAGAAATTCGGCCGGGGTGAGAACCTCGATCCCGAACCGGTCGGCGCCGACGAAATCCCGGACATTGAAAGTCACAAGGTATTGGCAACCGCCAGCGGCTGCCACCTCCAACACCATGTCATCTCCGGGGTCGCGAAGGGTCGGGCGCCAGAGAAAAAAGATCTCCTGGCGGTGGCTCGTGGCGCAGATGTAGTCGAGGACGATCTCGATGTCCTCGGAGGTGATCGGTGTGATCGCCGGAAGAGGGCTGAGCGCATATTCATATTCCAAGACCAGAGGCACGGAGACGACCACCTGGAATTTCGCCTGGCCAACAAGTCGAAGGAGTCGATGGGAAGCCCCGTTCGAAGACCTCATCGCCGCATAGAGCACGTTGGTATCGAGAACGACCCGAGGAGCTCCGTCCATGGTAGTGCCGATGATACCACGCAAGGCGCCTTTAGCCTTTCGAAGAGTCGTGGAATCGGGCCTTCGAGAATTGGCTGGCACCTTTCCGGCGTGGCAAGGCGGCGATTCGTCCTGACAGATGCCGCATCAGCTGCGGGGCGACAAAGTTCGGTGCGCCGGACCTCGCCGGTTCCAGCTTCCGGCTAGGCGGCTGTGGTAACTTCATTCACGGCCCAGAGGCTAAGGCTTCGCCGGCTCGCGGCGAAGTGTGCCGCCCGGGCACACGAGGTGAAGGATGCTCCGGACACTGGAAGCTGTCCTCGAGGCCAACGGCAACGTCCGCTTGCTCGAATCTGTGGAGCTGTCGAGCGCGCGGCGTGTTCTCGTCACAATCCTCAATGACGAAGCCCAGCCGGAACGACTGGCCGAGAAGAGCCGATGGGCTCGCGCGGCAGAGTACTTCGCGTCGGATGAGGCGGGCCATCTGGACGGCAAGTCAGATCTTGTCAAGGAGTACGTTCGCGATTTCCGCGAGAGTTTTCAGCTCTAGACATGACTCGCTATCTGCTCGACACCAATGTCCTGACAGAGCTCGAGGATCGTCGCAAGCCTGGCTTCGCTCTCGTAGCAGCAAGGCTTGCTGCCTTGAATGATACCGATGAGGTTCTGCTGTCCATTCTCTCCGCCTACGAATACCGCCACGGCATTTCGAAAGCGCCCGGGGACTTGAAATAATCACTGCTCCTGGCGTGGCGGGCTTTCGAGGAACGCTTCCCTTCGATCGGGCTGACTAGCGCTGGGGCGGTCCTCTACGGCGAGCTCAAATCACGGTACCAAGAACATACAGGTGCCAGCAGCAGAAAGATGAAGACGTCCACGGTAGATTTCATCCTCGCGAGCTCGGCGCTCGAATACGACGCCGTCCTGGTGAGTGATGACCGAATTTTCCGGACGATTCAGGAATTCCATCCCGCGTTGCGGGTTCAGGACTGGCTGGCGGACGAAGTGCCGACGTCGGACCGCGAGAGTTAGGCTCGCGGCTCATACTGCCTTGCGAAGCTCGGTTTGACGATCCCCTCCTGAAAGTTGCCCTGATCCCTACCTCCCAAACTCCACCTCCACCCGCCCCGCCTGCCCCTTTTCCACGGTCACCACCGCTTCCCGTACCCCCAGCGTCTCGTGCCAGGCCTCCAGGGTGTAGGTGCCGGGCGGAAGGTTCGGGATCGTGAACTTGCCGTCGGGACCCGTGACCGCGAAATAGGGATGGTCCAGGACGCCGACGTAGGCCGTCATCCAAGGGTGGACGTTGCACTTGAGCGTCACCATCACCTGCGGCGCCTCGAAGACTTTCTCGAAGCTCATACCGGCGTAGGGGAGGCCCCGGTTGAATTGGGGGTTCGCTCCGGCTTGGGCGAAGACGTTGTGGATCGTCGAATCGCTGTTTTTGAGCACTAGCGGCTGGCCGACTCGGACGCCCACGACGCGGGGAAGGTAGGCGCAGCCGAGTTGGTCGATCTCGATCTTGTCGGTCGGGGCCGGATAACTTCGCGGGGGCAGACCGGATTTCACATAGACGAAGACGTTGCCTAGATGTCCGGCCCCGTCGCCGACGATTTTTTCGGATTCAAGCGGCGTGGTGCGCAGCTTGGCGCAGGTCGGGTCGGCGGTGAGCGGTAGGGCCACGTCCGGGTCCGGACCGGCATAGGAGACTTGGCCCTCGACGCTTCCGGCGTCGGCCGGCGGGAAATCTGCCGCTTTTTCCGTCCCTGCGGTCGTTGCCGTCCCTTGAGTTCCTTCCGGCGCACCCGCGACCTCCGGCGCCCTGCCGCCGCAGGCGGCCATCAGGAAAATCCCCAGGCTCCCGACGAGCCCTCGGGCGAAAAACTTGCGCTGCTTCATTGAAGTCGGTCTCCTTGGGGAGGGGTAAAAGGCTGGCACGAAAGTCGCTGGCGGTTACCCCGCGAGGATGGCATTATAGGTGCCGCCCATCCAGCCGCCGGTTCGAGCAACAGTACGAAGAAGGTCGGGGCCTCGAAGAAAACGGGGGCTCCTTGCAGAGACGGGAAACCTGCTGCTAGGATGCTTGTGACGATTTTCACAAGGCCCAGCCCCCGAGCTTCGCCCTCCAAGAGGGGCGAGCGAAATCGCGGCTGGACTTTGGGTTGGGAACCGCCGTAGCCCCGGGGGACGAGATGGCGCAGATCTTCCACCGCAGCACGAACACGATCGCCAAAGTCAGCCTCTTCGGCGGGGTGATCTTCGCCGGCCTGTTCTTCTGGGTCTATTCGAGCCTCCTGGATTCCGGCTACGGCACGCAGCAAGGGGTGTTCCGGGCGCAGCCGGTGCCGTTTTCCCACGAGCATCACGTGGCGGGGCTGGGGATCGACTGCCGGTACTGCCACTTCTCGGTCGAAAAATCGGCGACCGCCGGCATTCCCCCGACCCAGGTCTGCATGAATTGCCACCGCTACATCTGGACCAATGCCGATCTGCTCGCCCCGGTCCGCGACAGCTTCGCGAAGAACCAGCCGCTGCGTTGGACCAAGGTGCACGACCTGCCGGACTACGTCTACTTCAATCACAGCATTCACGTCGCCAAGGGGATCGGCTGCGCCTCCTGCCATGGGCGGGTCGACCAGATGGCCCTGATGCGGCAAGACGCGCCGCTCACCATGCAGTGGTGCGTCGACTGCCACCGCAACCCGGGAAAGAACGTCCGCCCGCGCTCGGAAGTCTTCAACATGGCGTGGGTCCGGCCGCCGCACTTCGAGACGGAAGCGGCGAAGCTGATCCAGGAATACGACGTCAAGCCTCAGACGACCTGCTCGACCTGCCACCGGTAGGCCGGAGAGGAACTTTCGACGTGAGAGACGAGATCGCAAGCGCTATGGAACGAGAAGACGGTCTGACCGCTTCTGAGACGCCGATCCCCGGCCTCGGCCCGGAGCCAGCCGCAGCCGGCCCGATCGACCTCGCCGCGGTGCGCGAGCATTTGCGCGAGTCGGACCGGCAAGGCGCGCCGCTCTGGCGGAGCCTCGACGAGCTGGCCGCGACGCCGACGTTTCAGGACTGGCTGCACCGCGAGTTTCCGCGCCAGGCCTCCGAGTGGGTAGAAAATCCGGCGGACGGCCTATCCCGGCGCAACTTCCTTCAGTTATCGGGCGCGTCGCTCGCGCTCGCCGGGCTCGCGGGATGCACCAAGCAGCCGGTCGAGAAAGTCGTGCCGTACGTCAACATGCCCGAGGGGATGATCCCCGGCCGGCCGATGTACTTCGCGACCACGATCACCCAGAGCGGTTACGGCGTCGGGGTGATCGCCGAGAGCCACGAGGGTCGCCCGACCAAGCTGGAAGGCAACGCCGATCACCCGTCGAGCCTCGGCTCGACCGACGCGCGAACGCAGGCCGCGGTGCTCGGCCTTTACGATCCGGCCCGCTCGACCACCCTCCGCTACATCGAGCAGACTCGCGTGTGGACCGAATTCACCACCGCGCTGGTGGGCGAGATCCGGGCGCTCGAAGCGCTTCAGGGCGAGGGGTTGCGATTCCTCTCCGGCGCCACGACCTCGCCGACGTTCGCCGCCCAGATGCAGGCGATCCTTGGTCGCTTCCCGCAAGCTAAGTGGCACCGTTGGGAGCCGGCCGCGCCGCACACGGCCCGCGCGGCCGCGGTCGCCGCGTTCGGCAGTCCGCAAGAGACGGTCTACGACTTCACGAAAGCCAAAGTGGTGCTCTCGCTCGGGGCCGATTTCTTGACCCAGGGCCCCGCGAGCATCCGCTACGCGCGCGATTTTTCTTCCCTTCGTCGGCCGCGTTCCGAGCGCCCCGAGATGAACCGCTTCTACGCCGTCGAGAGCACGCCGACCGCCAGCTCGACGATCGCCGATCACCGAATGATCCTCGCGCCCGCCGAGCTCGAAGGGTTCGCTCTGGCCGTGGCCGCCGGGATCGGCGTGGCGGGAGCACCGGCCGGGAGTGGTTTGCCGGAAAAGGCGCAGGCTTGGGTCGCCGTGGTGGTCGCGGATCTCAAATCCAACGCCGGGGCTAGCGCGGTGGTCGCCGATCCCTACGGCTCGGTCGAGCTGCAGGTCTTGGCGCACGCGATGAACCAGGCGCTGGGGAACGCCGGCCAGACCGTCTCCTACCTGCCGGCGCTCGAAGTCGATCCGGTCGACCACGCGGCCTCGATCACTGAGTTGGGCCTCGACCTCGCCGCCGGCAAAGTCGAACTGCTGGTCGTCCTCGGTGCGAACCCGGTCTACGACGCCCCGGCCGAGCTCAAGTTCGGCGAGGCGATCAAGAAGGCGAAGAGCCGCGTGCACTGGGGCCTCTACGACGACGAGACCGGCGAGCTCTGCCAGTGGCACGTCCCCGGTACCCACGAGCTGGAGAGCTGGGGCGACGCGCTCGGCCATGACGGAACGGCCTCGCTGATCCAGCCGCTGGTCGAGCCGCTCTATGAAGGCAGGTCCGCGATCGAGTTTCTCGGCGTGTTCCACGACAAGCTGGAGGCCGTGGGCTACGACCTGGTGCGCGAGACCTGGACCGCACGGCTGGCCGGCGCGGGCGACTTCGAAAAAGCGTGGAAAAAAGCGCTCCACGACGGCGTGATTCCGGCCTCGGCGTCCCCGGCGAACACCGCGACCCCTGCGGCCTTTGCCGCGGGAGCGGCGGGTTCGGCCGGACAGGCGATCGTCGCGCGGGCCGGTACGGCATCAACCGCCAAAGCCTCCGCCGGGGCGCTACCGCTCCTGTTCCGCCCTGATCCGACGGTCTACGACGGCAGCCTCGCGTCGAACGGTTGGCTCCAAGAGCTGCCGAAGCCGATCACCAAGCTGGTCTGGGACAACGGTCTGATCGTCTCGCCCAGGACCGCGCAGGATCTCGGGTTGACGATGGAAGGGAAAGCGGAGATCGACCTGGCCGGACGCAAGCTCGAAGTCGGCGTCTGGGTGCAGCCCGGCCACGCCGACGGTTGCGCGACGCTCCATCTCGGCCACGGCCGCTGGAAAGCCGGGCCGCTCGGCAGCGACCATGGCTTCAACGCCTACAAGTTGCGCGGCGTCGATTCGCTCGGTTCGGCACTCGTCGCGGTGAAACCGCTGCCCGGCCGGTACGTGTTCGCCAACACGCAGAACCACCACCTGCTGGAGAGCGGCGCCGACGAGTACAAGACGGCGACCGAAGAGGTCAAGATCCGCCAGCCGGTCAAGGCGCTCACGGTGGCCGAATTCGCGGCGATGAAAGCCGGCGAGCACGTGGGAAAGAAGGAAGGCGGGCACGGCGAAGAAGAAAAGCCCGCGACGCTCTTCCCGCAAACCTGGACCTACGAGGGGCACGCCTGGGGGATGTCGATCGACCTCTCGGCCTGCACCGGCTGCGTCGCCTGCGTGATCGCCTGCCAGGCGGAGAACAACGTGCCGATCGTCGGCAAGGAACAGGTGCTCAAAGGGCGCGAGATGCATTGGATCCGCATCGACCGTTACTTCGGGGGCGACCTCGACGATCCGCAGCTGATGAACCAGCCGGTTCCCTGCATGCAGTGCGAGCAGGCGCCGTGCGAGGTGGTCTGTCCGGTCGCGGCGACGGTACACAGCGAAGAAGGCCTGAACGACATGGTCTACAACCGCTGCGTCGGCACCCGCTACTGCTCGAACAACTGCCCGTACAAGGTGCGCCGCTTCAACTTCTTCCGTTTCTCGAACCACGACGTGCCGGTGCTCAAGCTAATGCAGAACCCGGACGTCACGGTGCGCATGCGCGGCGTGATGGAAAAGTGCACCTATTGCGTCCAGCGCATCCACGAGGTGAGGATCGACGCCCGGGTGGCCCAACGGCCGATCCAGCCGGGCGAGATCGTCACCGCCTGCCAGCAGGCCTGCCCGACCGAGGCGATCGTGTTCGGCGACCAGAACGATCCGGCTTGGGAGGTGACCCGGCGCAAGGCGCAGCCGAGCAATTACACGCTGCTCGAAGAGCTGAACACGCGGCCGCGCACCACCTACCTGGCGAAGATCACCAACCCCAACCCGCAGCTTTCGGGCGCGGAGAGGAGCTGAGGAATGGCGACCCTCGACACGCGGCTCGAACCGCTCCCGGCCAAGCCCTACAAGGCGCCGATGGTCGCACCCGGCCACACGCCGGGTACGGTGACCGAGCACATCGCGTCGATTCCGCTCACGCCGCTCCGAAAGACGCCGAAGTGGTGGCTCGCGGGATTCACCGTCGCGTTCCTGGTCCTGATGCTGTTCCTCTGGTCGGTCGGAAACCTTTTCGTCCGCGGCGTCGGCATTTGGGGCATCAACCAGCCGGTCGGCTGGGGCTTCGACATCATCAACTTCGTCTGGTGGATCGGCATCGGCCACGCCGGCACGCTGATCTCGGCGATCCTGCTGCTGTTCCGGCAAGGGTGGCGCACCTCGATCAACCGTTTCGCCGAGGCGATGACGTTGTTCGCGGTCGCCTGCGCCGGGATGTATCCGATCCTCCATACCGGCCGCCCCTGGCTCGCCTACTGGCTGCTGCCCTATCCGAACACGATGGGTCTCTGGCCGCAGTTCCGCAGCCCTTTGATCTGGGACGTGTTCGCGGTCTCGACCTACGCTACGGTGTCGCTGCTGTTCTGGTACACCGGCCTGGTGCCCGACCTCGCGACGATGCGCGACCGGGCGAAGAACAAATTCGCCAAGCTCGCTTACGGTGCGCTCGCTCTCGGCTGGCGCGGCTCGACCAAGCACTGGCACAACTACGAGACCGCCTACCTGCTGCTCGCCGGGCTTTCGACTCCGCTGGTGCTCTCGGTCCACACGGTGGTTTCGTTCGACTTCTCGGCCGGCATCATTCCCGGCTGGCACGCCACGATCTTTCCGCCCTACTTCGTGGCCGGCGCGGTCTACGCCGGTTTCGCCATGGTGCTCACCCTGATCCTGCCGCTCCGGCCGCTGCTCAAGCTCAAGGACTTCGTCACCGACCGGCATCTCCAGAACATGGCGAAGGTCATGCTCGCGACCGGCTTGATCGTCGTCTACGGCTACTCGATGGAGTTTTTCTTCGGCTGGTACAGCGGCAGCCATACCGAGCGGTTCATGCTGATGAACCGGGCGATCGGGCCGTTTCGCTTCCACTGGATGACGCTCATCCTGTGCAACGCGATCGTGCCGCAGGCGCTCTGGTTCAAGAAGGTGCGTAGCTCGCCGGTCGCCCTGTTCATCGTCTCGATGTTCATCAACGTCGGCATGTGGCTCGAACGGTTCGTGATCATCGTCGTCTCGCTCTCCCGCGATTTCCTCCCCTCGTCCTGGGGCATGTACCGCGGGTCGATCTGGGACTGGGGTGTGTTCATCGGCACCTTGGGCCTGTTCACCTCGCTGCTGTTCCTGTTCATTCGCTTCCTGCCGATGATCTCGATCTTCGAGATGCGGACGATGGTGCCCGCCGACGCGGCTAAGAAGGAGAAGGCGCAATGAGCGCTCTTGTCGTCGGCCCCCCTGTCGGGCTGTTCGGCCTGATGGCCGAGTTTCCGGACCCGAAGAGCCTGGCGAAAGCGGCGGAGCGGACCCACGAGGCCGGCTATCGCAAGGTCGAGGCCTATACGCCGTTTCCGGTCGAAGAGGTGATCGACGCGCTCCATCATCACCATTCGAAAGTGCCGCTGCTGGTGCTGATCGGCGGCATCCTCGGCGGTCTCGGCGGCTTCGGCCTGCAGATGTGGGTGAACCTTTCGGCCTATCCGATGAACATCGGCGGCCGGCCGTTGGTCAGTTGGCCGGCGTTCATCATCCCGACCTTCGAGTGCACGATCCTTGGCGCCTCGCTCACCGCGGTGATCGGGATGTTCGCGCTGAACGGCCTGCCGATGCCTTATCACCCGGTGTTCAACGTGCCGCGGTTCTCCGAGAGCGCATCGACCGACGGCTACTTCCTGGTCATCGAAGCAGCGGATCCGAAGTTCGATCGCAGCGGCACGCAGATCTTCCTTGAGGGCCTGAATCCCAGCGAGGTGTCCGAGGTTGAGCCCTAAACCGATGAACGCGAAAAGGGTTGCCCTGGCTCCTATGGCTCCTATGGCGCCGGTCCTCGTGGCCTGCCTGTTCGCCTTGGCGTCGCTTGCCGGCTGCCGCCAGAACATGCACGACCAGGCCAAGGCGAAGACCTATCGGGAGAGCGACTTCTTCGCCGACGGCGTGGAAGCCCGGCCGCTGCCCGCCCATACCGTGGCGCGCGACGCGCTTTTTTCCGAGAACGCCGTGTTCAAGACCGGGCTCTCGGAAGAGGGCGAGCTGGCCGAGGTTCCGCCGATGCCGGTCACCCGCGAGCTGCTGACGCGCGGCCAGGAACGGTTCAACGCGTTCTGCTCGCCCTGCCACGGCCGGCTCGGCGACGGGCACGGCGCGATCGTCCAGCGCGGCTTCAAGCAGCCGGTGTCGTTTCACGACGAACGGCTGCGCAACTCGCCGATCGGCTACTTCGTCAACAACATGACCGAGGGCTTCGGCCAGATGCCGAGCTACGCGGCGCAGATTCCGCCCGCCGACCGCTGGGCGATCGCCGCGTACGTCCGGGTGCTCCAGTACGCCGAGAACGCGCAGGTCGCGGATCTCGACCCGGCTGAAAAGCAAAAGCTCGAACAGGCCTGGAAGGCGCTCGAAGCCGCGAAGGAACCCCAGCACGGCGAGCCCGGTGAAAGTGAAGGCGAAGGCGAAGGGAGCGCACACTGACATGAGCTCGACCCCCGAAACCTCGCGCCCGCTGCTTCTGGACGCCGCGACCTTCGCGCCACCGGCCGACATCGCCGGGGTGAAGTCCAAGGCGCTGATCGCCGGAGCGGTCGGATTGGGTATCACCGCGATCGGCTATTTCGTCAACGCCCCGGTGTTTTTCCGCGCCTATCTGATCGCCTGGGTCTTCTGCCTCTCGATCGCCTTGGGCTCGCTCGCGCTCGAAATGGTGCATCACCTGTCGCGCGGCGCCTGGGGCGTGATGGCGCGGCGGATCTGGGAAGCCGCGGCGCGCACCCTGCCTCTCCTGCTCCTCATGTCGCTGCCGCTCCTGCTCGGCATGAAGGAGCTTTACGAGTGGGCGCGGCCGGAAGCGGCGCACGACCCCATCCTGGTCGAAAAATCAAGTTACCTGAACCCGACGTTCTTCTGGATTCGCCTGGTCGCCTACTTCCTGATCTGGATCTTGCTTGCCTGGCGCCTCGACCGTCTGTCTGCGCAGCAGGACCGGCAGGCCGATCCCGACCTGTTCCGCCGCATGCAGCGGATCGCGGCTCCCGGCATCATCATCTACTGCCTGGTGTCGACGTTCGCCGCGGTCGATTGGCTGATGTCGATCGAGCCGCACTGGTTCTCGACCATCTACGGCGTCTACTTCTTCGGCGGCCACGCGCTTTCCGCGATGGCGTTCCTGATCCTGGTCAGCCGCTGGCTCGCGAACCGCCGGCCGATGAACGAGCTGTTCAATCCGAACCACTTCCACGACTACGGCAAGCTGATGTTCGCCTTCGTCATGCTCTGGGCGTACTTTTCGTTCTCCCAGTTCCTGATCATCTGGTCGGGCAACCTGCCGGAAGAGACCTCGTGGTACGACCACCGCATCCATCACGGCTGGGGGCCGCTCGCGCTGTTCGTCGCGCTCTGCCACTTTTTCGTACCGTTCTCGCTGCTCCTTTCGCGCGGCTTGAAGCGGCGGCCGAAAACGCTCGCCTGGGTCGCGGGCTTCATGCTCACCATGCGTTGGTTCGATTTGTTCTGGCAGGTCGAGCCGTCGTTCCATCCCAACGGTCTCTACTTCCACTGGCTGTTTCCCGCGGCGCTCGTCGGCGTCTTCGGCCTCTGGCTCTGGGCCTTCTTAGGCCAGTTGCAGAAACGTCCGCTGGTGCCGATCCACGAGCCCTACCTCTCGGAGGCGATCGCGAATGAGTGATCCGCACGGACAACAGGGCGCGGAAACCGTCGACGGCGAGCTGAACGTCAAAGCGATCGTCTACTCCGGAATCGGCACGGTCGTGGTGACGATCGTCTCGATGATCCTGGTCTGGTGGCTGTTCCAAGGTTTCCGGAAGCTGGAGAACGCCCAAGACCCGAAACCGTCGGCGCTGCCCGAAGCGGCGGAGAAATTGATTCCCCCCTCGCCGCGGCTGGAGCTTTCGCCGCCGGAGAACCTGAAAGAGCTGCGCGACCGCGAGCAGGCGGTGCTCGACTCCCCGGCGTGGATCGACCAAGCCCAGGGGACCGTGCGCCTGCCGATCGATCTCGCGCTCGACGTCGTGGCGCGCCGCGGTTTGGGGCAAGCCTCCCCCGCCGAACCCGCGGAGCCCTCTCCGGCCAATCCTGCAACTGCCGCGACCCCCGAGCCCTCAGCGGCCGCTCCAACCGCCGCCACCCCGCCGGACGGAGGCGCGCATTGAGCCAGGTTCGACATCGCGCGGCGCGGGTCGCTTTTCTGGCTCTCCTCGGCGCCGGCTCGGCGGCGACGTCTTGGGCTCAGCTCTCGCCTCCCCCGCCCACCCAGCTGCCGCCGCAGCTCACCGGCATCGGCTATGACCAGCGCCTGGGCGACCGGCTGCCGCTTGGCTTGGCGTTCAAAGACGAAACCGGCAAGCCGGTTCGCCTCGCCGACTACTTCACCCAGAGGCCGGTGGTCTTTGCGCTCGCCTATTACAGCTGTCCGATGCTCTGCACCGTGGTGCTCGACGACCTGGCCTCGACGCTGAAAGCGGTGGGCCTCACCCCGGGCAAGGATTTCGACGTCGTGGTCGCGAGCTTCGATCCGCGCGACACACCCGGCGCGGCGGCCGAGACCAAAAACAAGGTGGTCGCGCGTTATGGCGATACGGCGACCTCGCCGGCCTGGCATTTCTTGACCGGCGACGAGGAATCGATCCGCCAGCTCACCCAGTCGGTCGGTTTCCGCTACCAGTGGGACGAGCAAACGAAGCAGTTCGCCCACGCGGCCGGAGTCGTCGTGCTCACGCCCGAGGGCCAAATTTCGCGCTATTTCTACGGCATCGACTACCCTCCGCGCGACGTGCGGCTCGGCCTGGTCGAGGCGGCGTCGCGCCGGATCGGCACGATCTCGGATCGGCTCCTGCTGTTCTGCTTCCACTACGACCCGGCCGTGGGCAAATACAGCGCCGCGACCTTCAAAATCCTCCGCGTATCGGCTGCTCTGACGCTTCTCGGCCTGGTGTCGATGATCGTCATTCTGCGGCGGCGGGAGAACAACTCGCTGAGGGCTGCGTGACCATGCGGAGCGAGCTCCAATTCTTTCCCGAGGGGGCATCGAGCCTGGCCGGCCAGGTCGACGCCCTCTATCTCGTGTGGGCGGCGGTCAGCGTGTTCTTCTCGCTTTTGATCGCCGCGCTGCTCGTCTTCTTCTTCATCAAGTACAAGCGCCGGACCGAGGACGAGATCGGCCTCGAAGAGCGCGAAGCTCCGCTGCTCGAAATCGCCTGGTCGGTGATCCCGTTGATCATCTGCCTGCTGATGTTCGTCTGGGGCACGCGCGTCTTCTTCGACATCTACCGGCCGCCGTCGGACGCCCAGGAATACTTCGCGGTCGGCAAGCAGTGGATGTGGAAGTTCCAGCATCCCGAGGGCGTGCGCGAGATCAACAACCTGCACGTCCCGGTCGGCCAGGCGATCAAGGTGACGATGACCTCCGAGGACGTGATCCACAGCCTGTACGTGCCGGCGTTCCGCACCAAGCAGGACGCGGTGCCCGGGCGCTATACGACGCTCTGGTTCAAGGCGACCAAGCCGGGCACCTACCACCTGTTCTGCGCCGAGTATTGCGGCACCGAGCACTCGCGGATGATCGGCCAGTTGATCGCTCTTTCGCCGCGCGACTACGAGCAGTGGCTCTCCGGCAGCCCGGCGGGCAAGACGCCCGTCGCCTCGGGCGCGCAGCTGTTCCAAACCTTCGCCTGCGACACCTGCCACCGCGACGCCAAGGATCCGCGCCCGCCGCGCGCGCCCCAACTCGCCGGCCTCTACGGCCGGGACGTGACGTTCGCCGACGGGGGCACCGCGAAGGCGGACGACACCTATCTGCGCGAATCGATCCTCAACCCGGCGGCAAAGCTGGTCGCCGGCTGGCAACCGATCATGCCCACGTTCCAGGGTCAGGTAAGCGAAGAGCAGCTCGCCGCTCTACTCGCGTACATCAAGTCGCTGCAAGGCTCCGCGGAGCAGGCTGCGGCCGGCGGCAACGCTGCCGCGGCCGATCGAGGGACGCTATGAGTCACGCAGTCTCGACCGACATCCACGCCCCCAGCGGGGGTACGAACTACCTGAACGACGGCTACGGCCTGCGCTCCTGGCTGCTGACCAAGGACCACAAGCGGATCGCGATCCTCTACTTGATCTCGGTCACCGTGTTCTTCTTCATCGGCGGCATCATGGCGATGCTGATCCGCCTGGAGTTGCTGACCCCCGAGGGTGACCTGCTCCAGGCCGACACCTACAATCGCGTATTCTCGATGCACGGGATCACGATGGTGTTCTTTTTCCTGATCCCGTCGATCCCGGCGATTCTGGGCAATTTCCTGGTACCGCTGATGATCGGGGCGAAAGACCTGGCGTTCCCGCGGATCAACCTGCTTTCCTGGTATCTCTACATCTTCGGCGGGGCGTTCACGCTCTGGGCGATGATCCACGGCGGCGTCGACACCGGCTGGACGTTCTACACCCCGCTGTCGACCCAGTACGCGCAGGGCCAGGTAATGATGGCCGCGCTCGGCGTCTTCATCGCCGGCTTCTCGTCGATCCTCACCGGGCTCAATTTCATCGTCACGATCCATCGCATGCGGGCGCCGGGCATGACCTGGTTCCGGATGCCGCTGTTCATCTGGTCGCACTACGCGACCAGCCTGATCATGCTGCTCGGCACGCCGGTCATCGCGGTGACCATCCTGATGGTCGCGGCGGAACGGGCGCTCCACCTCGGGTTGTTCGATCCACGGCTGGGCGGCGATCCGGTGCTGTTCCAGCACCTGTTCTGGTTCTACTCCCATCCGGCGGTCTACATCATGGTGCTGCCCGCCATGGGGGTGGTCTCCGAGCTGATCGCGGCGTTCTCGAGGAAGCCGGTGTTCGGCTACAAGATCGTGGCGATCGCCTCGATCGCGATCGCGGTGCTCGGCTTCCTGGTCTGGGGCCACCACATGTTCGTCTCGGGCCAGTCGATCTACGCCTCGACGGTGTTCTCCTTGCTTTCCATGCTGGTCGCGATCCCTTCGGCGGTCAAAGTGTTCAACTGGACCGCGACGCTCTACGAAGGCTCGGTCAGTTGGGATACGCCGATGCTCTACGCCCTCGGTTTCATCGGCCTGTTCACGATCGGCGGTTTGACCGGGGTCATGATCGCCACCCTCGGGATCGACGTCCACCTGCACGACACTTATTTCATCGTCGCGCACTTCCACTACGTGATGGTCGGCGGCACAATCATGGCGTACATGGGCGGCCTTCACTACTGGTGGCCGAAGATCACCGGCCGGAAATACCGGCCGTTCTGGGCGAAGATCTCGGCGATGCTGGTGTTCGTCGGCTTCAACCTGACCTTCTTCCCGCAGTTCCTTCTCGGCTACTTAGGGATGCCGCGCCGTTACTGGAGCTACGCTCCGGAGTTCCAGGTGTTGAACGTGCTGTCGACCGCCGGGGCTTCGATCCTGGCGATCGGCTACCTGCTGCCGGCGATCTACTTCACCTGGTCGATGCGCTACGGCGAGAAGGCCGAGGACAATCCGTGGGGCGCGGTCGGTCTCGAATGGCAGACCAGCTCGCCACCGCCGACGTTCAACTTCCACGAGACTCCGATCGTCACCCACGACGCCTACGACTACCACCACCAGCGGCCGACGATCGCCGCCAAAGGGGAGGCCGCCCTTGGTTAATCCGGCGCCGGGTTCGGCGAGCGCTACGATGGCCGGGCAGGCCGCCCACCATCCCGCGCTCCAGCACCACTTCGACACGCTCGAACAGCAAAAGGAATCCTCCTCGCTCGGCATGTGGATGTTCCTGGTCACCGAGGTTCTGTTCTTCGGCGGTCTGTTTGCCACCTACGTGATCTACCGGCTGCGGTTCCCGGGCGTTTTCGCCGAGGCGAGTCACCACCTGAACGTGCCGATGGGCGCGATCAACACGGCGGTGCTGATCTGCTCGTCGCTCACCATGGCGCTCGCGATCTACTCGGCGCAGGTCAACCGGAAAAAAGCGATCGTCCCCTGGCTGCTCGCGACCATCGCGCTCGGCGCCACGTTCCTGGTGATCAAGGCGTTCGAGTACAAGGAGAAGTTCACCCACCACCTGGTGCCCGGGCCGAATTTCGACCTGTCCCAGTTCACGCCGGACCACGCGCGGCCGGCCGAAATGTTCTTCTCGCTCTACTTCGTGATGACCGGCGTGCATGCGCTGCACATGATCATCGGCATCGGGCTGCTCTCCTGGCTGGTCGTGCAATCGCGGAAGGGCCGGTTCGACTCGACCTATTACAACCCACTCGAAATGAGCGGGCTCTATTGGCACTTCGTCGACATCGTCTGGATCTTCCTCTTCCCTCTCCTCTACCTGCTCGGTTACCACGCTCGCTGAAGGTGCCGGGAGACAGCCCCATGTCCGAACATGAACCTTCCATCCGACCGTACATCCTGGTGTTTCTCGCCCTGATGGTCCTGACCGCGGCGACCGTTCTGGTGGCGAAGCTCGACCTGGGAATCGCCAACGACGTCGTGGCGCTGGTCATTGCGGTAACCAAGGCGACCCTGGTCGTGCTGTTCTTCATGCACGTCAAATACAGCACCCGCCTGACCAAGCTGACCGTGATCGGCTCGGTGCTCTGGCTGTCGTTTCTGATCGGGGTGACGATGATGGATTACGCCTCGCGGCGGATGTCGGACGAGGTGCGCGGCGCGCCGTACGAGGCGCCCGGCCGCGGCATGGCGGGGCAGTTGGGAGAGGGCGAAGATTCGACACCGGTCCCCGCTCCGGCCGCACTTCATGACCGATAGGGCCGATCGGGGAACCCACCGCGGCAACCGCCGCAACGAGTCGTTGCTCGATCTGTTTCTCGAGTTGCAGGTTCTCGATCGGGTCCCGCGCAGCGGCTACGTCCTGCGCGGCGTCCCGGTCCCGGAGAGCGTCACCGAGCACAGCTTCCACGTCGTCTTCCTGGTCTGGGCGCTGGGGCCGCGGATTCCGGGCCTGGACGTCCACCGCGCGGTGGGCATCGCGCTGGTCCACGACCTCGCCGAGCTGCGCATCGGCGACCTGCCGCGAACGGCGGCCCCCTATTTCTCGGAAGGTGCCAAGAAAGCCGCGGAATCGCTCGCGATGGACGACATCCTGGCGCCGCTGCCGGCCGAATCGCGCGCCCTCTACGAAGAATACGAGCGGGGAGAGAGCCCCGAGGCGCGGCTGGTCAAGGCGTGCGACAAACTGCAGCTGATGTTGAAGGTGTCGGTCTACGAGAGCTGGCACCAGGGCGCTCTCGCCGAGTTCTGGGACCATCCCGACAACTTCCCCGATCCCGGTTTCGCCGAGGTGCGAGCGGTGTTCGACGAGCTGATCGCGCGCGTAAGGTAAAGTGGCGACGTACCGATTTGGACCGCGCCGAGGTCCCGCCCCGGCGCCTCTCAAAAAGGAGTCGCCCATGATTACCCGTCGTGAAGTTCTGGTGGGTTCGGTGTTAGCCGCCAGCGCAGCAAGCGCCGCCAGCCCCCTGTTTTCTTCCCGCCCTGCCAACGCCCAAGGGAATCCGGCAACGCCCGCGCCGCCCGCCGCCGCCGCTCCCGCCGCCTCGGGTCCGTTCACCCTGCCGAAACTCCCCTACGCCTACGACGCGCTCGAACCGAACATCGACGCGCAGACCATGACGATCCATCACGACAAGCACCACGCGGCCTACGTCGCGAAGCTGAACGCCGCGGTGGAGGGCAAGCCGGAGCTGGCCGGCAAGACCGTCGAGCAACTGGTGAGCAACTTGTCGGCGGTACCCGAATCGGTGCGTAGCGCGGTGAAGAACCAGGGCGGCGGCCATGCGAACCACAGCTTGTTCTGGCAAATCATGGCACCGGGCGCGCCGAGCCATCCGACCGGCGAGCTGAAAGCCGCAATCGACAAGACCTTCGGCTCCTACGACAAGTTTGCCGAACAGCTCGCCACCTCGGCCGCCGGAGTCTTCGGCAGCGGCTGGGCCTGGCTCTCGGTCGATAAAGACAAGGCGCTCGCCCTGACGGTGACGGCGAACCAGGACAACCCCTGGATGGAAGGCAAGACCCCGCTTCTCGGGATCGACGTCTGGGAGCACGCCTACTACTTGAAGTACCAGAACCGTCGGCCCGACTACATCGCGGCCTGGCTCAAAGTGATCAACTGGGACTTCATCTCGGCCGAGTACAAGAAGGCGCTCGCCTGAGGATTCAAGGCGCGGGCGGGGCGCAGACCTCGCAACCCTTGTCGAAGATGATCCGCCAGGTACCCGGAGCCTCCAGGCGCCAGATCGAGGTGAACGTTCCGGTCTGGCGCCCCGTAGGATCGAACACCGGCCCCGAGCTGAGCGCGAGCGCCCCGGAATCCAGCACCTCCACCTGCTCCGGCCGCCAAGAGAACGGCGCCTCTTTGCCCTCGTAGAAGCGCTTCCACCAGGCGGCCACCTTCTCCTTGCCGCGCAGCGGCTCCGGGCCGGAAAAGAAAATCGCCTCCGAGGAGAGGAACGACGTGAACGCCGCATGATCGCGATCCGCCATCGTCTTGGCGAACGCCGTCTCGGTGGCCTTCACCTGCTCGACAAGGGCGGCCCGATCGGATTGAGACGCCACGGGTGCGGGAGTTGTAGGAGCCACGGCACCGGCTCCGAGCAGAAGGGCGGCGACGGCGAAAGCGAGTTTCTTGGCGGCATGCGGAGTTGTCATGGATCCTCCAACTCGAACGTTCGTTTCGGTAGAGTCTATCGGGTGCGGTCCCAGGAGACTCTCTCGTGAAGGTCCCTTTCGCAGAGCGATCGGAAGTATCAATCCGCAAGCTGCGGGACTACTGCCTCAATCCGCTGCACGACGAGGGAAAGCATAAAGCCCGAGTTTTCGCCTCGGCACTGGGAATGACCGAAGCTGACGCCGAATCCTTAAGAGAGCTTCTGTTGAGGGCAGTCCAGACCCAGGACGCCAAGCTAGGTTACAGCGATGCCTACGGACAGCGGTATGTGGTGGACTTTGAGGTGAATTGGCGCGGGAAGCATGCAACAATTCGGAGCGGTTGGATTCTGGAAGTAGGATCGGAATCCCCAAGGTTGACCAGCTGCTTTGTCTTGTAGGTCAGGAGGCACGGACATGGAGGACTCGATTCAGCTGCTCGAAACGGTAGCCCTCACCGTGGATGTTCCTAACCTCAATCTCCGCAGGGGGCAGGTCGGTACGGTGGTCGATTTCCTTGGCGGAGGCCAGGCACTGGAAGTTGAGTTTTGTGATCGCGAAGGCCGTACTTTCGCGTCCCTGGGCCTCCGGCCGGACCAGGTCATGGTTCTTCGCTACGAGCCTGAGCGGCGCATCGCCTGAAGAACTTGGCGCGAGCCTCCGATCCGTCGGTCACTTCGCCCGCCCAAGAAAGATCGAATGCCGACGCCGGCTCCCCGGCCGCGCGGCGACCCGTTCCGTGCGCACGGCAAACCCCCCGCGGCTCATCCGCTGCGCGAACTCCGGCGACGGCTCGGCAGACCAGATCGCGAGCACTCCCCCCGGAGTCAGACTGCGCCGTAGCGCATCGAGACCCGCTGCGGAGTAGAGGTGCTCGTTCGACGGCACCGTGAACGCCCAGGGGCCGTTGTCGACGTCGAGCAGAATCGCGTCGAACCGCTCCGGCCGGCCGAGCAGGGTTCGCACGTCCCTTTCGACCGTGGTCACCCGGGGGTCTTCGAGCGGCCGGCCGGCGAGATCGCCCACGCCGAACGCCGGGTCGCGATGCGCCTCGATCAGGAACGCGAACAGCTCGCAAATCATGACCGTCGCCGTCTTCGGCAGATGATCGAGCGCCGCGCGCAGCGTGTAGCCGAAGCCCAGGCCACCGACCAAAACCCGTGGAGCCTTGCGATCGGCGATCTCCGCGCAAGCGATCTGAGCGAGCTGCCGCTCCGACTCGAATTGGCGGCTGGCCATCAGCTCCTGGCCGTCCAGGCTCAGACGATAAACGCCGTCCCGGCGCGTGAGGATCAGCTCGGAACCGTCCGGAAGGTGGGCGCAGGCGAGGGTTTCGGTCGGCTTCATGGCCGGTTCACCCGGCCAGGTAGCGCTCCTTGAGCACCGCGAAATGGTGCCGGACATGACCGAGCATCACGTGGGCGAGAGCCCGAACGCTCGCCGGCTTGCCGTTTGCGACGCCTAAACGCGTCCAAGCCTCCTCGGGCAGGTGTTGGAACATCAGAACGTGGCCGCTCCGAACGGTCAGGAACTCCTCGACCAATTCTTCGAGCGGCACGTTGCCATGGCTGGAGACGTTCGCCCAATCGTTCTCGTCGAAGCCCGGCATCGGGGCCGGGTCCTGGCGCGCGAACCAGAGCGAGCGGAAGCCCATCACCCGCTCGGTGTCGACCAGATGGCCGAGCATCTCGCGCGGCGTCCACTTGCCCTCGGCGTAGCGAAAATCTGCCTTGTGCTTCGGCAGTTCGAGGAAGGTGGCGGAGACCGCATCGGCCTGCGCGGCGAGAGCACCGAGCAAATCCTCTTCGGTGGCGCGTTCAATGTAGCGAGCATAAAACGGTGCGTATTCGTCCGGGCCGGGGTGGCCGATGGAAAGGGCGGTGGTCATTTCAAGGGGTCTCCTGGAAGGTGCTGAGTCTCTGGGTGCGCGGGCGTCTCGCCCGCAACGGCGGGCCGGAGGCCCGCGCACCCAGAAGAGGCCGCATTCTATCGGCTCCGCTCCCTGCCGTCTCCTCAGGATCCTTCCCGCAGCCGCTTGAGCAGCTGGATCTGCCCCGCGTGGTACAGGTCGTGCGCGGCGATGCCCACCGCGATGTCGAGCATCTGCCGCCCTTTTCGGCCACGCGCCGGACCGGCGAGCTCCTCGGGGGATAGGCCGGCGATCGCGGAGCGCAAGCTCTTGTGCATCGAGGCGAGAACCTCAAGATCCGCGGTCCACGCGCGCTCCGCGGGCTCGGACGATGCCGGATCGGGCCGCGGGAAGAAATCCGAGCCGGGATAGGGAAACGTGCCCTTCGGCTCGCCGAGCATCTGGCGCCGGGCGCTGTATTTCCAATAGGCGCAGTGGACCGTAAGCTCCCAGCTATTGTGCCGCCCGGGAGCGGGGCGCCAGGAGGCCTCCTCGGCCGTCATCCCGCGTAGCGAGCCGCGCAGGTTCGTGCCATGCCAGGAATGCCGGTCATACGCTTGGTCGATCGAGACGAGGAGCTGGGCGATGGGATCGTTCGGCATGGCCGGGAATCTAGCAAACTCGCCCGGGGTTCCGAATCCAGGGGACGGTTTGGGAAGCCGGGTAAGATCCTTGAGAGACCGCCTCCCCTCAGGTAGTCGTTTCCGAAAGGTCCGCCATGAGCAAAGTGCAAACCGATGACCGCGGGCTGATCGTCGCCTGCCCCTCCTGCGGCAAGGCGAACCGTCTGGCGTTCGACCGTCTCGGCGAGCCCTCGCGCTGTGGGCATTGTCAAACCGAGATCACCGCTCCAGGGGAACCGATCGCGGTAGGGTCGGCGGCCCAATTCGATGCCCTGGTCGGCAAGTCGCGACTTCCTGTGCTCGTCGATTACTGGGCCGCCTGGTGCGGACCTTGCCGCACCGTAGCGCCGGAGCTCGAAAAGGTGGCACGCAGGAACGCCGGACACTGGCTGGTCGCAAAGGTCGATACCGAAGCCGTTCCCGACCTCGCGGCACGTTTCGGCATTCAGTCAATTCCGACCCTCGCCGTCTGGAAGTCCGGCAAGGAAGCGGCTCGCACGGCAGGAGCGATGCCAGCCGAGCGGATCGAGGCGTTTGTTCGCGGGGCGGTGGGTTGAAGCGTTGAAACGCCCGAAAGTTCCGCCGGCCGAGCCATGAAGCCCCGGGGCGTCCTCGGCTCGCCGGTTCTCGCGGTGAGCGTCCTCGTCGCGCTTTCCTGCGCCTTCGCGCTTCAGACGTTCTGTCCCCTCGAAGCTGCGGTTCCCGGAGTTTTCCGCGGAGGGTTCCGGCAGCCAACTCCTGCGGCCGCCCTCTGTTCCTGGTGGGACACCCGAGGGTTCCTGCTCGCGATCCCTTTCTTCTCGCTCGCCGCGATTGCCTGGCTCCTGAGGCTCCCGCGCGAAGGCCAAGCCACACCGCAGCCGACGCACGCAAAGATCACCATCAGGGTTGCCGAATTTCTCTTGGTCCTCGCGGCGCTCGGGTTCCTGGCCGCTACCCTGGTGGCGTTCGTCTTCTATCGCTTGGGGGATCCGAACTTTGTCTAAAAGCCGAGGCTCCGAGGAGTCGAAGTCATGAAAGAAAGCGCGCAATACGCGAAGATCGTCGAGTGGTCGGAAGAGGATCACTGCTACGTCGGAAGTTCTCCCGGCTTGCTCTACGGCGGTTGCCATGGCTTCGGATGAGGAGGCCGTTTTCGCGGAGCTTTGCCAGGTCGTCGAAGAGATGGATCTCTATCGGAAAGACGGTAAGCCGCTGCCTCCAGCGACGTCGGGTCGCGACTTCGCGAACCGGATGCAGAACGTCGCGTAGCCGGCGCCGAGATTTACTCTCGCTCGATCAGGTGTACGCACTCGGCGGCGTCGAGAATCCGTAGCTCCGAGGCCTTGAAGTCCCTTTTGTTACGAGTGACCAGGATCTGCAAGTCGTGGCGGGCAGCAGTGTAGTTCTGGAGGGCGTCCTCGAAGTCCGAGAAGGACGAGGCCAGCGCGCGGTCGACGATTCCCTCGTCAAGGGTCGCGACTCCCAGCAGCAACCGTAGCTTACGGAGGTTTTCCAATGCCTGTGGCGCCGGCATGGCCTGACGCAGGATGTAGGACAGGTTGGCGAGGATCACCGGCGAGGTCCAGCCCTCGACCCGGCTCTCCTGGAGGAGCTGGAAAAGCCGGGCCGCCGACCCGAAGAATGGCTCCCGTGCGAGCAACAGATCGAGGATGACGTCGGTATCGACGAAAATACGGCGAATCACGAGGCCTTCCGAGCCAGGTAACGAGCGCGGCCTTCGTCGGAGAGGTCGAGGTCTTTGCCCGCTAAGATCCCGGCAAGCTCAGCGACCACCCCCGTCGGTCCGGGGGATCGCAGCTCCTCCCGTTCGGCGAGGCCACGGAAGTAGGTCTCCACCATCCGAGAGAGACTGACCTTGCGGCTCCGGGCGTACATCTTGGCCTGTTCGATCGCGTCTTCGTCGAGCTTCAGCGTAAGCTTGACCGTCATGGTGACCTCCGTACGTCCAAAACTATCGGCCCTGTACGTACCCGTCAATCCCTTTTTGCCTCTCGGGCGAATGACCGCCTCGTTCGCGTGTTCTCGGCCTACCGCGCAACCTCCGCGAGCGCCGCCTCCGGCAGAGCGAACGAGGTGGCGATCAGGTCGGAGTCCGGCTCGGCGATTTCCGGGTAGCGGATGCCCCGGAGCGCTTGGACGTCGAAGATCTCCTGGACTCTTCCCTCGAAGCGGACGAAGCCGACCAGCGCTCCCGTGCGGACGTCGAGAACCCAGACGCCGCACTGCTTTTCGGCGACTCGCTGGGAGAGCGGCAGGTCGCTGAACAGGTTCGTCTCGCGGACTTGGGAGAGACCCACGAAGGCGTAGGGTCCCAGGAAAGCCAGACCGCGGGTGAAACCCGGCAGGCGCGCGATCGTTTCGACGCGGCCGGTTCCCAAGTCCACCACGCCGACCTCTCCCTTGGCCGATTCGAGCACCCAGAGCCGGCCGGCGTACCAACGGGGCGAATGCGGCATCGAAAGGCCGCGCGCCACGATCTCGCGGCTTTCGATGTCGATCAGCACTCCCCCGCTCGCCTTGTTCTCGCGCCACCCGTGCGGCGTATCGGTCGTACCGAGCGCGGTTGCGAAGCGGAGGCGGTCGTCGATCACGCACAGCCCGTTCAAATGACAGCGGTCGTCGGGCGAGTAGGCGGAGACGAACGGCGGGCGCCAGCGCGGCACGAAACTGTGCTCGCCGTCGAGCGTGGCGAGGCAGGAGAAGCGCGTGGCGACGAACCACAGCTCTTCTCCCGCGAAGGCCAGCTCGTGGATTCGCACGTCGCCCGTCACATACGCGCGGCGCGGAAGGAAGACCGCGTCGTGGCGGTCGGGCGGCGAGAGCCGGCGGCCGACCTCGGGCTGGTTTTGGTAGCTCCAGACGTGGCGCAGAGTGCCAAGCGCCAGAGATTTTCGCCCTACCGCGATCCCCATCGGGCTCGCGAACGAGCGGAAGTGCGTGTTCAGCTCGCCGTTCTCCGCTCGCACGGCGATCAGCCGGCCGCTCTGATAGGTCGAGACCAGGAGCGACGAGCGCAGCTCGCTCAACAGCGCGGGCAGACTGGCGGTGAAGACGCTGCGGAATTCCTCGGCGGGGTCCGCCGCGGGCGATGCGGAGACCGCCGGGCCGGTCGGCGGCGAGATGGGGCGCGGCGTTTCGGCCCGGGAGCGCCGCCGCGCCGGGCGAACCGCCGGCGCCTCCCCGAACAGGTCGCGCGCCCGCGCCGCGGATTCTTCGAGCAGCGGCAGAACGGGCCGCAGCTCCTCCGCGTTGTGCCGCCACTTTTCGGGCTCGGGCGAGGTGAGCGTATGGCGCGAGGGGGGGAGAGGCGCTTGCAGCTCGCGGTCCCAATCGAGCTCCAGGAATTCGCACAGCCGCACGATCTCGGCCTGCGGCTCTGCTACCAGGCGGTCGTAGCTCGCGACGCACCAGGAGGCCGCGGGCAGGGCTTCGAGATCCTCCACCAGCCGGGCGGTGGCGATTGACCATTGGCGCGCGGCGATCTCGGCCAAGGGGAGGCCGGCCAGCTCGCGCCACCCGGGAACCAGAAGGAGCGACCAGGGCGGGCCGGTCCATCCCGGCAGGTCGGGATAGGTGACGAAGCGACCCGAGCGCCAAGCGTCGAGCATGCTCGATACGGTCTCCCTCGGATCGCGGTAAAGGTAGACGAACCGCGCGTCGGGGAACGCCGCGGCCAGGAACGGCACGCGTAGCGAGTTCTTCGGCGTCTTTTCGAGCAAGCGCAGACCGCTCGCTTGGAGCCCAGGCGTCTGTCCCTGAAAATCTCGAAGCCTGGCGCGAAAGCTCGCGGTAAGCCGCCGCGCGATTTCCGGCGTCGCGTCCGCGGCGGCGAGCCGGTTCGACTCCCAATCCCGCCGGCGCGGATGCAGACCCTCTATCTCCTCGATCGCCGCGTGGCTCTCGCCGCCGATCGTCCAAAGGTCGCGCGCCTGGGCGATCGTCTCGAACAGTAGGCTCGATCCCGAGCGGGGCGAGGAGACTAAAAAGATCGGGCGCTCGAACAGTGGGGCCGGGCTCGCGGTCGGGGAGACTGCCGAACGGGAGGTCGGAAACACAGCGGGTGCGGGACTTGCCGCGGGCGCCTGACCGGCGAGCCGCTGGGAGGTGAGATCCGGATTCAACGCCGGCCGCACCAGCATCTGGCGCACGATCTCGATCGCCTCCGAGCCATTCCCAAGACGCAACTGCCCGGCGAAGCGGCCCAACCGGCGATCGAGCTCCGCCAGACGTTCGCCATAGGCCGGCCAGCCCGCCGCGGCCTCGCCGTAGAGCGCCCAGAGCGCCGCCCAATCGAGCCGGAAGCGGTCGAGCTCCGCGCGCAACTCCGCCAAGCGGTCCGCCGGTGCGCCGTCAAGATCGCCGAACAGGAGCGCGAGGTGCGCCTCCTGCTCCCAAGGCGACATCACGACGGGCTGGTTGACCGTTTCGAACGCGAGGTCGGGATCGATCGCCGGGTCGAACGGCACCTCACGCGGAGCCTCCGTGCTGCCGCCCGGCGCAAACGGCCGCTCCCCGCGCGCCACCAGATCCCAGAACGCGGCGCTGCCGACCGTGTCGGCGACCAGATGGATGCGCCGGGTCGGGTGCGGATTCAGCACGTTGTGGGTCTTCCAGGTGTCGAACACCCAGGCCTCCCCCGCGGCCATGTGAACCCGCCGCTCGCCGCACAGGAACTCCACCTCGGGGCGGGTCACGAGGGGCAGATGGAGCCTCACCCGCCGCAGCCAGTAGTAGTTGGTGTCGCAGTGCGGCGTCGCCTCGGCATTGCCGTCGAGCCGCATCAGCCGGGTGCGGCCGAATACCGTACCGAAGGAGGCGAGCGCCTGGCGCAGATAAGGGAGCCGCGCAAGATGCGGGGTCGGCCGCATCGGTCCCTTGGTCGCGTCATTGCCGGGATCGCCACCGCTCGCGATCAACGGCAGCGCGGAGTTGCCCGGATGCCCCTGAGGGTGGGGGCGCCAGTCCTCCTCGGGTACCGCGGCCACCTCTTCGGCCAGGCGCGCGGCTTCGAAGCGGAGGGGCAGCTTGACGAACTCGGTATCGAGCCTCACGGGCGTTGGGTCCTTTCCGAGGAGCGGCGCGTTCGGGGTGATTCTAAGCGCTGTCTAAGCGGCCTGGGGGCTGGGCAAGCGAAGGAACTTCAGATACTATTCATCACCAACGATTTTCCGAATCGCCAAGCTCGCTCGTCGGGCGTCTCATGCGGGGCTCGCCTCGCTGGAGGGAATCTGAGCATGGAACCGAATCGACCGGAACGGCCCCGTCGTGAGCGGCGCGCCCTCGCACGCCAGGAAAAGAAGCAAGCGGGAGGATCGGCGAAGTCGCCGGGCGGCGCGATCGGAGCGGGGCTCGCGGGAATCGCCGCTCTCGCGGCGGCTACGCCTGCCAACGCCATCACCGTCATCAATCTCAACGACTCGGGGGCCGGCAGCCTGCGTCAGGCGATTCTGGACACTAACGCCGCCGCGGGTCCGGACATGATCGATTTTCAGCCGGGGCTTTTGGGAACGATCGTCCTCACCTCGGGCCAGCTCGACATCACCGACTCGGTGACGATCCAAGGTCCGGGCGCCACGTCGATCTCGGTCTCGGGCAACAGCGCCTCGCGCGTCTTCTACCTCTACAACCCCGCGTCTTTGCTGGACGTGACGATCTCCGGAATCACGATCGACAGCGGCTCGGACGGGTTTGGCGCGGGCATCGTCGATTTCGACGAAAACCTGACGCTCGACGGCGTCACGCTCCGCAACAACACGGCGAGCATCAGCGGCGGCGGTATGGCGGTCACTGGCGGCGACATGACCCTCACCATCCGGAACTCCCGGATCACGGGCAACATAGCGGCCGGCAGCGGGGGTGGAATCTACGTCGCCAGCGCCGCCGCCGTCTCGGTCGAAAACTCGACGATCGCCAACAACACGGCGAGCTACGTCGGCGGCGGCGTCTATTCCTACCTCCCCTATGGCCCGGTCGACTTTGACCAGACGACGATCTCCGGCAACACCACGGCGGGGCCCGGGGGCGGAGTCGAGTTCTTCTTCAGCTACGGCAGCTCCTCGTTCACCGGTTCCACGGTGAGCGGCAACTCCGGCATCGCCGGCGGCGGTGTGTTCTTCTACCTGCCCGTCGAACCGCTCACGGTCGAGAACTGCACGGTCTCGGGAAACCAGGCGACGGGAGGCGACGGCGGCGGCATCTATCTTTACTCCCTCTATTCCGGTGCGTCCGAGCTGCGCCATACGACCATCGCCGGAAACACCGCGGCCGGCAGCGGCGGCGGGGTGATTCTGGTCAACGGCGCGGTCCCGATGAATCACATGATCCTCGGCGACAACACCGCGGGCGCCGATCCCGATCTTTCGGGCGGCACGTTCGACCTGTCGTACAGCCTGGTCGAGGCACCCGGCGGCGCGGTGATCAACAACGTCGTCGGCAACGTGTTGAACCAGGACCCGCAGCTCGGCGCCCTGGCGAACAACGGCGGCACGACCGAGACCCAACTACCGGCGGGAACCAGCCCGGCGGTCGACGCGGGCGACCCGGCCTTCGCGCCGCCGCCCACGACGGATCAGCGCGGTCTCCCCCGCGTCGCCAATGGCCGTATCGACATGGGCTCGGTCGAGCTGGCTCCGCTCGTCCCCGGCACGATCCAGCTCACAATGACCACCGTCTCGGTGGCCGAAAACGTCGGAACGGTAACGATTACCGCCACCCGTACGGGAGGCACCGACGGCGCGGTTTCGGTGACGATCACCTCGGCCAACGGCTCGGCGATCGCCCCCGGCGACTATGGCGCGATTACCGGAGGCACGATGCTCAGCTGGGCGGACGGCGACGGCGCGCCGAAATCGATCAACGTCTCGATCGTCGACGACACCGATCCGGAACCGGACGAGACCTTCAGCGTCTCGATCTCCAATCCCACGGGTGGGGCCGCCCTCGGCTCGCCGACGACCGAGCAGGTCACGATCCTCTCCGATCCGGCGGACGACCTGTCGGTGATCGAAGTGCCCACCCTCGGCGACTTCGGCAAGGCCTTGTTCGCCGCGCTCACCGCGGCGGCTGGCTTCCTGCTCCTGCGCCGGAAGAAGGGTCTCGCGGCGCCCGCCCTGGTCGTTTCGCTCGCTCTCGGTGCCGCTGCCGCTCCGGCGGACGCGGCCCGAATGGCGCCCCTGGAGGTCCGGGCGACGAGCTTGGCGCAGCTCTCCACCCAAGGTGGCACTGTGACGGTCCGCCTAGCCGACGGCACCGTCTACCACGTCACCAAGGACAAGTTCGTGCTGCTCGAAGGGCGTAGGGGACGGCGCGGTCACGCCCCCGGAACGTTGTCGCCTAACCAGCCGATCGTGCTCCGGGTGCGGCGCGCCGCCGACGGCACGGTACGCCGGATGAGGATCGTCGTCGAAGAAAGCGCCGCTATGGCGCAGGCCGACGCGGCGAAGATCCGGGCGGCTGTGACCCGTGCGGCGCAAGGCAAAGCCGGTCACCAGCAATAGGCTTCCGCGTCTTGACGTTCCCGCCCGCCCGGTGAGTCCGCTCGCCGGGCGGGTTTGTTTTTGGCCCCGTGCCGGACTACTTGCCCACGACGAACAGGTGCCCCGCGTTCTGCGTGTAGATCTTGCCGTCGGGACCGATCGAAAGCGGCGTGTACGCCGCGCCGAGCGCGAGCTGAAGGAACATCCGGTCCTTCATGATCCCGCCCTGGCGGATCGCGTAGAGATTGCCATCTTCGCTGTTCGCGAAAACCGTGCCGTTCTTGTCGACCGCCGAAGCGTTGATGCACCACTCGAAGCCGTTCGGGTGATCCGAGATGCAGAAGAGCGTGCCGTCCGGATTCCTCTTGCAGCTCTGGGTATTCGTGTTCCGGAACCGCCACTCGGGAATCAAGTCGGCGGAGACCTGGGTCAGATAAAACGCCGCCGTCTCGTTCGGCGCGCAGAAGGTCGGGTCCGCGCAGTAGGTACCGAAGCCGTAGTGGTTCTCTTTCAAGATCAGCGAGTAGGTCCCGCCGTGGGGATACAGGTTGGGCGTCACGTCGAGGCCGTAGTCGAACGTGCCGCGAAAATGCCCGTTGGCGCTCCATTTCCACAGCTTGCCGCGGAAGCCGTTGTACTCGCCGTAGGTGCCGAAGAAAACGCTGCCGTCCGGAGCGATCACCGGCGCGTTGGTCCCCGAATCGACCGCACGACCGGCAGGCTGTTCGTTGGTTGCGGGATCGACCCCCAAAGCAGCCCCCACCGTGCAGCCGCCGGGCGTTCCGTTCGGCGGCAGGGTGGGAGTGCCGCAACCGTCGGTGAGATGCCCACGGAACGAGGCGACCCATTTCGTCGTCAGGTTCGGCCGGATCGCCAAGAGGTACGAATACCGATCCGCCCGGTGCGCGCGGCTCGGCACGTAGATCGTGCCGTCGGGACCGATCCCCGCGGCGGCGTTGACGGGAGGGCGCTGCTTGCCGCAGGCAACGATCGGCGGTACCGCCGTCGGGCTCGGCGGCCAGGGAAGCTGCTCGGCGGAAAACTCCAGCTTGCAGTCATCGGCCGGGTCGGGAGCGCCCTCTGCGAGCGTCTCGAAGCTCACCCTGTGGACCGATCCGTTCGGCCGGACCCGAATCAGCCAAGCGTTGCGGATGTCGTTTTCGAACGGGTTCGTCGCCGCGAACTGGATCACCTGATAGTAGACATTGCCGCTCTCGTCGGCCACCGGCGGACCGACCGAATAGGCGTTCGGGTCGAGCGCACCGAACGGGTTGATCCGGGCGATCACCTGCCCGCTCCCCTTCGCCAGCTTCCACAGCGTGCCGGAACCCCCAGGCACATAGACGTGCTCCCGCGACAGCAGGGCATGGAACACCGGCTCGGACGGCCCGAGAAAGTTGAGCGCCGGCACCGGAGCGGGCTTCCAATCGCTCGCGAAGTTCCATTTCGGGACCAGATGCCCACCTTGCCAGTGCAGCCGCCGCTCGTTCCAAATCTGCGTGTTCCAGGTGTTCACGCCGCACGGCTCGCTGGTCATCCACCCGGGAGGGTCGCACGAGATAAACGTCCCGGTCTTCCACTCCATGAACACGTCCTTGCCATCCACCAGCGGCACCTGGTAATGCGGCGCGAGCACCCCGAACTGCTCCGCCCGCTCCTGCTCGACGAACGGCTCATACACCAGATCGGCCAGCAACCGATTCAGCGGCTGCCCGGCGACCGATACCATCCCGTTATGGCGCGCATCATGGCCCCATTGCGACCAGGACTCCTGGCCCCAAGAGGGCACGGCGAGGATCGCGATCAGAGCGAACGGAATCAACAATTTCTTCATGGCAGTCTCCTTCGAAGGGTTCACACCAGCGATAGTGCCCGACCCGGCGGATTTCGCGCCCCTGTCACCGGCTCCAGGGGAGAGGGGAGAACGGCAAACGGTCTTCGCTTTGCCTTGCCGCCACGGATCTTGTGGACAGACGATCTCCCGGACGCGGCGAGCGAATATCTCCCCCGCGACATCCCTTCTCTCGTTCCCGAAAACGCGTCTCGGTGTCCAACGAACGATCTTGTGGTTGCCGAGATCGAATTCGGGGAAGAAAAAGACCCCTCCGCCGGGCCAGCGGAACGGTCTTTTGGCCAAAAAGAGGACTCCGCTGCGTCGGCGGAATGGTCTTTTTCTTCATTTAACCTCTCCGCTGGACCCGCGGAATGGTCTTTTTGTCCATTAAACCCCTCCGTGGGGCTGGCGGAATGGTCTTTTCTCTGCGAAAACCCATCCGCCGGGAGCGGAGCGATCTTTTCGTCCGGCGTGATGGTCCGCGGGTTGAGCAGAACGGTTGCGAGGTTCGTGTCGCCACTTTCTTGGACGGCATTTTGGGCTGTAGGCTCCCGAGCCTGAAATCAAAAGGAGCACCTCTTGAACCTGCGAACCCTCATCACGCTCTGCGCGCCGCTCCTCCTCGTGGCCGGGTGCGATCGATTGATCCAGGAGTCCAAGAAGCCGGAGGCCCCTTCCGAGGTCGAGCAGCCGGCCGCTCCTTCTCAAGTGCCCGCGGGACCGGAGGCCTTACAGAGCACACCCCCGGAGCCGCCGGCCGCGACAGCGACCCCCGCCGAGTCCGACCGGGAGATCTCTCGGGTCGGAGGATCCGTCACCAAGCCCGTCTTGGTCCAACGGGTCCCGCTGGATTACGCCGCCCTCAATCAGAGGAAGGTCCGCAAGGCCGGTGTCGTTATCGTCGAAGCGGTGATCGACGAGAAGGGCAGCGTACAAAACGTCCGTACCCTCAAGGCCCTCGATCCGGAAATAGACGCCGCAGTCCTCGCCAACATGCGCCAATGGAAATTCAAGCCGGGAACGATAGCGGGCAAGCCCGTTCCGGTCTATTACACGTTGACCGCGAACATCGAAGTGCAGTGATCGCGGCAGGTGCGCGAGCCGCGTTGAGAGGAAAAGCTTTCTCTGCACAGGGAAACGCAATCCCGCTAAGGCTAAAGGGAAGGCTAATCTGCTGGCGACGACCGCGATCAAAAAAGGTGGCAGCGTTACGCTGTTCGGCGACGCTGCTAGCGAAGCGAGGCAGTCCGAGGCTCGAGCCTCGGGAGTCAAAGCATTTCGTGAATCCGCAGGTAGATATTGCCGGTTTGAGAGGCTTCTCGGCGCTTCCTAAGTAGCAGTTGAATGAGGTCGATGCGGCCCTCAAGGACAGCCATTAAATCGCTACCGTCCATAAGTAACATGAGTCGACGACCAGCCGAGTGTGCTTTGACGCCATCCTCCGAAAAACCGTTGATCGAGAGGAAAAGGCCAAGAGTATTATCGAGCTTCCTCGACAGCCTTCCAGCAAGAATATCGAGATCAGCTGCGCCGACCAACTCTTTCTGCCACTTTGCTTCAAGCAGGTAATCCGTTGCATCGAAAGTGAAAGCGCCGTCGATCTGCTCGCCGACAATTTTGAAGGACGCACGAGGATCAAGATCAAAGATGGCGAATAGTTCGCGAATGATTTTCTCAAGACGGTAGCCCCGGCGCTGAGGAGATCCGGAAGTCCCTAGCAAAGCAAAGTAATCTTTCTTGGATTCCTCCAGTTTCTCCTGCACGGCAGTCGTGCGCAGGAGTTCAGCGTGTGCCTTCTGTCGTCGCTCTTCCATCTTCTTCTGCTCGGCGAACAACTCTTCGTGTCCCTGTGTAAGCTTTCGTAGAGCCCTGACAGACGCTTTCGCGATTTTAGCTTTCTCCAACCCACCATCCAATCGCTCCAAATGTGAGAAGTCCTCAACCCGAGATACCTCTGTCAAAAGCCTTAGCAGGTCGGCCTGATGATCGCCCTGGTTTCGGTCCAAGAGATCTATAAGAGCTGAGGCGATGTTGCGCTTGAAATCGTCCCAGTTGAGGCGACTTAGAATCGCTGGAGCTGAGAGTGTGCTAGTGAGAAAGCTCCTAAGATCACTCTTGTACCAATAGAGATGTGTCAGAGCTTCTTTTAGGGCAACGATGGCAGCTGCGGCAATTTTCTGACTTGGCATGGGACCTCCGTAGAAATGAGTTTGGCATCTTCTTTACGCTATGGATTGAGGCATATTCCTTGAGCATCAAACTTAGTGCTATTTTTTAGTCATGAGCCAGTTCGTCAGGATGATCAATGGCCCCAGGCGCTCAGGAATGTCGCCCCTCCGCTGGTCGTAGCCTGACCTCTACTCAAACAGGTTCCCAACCCAACGGCAGCTCCGAACGTCGCGCTCGTAAGGCCTAACGCAAACGCCAACGCTCGGTCGAGAAGCGCGAGTTTTGGCGGGGATAGGACGGCGACAAAGTGAGTGAGCGCAGTCTTTGGGAGGCTCATCAGCTCGTCGCAGTGGACGCTGCTCTCGTGTTTCAGGCCATCTTCGACACCGAGGTCGACCTGAGTATGAATGCCATCCCGCCGTGAGTAGACGGGGGCGCAGATGACGGACGAGAAGCCGGATGCGACAAGGATCTGCCGACTGACCACGACGAAGACCCTTTGTTTGCGGGGGTCACGAGACGAAGGATGTTGAACGAGGTAAAGCTCTCCCCGCCTCACAGCGGGACCTGATACGAGAGTGCGTCCTCCGCTTCCTCATTCAGCTCGGCGGCATTGGCGTTGATGATCGCCAGGTCCGAGGCGTCCTCTCCGACGCGAGGCCAAGCGAGGTACGCACGGATCGCCGCTGCCACAAGATAATCGCGATCCTCAGGATTCGGCGCGCGCCGATCGAGCTCTTCCACGACGTCTTCCGGCAAGGCCAGGAGAGTTTCCGTCATAGCGTTCATCATACGCCAGCGCACCGCGAGGCGGCAAAGGCTGCGGCACCAAATCGCGAAAAGGTCATCGGCGAAGCCGTCGAGCGCGCGAACGTGGAACTTCGACGCTGGATGAAACCAGAGCGAGGCTCCATCATTGTTCCGCTCCCAACTGGGCTGGCAAGATCGAGGTCGAGATTTGGAACCAATTCTAACCCTCACTCGAAAGCTACACTTGGATGTCGACGCGCATCGAGAGCGAGCACTTGGTCGACGCAGCCTGGTCTGGGCCGTCGCGCTGGGCGTAGCCATTCCGCCGGACCAGGGGTTCCTTTGCCAGGATCGATCGCAGTGTTGCGGGAAGCTCTCGCTCTACGCGAGGCTCAAGTACACGCTACACCGGATTCGATCGATCACCTGGATGGGCAATGGTCCTCCAGCTCATGGCCCGGGAGGAACCCACTTTTCGCGTAGGTAGATAGGACCCCGCTACGAGCGAGGTCGCCGCAACTGCCCGTTGGAGAGTTACCGATGTCGATTCGAGTCTTCAGAGCCTTCTTGTCTTGCGCCTTGATCGCGATCTTTTTCGGTTGTAGCGGTGGAGGGCACAGTCCTTCCGAGCCTGTGCAGCCACAAATTCCGAACATTGCCGGCATCTGGACCGGCACCTGGCAAGTCGGATTCCCAGCAACGGTCACCCTGTCCTTGAGCCAAGGCGACGGAGGTCGAATCACGGGCAATTTCACAACATTGGGCAGTACTATCCCGATTGAGGGAACGGTGACCTCCGGCCTGGCCTTCTCGTGGAGGAATGTCTTCCAACCTGCCGGTTGCGGCTCGCTCCAATCCGACATGGTACTTCCAAACCTGAACCCGCAGACTATTTCTGGGACGCTGACGCTGAACTCGACATCCTGCTCGCCCCCTGGTTTCTTCAGCGGGCCCCTCACCCTCACGAGAGCGTTTGCCAACACGCAGTCGTCAACCGCAGGAGACGGATCGCTTGCCGACCTGGTTCAACGACTGCACGAACAATAGCGGAGGAAGTAGAGAGGGGCTCCAATCAAGACTTCCTGGCGCACAACGCCTTCGGGGTGTTAAGTAAGTAGGGTCCCCGGCCTTGGAATCAAAAAGAGAGCGCCCGTAGGCGCTTCCTCGGATATCCTGCCCCCCGATGCGGAACATCTACTTCGACCTGACCGAGGAGCTGAACGCCGAGGGCACGGTCGCAGCCTTGGCTTCCGGGCAGGCGGTCGTCTTCTACCGGCTCGCCTTGATGAGCAAGGACGGCGATTGGATTCTGCGGGAGACTCCGGAAGCGTGCCGTCGGGCTCTGGCGGTGCTCGAAAAGCATGGGGCGCGCTATCGGCCTGGCGCTCCTCTGGACGTGCGCTGGCTCGGAGGAGGGTGGTCAAGCCACTTCGAGATGATCGATCCTCAGGCGCGGCGGGTGCGCTGCGACTTTTTCTCGCGTCCTCCGCGAGTTGCGCCTGACGAGTTAGCCGCTTTGTTCTCGCAGGAGGCGGAGCCAGAGCCCCTGCTGGTGGTAGGCCTTGAGCCGCTGGTTCGGATGAAACAGACCCAGCGGGCGAAGGACTATCCGGTCATCGGGGAGCTGGCGCGGCTGCTGCCTCCGGAGCGTGAAATCGAGTTGACGACCGACCCGGATCGGATCCTGGAATTGGCGTCGGTCGTCGGAAAAGATTCGGGACGGTTGCCCGTGAGGGCCGCCCTTTCCGGAGCGCGAGAGGATGTCGTTGTCGCTTTGGCGCGAGAGGCGGACCGGCTTCAGCAGGAGGATCGCGCGCGGCTCGACAAGTATCGGGCGGCCGCGGAGAATTACCTCCGGGAGGTTCAGGCCGCGAGAATCGGGGATCTGGATCTTCGGTACGCCCACGAGCGGATCTGCGAGATCGCCCAGCGTTGGTTGCCCTTCAATCCCCACGACACGAAAAGTTGACCGACTATGGAGTTGCTCAGTGAGGACGACCTCAACCTCAAGGACATGACGCCCGAGGAACTGGACCGCGCTTGGGACCTTTGGTTCGATCTCGCGCAGGCGACGAACGACTTCGACCCGCCCTGGACGCATGGGGTCTTCGTCAATTGCACCCTCGATCCCGAGCCTCCGCCCGACGACTCGACCTAGCCGCCTCCCCTACGCCGCCTTCGGCAACTCCCCCAGGTACTCCTGCCCTGCCGGCGAGCGATAGAAGTAGAGCAGCCCCTGGATCTCTTCCAGCGAATAGTGGCGGTCGTAGAGGGCGATCACGATGTCGAAGATCGCTCGGGGGGCGACGTTGTCTCGCAGGCGTTGCCAGAGTAGGTCGGGAGTCTCTGGGGAGGCTTGGGCGAGGGTCGCGATCATCCGGGCAATGTTCTCTTCGGCGTGGAGCGTGGTGCCCGCCTCGGCGATCACCTGGCGAATCAGCGACTCTTTGGTCGGATCGATCCTCTGTGCGGGGGACTCGGGCTCGTCGGCATCCTGCGGATCGGTCGCGAGAGAGAGTACCGCGAGGACGGCGAGCGGAGCGAGGGTTCGCTGCAATCGGATGAGGGCGTTCATTTGGGCGGGCATCGGTCGAGTCCTCCGCTACGCGACGCGCGGTCGGCGCGTCAGAGAGTAAGACTCCAAATCGGTGCAGGGGTATTAGTTCCCCTTCATTTTCCCTTCACACGCAGTTCTTCTATGAACCCCAAGCTCCTTCTCGTGGCAGAGCTGATGCCTGCCCGGGAGGACTTCGATGAAACCGTTGTGGCAAACCGTGGTTTTGGCTTCTTGCGTCGCGCTAGGGATAGCTCGTCCGGGAGCCGCCGTCGGCGAAAGCCCTGAACAAACCCTTTCGCCCTATTTCCTGGTCGAGAACGGAGACCCCGCGATCGACCAGCTGCCGTTGGCCGAAACGAAGGCGCAGGTCCATATCGCCGGGGTGATCGCCGACGTGCTCGTCACCCAGGTCTACACCAACAAGGGAAGCCGGCCGATCAACGCCCGCTACGTCTTCCCGGCGTCCACCCGCGCGGCGGTTCACGGCATGACGCTCCAGGTGGGGGACGTGCGCATCCGCGCGAAGATCCGCGAGAAGGAGCAGGCCAAGCAGGAATTCGAGACGGCGAAGAAAGAAGGCAAGAGCGCCGCCTTGCTCGAACAGGAGCGGCCGAACGTGTTCAGTATGGCGGTCGCCAACGTCATGCCCGGGGACGAAATCCACGTCGAGCTGCACTACAGCGAGCTGTTGATCCCGACCGACGGCACCTACGAGTTCGTCTATCCGACCGTGGTCGGCCCGCGCTACTCGACGAAATTCGAGAGCACCGCCGCGGAAAACGACAAGTGGGTCAAGAATTCCTACACTCATCAGGGCGTAGCGCCCAGCTATGCCTTCGGGATCGAGACGAGCATTGCCGCGGGCATGCCGATCGAGGAGCTTGCCTGCCCTTCGCACCGTACCCATGTCGAATGGCAGGGGACGAGCGAGGCGAAAGTCGATCTCGACGAGGGCGAGCTGAACGGCGGCGGCAATCGCGATTACATTTTGCGCTATCGCCTGGAGGACAAGCAGGTGGCGACCGGGCTGCTGATGTACCCCGGGGTTGCGGCCAAACCGGGCGAGCCGGCCGAAAACTTCTTCCTGTTGATGATGCAGCCGCCGCAGCGGGTGGCGGTGCGGCAGATTCCGCCGCGCGAGTACGTGTTCGTGCTCGACGTCTCGGGCTCGATGGAGGGCTATCCGCTCGATACGGCGAAGGCTTTGATGCGCGAGTTGATCGGGACTTTGCGCCCGATCGACAAGTTCAACATCGTTCTGTTCGCAGGCGGCTCGCGCCTGTTGGCGCCGAAGTCTCTGCCAGCGACAAAAGAGAACGTCGAGCAGGCGATCGCCGAGATCGAGCGTGAACAAGGGGGCGGCGGCACCGAGCTGGGCGCCGCGCTCGACAAGGCGCTCGCTCTGCCCGGGGCGGAAGGGGTTTCGCGCTCGACGATCGTGGTGACCGACGGTTACATCGACGCCGAGCCGGAGGTGTTCGCGAAGATTCGCGCCAATCTCAACCGCTCGAACCTGTTCGCGTTCGGCATCGGCGAGTCGGTCAACCGCTATCTGATCGAAGGGATGGCCCACGCCGGAGCGGGCGAGCCGTTCGTGGTCGAAGGACCCGGCACGGCAAAGACGGTCGCGGCGAGCTTCCAGGAATACATCTCCTCTCCCGTCCTGACCGACATCGCGTGGAAGCCGGAAGGTTTCGAGGCCTACGACGTGGAGCCGCAATCGATTCCCGATCTGTTCGCCGACCGGCCGCTCGTGATCTTCGGCAAATGGCGCGGCAAACCGGAGGGGACAATTCGGGTAACCGGCGTAGGGGGTGGCGGGACGTTCGAGAGCGCGATAGAGGTCGCGACGGCGAAGCCCTCAGCGGACCTCGGCGCGTTGCGCTACCTCTGGGCGCGTTCGCGCGTCGCACGGCTCTCGGATTACGGCAGCGACGAGAGCCCGGAGACCGTGCGCCAGATCACTGCGCTTGGCCTCGGCTACGACCTGTTGACCAAGTTCACTTCGTTCATCGCGGTGCACGAGGTGGTGCGGAACCCGAAGGGCCAGAGCACGGACGTCGTCCAGCCGTTGCCGATGCCGGAGAACGTGGCCGACAGCGCGGTGGGCTCCTCGGTGCCCGAGCCGGAGTTGGCATTGCTGCTACTTCTCGCTCTCGTCCTCTTCGGCCTGACGCCCGCGGGCCGCACGAGGGTCGCTCGCGCGCTGGGGCGATAGCGAATTGGGGTAGGGGCGGACCTGCGTGTCCGCCCTCTCCGGCCGGCACTGCCCAACCGAGGGCAGGCACGCAGGCCTGCCCCTACGGCAACACCGACCGACGGAACGGAGATTGATTCGATGAACGGGAACGGAGACGGTGGCGTGCGGCGCCTGCCGTGGATTTCGTGGGTGGCGGGTCTCGCCGCAGCCTATGGTCTTAAGCTCGGCTATAGCCGGGCGTCGGTTGAGGATCTCGGTTGGATTCTCGCGCCGACGGCGAAGCTGGTAGGTGCCTTGCGCGGCGAGGTCTTGGGTGTCACTGCCGCGGGTTGGGCGCCGCCGGACGGCTCGTACGTGATCGCGCCCGCCTGCGCGGGGGTCAATTTCTTGATCCTGGCGTTCGTCGTCTCCGTGCTCGGTTTTTCTCACCGCTTCCGCACGTCGCGGGGGCGGTTCCTCTTCTGGCTGGGCGCGCTCGGCGGCGCCTGGACGATCACCTTGGGAGTGAACACGGTGCGCATCCTCGCCGCCGTCGAGCTCTACCGCCGCGGGTCAATTCTGAGGTTCACTCCAGAGCAGCTTCACCGGCTGCTCGGGGTGGCCGTCTACCTGAGCGCGCTCTGGGGGGTGTTCGCGGCGCTCGACCGGCTCACGAAAAGAGAAAGGACCGGGCGAGGCTCTGCAGGGGCGTTCCTTCTCGTGCCGGGTACCTACCTCGGCATGACCCTCGGCGTGCCGCTCTTGACCGGCTCGTTCAGAGAGGGGGGCGGCCGCTTCGCGGAGCATGCCATCATGGTCCTCGGGGCGACCCTGGCTGCGCTGGGGGTGGCGCTCGTGGGGTGGCGATGGGTCGATCGCATCGAGGGGAGGCCGTGACGGAGAAACCGACGATCCTGGTGGTCGAGGACGAGCCGGCGATCGCCGACACGATCCAGTACGCCCTCGAAGCGGAGGGCTTCCGCTGCCTCCGCTTGGAAGCCGGCGCGTTGGTGGTCGAGACGATCGAGCGCGAGCGACCAGCGCTCGTGATCCTGGATATCGGTCTGCCCGACATGAGCGGCATCGAGGTCTGTCGGCGGATTCGCGAGCAGCACGACGTGCCGGTGATCTTTTTGACCGCCCGTAGTGCCGAGGTCGACCGGGTGGTGGGCCTGGAGCTGGGCGCCGACGACTACGTGACCAAGCCGTTCAGCCCGCGCGAGCTGGCGGCGCGGGCCAAAGCGGTGCTTCGCCGCGCGCGCGGCCCCCGTTCCGACCGCCCCGCCGACAACCCTCCGCGCGGCGCGGCGTTCGCGCACGATGCGGGGAAGCGCCAGATCACCTATTTCGGCCGGCCGCTCGAATTGTCGCGTTACGAGTACCGCCTGCTCGCCCTGCTGCTCGAACATCCCGGCCGCGTTTACAGCCGCGATCAGCTGCTGGAGCTGGTTTGGGACGAGCCGGAGGCGAGCTTCGACCGGACGGTGGACGCCCACGTCAAGAATCTACGCGCGAAGCTGCGCGACGTCCGGCCCGACCTCGACCCGATCGCCACCCATCGCGGCATGGGGTATTCGTGGAAGGAAGGAGCATGAGGCTCGGCTTCCGGATCTTCCTGATCTACCTCGCGATCTTCGCCGTCTGCTTCTACTACGCCACCGACTGGATCTGGACTACCCTGCGCACCCGCTACCTGGAGAGTGTGGAAGAGCCGCTGGTCGACGCCGCGAACCTGATCGCGGCCCAGGTCGAGCGCGAGATGGCACGTCCCGATTTTTCCTACGCCGCGCTTCAGAGCACCTTCACCCGAGCCCACGTCCGACCGCTCGCGGCGCGGATCTACGGTCTCGACAAACGCGCGGTCGATCTGGATATCTATCTGACCGACGCCTCGGGGCAGGTGCTGCTCGACACCCGCCGCCCGAGCGCCGTGGGCGAGGACTACAGCACCTACCGCGACGTCTCGCTCACGCTCGCCGGAAAGTATGGCGTGCGGACCTCACGGCGCGATCCGGCCGACCCGTTTTCGACCTCTCTGTACATTGGCGCGCCGATCTACCGCGAGGGGAAGATCGCCGGAGTGCTCAGCCTTGCCGAGCCGACCGTGAGCATCGAGGCGTTCCTCCATCTCGCCCGCCCCGCGTTCGTCCGGGCGGGGCTGCTGACGCTCTGCATCGTGGCGCTCTTGAGCCTCGCGGTCTCCTACGGCATCACCGGCCCGATCCGCCGCCTCGCGCGCTACGCGGAGGGAATCCACCAGGGCAAACACCCGCCGTTCCCGCGTCTCGGCCGCTCCGAGATCGCCGATCTGGGCGAGGCGCTCCGCCGCATGCAGGAGACCCTCGAAGGGCGGCGCTACGCCGAGGAGTACGTCACCACGCTCACCCACGAGCTGAAGAGCCCGCTCTCCGCGATCCGCGGCGCGGCCGAGCTGCTCCAGGACGAGGGGATGGCCCCTGATCAGCGGGCGCGCTTCGTCGGCAACGTCCGCACCGAATCGGAGCGGATCGCCCAAATTGTCGAGCGCATGCTCGACCTCGCGAAGCTCGAAAACCGGCGCGAGAAGCCGGAGATGGAAACGGTCGACCTAAACGCCTTGCTACGCACCGTCGCCGAGAGCCACGCGCCGCAACTCGCCCAACGCGGAGTGAACATGGAAATCTCCGCGGCCGAGGGTCTGGCGGTCACGGGCAACCCCTTCCTCCTCCACCAAGCGGTCGAAAACCTGGTCCAGAACGCGATCGAATGGAGCCCCGAAGGGAGTACCGTGGCGATCAGAGCGGAGGTCGCGGGCGACCGGGTATATATCTCGGTGACCGACAACGGACCGGGCATCCCCGACTTCGCGCTCGACCGGATCTTCGACCGCTTCTACTCCCTAGCCCGCCCCGACACCGGCCGCAAAAGCACCGGCCTGGGTCTCAACTTCGTCCGAGAGGTCGCCCGCTCCCACGGCGGAACGATCCGGGTCGAAAACCGCGTCCCCGGCTCCCCCGAAAAGGGCGCGATCGCCGAGCTGGTGCTGCCGTGGGGAGGCCAGGCGCCGGCCTGACGGGTGGTCGTTATTCAAAGTTGGGGCTCAAGTCTTAATAGCGCGGCATCAGAGAACCCTGCTATTCAAAGTTGGCCCCTAAGTCTGAATAGCGCAAGGCGCTATTCAACTCCGGTGAATGAGATCGGGCGTCCTTTTCCTGGGTACGCGGGCCTCCGGCCCGCCATTGCGGGCGAGACGCTCGCGCACCCAGGGCGACGGGCCTTATAGTGAGAAACGAGACCGTGAAACTGAGGTCGAGGATATGTCTGGTTGCGCTGTGCTATCAGGCGAAATAGGCTATCCGGGACAGGAGGTCCCTATGGCGACCCTTCACGTGCGAAACGTTCCCGAGACTCTGTATGACCAGATCCGCCAAAGAGCCGAAGCGCGCAGCCGGTCTCTCAGCGCCGAAGTCGTAGTTCTCTTGACGCATGCCCTTGAGGACGATCGGCCCTCGGCTGCGGAAGTGCTCGACGAAATCCGGCGGCGGCGGTCCTTTCGTCCAAGTGCGGTCGGAGCCCCCGACAGCACTACCCTTCTTCGGGAGGATCGGGCCCGGTGAGCCCGCTTGAGCTGGTTATCGACGCCAGCGTCGGGATCAAGCTCTACGTGGAAGAGGAGCTTTCCCATGAAGCCGAGCAGCTCTTCCGCGAGTTGACAAAGGCTCCCGCGGCCCGCTTCTTCGTGCCGGATCTATTCTTCCTCGAATGCGCCAACATCCTCTGGAAGTATGTCCGCCGGTTCAATCACGATCCTGTCCAAGCGCGAAAGGACATCGTCAGCTTGCGGACTCTTCCACTACGGACTCTCGCCGTCGCGGATCTGTCAGAGCTGTCTTTGGACCTCGCTCTCGAGAAGGGCGTCTCAGTCTACGACGCCTCCTATGCCGTGTTGGCCGGTAGCCTCCACATCCCGATGATGACTGCCGATCGCAAACTGATCGGAAAGCTGGAGGCTTCGGGAGTCGAAATGCGATGGCTGGGTGATTTCCTTCGCCTGCCGGCTGGGTAAGATGCCGCTCGCGGTCGGCAGTTTTTGTTACCGGCCCTTCTGCACCACCCAAGTCGTCATACACCGCCGATCCTGAACAACGGTCGTCTTGATTGGATCGAGCAACTCGCCGCCAAGCTCCTCTGTCAGATCGAGCAACAGCGCCTCGTCGACCAGGAAGCGATCCGAGCCGTCGGGGAGGTGGAAGCGCCTTCCGCCGAGCGGTGTGAAACGCGACTCCATCCCGATGGTCGAGGCGAGGCGGCAGAAGAAGAGGCCGCCGGGTGCGAGGTGGCGCCAGGAGCCCGTGAGGATCGCCCGGAAGTGCGCCTCGTCGCGGGAGAAATGAAGGACGGCGCTGCTGATTACGACTTCGGCTAGAGCCTCGGGAAACGTGCTCCGCTCGACCGCTTCGGCCCGGAAGTTCTCGGCCGGAAGGCGAGGGGCCAGCTCCGCCGCTAGCGCGCGGACCGCGTGGATCGCTTGCGGCTCGGGATCGACACCGAAGACTTCGTACCCGACGCGCAAGAAGTAGACGAGATTTCGTCCGCCGCCGCATCCGGCGTCGAAAATCCTTTGTCCCGGGACGACCCGGCCGCGCAGGATTTGATCCAGCAGATAGATGTCGATGGGGCCGAGAAGAGAGGGAAGATCGAGCATCGGCCCATTGTAGCGGCGCAACCTTGGCCCGCTTCCGTTTTCAGGAGAGAGGGCCAAGGGTCATGAAAGATTCAGCAGGCTTCCATGCAGTCCCAGTAAAAAATTGTTTCGTTGTAGTAGATGTAGCTGCGGCAGGTGCAGCTGAGCGGGTTCGAGCACGCATCCGTGCAGGGGGTAGTCGAGCCCAGCGGGCTGCAGGTGGTCCCTTCCACGATCCAGCAATACGGCTTGGGGCCCAGGAAGATCGGGTCCGGGTTGGAATCGGCGGCCGGTGCCTGGACCGATGACGACACCTCGGGCGCGGCGGCGGCGGAGGCTGGCAAGGACAGGGCGAACAGAGCGAGGGCGAGCACGAACGCGGGTTTCATTCCTATTTCTCCTGAGCGTTGCGCCGAGAGGGCCGGCAGAAAGAACTGCGCTGGGCCGACGCTACAAGCTTTCGCGGGTTGGCGAAAGTGTAACTTTTGTTTCGAGTGGGTCGTCTCGACCGTATCAGCCTGAAGCGGAGACCCAGGGCTCCATCAAAGTCGGCTGCGGCTGAGGGCTTTGACGAGGCCTTGGGCGGAGACCTGATTAGTCTTCGCCCCTCGGTTTGCACTCAGGGCGATCGTGCTCTACCGGAAGAATCCGTTGATGTCGACGATCAGATCCACCTGTCCTCCGCCCGCCAGGGACGCCTGTGCCGCGAGAGTCCCCGATGCGTCCGTGGCAAGCGAAAGGATCACGTTATTGGTACGGATCATTCCGTGAGTGAAATTGACCGAGCTGGTAGGCGGCAGGGAGCTATTGCCTGGGAACAGGGTGATCGAGCCGTCGGAGGAGGGCGTCACTGCCGTGACGTTGATCGACACGGAAGCCGCATCGGCCGGGATGCCGCAAAGCCCGGTGACCTGAACGATCCTCTTCACTCCCGAAGTCAAGGCCGGGCCCGTGGAGCGGGTGTCGAGGATGCGGCAGGGCGTGACGCTGTGATAATCGAGCCCGGGAAGGCTGCCTGTCGAAATGCGCACGATCTGGGCGACCGAGGGCACACCGCTGGCGTTCAGGAGGAACAGCATGTAGTGCCCCGGCGGAGCGAGGTTGGCGCTTGAAGGGGCGGTCACCGAGAGGCCCCCCGCGGTCTGGGTGAAGCTCAGGCGATTGATCCGCTGGTTCTGATTGAACGCGTGCGTGGTCGACCCAAGCCGTACCCAGGTCACGCCGGCGATGCTCTGGGGCGTCGGAGTTCCGACGAAGAAGGTCTGCCCGTAAGCAACCTGCTTCGGCGTCGAGGTGATCGTCGGCCGCGCCCCATTGAAGAGATAGGGCGGCGAATAGATTTCGAGGTTCGCCTGCGCGCCGCTCGCAGAATCGGGATGACCGCCGCCGGCGATCAGCACCCTTCCGTCCGGCAGGAGCAGCGCGTTCGAATGATAGCCGCGATAGCGGGCGTAGCCGGCCATGATGGACCAGGCTTCCGTGTCGGGATTCCACATCTCCGCAAAGAGCACCGACCCCGCCGAATTGTCGAATCCGGGAAAGCCGCTGCCTCCGGTCACCAGCACCTTGCCGTCCGGCAGGAGGGTTGCGTTGAGCTGTCGCCGTCCGACGGACATCGAAGGCACGAGGCGCCAGGAGGGTGTGGCGGCGTTCAGGTCGATCACCTCGGCGGTCGCACTGGGAAGGATCGTCGGGGATACCGTGTCCGGATCGCGCGGGTTTCCGCCCACGATGAGCACCTTGCCGTCTCCATACAGCACCGACGAGCCGTAGTCGCGATAGGCGAGGCTGCTCAGGGCCACGTCGCTCCAAGCTCCGGTTCCGGAGGTGTCGAGGTAGCGCGAGGTCTGTTGCGGACCCGCCGCGAAAACCTTGCCGTTGGGAGCCTGATACAGGAACGGGTAGAAATCCGCCCAATCCGGCCAGTTGCCCTGCAACGCGGTGGTCAGATTTCGCCAGGTGCCGCTGGCCGCCTGCCAAACCTGCGGCAGATGATTGACCTCGGTCGTGCTGGTCGTCGTTCCCGCGAGAACCAAGACGTCGCCGTTGGCAAGCGTCGTGTTCGTGGGGTACCAGCGGCCGGCATTCATGTCGCTCTGCCGGCTCCACGAGTTGGTGACAGGATTGTAAAGAGTCGCCTTGATTTCTCCCACGCCGTCGGCGATATGGCCTCCGGTCACAAGCAATTTCCCGTCGTCCGTGAAGGCATGACCTCCGCAGAACAGGTCGTATCCCGGCAGCGCCAGGGGAGTCACGCCCCCCGTCGTCGGGTCGAACAGACGAGGATCGCCATCCCAACCGGCGTCATGGTCGTGCCGGTCCCAAAACATTACCTTTCCATTTGAGAGAAGATGCATGTGGATGGGCACCACCGGCAATGCGACGACCGGACCCCATTGTCCGCTGGTCGACGGAGTGTCGTCGTCGATGATCGTGATCGTCGACGACTGCGGACTGCCGAGAACGGCGCCCCCCGCGGGATTGCTCAGGGTGGCCGAAAAGGTTTCTGCCGATTCCGGTGTGGCGTTGTTGAGGATGGGTACGCTCCACACTTTACGGGTTTCGCCTGGTGCGAAAGTGAGAGTTCCGGAGGTCGCAGCATAGTCCGAGCCGGCTTGCGCGGTCCCGTTGGCCGTGGAGTACTGGACCGTTACGGTTCCGCCGCTGCCACCACTCCGGACGATCTCTAGGAGGGCGGGGCCGGCCTCGCCCGCCGTATTCGAGCCGGCGGCCAAGGCGAGAACCTGAGCCGGTTGACCGATCTGAATCGAGATAGCTTCCGCATCGCTCAGAGCGACCGGTGTGGATTGATTCGCTTTGAAAAGAATTTGGTCGTAGGTTCCGGCGGCGGGAGACGACCAGAGGAATCTGCCGAGAGCGCCGTCGAACGTGGCGCCGGGCGGCAGGTTCTGTGCGCTGAAAGCGACGGTATTCCCTTCGGGGTCGGAGGCGGAAACGAAAAATTCAAGCGGTTGCCCTACCGTGCCCACCCGATTGCCGATCGAGCTCAGGATCGGAGCCCGGTTCGTAGTCGAGCTCGCAGGCTGGGTGGCGGCGGCAATTTCAGCTCCTCCGGAGTTGTACAGACGAGCCACCCAGAGGAAGCCGGAGAAGCCGTGGACGTCCATGTTCTGGACGATCCGGATTTGACCGGATCCGTTCGTTCCCCCGCTGTTGTCGATCGCGAACGGCCGTTCACACCATTGACCGCTTGCGCAGTTGAAGGTGCCCGTCTCGGTCTCTAAAAGCCAAGACTTGAGCGTGTAGGTCCCGGGTGTCAGAGCGCCGTACTGAAAGCACACCACGGGCGAATAGTTGACGAGCGGAGTGTCCCTGGGCAGGGCCGTGGGAATGTCGCAAAACCCGAGGGTCGCGCTCCGTGCCGGCCATGGAGCAGTCAGGGCGAAAGCGCAGAGAAGCGCCAGACTCACGAGTCGCGTTTTGCCGTTGCCAAGCCCGAAGATCGCCATGGTGACGCTCCTTTTGCCCGTAGCGGGGCCGAAGCCCTTTTAAGGTACGGGTACTCTACAAAGATACCAAAACTGCTAATTCGGTTTAGGCCGAGGCGCCGCCCTCTGCTAAACTCATCGCCAAATGCAAATAACTTCCGGCCCGGCTCTCGCCCTGGTTCTCACTCTCGGTCTCTCTGCGTCCGCCTCCGCGGCTCCGCTCACCGTCTATGACGATGTATTGCGGAACGGCTTCGCGGATTGGAGCTGGGGCGTGCGCAACTTGGCCTCGACCTCTCCCGTGCATGGCGGGTCGGCGGCGATTTCGTTCGAGCCGGACGGGTGGACCGGGTTGTTCTTCCACCGCGACCTGGGGCTGGAGCTGGCGACCTACGAGGCGGTCGAGTTCTGGGTGAGGGGAAGCGGGACCGGCGGGCAGTTGATGACGTTCGCGGTGACCGCCGGGGGCACGCCGCTCGGCCAGGCGCATGCGTTGGGGGAATTCATTCCCGGTGGCGTGTTGACGACCTCTTGGACGTTCGTGCGCGTGCCGTTCGCTTCGCTCGGGGTCACCTCGGGAAACCCCGACGGGTTCTGGTTTCAGGATGCGACGGGCGGAAATCAAGGCACGATCTACGTTGACGACGTCCGTCTTGCGGAGCGGACAACCCAACTGCCACCGCCCGCGGCGATCTCGGTTTCGATCAACTTGGACGCCGATCGCCATCCGGTCTCGCCGCAGATCTTCGGCGTCTCGTTCGGCGATGACGGCCAGGCCGGGCGGCGGCATTGGCCGATCCGCCGTTGGGGCGGTAATGCGACCACCCGCTATTCGTGGCAGGACGACACGGCGAACCGGGCGTTCGACTACCTGTTCATGAACATCCCGGAGGCCAATTCGAATCCGGGCGCGCTGCCGAACGGCTCGGCTGTCGATCATTTTCTCGACGTGACGCGCGCGGCGGGCGGCGAACCGATCCTGACCGTGCCGACGATCGGCTGGACGCCCAAGGACCGCGCGGTGCGCTGGGGATTTTCGGTCGCGAAATACGGCGCGCAGCAGCAGACCGAATGCACGATCAATCCGTTTCCCGGCTGCAATGCGGACGCGGGCAACGGAGTCAAGCCGAACGGCACGAACGTAACCGGCAACGATCCGCACGACACCTCGCGCGAGGTCGGCCCCTCGTTCGTCACGGCTTGGATGACACATCTCGCGGCGCGCTACGGCACGGCGGCGCAAGGGGGGATTCGCCTGTTCGCGCTCGACAACGAGCCGGCGCTCTGGAATTCGAGCCATCGCGACGTCCACCCGAACCCGTTGACCTACGACGAGCTGTGGCAGAAATCGCGCGACACCGCCGCCGCGATCAAGGCGCAGGATCCGAACGCGCAGGTGCTCGGCCCCGTCTCTTGGGGGTGGTGCGAGTATTTCTACTCCGCGGCCGACGGCTGCTCCCCCGGGCCGGACATGCAGGCGCACGGCGGCCTGGCGCTCACCGACTGGTACTTGAAACAGGTGGCCGATTACCGCACCGCGACGGGCGTCCGCCTCGTCGATCAGCTCGACGTCCACTACTACCCGCAGGGGACGAACATCGCCCTTTCGGACGACGAATCCGCTTCGACCTCGGCGCGGCGGCTGCGCTCGTTGCGCGGCCTTTACGATCCGAGCTACGTCGATGAATCCTGGATCGGCCAGCCGGTGAGCCTGATTCCGCGCATGAAGGCCTGGATCGCGGGAAGGCTGCCGGGGACCAAGCTTGCGCTGACCGAATGGAACTGGGGCAACGACGACGGTCTCTCCAGCGCCCTGGCCCACGCCGAGGCGCTCGCGATCTTTGGCCGCGAGGGGGTCGATCTCGCCGCCCGCTGGGTGGCGCCCGCGGAAGGGTCGCGGGTGGAGGACGCCTTCAAGCTCTACCTCGACTACGATGGCGCGGGGTCGAAAGTGACGGGCGACAGCGTGCGCGCCACGTCCTCCGAGATCGACGGGGTCGGCTCGTACGCGATCCGCTCGGTGGACGGCAAGCTGTTTCTCCTCCTGTTCAACAAGGACACGGTCGTCCGGCATGTCGATTCGTCGCTCGTCTCGGGCACCTACACCGGCTCGGCCACGCTCTATCGCTTTGACGGTTCGCGGCGCTTAGGGTCGCTCGGCACGGCGAACCCGAGCGGAGCCGCGCTCTCACTCGATCTGCCCGCCCGCTCCGCGACGCTCGCCGTGCTGCGTCTCACGGGCGGAGCTCCCGCGCCCGGCTTTTACGCCCTTTCGCCCTGCCGGGTGATCGACACCCGCAATCCAACCGGCCCGTACGGCGGCCCGGCGCTCGGGTCCGGCGACCGCACTTTCACATTGACCGGTCGCTGCGGCATTCCGGCGGGAGCCAAGGCGGTCGCCTTGAACCTCTCGGTCACCCAGCCGACGGCAGCGGGTGCGCTGCGACTCTTCCCCACCGGGATCGCCCTGCCGGGAACGACGGCGATCAACTTCGGCACCGGCCAGACGCGCACCAACAACGCGATTCTGGGGCTCGACGCGAACGGCAACCTGACCGTCCACGCGGACCTTGCGGCGGGGGCTTCGGTTCAGATGATCCTGGACGTGAACGGGTACTTCCAGTAGGACATTTTCCGACCAGCCCGCTCTCCCCCTGGGTACGCGGGCCTCCGGCCCGCCAAGTGCGGGCGAGACGCCCGCGTACCCAGGAGGCGTTCGGCCGTAGAATCTGGCTCGATCCATCCCTTCGAACGAGCGCCGCGATGACCGAACCGCTGGAGACCACTCTGGCCGAGACGCCCTCGGCGAAGCGCAGAACCGAGCACGAGCCGCGCCGGATCGACCGCTATCGGCTGGGCGAGCTGCTCGGACAGGGAGGGATGGGGTCAGTTTACGCCGCCGAGCAGCTGGAACCGGTGCGCCGCTCGGTCGCGCTCAAGGTGATCCGAGCCGGCGGCCGGGCGAGCGATCGGATCGTCGCCCGCTTCGAGCTGGAGCGGCAGGTGCTGGCGCTCCTGGAGCACCCGAACATCGCGCGGCTCTACGACGCGGGGGTGACGCCCGAAGGCGATCCCTATTTCGTCATGGAGCGGGTGGAAGGCTTGGCGATCACCGAGCACGCGGATCGCGCCAAGCTCCCGGTGCGCGCCCGGATCGAGCTGTTCCTGGACGTCTGCCATGCGATCGAGCACGCGCACCAGAAAGGCATTCTCCACCGCGACTTGAAGCCGTCAAACGTGTTGGTCGCGGAGGCCGGTGCGGACGGCGATCTCTCCCGCCGGCCGGTGCCGAAGGTGATCGATTTCGGCATCGCCAAGGCGATCGAGGGAGACCTCGCGACCGAAAACGCGCCGACCCAGCTCGGTTTCCAGGTCGGCACGATCGCGTTCGCGAGCCCCGAGCAGCTCGATCCCGAAGCAGCGAAGAACGTCGATACCCGGACCGACGTCTACGGGCTCGGCCTGCTGCTCTATCTGCTGCTCGCGGGCGAGTCACCCTTTCCCGGGCGGGGCGCGACCGCGCTGATCGAGCGGATCTTGAACGCCGAGCCCGAGCCGCTCGCCCGTCGTTTCTCCGCCGCGGAATCGAGCGGCGAGATCGCCAGCTCCCGGGGAACCGACGAGGCGACTTTGGCGCGCGAGCTGTCGGGCGATCTGGAATGGATCGTCCGGCGGGCGCTCGAAAAGCGGCCGGAGGATCGCTACCCCTCGGTCGCCGAGCTGCGCGCCGACCTCGAGCGCTATCTCGGGGATCGGCCGGTGCTCGCGAGCCCGCCGAGCTTCGCGGTCAAGGCGAAGAAGTTCGTCCGCCGCAACCGGCTCGCCGTGGCGGCTTCGGCCTTGATCGCCCTGTCGTTGGTCGCGGGAGTTGTCGCCACCTCGATCGCTCTCGTCCGCTCCCGCCGCGCCGAGACGCGCGCCGCGAGCGAGGCCGAGAAGGCCACCGCGGTCAACCAGTTCCTGACCGACATGCTGGCTTCGGCATCGCCGCTCGAAAGTGGCCGGGAGGTCAAGGTCGCCGACCTGCTCGATCGCGCGTCGGCCGACTTGGCCGTGAGGTTTCGCGATCGGCCGGAGGTGGAGGCCGCGCTCCATTTGACGCTCGGCACAACCTACGACGGCCTCGGCTTGGCCGAGCCGGCGCTCGCCGAGCGGCGGCGGGCCCTTGAAATCCGCCGCCGGGTGCTCGGTCCCGGGCATCCCGACACGTTGGAGGCGCAAACGTTCTACGCCATGGGTCTGCTTGGAGCGGGGCGGCTCCAAGAGGCGATTGCCCTCTCCGAGAAGACGGTGGCGGCGCAGAGCCGAATCTTGCCGCCGGACGATCCGAAGCTGCTCGACTCGCGATTCGCCCAGGTGATGATCCTCCACGAGCTCACCCGCTCGGAAGAGGCCCTGCCGATCGCTCGCGATAGCGCGGCGCGTCTCAAGCGGACCCGCGGCGCGGACGACAAGATGACGCTTTCGGCCGAAGCGCTGCTCGCGCAGATCCTCGACCGGACCGATCATCTGGCCGAATCCGAGGCGCTCCATCGCGATCTGCTGCCGCGCATGGCGCGGGTCAAAGGAGCCGACTACCCCGAGGTTCTGTCGATCACCAACAACCTCGGCAACGTGTTGACCAACGAAGAGAAATTCGCCGAAGCCGAGGCGGTGTACCGCGATCTCGGCGCGCGCCAGGTCCGCATCCTCGGACCTGAGCACCCAGAGACGCTGACCACGCGGCACAACCTGGTGCGGGCGCTGGTGGGAGAAGGTAAGCTCGCCGAGGCCGAGACCCTCTGCCGCGCCACGCTCGAAATCCGTCGCCGAACGCTCGGTCCCGACCATCCGCACACCATCTATTCGCTCGGCGCCCTGGGCAACATCCTGGTCAAGGAAGGCAAGCTCGCCGAAGCGCGAAAAATCCTGCCCGACGCCCTGGCCCGCGCCGAGCGGGTGCTTGGCCCCGACCACAACACGACGAAGCGGGCGCGGGACAACCTGGCCAAAGCGCGGGTTGGGACTTCCTGACGAAGACGCTGCATTGTTCGTATGATCCTCGCCGGGAGGAAAAGTCGATGAAAACTCCGTTCGCCGCGCCGGTCCTCGTAGGAGCCCTCTGTTTCGTGCTCGTCGGAGCCGCCCGGCCGCTCGCCGCGGCCGGTGAGATCACGCTCCGCGTCGATGCGCGGGAGGCGCCGGGCAAGCTCCTCCACGCGAAGCTCTCGATCCCGGCGAAGCCGGGACCGCTCACCCTCGTCTATCCGAAATGGCTGCCCGGAGAGCACGGGCCGACCGGTCCGATCACCGACCTCGTCGGGCTCGAATTCTCCTCCGGCGGCAAGACGCTCGCCTGGTCGCGCGACGGGGTCGACATGTACGCCTTCCATCTCGACGTGCCGGCGGGAGCCGCCACTGTCGACGTGGCGCTCGATTTCCTCTCACCCACCTCGGAGGCCGGCTTTACCTCGGCGGCCTCGGCGACGCCCCACCTCTTTCTACTCACCTGGAACCAGCTGCTGCTCTATCCCGCCGGTCCGAAGAGCGACGATCTGACCTTCCGCGCGAGCCTGGAACCGCCCGCCGGCTGGAAATTCGGCACGTCGCTCTCCGGTACTCCGGGCGCCTCCGGCTGGATCGATTTCGCGCCGGTCTCGTTGACCACCCTGGTCGATTCGCCGGTCTTGATGGGCGAATATTTCCGCGCCGTTCCGCTCGATACTTCCAGCCGGCCGGTCGAGATCGACCTTACTGCGGACAGCGCCGCGGCGCTCGAAATCAGCCCGGAGCTGCAAAAGAAGCTGGAACGGCTGGTGGTCGAAGCGGACGCCCTATTCGGCGCCCGTCATTTCGACAACTACCATTTTCTGCTCACCCTCTCCGATCACGTCGCGCATTTCGGCCTGGAACATCACCAATCGAACGACTCCCGCATCCCCGAGCGGGCGCTGATCGACGAGACGCTCGGCAATCTGTCGCTCGGCGTCCTGCCGCACGAATTCGTCCACTCCTGGAACGGCAAATACCGCCGCCCGGCGGGTCTTGCGACGCCCGACTTCCAGGTGCCGATGCAGGGCGAGCTGCTCTGGGTCTACGAAGGGCTCACGGAGTACTTGGGCAACCTGCTCGCGGCACGAAGCGGCCTTTGGACCCCGGAGCATTTTCAGGAAGAATTGGCGCAGATCGCCGCGAGCTATGACCACCGGCCGGGCCGCGCCTGGCGCCCGCTGATCGACACCACGGTCGCCGCCCAACTGCTCTACGGCTCGCCGCGCGAATGGGGCTCCTACCGGCGCGGGGTCGATTTCTACGACGAAGGTTGGCTGCTCTGGCTCGAAGTCGACACGCTAATCCGCGAAAAGACCCACGGCGCTCGCTCGCTCGACGACTTCTGCCACCTTTTCCATGGCGGAACGAGCGGCTCGCCGAAAGTCGTGACCTATACCTTCGACGACGTGATCTCGATCTTGAACGCGGTGGTTCCGTACGACTGGCGCGGCTTCTGGCAACAGCGCCTGCGCACCCCGGCGGCATCCACACCGCTCGAAGGCATCGAGCGCGGCGGCTGGAATCTCGCCTACACCGAAAAGGAAAACGCGATCCTCGCGGACCAGGCCAAAGGCGAAAGAAAGTCGATCGAAGCCGCCTTTTCGCTCGGCCTCTGGCTCTCCGACGAGGGTGAAGTTCGCGATGCGATCCGCGGTCTCCCCGCCTACCAGGCCGGCGTCCGCCCGGGCATGAAGCTGATCGCGATCAACTCCCGCAAGTGGAGCCCCGACCTCCTCCACGACGGCCTCGCGGCCACCAAGACCGCCACCGGCCTGTTCGAGCTACTGGTCGAAGACGGTGAGATGTACCGAACCTATTCGGTCGACTACCACGGCGGCATTCGCGAACCGCACCTCGTTCGGGCCGATGGCAAGGACGACGTGCTGTCGAAGATCATTGCGCCGAAGACGGCGGGGGCTCCTGCCAAATAGTGGAGGCGTAGGGACGGAGCTTGCCTCCGCCTTCGATCATCACAGTCCTTGCGCGACGACAGGCTCCGCCCCTACGAATGCGAGCCTATTCCGCGCCCAGGCGATCTATAAGGATCCGTGTAGATCCATCGAAGTGATGATCCAGCCATCGACGAAAATGGCTGCGGCCGGCAGACTCAACGAAAGGAGGAGATGCCGCATCCATGAGAACTGCGGATAGCGCACTTTCAACAGGAGGGTCGTGATTGCTGCCCCGAGCGCGAGGCAAGCGTTGAGAATCGGTCCGCCAACTACGGCAATCCAGAACGCGCCTCGGCTCTTGTCGTTCCAGGCGATGGCCAGGACCAGCGAGTTCGACACGACGACGGCGGCGGCGAAAGCCCAACCGAAAGGCGGCGGAGCACCGCGAGCTTCCCCGGAAGTAGTTGACACAGCCTGATTCTACGCCGGGCTCATCGAAAGTACCGGTAGTGCCCAATCACCTTCCAGGAAAACAGAACGTCTTCCAGCCGAGCGCCCCGACCGATGTTGTGAACCATCCAGTGCCGCCCGCTCCTCGCCTCGCGTTCGTCGCTCACGATGCCGATGTGGGTGATGCCCCCGCCAAGATCCCACGCCACGACATCCCCCGGAGAATAGTCGCCCGCCTGTGCCGTGATCGGCAGGTCCTTGCCCGCCCGCCGAAAGAACGTCATCAAGTTCGGCACGCGTCGATGGTCGATATTCGTATCGGGACGCTTCAGCCCCCACCGCTGCGGATAGGCCGTGAACTTCCGAGCCATGTCCTCGTGAACGTCCTTCTGTAAATCCACCCCGGCCCTGCGGAACGCCCGAATGATCACGTCGGCACACACCCCGGTCTCCGGCTTCACGTCGCCTCCGGGGTAGCCGATCCGCACGTAGGAGGGATCGTAGCCAGTCGTCACATGCGTCTGGGCTTTCGCGGAATCGACCACGGTTCGAATAGCAGGGGAGAGCGGCGCGGCCTGCGCCAATCCTTGGGCGGCTGCCAGGACGAAGAAGTACAGAATGAGGAGTCTCTTCGGCATCGGAATCCCTGGGGCGGCCGGATCCGTGGCGGGCGGACGGGTTTCTATCGGAAAGCGCCATCACTGTCGAACCGGACCTTTTGGAGCGCGCCGACGCGTCGGCGCTTTGATCGCGGCGACATGTCGCTGCACCTCCATCCTCTCGAAATCGGACGCCGAATTCCATTTCCTGAGTGCCGCGACCCCTTTTCCGGCCCAGAAATTCGATTTTGGGACTCCGAAAGGACATTTCGGCCCGCGAATTCGATTTTCCGAGTCGCAAATTCGATTTCCCGGCTCGCGAAACCCCTCGCCTGACTCAGCGCAGGGGTGTTCTGACTGCCGAATTCCATTTTCTCGATCAGAAACCCGCTTCCGGTCCCCGAATTCGATTTCCTGACTCGCGAAACCCCTCGGCTCACCCAGAAAATCGAATTTCTCACCGAGAAAACCCCTCGCGCCGATCACGCGATCACTCGTCCCGGTCGGAAAAACGCTTGGTGACCGGCGAAACCCCTCGACTGACCGAGAAAACCACAGGGTTGACCGAGAAAACCCCTCGGCGCATTCGCGCTTGGGGTTGCCGCACTCGGCGCTTCTGGAATCACACTACCGGCCGCCCAGAGTGAGTAAGCAAAGGACTAGGACAGGTTACAACAGCTTGCGCGGAATGCCCCATCCGAAGGCAGGAGCGCGAGGTCGTCGCCGCGGGATGGCGCCGCCGTCTGTGCGAACCGGGCAGCTGATTCCAATGCCAGTAAACGACAGGCATTGGCAGCGTCCCTGCGAGTCTGAGAATCACGCGCCTTGAACCGCGGCCGAGCCAGGTTGTCCGAACTCGAACTGCGCCTCGCAATTCACGTTCGCGCACACAGCCTTGGTCATCCCGGCGGGCCGCTTGAAACGAGCCTTCCCGCACTTCGGGCAAGCGAACCTTCCCCGAAAGAATTTGAACTCGTCCCACCGCGCCTTCTCGTCGCCAATTGAGCCATTGCCGTAAGGACCGTCTTGAAAGTGGCTGCCGAAGTTCTCGACCGCTCCCTGTTGAAGGCTTGCGAGGAAGCGGTTGTTAAAGCCGGGTACCGTGGGAGGTACGAGGCCTTGATGGCGGAGGGAACTCGTGAGGGCCGAGGCCAGTTCGCCGCGTTCGTAGGAGTACGCCTTTTCGACGGGTCGGATTTGGATGCTGACGCCGAAGTCGCGGCAAAGTCCGAGCAGCCACTCCTCTTCGGCTTGACGCATCTCGTTGGCAGCGGATTCGCCGTTGCGCCAACGTGCCTCAATCATGGAATCCGTGACCCGATGGTCAACGAAGCACGGTCCGAAATCAGGATCAAGCCGGATGATCCGCGTGAAGTGCCAGTTCTGATCTCCGAGCTGGTCCTTCAGGTACGTAAAGAAGCGTTCGTCATGCGTTGTGATGATGACCTGGAAGTCGGTGAATGCCATGGCCAGAAGCGCTGCGATCCTACGCCGATGATCGGCGTCGTAGGAGGTCACGATGTCGTCGAGCGCGATAATCGGCGCAGCGGTGTTGAACCGCTTTATTGCCGCTAAACGCAAGGCGAGCGCGAGCGAATGAATCTGCGAGTCGCTCAGAAAGCCACCGGGTTGAACACCTTTTCGATTGGCGGCGAAATCGATGACCAGGTTTAGACGCTGCTGATTGGTGTCCTCTTCGGAGGGCAATTCCAGCCTGATCGGTGCCGCGCCGGCACCCTGAATCTGCCTGTAAATTTCGTTGATCGGCACCTGAAGGGTGTCGAGGAGCGCCTGAACCTCCTTGCGGATTGCACTTGCGATGAAGGCTGCTTGACTGTTTAGCTCTGTGAAGAGTTTTTCAAACTCGGCGAGGGTACGCACGGCACGTGCCCGCTCCTCCGTCAGCTCGAGGAGTTCTTCAAGCTTAGTCAGGGCCTTGGCGTAGGTGTTGTCGCCTTGTTTCGCTTCGATCTCTGCGACGCTCACGTCCAGTGCCGTCATGAGTTCGTGAAGAGAAGCCTTCAACGTTGCGGCGTCAGGCACCGCCCCGCCATTCCACAACTCGGTAGTTTCCAGATAGGCGGCAAGCGCCACTTTGAGCCCAACATGTGCCTCCGACAACAGCGGCACCAGATTGTCCATCGCGCTACGAAGCCGCGCATGGATCCCGTCCAGGGCGAACTTGGCGTCATCGAGCGCCTTCTTGGATTTTGCATAATCGGCGAGGTCCGCTCTTGCCGCGGCGATGTGGTGGCGGATTCCTTCGGCGCTGCGGGCGGTGCTGAGAGCGATAGGCGTGGTGCAGATCGGGCAAGTCTCCGGGGCCGGCTTTCCTTCGGAGAAGAGCGGTTCAGCAATGCTCCAGAGGTCGGCAAAGGCAGCGTTGGCCGCTGCATTTCGCTCTGCAGTTTCAGCCGCCGTCGCCTCTGCGTGCGCCCCGACTGCCGCCGAGAAGTCGACAAGGAGGCCTGTGGGGAGAGAGTCGCCCCCTTCAGGGTCCGCATTCTCCTCATAGAGGACGGCCGCTGTCCGGCGTACCTGTCGTAGGCCTTCGAGACCAAGCTGCCTCTCTTCGGCCTTCGCCCTATTCTGTACCGAGATGAAAGATGGATCGGTCCGCCCCAAGGAATTCAGCGAGAGTCTTTTATCGAGCAGTGCGAGGATGCTGTTGGCGTACGCCAGAACAGCGGCCTCATTCGACGCCGTGACGGAGTTCGCAACCTTCTTCGCGAGCTGGGTATCTAGTGTAGTGCGCCCGATTTGTTGAACCTTAAGCGTGACTCGTTCGTATCTTCCTATGGGAGGATTCAAAGATGCGAGTCGCGCCGGAGATTCTGCTTTCCCCCGAGGAGAGTCAGCAGCTGGAGAAGTTCGCGCGCG
>DASYKS010000072.1:0-5262 GCA_035995205.1 Thermoanaerobaculia bacterium
TGCCCCGCCAGCAGCGACTCGATCTCCCGCGGCTCCACCCGGAAGCCGCGGATCTTGACCTGATCGTCGATCCGGCCCAGGAACTCCAGGCTCCCGTCCGCGAGATGACGCACCAGATCGCCCGTTCGATACAGCCGCGCCCCGGCCTCTCCGCTCAGCGAGTCCGGCACGAACCGCTCCGCCGAGAGGTCACCCCGCTTCAGGTAGCCTCGGCTCACGCCCCCACCGCCCACCAGCAGCTCGCCGGCCGCCCCGGGAGGCACCGGAACCCCTCCTCGGTCCACCACGTACAGCCGCGAACCGGCCAACGGACGACCCAAAGGCACCGAGGACGACGGACTCCGCCAGCCGGCCGGCAACGGATAGGTGGACACTCCCACCGTCGTTTCCGTCGGCCCGTAGTGGTTCAGGATGCGGCAACCGGGAGCCGTGCTTTCGATCCGTTCGATCAGGCTCGGCGTCGAAGCCTCGCCCCCCAGCACCAGCATCCGGCGGGGTAGGACCCGAGTCGGGCTTCGGCCGCTCAGCAACGCGCCGAGGTGCGACGGCACGATCTTCAAATAGTCGATCTCGTGGCGCTCGAAATACTCTCCCAACAGATCCGGGTCCGTCATCCGTTCGCCCGAGATCACGTGCAGGCACCCACCCCCGCACAGCGCGGGAAGGATCATCGTGTACCCCAGGTCCGCCGCGAAGGTGGACACCAGCGCGAACGACGCGCCCGGCGGTGCCTCCAGCCGCTCCGCGATACCCGCGAGGTAGTGGGCCAGCTGACGGTGCTCCACGCCGACTCCCTTGGGCCGGCCGGTCGAGCCCGAGGTGTAGATCACGTACGCCAGGTTCTCCGGTACCGAGAGAGAGACCGGAGGCGTTTCCCGCTCGCGCCCGATCGCTTCCCGGTCCGCGTCGAGGCGCATGACCGACCCCGAGAAATCGACCAGATCCTGCGCAGAGCGTTCCGCGGTCACCACCACGGAAGCTCCGCTGTCCGCCAGTTGGTAGGCCAGACGCTCGGACGGCGAGTCTGGCTCCAGCGGCACGTAGCAGCCGCCGGCCTTGAGCACTCCCAGAAGGGACACCATCCAGTCCAACGAACGCTCCAGGTAGATCCCCACCCGGGCCTCCGGTCCCACGCCCAAACGGCGCAGATGATGTCCGAGCCGGTTCGACGCCCGGTCGAGGGCGGCGAACGTCAAGATCTCCCCTTCGTACCTCACCGCCGTCGCTTCCGGCGTTCGTGCCGCCTGCGCCGAAAACAGCTGGTGCAGGCAAAGATCGGGGAGAGGAACCGGCGGCCCTACGCTCCATTCCTCGAGAACCTGCCGCCGCTCCGCCGCCGACAGCAAAGGCAGTTCGGAGAGGCGCCCCTCGGGAGCCGCAACGACCCCTTCCAGCAGCCGCGTGAAACGCTCGAGCAGGAGGTCGATGGTTAGAGGGTCGAAGAGGTCAGCCTTGTACTGGAGCGCCCCGACCAGACGGCCGTCCCCTTCTTGCAGCGACATGGAGAGGTCAAATTTTGCCGTGCTGTTCTCGACCGCGAAGCTGCCGAGGTTCAGCCCGGTGAAACCCGACCGAATCGTGGGCGCGGTCTGGAAAGCGAACAGCACCTGGAACAGCGGTGAGGAACCAAGGACTCGGTCGGGTTGAAGATCCTCGACCAGTTTTTCGAACGGCAGATCCTGGTGCATATGGGCTTCGAGGGCGGCCGTCCGAACCCGCCGCAACAGCTCGTCGAATCCCGGATCGTCCCCGGTGTCGGCCCGGAGCACCAGGGTGTTGACGAACAGGCCGACGATAGTTTCGGTCGCCAGCTGGTTGCGGCCGGCGATCGGCGTGCCGACCGAGATTTCCGGCTGGCCGGAGCAACGGGCGAGAAGCGCCTGAAAACCTGCGAGCAGCGTCATGAACAGGCTCGCCCCCCGCTCGCGGCTGAGGTCTCTGAGCGCACCGAGCAACGGTCCGGGCAGCGCGAACGGCCGGCTTCCGCCTCGCTCGCCCGTCACCGCCCGCCGTGGCCGATCGGTGGGCAGCCCCAACGTCGGCGCCGCCCCCTCCAGGCGCCGATGCCAGTAGGAAAGATGCGCTGCCAAGGCAGATCCTTGCAACCACTCGCGCTGCCAGGCGGCGAAGTCTGCATATTGGATCGAAAGCGGCGCCAACGGCGAAGGGCTCCCGGCGACAAAGGCGGCATAGAGAACCGACATCTCGCGCAACAGGAGATCGATCGACCAACCGTCCGCCACGATGTGATGCAGCGTCATGAGAACGACGTGCTCGGTCTCGCCGAGTCGGAGGATCGCGGCGCGAAGCAAGGAGCCGCCAGCCAGGTCGAACGGCCGCCGAGCCTCCGCCGTTGCGATGCGGCGGACATTGACGTCGCGCGCGGCGTCTGGCAAAGCGTGCAGGTCGACGAGCGGCGGAGCGAACGGCGCGGGCGAGGCAATCTCCTGCCAGGGCTCCCCTTCGCGGCTGGGAAACGTCGTCCGTAGCGCCTCGTGACGGCGAACGATCTCGTTCAAGGCACCGGCCAGCACCGGCACGTCGAGCGGGCCGGTGAGAAGCAGAGCCGAAGGAATGTTATAGGTCGAGCTTTCGGGTTCGAGCTGCTGCAGGAACCACATCCGTTCCTGCGCGAACGACAGTGCGAGCCGGACGTCCGGGTTCCGTTCGCCGATCGAGCGAAGCGGCGGTGCCGCCCCGGGGGTCGCCGCCCCTGACGCTTCGATCCGCTCCGCGAGCCGGGCGACCGTCGGCGCTTCGAACAGATCGCGAACCTCGAGATCCGCTTGCAAAACCGAGCGCACGCGCGACACGATCCGGGTCGCGAGCAGGGAGTGGCCTCCCAGTGCGAAGAAATCATCGTGAACGCCGACGGCTTCGACTTCGAGGACGTCCCGCCAGAGTCCGAGCAGCACCTCCTCCAGCAAGCTCCGGGCCGACACCCGGGCCGCCTTGGCCTCCGTCCCCAGACTTTCGAGAGCCGGTAGAGCCTGGCGGTCGAGCTTGCCGCTCGGCGTCATGGGCAGCGCATCGAGAACCACGAAACGAGACGGCACGAGATGGTCGGGCAAAAACGCCTTGAGGTGGTCGCGCAGCTCCCGATCGGTCGGCGCCTCACGTCCCGCGATCGACGGCGAGCCGCCGGGAAACAGCGAGGCGTAGAAAGCCGATCCCCGGAAATCCAGCCCGTGATGCGGCGACTCGAAGCTGAACTCCGAGCCGGGACCCAACCGGCGTTCCAACCGGCCGGAGACCCGATAGTCGGGATGGAGGCCATCGTCGCACAGCCTGGCGCTGCAATGGATTTCGATCGTGTCGCCGGGTTCTACGGCGAGCGCCGGCTGGAAAGCCGGCAGGTACACCGGCAGCCAGGAATGCTCGTGATGGAGCGTGTCGATGACCTCGCCTTCGATCGTGTGCAAATTCAGCCAAAGGACGAAGCCGTCAAGCGTCCCCGCGCGATCGATATGCAGGGTCAAGTCGCGGTCGAAGCTCGCGGCGGACGGTGCCGAGAAGTCGAGATCCTCGAAGACCTCCGCGGTGGAAAGAACGCTCTGGGACGGCAAGTTGCGAATGCAGAGGCGGACGTCGAACGGATTGCCGACGCTCGCGAACACCTTCTCGACATAGTGCGCCGCCACGGGAGGAAAGCTCGGAGCACGCCGCAATTCGTCCGGCAGCGTCACCGCGGCGATGAGGGTCTGGCACCGCAACGGAATGAAAACGCCGTCCTCGCGTACCAGCCGCCGAGCGTCGTTCAGGAGCTGTGCCGCACCCTCCGAACCGCCGATCGTGCCGATCAGGTTCGAAACGCAGACGTCCACCTTCTCCGGCAGCTCCACCGCCGTCGAATCGCCCTGCACCACCACGATCCGGTCCTCGAGCCCGAGGCGCCGCACCAGCACGCGGGCGCTTTCGCAGGCCTCTTCCAGGATCTCGATCGCATAGACCTTGCTCGCTCCGGCCTCGGCGCAATAGCGAGCCCAGATCGCCTCGCGCCCGGTGCCGATGTCGAGAACGACCTTTCCCGTCACCAGACGGTCGATCGCCCGACGGTACAGCTCGTTGCGCCGGCGGTCCTTGATCATGGCGTAATACAGCAGCTCGTCGTAGATCTGGTACTCGCCGACGCACGGCCAGAGCTCTATCCCTTCCCCTTGGCGGAAGCTCTGCTCGTCCGGCTGGGAGTCGCGGCCGCGGGGCTCCACGTAGGCGACCAGGGCGCTCTCTCCTTGCGGGCCTTCGCGCACCAGAACCACAGCCTCGCGGACTTGGGGGTGCCTTCTGAGCGCCGATTCGATCTCCGCCGGTTCGATCCGCACGCCCCGCACCTTCACCTGCTGGTCCAGACGCCCCTGGTACTCGATTCGACCGTCTCCGAGAAACCGCACCCGATCGCCCGTGCGGTACAGGCGCTCCCCTGAAAGACCTGAAAGGCCGTCCGGCACGAACCGCTCCGCCGTTGCGTCCGGGCTCCCCGCGTAACCCCGAGCCAAGCCCGAGCCGCCGATCCACAGCTCGCCCGACGCTCCCCGTGGCACCGACGCCCCGAAAGCCGATACCGCGTAGAGCCGGACGTTGCGCAACGGACGACCGATCGGGACCACCCCGGAAGGTCCCCGATCCCCCTCCCCGCACCGCGCGAAGCTCGCGTCGATCGACGACTCCGTCGGTCCGTAGAGATTGCATACCGAGGCGGTCAGCAGCTCCGCGCAGCGTGCCACCAGGTTCTTCGCCAACGCCTCTCCGCCGCAAAACAGGCGGCGCAGACTGCGGCATTCGGCCACCTTCGGCTCGTCCAAGAACACTCGCAGCTGCGACGGCACCAACTGCAGGACTGTGACGTCGCGTTCTTGCACGCGACCCACCAGGTAGCCGCTGTCGCGATGCCCTCCGGGACGGACCAACTCCAACCGTGCCCCCGTGAACAGGGGCAAGAACACCTCCCAGATCGAGGCGTCGAACGTCAGCGGCGTCTTCTGCAGCACCACGTCTCGCCCGCCGAGCGGAAATTCCTCCTGCATCCATAGCAGCCGGTTGACGATGGCGCCATGCCGCACCATCACCCCCTTCGGACGGCCGGTCGAACCCGAGGTGTAGATCACATAGGCCAAGTGATCTCCCGAGGTGTCGGACGGCAGAGCCTCCGCGCCGACCGGAACCTCCTGGTCGGGGCTCACCCGGGCGACCGAAGCGGGCCACCGATTCGCCAAGGGGTCCGGGCTCACGACCATCGTGGCGCCGCTGTCCTCCAGCACCCGC
>DASYKS010000073.1:0-45315 GCA_035995205.1 Thermoanaerobaculia bacterium
ATCTTGAGTGCGATCGAACAGCACAACATCGAACCCAAACCGTTCATCTGGACTGCCAAGGCATCCGACATCCTCGAGAAAGTCACCCGAGCCCGCCGGAGCCTCGATAAGGTCGCATCCGCTTGACGCACTACACTAGCCTCGTCGGCCCAGCAGAATGTCGAACGCACCTGCCAGGCAGAGGAGAGCCCCGCGCGGCTGGTACTCCCAGGCCCGGGAGCGCGTGGAGGAGGGCCTTCCTCCTCCGCCCCAACGACACCTGGCGGCGCCGGCCCGTAAGAGAGGGTAGAGTTTCAAGCGTGAACGCTCATCTGGGAGGATCGCCATGAACCCCTTCTCTCGTTCGGCTGCACGGGCGTTTATGCACCAAGGGCGGATCGCCGGCTTGAGCGCTGCGGCTTTGCTTTCTTTGGCTCTCCCGATTTCGGCTCGGCTGATTCCTCGGGGCGAGCTGGTGCTTCCCATCAACCCCGACAACGGCCTCGGGCTCGCGCCGCTGGCCGGACAAGGTGTGGTGGTGGCGTGGCTCGAGATGGGGCGCGAGGTTCTCCTCGCACAAGAGTTGAACGCGGATCTTTCGGCGCGCCGCGATTTTGCCGTCGCCGACACTCACGAAGGCCCGGCGGCCTTGCTCTTTTGCCCCCAGGTCGCACGGATCGGACAAAGACGTCTCGCCTTCGCCTGGAGCGAGTTGAACACCGCAAGTCTGCGCTTCCGCACCGCGTACCGGGTCATGAACGAAAACGGCTCTCCGAGGAGCCCGATACGCTACGCCCAGGGCGATCCGCCCCTACTGGACGAAGGGTGTCCGCGCTTGAGCGGGGGGGACAATGGATTCGTGATCGCCTGGAATCTCTCGCTCCATCCGGTCGGTCCGCCTTACCGCTTGCGGGCTCGGACATTTTCGGTGCATGGGATACCGATCTCGCCGCCGATCGATCTGGCGACTTCAGTAACTATCACCGAGCCGTCGTGGGTCGTGGCTGGCCGTGACGGAGGATTCGCCGCCGCCTGGAGTCCGCGGGGCCACGATGACTCGCGAGAGATTTTCCTCCGCCGTTTCGGGCGGACCGGGACACCCCTGGGAAGAGCTGTACACATCGCTCCGGATCGCCTGGAATTGCAGGGGCTGGTGGCCGGAACCGCCGAAGGCTACGAGCTGATCTGGTCCCTTCGCCAGGGCCTCGACAGCCGCTCGGTTCTGACGCGGCGCTTCGATCGAAACCTCGTGGCGATCACGCCCGCACGGACCGTGTTCACCTCCGAGACCTATGTTGAGGCCACCGCGGTCATAGATCGGAAGGCGCGCACGGCATTCCTCGCGTCTACTGGAAGCAGTGTGCAGGGTCTCGAGCTCGATCCCGCGCTCGACACGCGGCGTTGCGGCGCAGCGATCCAAGTGAACGACGACCTGCCGCAATCCACCTATCCCGTCGTAGTTTCGGCTCCGGGTGAAGTCGTGGTCGCCGGACAAGAGGTAATCGTCCCCGGTCCCTATCTGCTGAAGTTGATCGTCCGCCGCTACGCGCTCGGCGCGTGCGGCGCGGCGCCTTGACGCTGGGGCCACCTTGGCGACACCCGTGCTCGAAGTGACTCATCAGCCCGTGGTCGTCTGACGCCGCGAAAAACCTGCTGGCCGCTCAAAGTCTGAGGCTCCTCCTGGGAGCGCCGGCGTCCCGCCGGCCGGCGAAGTCCTTTGCCGAGAGTGAAATGCACCGCGCGGCGCCCAATCATCCGTTGGTCGCCCCCGAGAACCGCCTCGCAGGCGCCGAACACCCCTCCAACGGCTTGCGGGAGCGGTTCATGCAGCGCAAACACCGGTGAGCCGGGGCTCGGACGTGGTGCTCAGGCTGTGTACATCACTCCGCCAAGTGGGAGGAATCATCCTCCGGCTCCGAGGAACATTCCTCCAGACCAGCGGAATGGGCCTCGAAAGCTCAGAAGCATTCCTTAAGACCCGCGGAGCATTCCTGAGAAACTCAGGAACATTCCGCTGAACCTCAGGAGTGATCCGCTAAGGCTCCGGAGCATTCCGCCCAGACCTAGGAATCTTCCTCTAGATCTCCGGAACATTCCGCTAAACCATAGGAGTATTCCTGTAGATCTGCGGAATATTCCTCTAGAGCTCCGGATTGCTCCGCTCAGCAAGAGGAGTGCTCCGTGAGAGCTGCGGATCATTCCTCTGGACCAGAGGAACGTTCCGCGGAGCCTGCGGACCGCTCCCCGGGACGAGCGGAGTGGTGTTCCGGGTCGTACTCCCGGTGCCATGTCACCGTGCATTTGTGATCTGGCTCGTACCCCCGGTGCCCGGGCCCGGCGCAGTGATGGGGTCAGTCGGCGAACCTCTTCCTCGCTCCTGCGCACTGAGGATCAAAATCGTACCCGCGGTGTCTCGACCCCGAGCGGGCGTTGTCCGGGCTCGTCGAACCTGTGCTCCGACCCGGCGCTCGGATGTGAGCCGGATGCCGTAGCGGGGCGGGCCGCCGCCCCCGTGGGCTACCGTAGGCGTCAGGCCGCCAACTTCACCGCAACCGACACACCGGCTTTCGCGCAGAGGCCCACGAGGTAGTTGAGCGAGAATTTCTCCCCCGGTTGCGCGCGATCTCCGAGATGCGAGGCTGGGCGATTCCCAGACGCTGTGCAGCCTGCGCCTGAGTAAGATCTTCGCGCTCCATCCACTGCCGCAGCGCTTCGGCCAGCTCGCAGCGAAGCATCATCACCGCCGCCTCGTGGGGCGGGAATCCGAGATCGAGAAAAATGTTGCCGCTGCCCGGAGTGATCCGCAGGTTGGTTCTCTTCAAGGCAGCTCTCCTATGACCCTATAGCGCTTCGCGGCCAGCTCGATGTCCAACGGAGACGTCTTCTGTGTTTTCTTCTGGAAAGCGTGCAGCACGTAGACGGCTGTCTCGAACTTCGCCACGTAGATCACCCGGAACGCACCGGCTTCATCCCTAGCTCGAAGAGACGCGCGAGCGATTCGCGCGGGATCGGACCGGGGAGCACGTCGCCGCCGATCACGATCCGATCGACCTCGGCACGGCGGACCTCTTTTTCTCGGTAGGTGGAGATACCCAGGCGGCGCAGGAGTCCCTCCAGCGCAAATCGTTCCAGCAGCGCTCGGTGCTCTTCACCGCGCTCCCGAGACAAATTGAGGAGACGGGCCAGAATCGAGGCTTCGAGGTTTGCCGGCGGTCTTCGGGTCACGCGGAGAGGCTCATCAGGTAGGGCTTCATTACCGCGCGCATTCGGAAAACGTCCGCGGCGTACCCGATGGCATCGACCGTGGTTTTTCGGCTGGCAATCCCGTCCTGTAGCGCTTCGAGAGCGATATCGATTCCGATTTTGTTTCGATAGCGGAAACAGTCGATGATAGTCCTCGCGGGTGAGGTGATTCGGACGGGAACGCCTTGGAGAACGACCTCTTGAACGCCGTAGGTAAGGGCCTCGCCGGAGAACCGCGCTACGCGGACCGGGAAATCGGAAAATGCCGGCTTACGGGCCTTGCGATCGAGGCCGATCCAAACCTGCCAAGGGCTCCGCGTGCCGATCTCGTGGAAGCGGAGCGCGCTGAGCAGGCAGACGATCGCTTGGGGGATCCGCCGGCCAATCGCGGCGATCGAGAACTCGGTCGAGATTTCTCCCTCAGGGAAGCGGTAGAGCCCTCGCCCGATCCGCTCGATCTCGCCTCGCTCAACGAGGCGCACCAGACGGCTTCGATGGAGGCCTGCGGCTTCGAGGTCACGAGAACGGAAAAGGCCGCCCTTATCGAGCAGCTTGAGGGGATCGGGTGCGGGTTGGGTCGTGAGATTCATGGCAGTGCAAAACGTCGGCAGATATCTACAACTGCCAACATTTTGCACTGTTCTGGCTCTCAGGGCAAGCTCCTCAAACCGAGCAAGCTGTCGGCACTTGTCGCGAAGTGCCGACGCTCTGTTCTGTTTCGCCGCCCCCCGCGTCCGGCACCAACCCCCTTAGCCCGCGCCGTCCGCTCGTAGTTGGTCTCGCGATCCAACGCGTCGAGCCTGGAAGTGGTTGCCTAGCCGTCCTCCCACTCGTTGATCTCGGAACGGTTCGCCTTGATGAGCCTCTTCAATCGTTCGTGATCGTGGTCGAGAGTTACGACAACGAGAAGGATGTCGTCGCCTCCTTCTCGTGCCGGGTACTTGGCGATGACGCGTGAGAGATTGTCGAGGCTGTACTCAAGCAGAGCCGCGCCCTTGAGCTGTACGACTCCGCTATAACTCTTGGCGCGAAAGGCCTGTCTCAGGTGAGGGTCTGTCGCGGGGTGAGATGCGGATTCAAGGGCCGATTGCAGGTCCAACAGATTCTTCAGAAACAGTTCCTGGCGGTCCGGACTCAGGCGGGCGAAGCTCTTCTTGAACTGCCGATCTCCCCATGTCGACTGGCAACGGAATACACGGCGGCTAGACACCGAGGCTCTTTCGCAGATCGTCTACGGTCGATCCGGTGAGCTCCTTCCATTGGCTGGGGTCGTCCGTGTCGCACTGCTCGAGCTTCTTGAGGACCAGATCCCACCGACCTACCAGCCGAGCGTAGGCATCTTCATCGATCTTCGCGGCGCCATTGCTGCCCCAGCTGGTCACTTCCAAGTTCATCGCTTTGGTGAGCTTGCCCAGATCCTCGTAATCCAGATCTCCAAACTCATCGGAGACGAAATCGACGACCACCTGCTCGTCGCTGCTGAGACCGCCGATGGGGCCTGCCGCCAAGCTGATCAACACCCGGCCTTCGGCATAGCTCTGTTCGACCACTTGAAAAGGGCCAACGACTCCGGGTTTTGCGAAATGCCAAACATCCGAGGCAACGACGCCGAATCTCCAGTTCTCGTGACTGGCGTTGGTAATCCGCTTTCCACCCACATGATTCGCGACCACGTCAACCAAATAAGGCAGCTTCGAGGCCTGAGTCTTGGTCAGGGCTCCGCGCTTTTCGCAGAGCCGAGCGAGGACTGCCGCCAGCTTGGGATCGAGCGCACCTTGATTGCCGCCCATGGTCGTCTCCTTTTGAGCGTCGGACTCCGGGCAGAAAATACTACAGCCTTCACACCATTGAGGATAGCACGAGGGGGAGAGGCTTGCGCTTTAGTTACGCCGACCTGCTGGGCTCCACCCCTCCTACCCCGGAGCCAACCCCTTAGCCCGCGCCGTCCGCTCGTAGTTGGTCTCGCGATCCAGCACTTCGAGGGTCTGAAAATAGAGAGCGTCCGCCTCGGCGTGGCTGTTGGCTATGGCTGTCACGCCGAGCTTGCCGAATTCCGAGACGGCTCCGATCAGGTGGAACAGGACGCCGGAGTCTTTGGCGTGGCTGTAGTGGAGGCGGTTGTCGGTGAGGATCTCGATCAGATCTTCGGGGATCAAGCCGCGGTAGGCCTCGGACTGAAGGTTGTCTGTCGCGCGGTAGAACTTCTGGGCTCCCGTGGGCGAGACGAACAGGCCGGATTCGGAATCGATGGTGCCGCCGGTCAAGAACTGGAGGGCGAGGAACGGATGGGTCGTGCCGCCCATGCGCAGGTTGATCTCCAGCGCGCAGCAATCCCACGGGTCGGTCGGCTGATCGCGCCAGACCAGGAAATCGACCGCGAAGCGGCTGACCACGCCGTTTCTCGCCAGAACCTCTCCGATCAGGATCGCCTGCTCCTGGATGTAGCGCCGGTAGTCGTCGTGCGCCGGAAAGCTGCAACCGAGGAACACCTGGTTGCTCGGGCCGCCGAGGATCTGGTCGTGGGTCGAGATCGGCAGCACCTCGCCGTGCGGGCTGATCCGCAACTGGGCGGAGGGGGACGCTTTGTCCTTGCCCTCGATCCACTCCTCGACGATTCCCTGCATCCGGCGGTACTTGTCGAAGTAGTGTTCGACGTTCTCGGAGGCGACCGAGAATTCGAGGTTCGCCAGCTCGCGCCGGATCGCGCCGAGGCTGCGCTCCTCCGGGTAGCGGAAGACCGCGTTGCCCTCGCCGGAGAAGCTGTCGTTCAGCTTGACCACCGCGCGCCGGAGACCCGGCCGCTCGCCGTCGAGGGCGACCAGCGCCTCGGCGACGTCCGCCTCGTCGCGCAGATCCTCCATCCCCGCGGGGAGCGCCACGCCGGCTTCGCGAAACAGCTTGCGGCTGCCCGACTTGGTGCCCAGGTGGGCGAGGTCCGGATCGGCGCCGTTCATCGGAATGCCGAGCAGGACCGCCAGGCGGCGTTCCAGGGGGGTCGAGTTGAATACCGTGAGATAGGCGCGCGAGCTGTCCTGGATCCCCTCGCGGATGCGCTCGATCAGCCGCGGCCGTTCGAGCACCTTTTCGGTCAGCGAGCGCGGCGAGGCGTCGTAGGCGCAGAGCAGCGTCAGGCGCGACCGGGCGTGGCTCGCCGGGATGCCCGCGAGCAGATGGAAGTAATAGTCCAGGATCATCGGATGGATCGGTTCCGACGTCACGTAGACCACCCGCGCCCGCGGGTTGCGCAGACGGATCAGGAGGAACAGCAGCCGCTCTTCGTAGAAGTTCGCGCCGGGCAGTTTTTGCAGCTCGCTCTGGTCGAGCGTGAGCGACGGCACGACGACCGAGGTGTGCGGCTCCTCGTCGCGCATGGTCAGGGCTTCCCAGACCTCCAACAGGCGAGGCTGGATTTCCCGGAACATCTCGCGTTCGAGATCGAGGTTCAGGTCGGAAAGAAACGGCGGCTTCGGAATCACCGGGGTCCTCCCTGCTCCGCCGCTCCGCCCCTGGGAGGCCGCGTCGCTCGCGTCATGCCAATTTCCCCATGCCGGCGCCCCATTCGGCGCGCGGACCGGGGACGGAAAAGTCCAGGTCGCAGGCGGGGAACGAGATCGGGTTCAAGGCCTGGTCCTCGTGCAGGTCGATCGCGAGGCCGAGGCTTTCCGCCCGCAGCCGGATCTGGCGGTACAGGTGGTAGCGCATCGGCGCGAGCAGCGTGTAGTTCGAGGTGAGCTGGAGGAGGTAATCGCTGTCCTCGCCGGAATAGACCCGGGTGAGGATCTCCCGCCGTTCCGCCGCCCACTGCCGGGAGACCTCGCCGCGCTCTACCCTTCGTTCGAGGATCAGCATCTGGCGGGCGCGGTTGATGATCTCGGGATGATGGTTGACCCCGAAGATCCGCGGCATCACCCCCGCCTCGTCGCGATCGAATTCGTACATGGTGAGCGCGGGGCCGATCGGACCGCCGAAGCTCTCGGTCTCGTAACCGATCGGGGTGCCGCTGCCCGGGAAGTTTTCGGGATCGGGGATCAGGTCGAACAATCGGTTGTCCAGGATGCGCAGCCGCGGACCGCCGAGCTCGTTGTAGAAGCGGCGAAACCAGGGGTGCTCGATCGCTTCCGGAGTGAACATGTTCTCCAGCACTCCGGTGCTCTTGCCCCCTTTTTCGGGCGACCGGAGCACCGGCCTTGCTATCCCCGACCAGTCGCACAGAACGCCGAACGTGTGGCAGACGGCGAGCAGGGCGGCCGAACGGTCGGCGAGGATGCGGTCGAACAGCTCGAAGGCGGGCGCGCGCCACGCCGGATCTTCGCGCAGACCCTGGCTGTGCTCGGCGAGGCCGTCGTTTTCGCGCGGATCGAGGTGACCGGGGCCGCCGGTTCCGAGGTAGAGCGCGAACCGTTCGCCGGGAGGATCGGGCAGCGCGGCGCTGCCGCGGACGTCGAACGAGATCGCCCGCACCTGAAGGCCGAGGCGCAACAGCTCGGGCGCCAGATCGCAGCAGGCGTCGACCAACGATGCAACCAGCGAATCGTGGCCGAGGTTCGGCCAGCCGTGGTTCATATCGAGCACGGCGACGTCGATCGTCTTTGGGTCCGCCGGAGGCATGCTCGCGGAACCCTCGACGCGGGCGAAGCGGTAGCCCGAGCCTGCGCCGCGCGCCGGACAATCGGTAATGCAGAATTCCTTGCCGTAACGTCGTTTGAGCTGGCAGTTGACGGGCATTCTTTCCGGCGTCCGGGTTCTTGAAGATCGAAGTTCTCGCGACTCTATCGTCCGAGGGGTGCGGCGTCCACTGCCGAGCGACCGATCGGATCGCCGGGAGCCGTCTGGCCTGGGCCACTACCGGGACGGGGACGAGATTTGACGGCGGGCGCCCGGACCTGATAGAAGCGCACGGTAAATTTCTACCTGCCCACAAGGGGAAGCCGAATGAACCGAATGACCCGGTGCCTGGCCGGGTTGACGCTCTCCGTCGCGGCATTGCTCGCGACCTCAGCGTCGGCCCAGATGATGCAGCACAACGTTCCCGGACCGCTCGGGCGTCTCGCGATGCTCAAGGAAGCCTTCAATCCGCCCGCTTCGGTCTCCCTGTACGATCAGACTTCGACCGGGCTCGCCGCGAACGTCACCGATTCTTGGGGCCGTTTTCAGTCCGAGGTCGGCGGCACCTGGGTCGGCTACGTCGATAAGCGCAGCGGCTACCTGGAGTTCGCGGAAGGTTCCGGCTGGCCGTGGATTCCGGGCACCGGCAACAACCTCACCAAGGCGGACATCGCGCAGTACCTCGCCGGCGCGGATCAGGTCGACGTCGCGACCCTGGACCGCATCGCCCGCGCCTATCTGCCGCTGGTCTCCTCGCTGCTCGGCGTCGAGGCTACCGACCTGAAGCTTTCGGAGGGTCGTTCGGGACGGATGTCGGACTACCTCTGGTATCTCGACTACGACATCTACCGCGGCGGCTGGAAGGTCGAAGGCGCGCGGGCGATGTTCCGGATCAACCACGGCAACGTCGTCCAGTTCGGCACCGAGGGCGTGCCGGCGCAAAGCGTCGCCGCACCCTTCCCGCGCCTGTCGCGCGAGGAGGCCGTCCAGGCGGTCGCGAGTTACATCGGCGGCTTCACGGCGGCCGACGGTCTGATCGACAGCGGCTCGCTCAAGATGATGGTCCGCGCCAAGATCGACCCCGCCGCGGCCGACCGCTTCCGGCTCGGCGACGGCTATGGCCTGCTGCCGGTCTGGGAAGTCTCGTTCCGGAGGAAGGAAACCGTCGGCACCTGGCGCGCCCGGGTCGATGCGCTCTCCGGCCAGGTCGTCGAGTTCGGCGACGTCAACGAGTACGCCCAGGCCAAGGAAGGCGTCGTGCTCGTCCAGCCCTCGCTCGGCGAGACCAGCAAACCGATGCCGTTCACCAACATCTCGACCGGCGGCTTCACCAACTCGGCCGGCGTCTATACCCCCGCCGGGGCGGCGACCTCGAGCATGAACGGCCAGTTCGTCCGGCCGGTCGACAGTTGCGGCGCGATCTCGCTGGCCGCCGACGGCTCGAACAATTTCGATTTCGGCAGCTCGCCGGCGAGCGACTGCTCGACCCCCGGTTTCGGTGGCGCGGGCAACACCCGCTCGTCGCGCACCCAGTTCTACTGGGTCAACCGGGTGAAGGAAGTCGGCCGCGGCTGGCTCCCCGCGGTCGCTTGGCTCTCCGCGCAGCTGACCACGAACGTCAACCTGAACCAGACCTGCAACGCCTATTGGAACGGCTCGACGCTCAACTTCTTCAAGTCGGGCGGCGGTTGCGGCAACACCGGCGAGCTGCCGAGCGTCTCGCTGCATGAGTACGGTCACGGGCTGGATGCCAACGACGGCACGGGCTCGCCGCCGGAGAACGGCAGCGGCGAGACGGTCGGCGACTGGACCGCCTCGCTCGCCACGCATCTTTCCTGCATCGGGTCGGGCTTCCTGGCCGGCAACTGCGGCGGCTACGGCAACGCCTGCACCTCCTGCACGGGCGTCCGCGACGTCGACTGGGCCAAGCACACGGCGAACACCCCGTCGACGCCGGCGAACTTCACCCAGACCACCTGCCCGCAGCCGAGCGCCAACAACCCGAACTACGTCGGACCCTGCGGCGCAAACGCGATCGCCAATGCGACCTTGACGAAAAAGCGCGAAGGACATTGCGAGTCGTACATTTCGTCGCAGGCGCTCTGGGATCTCGCGAACCGCGATCTGCCGAGCCCCGGCACGGGCGGCGCCTGGTCGATCTCCGACCGGCTCTGGTATCTGACCCGGGCGACCACCACCAGCTTCTTCACCTGCAACACGGTGCCGACGGTCTGGACCTCCGACGGCTGCGCGGCCGGTACGCTGTTCCGTACGTTCCGCGTCGCCGATGACGACGACGGCAACCTGGCGAACGGCACTCCGCACGGCGGCTCGATCTTCGCCGCGTTCAACCGCCACAACATCGCCTGCGCCTCCGACCCGGGATCGAACACGACGTTCGCGGCCTGCACGATCCCCACGCCGCCGACGCTCTCGCTCACCCCGTCGAACAACACGATGCAGCTCAGCTGGACCTCGTCGGGCGCGGGAATCGTCTACGACGTCTACAAGAACGAGCTGGACTGCAACGCGGGCTTCATCAAGGTCGCCAACGACCTCGCGACGACCAGCTTCTCCGATCCGAACGTCGCGAACTTCTTCAACTACAACTACCAGATCATCGCCCACCCGACCGGTAGCGAGGCGTGCGGCGCGCCGCCGTCCAACTGCGCGAACGCGGCGCCTCTGCCCTGCGTCGCGCCGGCCTCGCCGCTGATCGGTACGGCCACCGCATCGGCGCCCAACCAGATCACGGTGACCTGGAGCAACGGCGCTCCGCCCTCCGATCTGTTCAACGTCTACCGGGCGATCGGCACCTGCGCCGCGCCGGGACCCTTCACCCAGGTCGCGACCGGTCTGGCGGGCAGCCCGTACGTGGACAACACGGTTTCGGGCGGCACGACCTACGCCTATAAGGTCGCGGGCACCGAGACGACGGGGGTCTGCCAATCGCCGCAGACCACCTGCGTCCAGGCGACCGCCACGGGGACCTGCACGCTGCCTCCGAGCTTCGCGGGCATCGCTTCGGCCACCAACGGCGCGACCTCCACCTGCTCGGTCGGCATCACCTGGGCCGCCGGAACCGCGCAATGCACGGGGCCGGTCAACTACAACGTCTACCGGGCGACCACCCCGGGCTTCGTCCCGGTGATCGGTAACCGAATCGCGTCGGGCCAGTCCGGCACGTCGTACAACGATCCGGGTCCGTTGGCCAACGGCACCACCTATTACTACAAGGTGCGGGCGGTCGACGTCGGCAATAGCTCAGAGGACACCAACACGGTCGAAAAGAGCGTCGTGCCGACCGGTCCGATCGCCGTCGGTACCTTCACCGAGACGTTCGAAGCGCCGGGAGGCTTCGACAACGTGGGCTGGACGCACGCTCCTCTGTCCGGTGCCCCCGATTGGACTCTCTCGACCGCGCAGGCCCAGACGCCGACCCACTCCTGGAACTCGACCAGCATCGCCACGGTCTCGGATCGCGTCTTGACCTCGCCGTCGTTCATCGCTGCGGCGACCACGACGCTGTCGTTCTGGCACACGTTCGCTCTGGAGCAGAGCACCACGCCGACCACCTGTTTCGACGGCGGTACGCTCGAAACCTCGATCGACGGCGGCACGAACTGGGTCACCATCCCCGATGCGGCGATCACCGCCGGTCCGTTCATCGGTACCGTCTCGGCCACGTTCGGCAGCCCGATCGCCGGCAAGCGGGCCTGGTGCGGCAACACGGTGATCGGTCCCTTCACCCAGGTAACGGTCAATCTCGCCGCGTTCGCGGGCCAGACCGTGAAGCTGCGTTGGCGCGAAGGCGACGACAGCAGCGTCGCCCGGATCGGCTGGTTCGTCGACTCGGTGACGCTCACCAACGCGGGTACGGCGAGCGTCTGCGCGATGCCGGTTTCGTTGATCGGATACTCGGTCGAGTAAACGCGGTAGCCGTCGTTCGGTCCTCTCTCCGCCCCCGGCGATCCTTTCGCCGGGGGCGTTTTCGTCTCTCGGCCTCTGTCTACCTGTCGACCGCCGAAACGTTGGCCATCCCGCTGCGTACTTTGTTCATGGCTCGACCCTCGAAACCGGCATTTCCCCCCAAGGTGATCGGGTTTCGCCCCGTCCGACGCCAAATGATCAGGATTTCGATAGTGAGGGGCAATTTGTGGCCGTATGCTTTCGCAGCATGAACGATCTCAGCGCCGACTCTCGCGAGATGACCGTCCGTTCCGTCCCCGGCATCGATATCGACTGGCTTTTTGTTTCCAGTAGCTTACGGATCTCGCGCTGGCGCTGCCGGGCGCAGAGCGCCGAGCTTTCGGGCGATCGAAGCCAGCCCTGGCACGTTCTGGGATTCACCCATGTCGGCGCTTTCGTCATGCAGGCCGAGGGGCGCGACATCGTGGTCGACGCGAATACCGTGATGCTGACCAGCCCCGGGATGCCCTACCGCACCGCCCATCCGTTCGGTTGCGGCGACCGCGGCAGCTCGCTGGTGTTGCGCCCCGGCGTCCTGCGCGAGATCGTCGCCCGGTACGATCCGGCGCGGGTGGAAAACGACCCCGAGACGTTCCGCTTCCCGACCGCTCATGCGATCTGCTCGCCCAAGGGCTATCTCTTGCAGCGCCTGCTGTTCGAGCTGCTCTCGCGGCCGAACGGAGCGGATCTGATGCGCATCGAGGAGACCGGCCTGTCGCTCGCTGAGTCCGCGATCCGCGAGTGCTTCCGCCGGGTTCCGGCGCCCGAGCCGGCGGTGCGTGCCGCCACCGCGCGCCAGCATCGGGAGTGCGTCGAGGCGGCCAAGGGGTTGCTCGTGGAGCGCTTTCGCGAGCCGCTCCGGCTGGAGGATCTCGCCCTTCAACTGAACGTTTCGTCCTGCCATCTGGCGCGGCTGTTCAAGCGCGAGACCGGCCTGCCGATCCATCGCTATCTCAATCGTCTACGCCTCCGCTGCGCGCTCGAAGAGCTGCCGGAATGCGGCCGCGACTTGACCAGCCTCGCCTTCGATCTCGGCTTTTCCAGCCATAGCCACTTCTCGGCGAGCTTCGGCCAGGAATTCGGGCTCACGCCGTCGCAGGTGCAGCAGATCGCCCACTCCGGCCATCTGCCCGAGAGCTTCGAGCGGCGGGCGAGGCCTCAGCCGGCGAGGTGGGTCGGTCCGGCGCGCTCGGTGCTCTCTGCGCTCTCCTCGGCGCTGCCCGCGGCCACCGGACCCAGGCGGGAAGCGACCGCCGCGTACTTGGTGTCGAGGGTGTCCCAGAGAGCCGCGATCTGATCGAGCCGCAGGCCCAGCTCTTCGGTCCAGTGCTCGGATTTCACCGGTTCGAGCTTTACGCTCGCGAGGCGGTAGGACAGGGCGTCGAAACGCAGCGGCACGGTGCCGACCAGGATCTTCGCGGACAGCATCTCGGCCCCGTCCGCGACCAGACGATGCAGCTCGTTGAGCACGCCGCCGGCCAGAGTGACCTTCGCCTCGCGGGTCGCGAGCCGCACCGAGCCGGTCTCCGGCTCGATCAATACCTCGGGGTCGTCGAGCAGCGCGCGCAGGAACCGGCATCCGAGCACCGATTGGCCGGGCTCCTTCGGGATCACGATGTCGCTCGACTCGTCGGCTTCGGGCGCGGTGTCGAGCCAAGGCGCCTTGAATTCGGTCGCGACCCCCGCTTGCCGGAGCAGCGCGAGCACCGTGCCGAGGGCGGTTTTCGCGGCGCTCCCCACGAACAGCAGAGAGTTGTCGAGGACGCATTCGAGGATCCGCGTTCGCGGCCGCTGGCCGACCAACAGCTCCTGCTCGGCCAGAGCGCGCAGCTCTTTCCTGCGCTTACCGCCGACGTACGGCCGGCCGGTCAGCTCGATCTCGGTTTTCACCAGACCGGCGACCCGCTCGCGCACCGCCGTGGCGTCAGGGGTTCGCTTGTCGATCCGGATGCGGAACGCCCAGCGCCGTACGCCCACCTCGTACGGAGCGTCGGGCTCGAACGGAACGAAGCCGATCCGCTCGCGCACCTCGGAACCGGGCTCGATCTCGCGGAACGGCGCGGCGTCGAAATCCGGCCCCTCCGGCGGAACGGCGGCATTGAAACGGGTGCAGGCGACGGCACCGTAGAGAAGACCCATCAGGAAACCCCAGTCGGGAAGGAACGTGAATCGAGAGAGGCCGGCCGCTCCGGCTACTGCGGGGAGCGACCGGCCTCGTGAGCTACGGGGATCTTATCGCAGCGAATCCCGGCGGAGGGCTGGTGTCTCAGGCGCGGGCTACCCCCAAGTACCCGGGAGGGGCAAATCCGGGGAAGATCTCGCCGATCGCCGGGTTGCCCAGGCGGCGCTCGACAATCTCGGCGAGAACGGTGCGGAAATCGGTCGTCGCCGCCAGATCGCCCGGTCCCGAGAGGGCGGCCGGCGCGAGCCCCGGCCAGCGGCCATGGACTCTGCCGCCGACGATTCCTCCGCCCAACAGCAGCATGCAGTTTCCCTCGCCGTGATCGGTTCCGCCCGAGGCGTTCTCGTGCGCCCGGCGGCCGAACTCGCTCATCACCACGACCGTGATCCGCCCGATTCGGTCGGCGAGGTCGGTCGCGAACGCCTGGAGGCTTGCGGCCAGGTCGCCGAGCAGGCCCGCCATCTGCCCCTCGGAGCCCCCTTGGGAAGCGTGGGTGTCCCAGCCGCCCGCGTCCAGGCAGGCGACCTCCATGCCGAGGTCCGCCTTGATCATCTGCCCCACCTGCTGGAGCGCGAGCCCGAGCTCGGATGGGGGGTACTTGGCACCGTGGGCGGGTGGATTCTTCCCCGGGTCGGCCGCGGCGAGCCGGGCGATCGCCTCGAAGGTGAGCTGCCCCTGGCGGTCGAGGAAACCGTCGCCGTCGTAGAGCTTGGCCAGGGAGGCCTGGAAGCGGGCGATCTCCGCGGCGCCTTGGCCGGGGCGCCCCTCCAGGTGGAAGTCGGCGATCGAAGCGAGCGCGGTGGCCGGCACGGAGCCGCGCAAGGAGGCCTGCAGAATCGGGCCGATGCCAACGCCGCGAAACGGCGAGTCGTTGCTGTTGGCCAGGGTCGCGAGATGGCGGCCGATCCAGCCGTCCGGCTGGGTCTTGTTGTCCGGCGTGCCCCGCTCGATCGAAGCCATGGCGTCGAAATGGGAGTGGCTCGCGTCGGGCGAGCCGACCGCATGCACGGGAGCGAGCAGCCCGTCCTGCCAGAGCTCGGCGAGCGGCGCGAGCGCCGGATGGAGCCCGAAGAATCCGTCGAGGTCGAGCGTTCCTTTCGTCGAGCCCGGCTCGCCGAGCGCGAGAGTGGGACGCAGGGAGCGGTAATGCGCGTCGCCATAAGGAACGATCAAGTGAAGGCCGTCGGAACCGCCGCGCTGGAACAGGCAGACCAGGACGTCGCCGGTGGCGACCCGGTTTTCCGGGTGGGCGGCGAACGCCATCCGGGCGAGTCCGTGCGGCACGATGGCGGGAAGGGCGAGCGCACCACTCAAGGTGCGGAGGAAGGAGCGTCGGGTCGTGGCGGTCATGGCTCTTGTCTCCGGGAAGTCAGCGCCACTGGAAATAGGGGGAGTCGAGGAGGAGCGCCGCGATCTCGGGCGCGCGGGCGGCGAGGGTCGGGACCGGCAGGTGGGAGCCGCCCGGACCGCCCGCCGCGGCGGGGGCGATCAGAGCGGTCCGATCGGCGGCCAGAAGCGCGCGGTGCAGCAGCCGGTCGGTCAGGGCGTCGACCAGCTGCGCGGGGGTCGCCGCGGCCGAGGCGCGCACCCATGCCGGCCAATCGATGCGCACGCCGGGCGCATGGCCGCCGGCCAGCCGGAGCAGGAGATTCCAGCGCCCGAGCAGGCCGTTGGTGTTGACCCACGCGCCCGCGGCATCCGGGTAGCCGTTCGGCGCCGGCCAGTTGAAGGGTGCCTGGCCGAGCAGCTTCGTACCGTGGAGGAGGAGGCGCGTGGCATCGGTCGAGACGGAGGCCGGCAGCGCGCGGACCGCCGCGGCGAGCAGCTCGATCGGTCGCCGCACTTTCGCGTCGGCGGACTCGAACAATTGGGCCGAACGGAGCACCGTCCGCACCGTTTCGCGCAGATCGCCGCCGGTCGTGGCGAACGTGAGCGCCGCGGCATCGACCGCCTCGGACGGCGGGGTGTCGGCCAGGAAGCGACGACAGAGCTTGGTCGCGATGAACCGGGCGGTCGAGGGGTGGGTGGCGAGCCGGTCGAGAACGATTTCTCCGTCGCGCTGGCCGCCGCCGGCCGGGATCGCCAGGCCGAGCACCCTCTTGGCGCCTTGATCGTGCTTGCGCGCATCGAAGCGAAATTGCCGCCCCGCCGGGCGCTCGATCGTCCAACCGGTGAACGCGCGGGCCACGTCCTGGACATCGGCCTGGGTATAGCCCCCCTCGACCCCCAAGGTATGGAGCTCCATCAGCTCGCGGGCATAGTTTTCGTTCGGGCCGCCCGCGACGTTGGCGAAATTGTCGAGGTAGACCAGCATCGCCGGGCTTTTCGCCGAAGCGCCCAGCAGATCGCGAAACCGGCCGAGCGCGTGACGCCGGATGACCTCGCGGTCGTCGGCTGTCTTGAGCACCGAAGTCGGACCATCCTGGTGATAGATGTTGAAGTGGTTCGACCAGAAATCGACCAGCACCTCGAACAGTTGGCGGCGGCTGGCAACGGCCCGATACAGGGTCGCCGATTTGAGGTCGATCGCGATCTCGTGCCGCGCCTCCCCCTCCAACGGCCCGGCGGGTAGGCGGACGACCGTGGGGAAAGCGCGCGCCACCTCGCGGTCGACGGCCGAGTCGTCGATCCGTTCCGGTTGGAGCTGCTCGTCCAGATAGGCCTCGAACCCGATCGAGCGGACCCGCGCGAGATCTTCCGGGCGCGGACCGAAGCTGGTGCGGGTGAGGAACAGCAACTCGCGCGAAGGGCTCGGTGGCGGAGCCGGGGTGGGGGCGGCCTGGCCGAGGAAACCTCCCGCCCCAGGGCGTACCCCGAGGAGCGAGAGGGCAGCGCCGGCGCCCGCGGTAGATAAGAGCCGCCTGCGGGAAACCTCTTCTACAGCCATGAGTCTGTCCTCCGATGTCTCGTCCGTTGCGGGATCGACAAGGGAGAAACCCGCGACGTGGCGAATTCCTGCGCGGTTCGGCAGGCCCCGGCTGGGCAAGGGCGAGGTGTGGGACGTCTGGACACCGAGCGACTACGTGGTCCAGGCGGCGTCGACGATCTCGGCGAGAAGAGAGCGGTGGTGCGCGTCGCCTAAGGAACGATCAAATGTTGGCTTTCAGGCCTGGAGCTCACTGCCCCGGGGGTGGCTGCCAAAGCTCAACCTTGTTGCCCTCAGGATCCATGACCCAACCGAACTTTCCGTACTCGGAGTCGTCCGTCTTTTCCAGGACATTGCATCCTTCGTCCCGAAGCGACTGAAGTAGAGCGGCCAAGTCTTCGACGCGATAGTTGACCATGAAGGTCGACTTGCTCGGCGCGAAGTGCTTGCCATCGGCGGGGCCGATCAACCACGCGGTCGTTCCCTTGGTCGGATTGCCCTCTGCATCGGTCCAGTCGAACGCGGCGCCTCCCCATTCCTGGACGTCGATGCCCAGGTGCTGCTTGTACCAAGCTCGCAGTGCGACAGGGTCGGTCGCGCTGAAGAAGATTCCTCCGATACCTGTGACTCTCTTCATTTGAGCCTCCTAAGTGGGGACAAGTTGGAGCGTACTACGATTGCGACGCCTATCGAATAGCGTTCTGCTACGACCCGTAGGCACGTTTCCTGCTAGCCTCTCTTCCGTCGATCCCGTCGTTAAGGAGGTTCGCTTTGCGCAGATTCGTTCTCGGCCGCATTCTGGCCGCAGTAGCCTTGGTTCTCCTCGCCGTCTCCTGCGGCTCCGAGGAGTCGACGCCTCCTCCGAATGCCGCCGCGACCGCCCCGGTGGCCGCCCCGGTGGCCGCCCCGGAGAAGCTCGCCGACTCGCTCAAGGTGGTCTGCTGGGACGACTACATTACGCCCGCGGTCGCGCAGGACTTTCAAAAGGAATTCGGCGTTCGCCTCGACATCCAATTCGTCAACAACAACGAGGAAGTGCTCGATCGGCTGGGCAAGGGCGAGGTGTGGGACGTCTGGACGCCCAGCGACTACGCGGTCCAGGCGGCGGCCGAGCGCAATCTCCTCGCGCCGCTCGACAAGGCCGCGATCCCCAACCTGGCCAACGTCGGCCGGCGGTTCCAGAACGCGATCTACGACCGCGAGTTTCGCTTCTCGGTGCCGTTCTACTGGGGCACCACGGGACTCGGCTACGACAAGAAGGTGTTCGCCACGCCGCCCGAAAGCTGGGGGTACGTCTTCGACCCCAAGCGACGGGGCCGGGCCGCGGGCCGGATCAGCCTGCTCGACGACATGCGCGAGGCGTTCTCGATCGCGTTGATCTATTTGGGCTACGACCCGAACACCACCGACCCCGCCGCCCTCCTCAAAGCCCGGAATCTGCTGGTCGCGACCAAGCCGGCGCTCTCAGGGTTCGACAGCGAGACCTTCGAAGACAACCTGGCCTCGGGCAAAGTAGCCCTCACCCACGGCTGGAGCGGCGACCTCTCGCAGATCGTGGCGGAGGACCCGACCAAAGGCTTCGCACTGCCCAAAGAAGGCTTCATGCTCTGGGTGGACAACCTGGCGATCCCCGCCGCGAGCACGAAGAAGAAAACGGCCGAGGTGCTGATCGACTACCTCCTCCGGCCGGAAGTCTCCGCGAAGCTGACCAACGCGAACCGCAACCCGACCACCGTCCCCTCCGCCCGCCCGATGATCGACCCGAAAGTCCTCGCCAGCCCGTCCTACCAGCTGCCGGACGACCGGCCCTTCCACGTGATCAAATACCTCGGAGCGGACACGGCGAAGCTGGAGAAGTACTGGCAGGAGATCGTGGGTGGGAAGAAGTAGGGTCTAAAGAATCGAGCACCGAAGCCCCGCGAGCCCGGAAGCCCGCGAGCGGTTGAAACCGCTCGCTACGTAACGACATCCCTGGCGGGACGTGACCGCTTCGCGAACCCCAGCCCTGAGAATCTCGTCCCGTAGGGACGACGTAACGTAGCGAGGGAATTCATTCCCTCGCAATCGCGCGCGATCGGAGCAAGCCTCCTCTACACCCGCCGCCGGTGCAGCACCTCGTCCAGCAGCCCTGGATTCTTGTGCAGCGAGACCAGCAAATAGCAGCGGTGGTTGCGCCATTGGATCGGGATGACCACGGTCTTCAGGTGGCGGGGGAGGGTGATCTCGTCGAGCTGGCCGCGGAGGACGATCGGCACGGAGATCAGGAACTCGGCGCCGAAGAACTTGCGGGCGTTGCCGGCGATCGTATTGGCGATCTCCCCTACCAGATCGGCTTGGTTCGCCGTGCCTAGATCGGTTTCTCCGAAACTTTGGAGCAGGCCGATCAAAGGCTCGCTCGCCGAGGTGAAGTAGACCGCCCCCCGGTGGCGCCCCGAGATGCCGATCACGCCGGTGTATTCGAGCGCCACCGACTCGTCCCCCTTCAAGTAGGGCGCGTCGACCGCTGCGGTCACGCCGGTCACCCGTTCGAAATAGCGCAGGGCGCCTTCGATGAAAACCTGGATCTCCTCGTCGGTCATTGCGGGGCCTCGAGCAGATTGCGCAACGCCTGATTCAGCTCCGTCTCCGAAAACGGTTTGAACACGTACTCGTTCGCGCCGCGCTCAACCGCCTCGATCGCGGTTTCCGCGTCGCCTAACGCCGAGATCACCATGATCCGGGTCTCGGGGCGGATCGCCATGATCTTCGAGACGCAGGTCAGGCCGTCCATCTCGGGCATGGTGATGTCCATGGTGACGAAATCGGGGCGGTGCTGGATGAACATTTCGATCGCCTCGCGACCGTTGGCGGCCTGCAGGATGGTCGAGATCTTCGGCAGCTTGAGCTGCCGCTCGATCGACCGGCGGACCACGCTCGAATCGTCCACGATCAACAGTTTCAAGGGTGGGGACTCCTCCGCACCGTCGCTCATGGGGTGGGCATGACGATCTGCAGCTCGCAGAAACGCCCCGGCCGCTGGCGGAGGCGGATCTCGCCGCCGAGACTCTCGATCTGATCCTTGACCGCGGCCAGGCCGAAGCCGCGCCCGGCGTCCTCGGTGACTTGCCTGGCGGTCGAGAACCCCGGATGAAAGACCAGGGCGTCGAGCTCTTCGGCCTTCCAGCGGTTCTGCTCGCGATCGATCAACCGATCGAGCAGCCCGGGCTCGGTCTTGCCCAGCTCCTTGGCCCGTTCGACGATCCGAGCGTAGTCGAGACCCCGGCCGTCGTCGCGGAACACAACCTCGATCCGGCCGTCCTGCATTTTGGCGCCGAACCGGATCTCCCCCTCTTCCGGTTTGCCGGCCGCCTTGCGCTCGGCGGGGGTCTCCAGGCCGTGGACCAGGGAATTCCGCACCAGCTGGGCGAGGGCGTTTTTCAACGGCGCCTTCCACCGGAACGGAATGCGCACGCCGTCGGTATCGAAATGGAGCGCGACCCTCTTGCTCTGCTTGGCCGCCAGCTCGGCGACGAAACGCTCGACCACCGCGGCGAGCGCCTCGCCGTCGCTCTTGGCGGTCTCGCCGCTTTTTTGCACCTCGCCGAACCGTTGGATCACGCCGCGGACCTCGGCCAAGCTGTCGACCAGCTCCGAAAGATCCAGTACGACCGGCACGAAGTCGTTGCCTTCCAGCACCGGCCGGCGGCGCAGCTCGGCGAGCTTGTCTTCGAACCGATGGGCGCTTTGGGCGAAGTAGTCGATCCGCAGCATCGCCGCGGTGCCTTTGATCGCGTGGACGCTTTGGAACACCTGGTCGGCCAGCCGGCGGTAGACCGCCTGGCGCTCGGCGGGGCCTTGGCCCTCCGCCCTCCCTGCCCGCAGAATCGCGTTGGCCCGTTCGAGCTCGGCGTGCGCCCCTTCGATGAAATCGGAAAGCATCTCCGGCTCGACATGCATGATCGAGAGCAGCAGCTCGGCCTGGCGTTCCATGCGCTGCTTGGACTCGGCCAGCTCGCGGGCGAGCGCCACTTTCGCGGTGACGTCCGAGACCGTGACCATCGCCTGGCGAAGCTCTTCGCCTTCCCGGATGCGCTCGAACGAGAAGGCGAGAAACTTCGGCTGGAGCTGGCCGTGCTCGTCCGGGAAAGACGCTTCGATCTCTTTCAAGGGGTTGATCTTGCCGACCACGCTGTCGGTCTTGGCCGGATTGAACAGGAGCTTCAAAAACCGCACCGTGAGGTCGTGGGTCTTGGCCGGCGTGATCCGGCGCAGCAGGTCGAGGAAATCGGCGCCGCCCAGCTCGCGCTCGCCCAGAATCCCGCGCAACGCGGCCGAGTACTTGGGCGCGATCGAGAGGTCCGGTTCGAGCAGGAACAGACCTTCGGCCACGCTGCCCATGATCGTGTCGGTCATCTGCAGGCTGCGGCCCAGCTCGGCGTTGGTCGCTTGCAGGTGGAGGGCGTTGGAACGCAGCCGCCCGACCATCTGGTTGAACGAATCGGCGAGCAGCCCCAGCTCGTCGCGTCCGGCCACCGGCGCCGTGGCGCCCAGATCGCCGTCGCGGACCCGGGTCGCCGTGGCCGACAGCTCGGTCACCGGCCGGATCAGGCGGCGGCGAAGGAACAGATAGGCTAGGGCGAGAACCGGCAGGATGATACCGGCCAGGGCGAGCACGAGCAGGCGCGAGATGGTGGTCGCCACCCCTTCGGCCGCGGCGACCGGGATGACGTAGACCAGCTTCCAGTAGGAGTCGGGAACGTGGAACAGAAACGCGAGGGAGGGTTGGCCGCCGATCGGATCTTGCCCGACCTCGACGGTCGAGTAGAGGTTGCCCTTTTCCCGCCGCTGGCGGGCGAGCGGGTCGACCAGGATCGCCGAGATGGTCTCGGCTTCCGGCCGGTCGATCGCGTAGCTTCCCTGGTCGATCTTGCCGGCGGCGGTCGGGTCGAATCCGCGGATCGTCTTGGCGCGGGCGAGAATGTCCCGGTCCATCGCGGCGATGGCGTTTGCCACGGGCAGGAAGCGCGGGTCTTTTTTTGCCAGGGCGTCCGCGGTGATCAGGTTCTCCGGCCGGTTGCCCTGTTCGTCGATGCCGCGCGTGGTCACCAGGTCGAGCTTCGGGAAGGTCAGAAACTTGCCCGTCCGGTCGAGCAGGAAGATGTAACCGCCGCCCGCCTGCTGCCAGGACGCGACCAGGTTGGAGAGCCCGAGAAGCTCCAGGTCGACGGTCGCGGCGCCGGCGAACCGGCCCCCCGCGAGCACGGCCGACGAGCAGGTGACCTTCGGCGTCAAGGTATAAGGATCGGTATAGGCGCTGCTCCAGAAGACGCTGCCCGGAGCGCGGTAGAGGAGCGGCACGTACCATTCCTCGTTGTGATACCCGGGGCCGAACGGTTCGTTGTAGCCGTTCGAGAGCCGCAAATTGCCGTTGCCGTCGCGCCCCCAAAAGAAGCTCCGGCGATCGATGCCCGGCGTGAACGTCTGCGGCTCCGGCCAATAGCCGCCCCCCGCGATGCCCCGGTCGTGGCCGAGATCGAGCAGCGGCGGCAGGTTCTGGGCGAATACGGCCTCGTCTTTGGGCAACGCTTCGGTTGCTTTGGCGATCGCGCGGACCAGGGTCGAAATCTCATGCGAGCGCCGCTCCAGCTCGGCCACCCGGCGATCTCCCGCCTCTTCGATCCGACGCTTCGTCTCCGCGATCACCAGGCGTCTACCGAAGGTGTTCATGATCAGGAGGATGCTCGCGAGAAGCAGCGCGAACAGAACCCCCAGCCAAAGGATGGATTCGAGCGCCAGTCGGTCCCGAATGCGCCGCCGGGGAGGGGCCACGGGCGGCGCGGGGACCTCCTGCGGGGTGGGTTGTTCGCTCATTCCGCTCCTTCGATGAAACACGAGATGCCAGGAAAGCAACAGAAAATCAGGCGAAATCTTATCATCGCGCCTCAAAACCCCGGGCGCGCACCGTTTCTCAACCGAAAGAGCCGGTCCCCGAGATGACTCGACAGGACGCAACGCGCGAAACGGAGGAACCCGAGAGCGTCCGGCTCGTCCGCGCGGCGCGGGCTGACGAGGCGGACCAACTGATCGATTTTCAGCTCGCCCTGGCGGCGGAGACCGAATGGCTGGCGCTCGACGCGGAGCGCGTCGCGCGCGGCGTCCGCGCCGTGTTCGGCGATCCGTCGCGCGGCGGCTATTGGGTGGCGGAGGAGGCCGGCCGGATCGTCGGCATGCTGCTCACGACACCGGAGTGGAGCGATTGGCGCGCCGGCTGGGTGCTCTGGATCCAATCGGTGTACGTCATTCCCGAAGCGCGCGGCCAAGGTGTTTTCCGCGACCTGTACGCCCACCAGAGAGCGCGGGTGGAAGGCGATCCGGACCTCTGCGGCCTGCGCCTGTACGTCGACCGGCGGAACCGGGCGGCGGCCGCGATCTACGAGCGCGCCGGCATGAGCCGCGAGCACTACGAGATGTTCGAATGGTTGAAGGACTGAAGCGCGCCGGCCGCTCGGGCTTCACCCTGATCGAGGCGATCGTGGGGCTCGCCCTGCTCGCGGTCGCGACCCTCGTCGGCCTGGCGGCGATCAGCCAGGCGCAACTGTCGATCGAGCGGGTGGACGCCCGCCACCGGGCGCTGGCCGAAATCGAAGCCGCGCTCGAAGCGGTCCGAACCGGCAGCCTGCCGCTCGTCTCCGACGTCGTCGGCCCGAGCCTCGATTCGACCGTCGGGCGCGAACGCGACCTGATCGTCCTGCTCAAAGTCGAGCCGAGCGGCACGCCCGGCCTGTACCAGGTCGCCGCCACCGCCCGCTGGTCGCTCCGCGGCAAGCCGCAAGAGAGCACCGTCCAGACACTGGTCTATCGGCCGTGAGATTCCGAGTGTCAAGACGCCGCGCCGCGGGATTCTCTTTGGTCGAGCTGCTGGTCGCCCTGGTGATCCTGCTGATCGGCTTGGCGCTCGCGGCCGAGATCGGCGTGCGCGCCCGGGCGATCCTCGCCCGCTCGGTGCGCGACGGACTCCGTCCGCCGATCTCCGCGGTGCTCGCCCGGCTGCGGACGGACGTTCAGTGCGCCGAGAGCTTCGACGCACCCCGCTTCGCCGCTCCTTCGGGCTGGACCGAGGAGCCGCTCGTGCTGCGCGGCGTTCGCGGTACCGTTGCCTATCGGATGGAATCCCGCCTCCTGGAGCGGGTGGTGCTGGACGACGCGGGGAGCGAGACGGCCCGGCTCCCCCTGGTGCGGGACGGTGCGGCTTGGCTCTGGCGGCCGATCGATTCCGGCCTGGTCGAAATCTCCATCGTCTATCTCGCCGAGCCGGGCGCCCCGGGCGCCGCCGGCCAGGCGATCCGTCGCGACACGCTGCGCCTGGCGCTGCGGGGCGCGCCGGGAAGGTGGGGCTGGTGACGCGGAGACGGAAAACGTCGGAGAGCGGCTTGGCCGTCGCCTTCGCCCTGATGCTGCTGCTGATTCTGGCGCTCGCCTTCGCCGTCCTCTCCGAAGGGGTGGTGGCCCGCATGCGCGAAGAGCAGCGCGAGGCGCAATCGGTGCGGCTGTCGGCCGCCTGCGACGCGGCGCTCGCCAAGACCCTCGCCGGGCTTGCGGCGTCGTCCGGATACCCCGGACTTCCTTCCGAGGCGTTCGGCGGCGGCACGATCTGGAGCGAGGCGCAACCTTCCGGAACCGGCCGGGTCGTCCGCGCCCAAGCGACCTTCCAGGGCAAAGTGCGCGAGATCGAAGCGGAGATCAATTTTGTCGGCGGCCGGCCCTGGGTGGCCCGCTGGCGGCTGACGCGATGAGGCATGACGTGACAGCGGGGTAGCGGCTCAGGCAAGCCCTGCGGCGACTGGCCGCTGCCGAAGCCGCCAGCCACCACCTGACGGCGGTCGGCTCGTTGCGGCACGGGTCTGCCGCTCTGCGGCAAAAGTTCGCCCCATTTCCCCTCTTGATCCTGATCCCCACTCTGGTAAACTCACGTCGCAGTGCGGCATTGCCGCCGTTTCGAAGCACCACGGGAGAACGCCATGTCGACCCAGGATCAGAACCACCCCCACGTCAGCGAGCAGGAATCCAGGAAGGTCGCCGAGGCGTCCCGCGAGCAGTGGGACCGGCCGAGCTTCATGAAGGAAATGTTCCTCGGCAATTTCCGTCTCGACCTGGTCCATCCCTATCCGCTGCCCGCCGGGGACCGGCCGGAGTTCGCGGCGTTTTACGGCGCGCTCGAAGAGCTGATTCGCACCGAGGTCGACTCGGTCCAGATCGACGCGACCGGCGAATATCCGGACCACGTGGTCGACGGCCTGAGGAAGCTCGGCGCATTCGGCATGAAGATCCCGAAGAAATACGGCGGCCTCGGCTTTTCCAACCTCGAATACCAGAAGGTCATGCAGCTGTTCGGCAGCGTCGACGGCAATCTTTCGGCATTGCTGTCCGCCCACCAGTCGATCGGCGTGCCGCAGCCGCTCAAGACCTTCGGCACCGAGGCGCTGAAGGAGAAATACCTGCCGCGCTGCGCCGCGGGCGAGATCTCGGCGTTCGCGCTGACCGAGCCGAACGTCGGCTCCGACCCGGCGCGCGTGGGAACCACGGCGGTCAAAAGCGCCGACGGCTCGCACTACGTGATGAACGGCGAGAAGCTCTGGTGCACCAACGGCACGATCGCCAAGCTCCTGGTGGTGATGGCGGTCGATCCGAAGACGAAGAAGATCAGCGCCTTCGTGGTCGAAGCCGATTGGCCGGGCGTGAAGGTAGAGCACCGCTGCCATTTCATGGGGCTGCGCGCGCTGGCCAACGCGGTGATCTCGTTTACCGACGTCCAGGTTCCGGCGGAAAATCTGATCGGCGCCGAGGGCAAGGGGCTGAAGATCGCCCTCACCACCCTGAACGACGGCCGGCTGTCGATTCCCAACGGCTCCGTCGGCACCGCGAAAGCCTGCTTGGAGATCGTCCGCAAGTGGGGTAACGAGCGGGTGCAGTGGGGCAAACCGGTCGGCAAACACGAGGCGATCTCGCACAAGATCGCCGACATGGCGGCGGTGACGTTCGCGATGGAATCGATCGCCACCCTGGCCACCCAGATGACCGACCAGGGGGGCTACGACATCCGCCTGGAAGCCGCGGCATGCAAGGAGTGGAACTCCTGCCGCACCTGGGAGATCGTCGACGAGACGATGCAGATCCGCGGCGGCCGGGGCTACGAGACCGAGCTGTCGCTCGCCGCGCGCGGCGAAGATCCCGTGGGTGTCGAGCGCATGATGCGCGACTATCGGATCAACAAGATCTTCGAGGGGTCGAGCGAGATCATGCACCTGTTCATGGCGCGCGAGGCGGTGGACAAGCACCTCGAAGTCGCGGGCGCGATGATCGATCCGGAAAAGAAGCCGGCCGAAAAGCTCGCCGAGCTGCCGAAGATCGCCGGCTTCTACGCCGGCTGGTACCCGACCCGTTGGCTGGGCTGGGGCCTGTGGCCGCGCTTCGGCGAATTCGGCGAGCTGGCGACCCATCTGCGCTTCGTCGAGCGCAACACCCGCCGCCTGTCGCGCCAGATCTTCCACGGCATGCTGGTCCACCAGGGCAAGCTCCAGCACAAGCAGGCGTTCCTGTTCCGGATCGTCGACGTGGCGAACGAAATGTTCGCGATGACCGCCTCGGTCGCCCGCGCGCACGCCATGCGCGAAGCGAACCTGCCCGAAGGCGAGAGCGCGGTCGAGCTGGCCGATCTGTTCTGCCGCGGCGCGCGACGGAAAGTGGCGCGACTGCTGCGCGACCTCTGGTCGAACGACGACGTGAGGAAGTACAAGCTGGCCCTCGCGATCCTCGACGGCCGCCACGCCTGGCTGGAAAAAGGCGGCATCGGCGTGTTCAAGACCCTCGAAGCCAAGCGCGCGGCCGAGGCCGACCAGCCGGCACCGGTCGAGGCGCCGCGCCGCGTGGCCCAGCCGGTGGCCCGGTAGAAAGTCGGCAACGTCCGTAGGGGCGGACCTGCGTGTCCGCCCTTCGTTCCGAGACATGCCCGTCCCAGGGGCAGACACGCAGGTCTGCCCCTACGCGTCCCCCGCGTCCCGCAGACACGTAGGTCTGCCCCTACGCGGCCCCGCGTCCCGCAGACACGTAGGTCTGCCCCTACGCGGCCCCCGCGTCCCGCCCCTCGCAGCATTCCGACATACAATCGGGGCGGCCATTCCGGTCGTCCCGATTTTCGTTTCTGAGATCCGTGCGGGAGGGAGCATGCTCGCGGTTGCCCCGTATCTTCCCGGTTCCGATGGCGTGCCCCGCCGGGTCGAGCTTCCCGATCCGGTTCCGGCGGCGGGCGAGGTGCTCGTGGCGGTCGCGGCGACCGCCCTCAATCACGCCGACCTGCACCAGCTGCAAGGGACCTATCCGCCGCCGCCGGGCGAAAGCGAAGTGCCGGGGCTCGAATTGGCGGGCACGGTCGAGGCGCTCGGATTCGGAGTCGACCTGGAAGGTCCCTGGCGGGTGGGCACCCGGGTCATGGCGCTGGTCGCCGGGGGCGGGCACGGCGAGCGCGCCGCGGTGCCGGTCGGCCAGTTGATGCCGGTGCCGGAAAACCTCACTCTGCTCGAAGCGGCGGCGATCCCCGAAGCGGCGCTCACCGCGTGGACCAACCTGGTGGTCGAAGGCAAGCTCCATCCGGGAGAAACCGTGGTGGTCACCGGGGCGACCGGCGGCATGGGGAGCTTCGCCGCGCAGCTCGCCCGCGAGCTGGGCGGCCGGGTGGTGGCGGTCGGTCGCGATCCCGAGCGCCTGGCGCGGCTGCGGGCGCTGGATCTGGGGATCGAAACCGTGTCGATCGACGACGAGCTGGCCGCCACGGTCCGCGAGCTATCGGGCAACCGGGGCGCGGATCTGATGCTCGATTTCGTCGCCGGTCCGCGGTTCGGCGAGCGGGTGAACCTGCTGCGCAAGAGGGGGCGAGTCGTGCTGGTCGGCGTCACCGCGGGGCCGCGCGTCCAGCTCGATTTGAGCGTCGTCCTGTCGCGCCGCCTGCGGCTGGTCGGCTCGACTCTGCGGCCCCGCTCGCGGGAGGAGAAAACTCAACTGGTGGCCGGCTTCGCGGAGTTCGCGCTGCCGCGCCTGGCCGACGGCCGCCTGCGACCGGTGATCGATCGGGTCTTGCCGTTTTCCGCCATCGCGGACGGTTACGCCGCGCTCGAGACCGGAGGCGTGCTGGGCAAGATCGTGATCGAGATGCGCCGGTCCGACGGCTGAAACGACCAACCCCTCAAGGGGAGGAGAACGCCATGTTCAAAGGCTTCCGGGAGTTCCTACAGCGGGGCAACGTGTTGGATCTCGCGATCGGCCTGATGATCGCCAACGCCTTCGGCCCGATCGCCAAATCTTTGGTCGACGACGTGATCATGCCGCCGATCGGCTTGCTGCTCGGCGGCGTCGACTTCAGCAATCTGTTCGTCACCCTCAAAGAAGGAACGACCGTGGCGGGTCCCTACGCCACCCTCGCCGCGGCAAAAGCTGCCGGGGCCGTGACGATGAACCTCGGCCTGTTCGTCAACTCGCTGATCACCTTCGTCTTCATCGCCTTCGCTGCCTACCTGCTCGCGAAGTCGTTCCACCGGGTGGAACAGAACAAAGCGGCGTAGGGAGGAAAGCGGCGCACCTTTCATCCCACCGGCTGTCACCGGCCAGAGGATGAAACATGACGGGACGGGCGTAGGGGCTTCGCCCCTACGGAGCGATCACCGACGCCGGAGCCTACTTCCTGCCCTTGGCGGCAGCTTTTTTGGTGCCGGCCGGCTTCTTCGCTTGGGTCTCTTCCCGCCCGACCTTCCGGAAGGCGCTCTCCAGCTTGTCCAGCTCCGCCTCGGAAAGCTCGTCCAAATCCACCAGCCCCGAGCGGGCCTCTTGGACCGCCACCAGCAGCTCGTCGATCTTCAAATGCAGGGCTCGCGAGTCGTGATTTTGAGTGTTTTGAATCAGAAAGACCATGAGAAACGTGATGATGGTCGTTCCGGTGTTGATGATGAGTTGCCAGGTCTGGGAGTAATGGAATATCGGCCCTGAGACAGCCCACAGCACGACCACGGCGAAGGCGCTGATGAAAGCCCATGGCGAACCCAACACTGTCGAGGCCTTGCGTGCCGCCTTCCGAAAAAGCTCGTTCATTCTGTGACTCCTTGTCGAGCAGGCAGGCTGTGCAGGTTGGGTGCCAGCGGGGGAAGTTTGCGCCTTCTACGGCAGGCGTCCATCGGCGGCTTGTTCGAATACCTCGATCGCGTCGAAGATCGCCCGTGTCGTTGCCGGGCAGGGTTCGCCTTCTGTCGGCTCTCCTTCCGTCAAGGTGATCGTGAACCGATTCCTGCGTCCCGTGCGACCGTACCAAGTGATCTCAACCTCGCCGGTCCGGCCGAAGCCGTTTGCCGAACAATCGATGACGCCACCGACCGGCGCCGCCGCCAGGGCCTCGCCGAGCGCTGCCAGGTCTGCCGCCGTCCCCAGACCCACTCCGGTTTGAACCTCGGGCCGTAAGTCGTCGAGTCCGGTGGATGTGATGATCAGGAGTCCACCCCCGCGCGTGATCAATCGGTCGATGTCATTTCGAAGGAACAGATCGGGCCGAGCTTGCTCTCTCAAGGTGCTATGCACCCTCAGCAATGCCCGCCGGTCGGCACCGGGAACGGGCCGCATGCCGGCGCTTGAAAGGGTGGCGAGATAGAAACCAACCAAGGCGAGACCTAAAGTTTTTTGCATTTTCGGGGCTCCCGGGCTCAGAGTCCGGCCGGTATGGCGATGACCTCGACAGGGTTTAATGCACTCTTCCAGCATGGCACCTCTTCTCGGACGATCACAAGAGATCTTAAGCACATCAGTCCTTGACAGTTTCCTGATGGTTCTCGTACGCTCTTCTAATGAACAAGCGCGAGTTCTGTCAGATCCTCGGGTCCCTTCCGCTCCTCGGCCTCAGCCTGGCAGGTATTTTTCTCTCCAGTTCAGCGGGCTCCGCCGAGCCTCCCCGCCCGCCGGGTGGAAAACCCGGCCCGGAGCCCGCGATCCGAATCCTGTCGGACCGGGCACTTCCTCCCGCCCTCGCGAGGGCGACGGATGTGCGCTGGGCGAGCGATCGGTCGATCTACCTCGCGCTGCGCGATCAAGGGGTCGTCGAAGTTCCTCTGGAACCGCAGGCCGCACCTCCCCGGGAGGTGGTGGCCGGTCGCGCCCAGTTGGAGGGCTTCTGGTACTCCACTCTGCTCGGCGCTTCCGTCCGCTACCTGGTGGCCGCAGCCCCGGCTATGACGATTACTTCGGTGGACCTCGGCACCAAGAACCGCCGGGACGAGATTTTCGACGCGATCCATGCCCTCGACGTTCAAGGCAATCGTTTGCTCATCCTGGGCATGCGCCGCGACGAACAGATGAAGGTAGGCACCGACGGTGCGATCGCCTGGCTCGGTTCGCTCGATCGGAAGCTCGCCGACTTAAGACCGGTCGCTTATGACGCGACCGGGCCGGGCATCCGGAACATGCAGCACTGCGGCGGCATGCGACTGGGCGGCGTTCGATTCCTTGCCGACGGCCGCTTTGTCGTGGTGCCCGGAGTGCAACCGGGAGTCCAGCTCTATGACCGGGAAGGCCAAGCGCTCCGCAGCTGGGACACAGGAGCACTCGGCATCGATTCCGACTGCGGAGCCCTCAGCGACGAAGCGTCTCAGGCACTGTTCGCTTCGATCGAAGACCGGGAGGAGTGGATCAGCCGGCGGCGGACGGTCGATACCGTACTTCCGTTGGCGGACGGGATCGGCCTGGTCGTGCGGTCGCGAGAAAACGGTCGTCTCCGCTGGGATCTGGTGGTCCTCCAGATGGATGGAGGTACCTCGACGCATCGCCTGCCGGTCAAAGCCGGTGGCGACCTCTTTCACTTGAGAGGAGATTTCCGCGCGGGGAAAATGATCTTCCTGCTGTCCGAGGAGCGAGCTAAAGACGACCGATACCCGGCCCCGCGGGTCATCGTGGCTCTTCCACCCAAAAGTTGACGGATTAACCACAGAGGAGAAAACCATGCTTCGTCGAACAGTTTGCGTTCTGATTTCCGTGATTCTTCTGACGTTGGTTTCCGCGATTCCGGCTCAGGCGGATTGCTACACTTATTTGTACTCCGTCATCTATCACTTCGCCCCTTACGAGTATGCGTGCATCGGGGGAGGAAGTGTCTGCCGCGAGTGCGGTAACTACAACAATGGCGGCTACGGTTACTACGTTTGCTACGACAACGGACCGGGGAGCCCCGGCGTCTACTGCGTCGACTATCAAGGGACGATGGGGTGGGGCTTCTAGATGCCCGCGCTCGCTCTTTTCTTGCTTTGGTTCCAGCTGGCGATCCCGCAAGAGCGGTGGCTGGTCGTCGACCGGTCGGGCGCGATCGAGACCTTCGACAAGGCGCCCGATTTGACACCGGAGCAGAGAGAGCGAGTGCTGGCCGTTTGGGCCTGGTCGGACCGGTCGGTGCCGCGGCGCATCGATCCGGGCAAGATCGGGCGCACCCCGCTGGCCGTGGACGGCGCCCGCCTGGCGGTTCACGTGGACCGGCAGGCTCCCGGCAAGGCGCCCTCCGACCTTCGGCTCGTGGCGGCGCCGGCCGAGATGTGGATCGCCCTTCCCGAAGCGGTACTCCCCTCCTGGCCGGTGCCCGCCGACGGCCGGTTGTCGCTTCCGCTCGATCCCGGGCGCCCGGTCCGGCTCCGCGTTCTCGGCCGGGGGGAGGGGAGTTGGTGGACCGACGTTTCCGCGGGCGCGAAAACCGCGATCGTCACCACGGTCCCGGCAAACGGCGTCGATCTCCAAGTCTTCGATCCGCAGGGAAAACCGGTCAAGCCGATCCTCGGCACGCTCCAGGCGCCGCGCGGCAACGCGCTTCGGCCCTGGGCGGGAGTTCGCGGCGAGGAAGGGCGGGCGGAGATCGCCGGGTTGCCGGACCGCGAGGAGATCTCCCTGCTGCTTCGCCACCCCGCGGGGGCTCCGCTGTTCCTGGTCGGGCGGCCCAGCTCCTTGCCTCGCGAAGTTCGCCTGCCGGCGGCCGCGGAGCTTAAAGGGCGGATTTTGAACCCTGAGGGCGCGCCGCTTGTCGGCGCGTCGATCCAAGCCGAAACCTGGGTCTCGCCCGACCTGCCGATGATGCATCGGATGATGACGCGGACCGATGAACGAGGCCAGTGGCGGCTGGGCGGGTTGCCCGCGGGCCGGGTGGCCTTGACGCTCCGCGCGGCCCGGTACGTTCCGGTGGTCGATCGATTCGAGATCGAACCCGGCGAGAGGGATCTCGGCGATCGCCGTCTCGAGCCGGGCACCGAGCTTGCCGTTCACGTGGTGGACGATACCGGCCGGCCGATCCCCGGAGCCCGGGTGGATGCCGGATCGGGCTGGGGCCAAGTGATCGCGAACGGTCAGGGTGTCGCGCTCCTCTCCGATCTGCCGCAGGCGCCGGTCGATCTGCGCGGAGAAGCGCGCCATTTTTTGCCGGGAAGGCTTCGCCTGAACCCACCGTTTCCGGAAGCGCCGCAACTTCAAATGCCGCGAGCGTTAACGGTGGTCGGGCGGATCGTCGACGGCGCGGGACGGCCCCAATCCGCCGGGTCGGTGGCGGTGCTCGCCACCGGTTGCAGCAAGGAAGGGCGGCTTGAAGACGGTGGCGGATTCGACCTGGATCTCGCTCCGGAAGTCGCGGGGGAACTGGTGTTTCGCTCGCCGAGCACCCAGGAGCTTCGGGTGCCGCTCGCGCCCGGAAAGCCGGGCGAGATCCGGGATCTCGGGGATCTGGTCGCGCCCACCGGTCGGATCGTGACCGGCCGGGTGGTGCGGGCGGCGGACGGGACGGCGGTCGCCGGAGCCCGGATCTGGACCACGCGGCAGGGCGCCGACGGGCCGGACATCGCCTGGGCGACGCGCGATCTTTTGGCGGCGACCTCGGGAGACGACGGCCGATTCGAGCTTGGCGGGCTGCTCGAAGGGCCTCTCACCCTCCGCGTCGACGCGGAGGGGTTTGCCCGTTCGCAGGTCTCTCTGACGCTCGATGCGTTTGCGTGGGAGGCGATCGCGGCGCTCGATCTCGGCACCGTGACCCTCGCGGTCGGCACCTCTCTTCGGATCCGGATCGATCCCGCCAAGGTGGAGCCGGAGGGGGCTGTCGCCCGAGTCGATCTCGGCAATCGTTGGCGGGACGCCGACCTCTTGACCGCGCAGGTCCGAAACGGCAGCGCGGTGATCCCGGACGTTCCTTCGGGCAACGTGACAGTGACGGTCCTTTCCTCCGGCGGGCGCCTCCTCTGCGAACGCGCCGTCCAGGTGCCCGACGCCGGGGGCGAGCAGGAGGTCGAATGCCTGCGGCCGGTCCTCACCGTGGCGGGCCAGGTCTCGGTCGGAGGAGTTCCCGCGGACGGCGGGTCGCTCCTCTGGCAGAGCGCGGGCGCCGAAGTGCCGAACGGCTTAATTCAGAACCACGTTTCGCCGGGCGGCCTGCGCCAGCAGCAGGTGGCGGGCCTCGGCCGGCCCCAGGTGGACGTGGAGGTGGAGCCGAGCGGTCGATTCGAGACCGACCAGTTGACCCCCGGACTTTGGGTCGTCTCGTGGCGCCCCGCGGCCGGCACGTTCTCCGGATCGGTCAAGGTCCAGATTCCTTCCGGCGATCACTTCGAAACGGCTCTCCCCTTTGCCGGCCTCGCGCTCGCGGGAAGGGTGACGGACGGAAAAGGCCGGCCGGTTGAGGATGCGCGGGTTCGGGAGCTCGCGAGCGGGGCTTTCGCTTTCACCCGAGCGGACGGGGGCTTCGTGCTCGCCGGCCTCCGGGCCGGGAAGGCCCAGGTGCAGGCGAGGCTTCGCGATCAGGCGAGCGAGTTGCGAGAGGTGGCGATCGCCTCGGAGGAAGCGGCCGAACCTCTCCTTCTCGTGCTGGGCCGAAACGAAGCTCCCGCGCTCGAAGTCCGGGTCGTCGATCGTACGGGCGCGCCGGTTCCGGGGGCGTTCGTCTTTCTCGAACAGGAGGGCAAGGGCCGGCAACTCCTCACCTCGGCGGCCGACGGAATCGCCCGATCGACGACGGAAGCGCCGCTTCCGGCCCGGGTCCGCGCCGCCGCCTTGGCCGGGGGCGTCTGGGGTTTCGGACCTTGGGTCTCCTGGGCGGAAGTCGCGGACGGCCTGGTCGTCGCCCTCTCCGGCAGCGGAACGCTTTCGGTTCGCACCGACCGGCTCGAAGGTCTCCCCGCGGTGTCGCAAGTGGGGGGGTGGGACATCGGCTGGCTGCTTCGCCTGCTCGGAGCCCCGCTCCAGCTCTCCTCCGAACGGCCGCTCGTGATAGGCGGCCTGCCCGAAGGGCGCTACGAAGTGGCCCTCGGCTCGACGCGGATCACCGTCGAGGTCTCCGCGAGCGGCTTTGGCGAAGGTCGGCTCGACGGGTAGGCTGGGTACACCCGGCGGATATCGCAGAATCCACAGATCGAAACGATTTACAATCACAGCACGGCCGTGCGCCCCTACGCGAGGGCCCGAGAGGGATTCCCTCAGGCGGCGGTTTCTTTTAGAGCCGGGAGAGGCGCGGATGAGAGTTGGGTATCGAGTGGGAATGGTTTGGCTGGCCCTTCTGGCCTTCGCGGCCGGAGAATCTCGACTGTTTGCGGCGGGTTGGCAGCCGTCGCCCGGCCATACGCAACTCCCGATCTGGCCGGATGCGATACCGGATGCGCAGCCGGTCGACGGGCCCGAGTTCGCCGGGACGGTAGTGGACGCAGAGGGTAAGCCGAGGCTGGTGGGCGGCAAGCCGTGGGTCTATGTCGACAAAGTCTCGCGACCCACGATGACGGTCTATTCGCCGCAGGGGCGCAACACGGGCGCCGCGGTCGTGGTGTTCCCGGGCGGAGGCTACAGCGTTCTGGCCATCGACCTCGAGGGCACCGAAACCTGTGACTGGCTGACGTCCAAGGGGATCACGTGCGTGCTGCTGAAATACCGCGTGCCGTGCGTGAAGGTTGGGCCGTATCGGGATTGTCCGACGGCGTTACAAGACGCGCAGAGGACCGTGGGCCTGCTGCGCTTCCAGGCGGCGCAGTGGCATGTCGATCCGGGCAAAATCGGAGTTCTCGGCTTTTCGGCGGGTGGGCACATGGTCGTCGCGATGAGCACCCATTTCGAGAAGCGTCTCTATCCGGCGGTGGATGCCGCCGACAAAGAGAGCTGTCGCCCGGATTTCGCGGTGTCGCTCTATCCGGGACACCTGGCAGTCTCCGAGAAGAGCTTCGCGCTCAACCCCGACATCCAGGTGACCTCCCGGACGTCGCCCACGTTCTTGCTTCAGGCGCAAGACGATCCCGTAGATCCAGTGGAGAATTCGCTCGTCTACTATTCGGCGCTCCAAAAGGCGGGCGTTCCCGCAGAGCTGCACGTGTATGTAAAGGGCGGGCATGCGTTTGGCCTGCGGCCGACCGAATCGCCCATCACCCAATGGCCGCAGCTCGTGGAGACGTGGCTGGCGGCGATCGGGATGATTTCGAAGTAGGCTCTGGCCGTTGGTTGAAAGAGTCTCGGCTCCGATGCCGGGAGTGACAGGCGGAGTTAGCTGGCGCCCCTACCCTCGATGGACTCAATGGGCCACAAGCCGCACGCTTAGCAGCCAAACCGAGCCCGGTACTCGGACGACACGAGGAACGCTTCGACGATGTGGCTGTAGCAGTGGTCAACGTCGACCGGCGGAGAGGCGATGCAATCCTCCAGATCGTTTAGCCAGAAGGCGTGGCCGCTGTAGTCGGTGTCCGGCGCAGCGTCGGGCGCCCGCTGCAGATAGATGTAGTAGGACAGGGCGACGAAATCCCAATTGTCATAGAGGTCCGGCGGACTGAACAGCGGGAGCCCGAAGGTCCTCGACTGGGTGCGGAACTCGGAACGGTCCCAGAACGCGCGAGAAATGAGGATGCGCTGCGCATAGACACAGGGCGGGTATCCCCCACAGGCGTTGATCTGGTTGACTCCGCTGTTGAGCTCCGTGGTCGTGGGCTGGCGATAGAGGAAGTCCAGGTACTGCTGCTTAACGAAGAAGGTCGCGCCGTCAATCGGATTCGGGCACGTCTGCGCCGCGAGATCGACAGCGGCCGCCAACAGAAGGATCAGAAAGAGTGGAAGAGAGCGCTGCCAAGAGTGACTTCTCATGACGATTCCCCTCTGGTTTCTTTACCGACTTTTCTAGTCGGCTGCATGGCTTAAGTATGGGGCGGTCCAGCTGCAGAGTCAACCGACCGCCATCACCCCAGGGCTACGGAATCTCGCGCGCGGGAGGCCTGTCCTCACGCACCCTCGTCCGCATATCGTCGCGATGAGCACCCATTTTGAGAAGCTCGTAGAGACGTGGCTAACCACAGTCGGCATACTCTGTTCGTACCCGGGAGGACGGTCCTATGATCAAAAAGCTGACGACGAGCGGTAACAGCCTGGCCCTGGTTTTGGATCGCCCTCTGTTGGAGGCGGCTGGCGTCGACGCTTCGACGCCGCTCGAAATCTCGACCAGTGGCGACGTCATCGCGATTTCACCGGTGCGCAGTGCGGAGCGAAATGCCAAGCTCAAGGCCGGAGTGGAAGCGATGCACCGTCGCTACGCGGGCGTCTTCGCGCGACTCGCCGAATGACCCCGGTCTTCCTGTGAGCTATAGCCCGGGTCGAAGCGGGAACGACTGAAACCCAAACGCCTCGTAGAAGCCCAAGATCGCCTGGTGTGAGCGAGCCTCGGCGGGGTTCAACACTCTGCGCCGAGCGAAGGCGGGGGCGCCTTCGAAGAGGGTAGCGGAATTTTGGGAGGGGCCAGCGCCAAAATTTCGCCACCCCGCGGGTGCCCACCCCTCGGCGAGCGCCTCCTATCCAGAATGATATTTAAGGAAATGGCGAACAAGAATAATGTCCGGTTGTCAACGAGCTTCTCGTTCAACCAAGGAGGACATTGTGAGCCATTCGAATCAGTCGCCGATCGTCGCCTCTCCGTCGCATCAGTGCAACTCCCGAAGCCGGTCCACACGTCGGGAGAATGGTTTCCGAAAGATCTCGTTTTCGGCGATCGCCCTCGTCTCGGTGATCGGATTTCTGCTGTTTCTCGGCACTGCGAGAGCCCAACAGGGAACCGGGCCGTTCGCGTCATTTCCGTCGCAGAGCGTGGTGGACGCACGATTTCTCACCTTTGGCTGCTCCGGCTCCGAAACAATGGACCAGGGAACGCAAATCGCGCTCGCCGCACCGGCGGCGACTACGACTTTCGATCTCAATGTGTTCGACGGCGATACCGCGAGGGTCGACGCCTATAGCAAGCGGCACTGGGATGGCGGCAACCGCCAGCTGAAGTTCTCGTTGTATGGCGATCCACTTCGTCTGGGTAGCACCGCGCCGGAAAACCTTATCGGCGAGTGGCTCGGCAATGAGACCAATGCGACCAGCGGCTCCCTCTGGACCGCTTCGTCCGCGGCGATGCCGGACAACGACTGGTGGGCGGTGACGGTTACCACCTCCGCGATCGCCCAAGCTCCGAGCGGTAACTACTTCTACAACTTCGTGATTGAAACCGACGGGGACTGCGAGGAGAACGAGCAATTGGAGAGCAACCTGAAGATCGCGGCCTCCGACCCGATCACTTTCCAAATCCACCGATTCAGCTTGGTCGGCGAAATCTGCCAATCGATGGACGACGACCCGCTCGCCGGCCCGGGCTTAGCGGCGGCGGCTCCGCTCACCGGCAGCTCCGCTCCGGTCGCCGTGACCTACGACGGCACATTCGAGCTCTTCCTCTCTCTTCCCGCCGACGAGACCGAGCTGCCGCTGTTCGATGGCGACTTCGATTTCGGGACGGACACTCTCGCCGGCAACCCTTCGGAGTTCGAACTGGACGCGTGCGTCGACGAGGACGACCCGGATACCGATTCGACGTATGCCGGATTCCCCTTTGCCACTCCCGGGGCGAACCCGGAGGGAGCCCAGGGCCCCGGCTCTCCTCCCGACGACAATCCCCTCGATGATCTCCGCCGCGGCGAGCTGGGCGATCCCAACGCGGTGGGTTGCGTTCGTTATGAAGTGACGGACCCGGAGAGCCATACCTATTTCAACGACAACCCCTCGGGCAACTCCGAGTGGGAGCAATTCCTGATCGCGAGCTCGGCTTCGACCTTCGCGGAGGCTGCGGACCACGTGTATGACGGCGCTACGCTTCCCTCGGGCATCTGGACGGTCAAGATCATCGGCTTGGACGTGTCCAATCCAAGCTTCTGGGATGCGGAGACCTGCTCGACGCGTCCGGCCCGAGAGCCGATGCCGGAAGAAGACCCGAACGACGTGCCGCGAGCGGCGGCCTGCCCGGAGGTCTCGACCTATCTCGTAGGCAACTTCGTCTGGACGGACACCAACAAATCGGGAACAAGAAGCTCCGGTGAGGCGGGTATTGCGGGGGTGCTGATGGAATTGGTTCGGCCCAGCGATGGTGCGGTGATTGCGACGGCGCGGACGGGCGACCCGACCAGCCCGAACTGGGGGGCGTGCAAGGCGAAACATGTCGGCGCCGATACGACCGGGCTTTCCTGCTTTGGCATTGACGCTCCGGGCAAGTACGAAGTGCGAATTGCAGCGAGCAACTTCGGCCCCGGTCAGCCATTGGCCGGCACGATTTCGACCACGGGCGGCCCCTCTTCGACGCACTCGCTGACCACGGCCAACTCAGTAAACGACGGCTTCGGCTATGTGAAGCCCGAGCTCGACCCACCCACGACGAAGAGTCAAGCGAACCACTGAAATCCTTTCAGTCCCTGTTTTCTCTCCACATTGCAGGCAACGAAACGTGTGATGCCTGAAGCGCATCGCAGAAAGGCTATTGCCATGAAGACTTACCAGAGCATGAAACGGAATGCACTCTTCTCCGTACTCGGGATCCTGTTGGGCCTCGGCGTTGCGAACGCTCAGCCCGGAACCGGGCCGTTCGCGGCATTCCCAACTCAAAACATCAAGGATGGGCGGTTCCTCGGTATCGCCTGCGCAGGCCTCTCCACGCTGGAGCAAAACGTTACGATGATCTTATCTGCGCCGGCGGGAACTTCGACCTTCAACCTCGACATCTTCGACGGCGATACCGGCGGCCTGGACGGCGCAGACAAAAGCCATTGGGATCTCGGGTCACGCCAGCTGAAGTTCTCGCTCTACGCCGACCCGCTACGGTCCGGCGACACCTCATCGACCGAATTGATCGGCGAGTGGCGCGGCAATGAGCCAAACCCGACCAGCGGCACGCTCTGGACCTCCTCGGCGGCCGCGATGCCGGACAACGCTTGGTGGGCTCTGACGGTCAACGTCGCGCCGAACGCTCAAGCGCCGAGCGGGAACTACTTTTATACTCTGGTAATAGAAACCGATGGGGCTTGCAGCGCGGGGGAGCAACTGGAGAGCAGCCTGAAGATCGCGACATCCGACTCGGTGAGGTTCAGTGTTACTCATTTCGCTTTGGTTGCAGGCCTGCGCCAACTGGCCGACGACCTTCCGATCATCTATCCGGGCTCTACGATGACGGCTCCGGTCACCGGCAGCTTCCTGACGGCGCCCACGACCTACGACGGCACGTTCGAGTTGTACTTTTCCGTTCCCCTCGGCGAGACCGAGCTGCGCTTGTTCGACGGCGACTTCGATTTCGGTACCAATTCGGCGATCGGTTTACCCTCCGGCGTTTCGCTCGATGCCTGTGCGGACCAGGACGATCCGGATAGCGCCGCCGACTACGCCGGCTTCCCGTTCTCGACCCTCGGGGCAAATCCCGAAGGGGTGCAGAGCTCCGGGATGCCCCCGGACGACAACCAGTACGACGCGTTCCGCCGCGGCGAGCCGGGCGATCCGAACCGGGTCGGATGCGTTCGCTACGAAGTGATCGATCCTGAGGGCCATATCTATCGCAACGACAATCCCTCGGGCAGCTACGAGTGGGAGCAGTTCTTGATCGCGAGCTTGACCTCACCTTCCATCGGTGATGCGGACTGGGTTAGTTCGGAGGATACGCTTCCCTCGGGTGTGTGGAAGGTCAAGATCGTCGGTCTGGACTTGGCGAATTTGAGTTTGTGGCACGGCAATACCTGCGCAACGCGTCCAACTCGTGATCCGGAGCCGGGTGAAGATCCTGACGAAGTGCCGCGGACGGCGGCCTGCCCGGACGAATCGGTTCTTCTGTTGGGTGACTTCGTCTGGGAGGATACAGCCAGCCTGGGAAACCGGGATTCGAACGAGGCCGGGATTGCGGGCGTAGTCGTGGAGTTGGTTCGTTCGAGCGATGGGGTGGTGATTGCCACCGCGGTAACGGGGGATTCGACGAGCCGCAACTGGGCCGCGTGCGCGGCGAACCACAGCGGTTCGGACTCGAAGGGCCTGTACTGCTTCGGAGTCGACTCTCCGGGCAAGTACGAGATCCGGATTGCGGCGGGAAACTTCGAGTCCGGCCAGTCGCTGTCAGGCAAGGTATCGACGACGGGGGGAGAGTCTTCGACGGTCTCGCCGGCCGAGGGCAATTCGATGAACGCTCGCTTCGGTTACCGGAACCTAGGGATCAGCCCCAGCGCAGGACGATGAGGAGGATCCTGTGAAGTGGCCTTGCACGATGCCGCGGTCGAGCTTTGATATTCAGAATCCGCCTGGGACGGCCGACAAATCGGAAGGATTTGTCGGCCATTTCCAAAGCATACTTGCACTGGTCTATACTTGCTCGTCACCCGAGACTCGCCAGACGGGGCTGCACGTGCTTCAGAAGCGTCGCGACCTTGGCGGGTGCCGGCCGTTTACGGTGGAGGGGAAGGCGTTTTAAACTGAAGGCTACCGCTCACAAATAGAGCCCAACAATGCGCATAATCCTAGCTGACGATCACGCTCTTTTTCGCAGCAGCCTGCGAAATTTGATGGAGACTCGGGGACTGGAAGTGGTGGGTGAAGCAAGCGACGGCCGCCAAGCGATCGAGCTGGCAATTCAGTTGAAACCGGATTTGGTACTCATGGACCTCTCGATGCCCGTGCTCGACGGAATCGAGGCCACGAGGCAGCTGCGGGCGATAATGCCCGAGCTGAAGGTTGTCATTCTCACCGCTTCGATGGAGGAAGAGGGTCTGGTCGAGGCAGAGCTTGCAGGAGCCCACGGCTTCCTGCTCAAGGACTTCGAAGCCGACGGCATCTTCGACCTTCTGGACCGCGCGCTCGCCGATGAACAGGCCGCATCTGTCGATCGTCCGGCGGCGGAAGCCCAGCCGGTTACGGCGAGGGCTGGCCGACGACCCGAATCCCCCCTGCGACCCGCAGCCCCTGCACCGCCGGCTGGTGAGCCCGAAAGTGGAACCAGAGTCCGCCAGCTGCGGTGAGTGACGACGCGACGGCTAAGAACAAGCCGGTGGCGGGGTAGGTTGTGAGCACGATCCCGTCGACCGCCAGCCGGCCGACCCAGTGGAACGTCGGAGGAGCATGCAGCGAGATGCCCGGCGTTACTACCGAAAGCAGCCACTGCGTCGTGTCGGCGATGGCGATGAACGGGAAGGCGAGGGAGGGCGCCGCCAACAAGGCCGCCCAGCGCCAGCGGACGAACGCGGCTGCGACCAACAAGAGGCAGAGCGCGGTCACCATCGCCACGTCCAAGGAGCGCTCAAGCTGGAGAAGATCGTCAAGCCGTGCCTCGACAGGGTTTCCGGCGCTCGCCAGGAGCGAATCGAGCGGGCCGTCGAAATGGTTCAGGTAGAAGACGAGCCGCACCCCTTGGGGAAGGGCGGGGGTGACGAGGGTCAATTCGCAATAGGGGAGCCAGAAGGAGAGCGCGAGCATCACGCCGGCTGCCATCAACACCAGGGTGGGAGTCAGATAGCGCCCCCGGGCGACTGTACGATGGGATAGTGCGAGGACCGTGGTGCCGATCGAAGCCATCCTCTAAGAGTAGATGGCGACTCGCGGTCAATGCGCCCCGCCGAGGGGTGGCCGGCCAATACCCGAAGGGGTGGGACGCACCCGCCCCGAAGGGCGGGTTGGGACCGGCCCGGTTTCCCTCGGAGCCACTCCCCTCAGCCTCTAACCCGGATCGAACATCGACGACCCGGCCTTCGTTCCCTTCAGAGCTACGAGTTCTCTCGGACCTATTTTTTCCCCCCGAGAACCACGACGCCATGCCTCAGAGCGTGCGAGACCGCCTGCGCCCGGTTGTGCAGATGAAGTTTGTCGAGGATGTGGCGGACGTGAAACTTCACCGTGTTCTCGGTCACCTCAAGGCGTTTGGCGATCTGGCGATTGGAGGTGATTCCGTCGACCATCAGCTCCAGCACTTGGCGCTCGCGGTCGGTCAGCGAGTCAGGTTCCGCCACGGGCTGGCTGGCGGTCTCCCTCTTCGAGAAAGCGTCCAGCACCCTCCTGGACAGCTGCGGGGAGAGCACAGGTTCGCCGGCGAGCGCGCGGTCCAGGAGGTCGAAAAAGCTGTCGGCTTCGAGATTCTTTGGCAGGTAGCCGTGGGCTCCTGCACGCAACGCGTCGAACAGATCCTCGTCCTCCATCGACGCAGTGAGGATGACCACCTTGAGGTGGGGCATCGTCGCCGTCAGTTGCCTCGTGGCCTCGATTCCGTTGAGCACGGGCATCGAAAGATCCATGAGCACCAGGTCGGGTTGCAACTGAGTGGCCAGCTCGACCGCCTGGCGGCCGTCGCTTGCCTCGCCTACCACTTCCAGCCCGCGGGCCTCCACGAGGCTTCGCAGGCTGCTGCGAAAAAGGGTGTGATCATCAGCTAGGAGAATGCGCATCCTGGGCCTCCTTTCGTGTACTACGTTTTGTTCCCGGTAATTTCAACTCGACACGTGTCCCCTCGCCGTGCTGGGACTTGACGACCAGAGTTGCCCCAATGGCCGCCGCACGCTCGGCCATCGTCTTGAGCCCGAAACGTCCGCCCTCCGCCGCGAGCTCCGGTTCGAACCCCACTCCGTTGTCGCTGATCAGAAGGTGGAGCTCATCGGCATCGCCACTGTACGCCAACGTGACCCGTATCCAGCTGGCCTGCGCATGCTTGCGGACATTGGCCAGCACCTCCTGGAAGATGCGCAGCAACTGCCTCTGGGTTTCGATCGGCAACTCGACGAACGGCTCCAGCGACAGCTCCACCTTGACCGCGGTCTGTAGTCCCCAACCTTTTGCGTAGTCGGCGATCGAGGCGGCCAATCCGCCCTGCTCGGGGCGGACCGTGCGCAACTCCAGAATTTGCTGCCGCACATCGCCATAGAGGCCGCGTGCAGCCCCGGCAAACTCGTCGAGATGTTTCTGGGCTTCTTCCAAGCGACCCTGGCGAAGGTACTCGCGTACGACCTGCGCCTTGGTATTGACGTAGGCCAGCACCTGGGCGAGACCGTCGTGCATCTCGTGCGCGATTCGGAGTCGCTCGCGGGTGGCGCCGAGCTCCCGCACTTGGCCAAACAGGTAGGCATTGTCGATCGCAATGGCCGCTTGTTCCGCGAAGCGCACCAGAACCTCTTCATCGTCTCGGGTAAAGTCGGCGCCCTCCTCCTTTTCGGAGAGGTAGAGGTTGCCATGATGGGGAACCCGGCACACCACCGGGACAGCGAGCAGGCTACGCATCGGCGGGTGTCCCGGCGGGAAGCCGACGGAGCGCGGATCCTTCGACATGTCGCCGAGGCGCAGCCGCTGCCCCTCGTGAAGCGCGACTCCCAGGACGCCCTGTCCCCGCGGAGGAGCGCCGATGGCGAGCTGCAGCTCGGGGTCGATCCCGGAGGTGACGAATGCGGTGATCGCTCCCGATTGATCGACCACCGAGATCGCGCCGTAGCGGGTGCTGAGGAGCGTGCGTGCCCGTTCAACGATGGTTTGCAACACGGTGTCCAGGGAAAGATCAGCGGTTACCACGAGGGAAGCGGCATGAAGCTCCAGCAGCTCGCGGTTTTGCCGCTTCAGCCTCCGATCGAGCTTCTCGAGCCGGCCGAAGATTTGGTCGTAGAAGAGAGCCAGCGAAACCAGCGCAACGGCAAAGACGATCAGGCTCGCGACCCACGGCGAGAGGAACGGGGTCAGCCACCACTGGGCGGCTTCTACGGCCAGGAGAAGCAGTAGGGGCCCTCCGAGCGCGATCAAGCGTAAAGGTCGGACCGCAGGTTCGTAGATGGGCACGGTCAGATCATAGCGCAAGCACCAACATTCGGAAGTAGCAATATGGAGGGGCCGAGCCAAGGCCCGGTGATCACGGGGGGTGACGCTCCGGCCAGGACCCGTCCGGCGCCTGGAGCCGGGGGCCGATTCCGGCCCTGACTTTGGCTGCCTCGGCCACAGTTTCCCCTGCGATGGTTGACCCACGCCGCGTGTTCAGCTCCAACAAGCGGTCGGCGATGTTCCGTCCCGGGTGCCCTCTTTGGCCCCCAGGCACCCCGATCTCGCCTTCGCCACGGCCGCCTAGGAGGCGCTCCCCCTCGGCAAGACCGAAAGCGCCGAGTGCGCGCTGAAAGAGACGCGTCCAAGCGGCCCTGGCTCTCCACGGCTGGTTGACTCCGAATTTGCTGTTGATTATCATATAAGCGCTAGGCTCGCCGAGCTTGGCGTTTGTGGAGGCGGCTGCGGGGGCCGGTGAAGTGAGAGAACTACGCAGCTACTACGCGAAGCGTCTGGCCATGTTTTCAGTTGGGCTGGCGGTGCTTCTGCTGATTCTTGAGCGGATCGATCCCGCCAATATTTCAGGGTGGCGGCTCATATTGTTTAGGACGCTTACGTCCAGACCCGCGATTGTGATTTATATGGTTCTGGGGGAGCTGCTGATCCGAAAAAAGCTTTGGAAGCTTGAGAAGCCTTCGCTGAACTTCCAGGGGTTCTGGAGCGGCCATACGACCTATGGCGTCGTACAAGTTGGACACAGCAAAGTCCCGTTCGTCTCCACTCATTTTCTTCAAATAAACCAGGATTGTCTGATGCTCGGGATTGGGCCGCCGACTTCAGATGAGCATGTAAACTGGGGCTCCCTCGCGCAAGAGTTGGCCGAGGGGAATACGTTGCGTTATGCCTACTGGGCCAACTATGGGAAATTGGATCCACAGAAGTTTCCGGAACACGCAAAGGGTTATGTGGAAATGAGGGTGACTCAATATGATGGCAAGAAGAAGCCCAAGATTTTGACCGGTCAGTTCTGGCACTGCGCGGAAGGACAATGCCCTGTATATAGTGGAACGGTCGTCTACTCGCGAGTTGGTTAGTTTAGCTGGTTAAACGAGTAAGGCCCGAGAATCAATCCATCAGCCCCCAAGCGCCTCGGCGCCGTCGATCAAGCCGCGATCTCGTTGACGGACGACTCGGCGATTAGGGGAAGAAATCCCGCCCCGCGAATTCCCAACGGGGCGGGATTTCGACATCCGGCGCTTGGCTAGCGCTTGCTTCGTTCGTTCTGCTGATCGTTGCCGCCTCGCGAAGGGGACTGGCGGCTCGTCGAGGTCGACTTTTCGTCGCGAGAGCCGGCGGTTTGCTGGTCCTTCTGGCC
>DASYKS010000074.1:0-36117 GCA_035995205.1 Thermoanaerobaculia bacterium
ATCTTGAGTGCGATCGAACAGCACAACATCGAACCCAAACCGTTCATCTGGACTGCCAAGGCATCCGACATCCTCGAGAAAGTCACCCGAGCCCGCCGGAGCCTCGATAAGGTCGCATCCGCTTGACGCACTACACTAGCCGCCTGAGGGCCGACTGATCGTCGGCGGCTGCCTTAGTACGCTGACGCAGCGCACGCAGGTTGCGCTGGACGTCAACGTACGGGCCAAGTTGAAGCCAACGGGCGACATCCTCATAACGTTCCGCGGCCGTCTGCTCTTCAACAAACCGCCGCAATGCGTGACCGCGTACCAACGGGCTGACGGTCAAACATGCTTGGACCGCATCCGCGACGGCCGGGCGCGGCCGGGTCATTCCCACCGCGTTTCGCAATCCCTCCGACTTTTTGTCGCCGCACTTGAAGCGCACGCGGACGAACGAATCGATTTTATCCTCGGCCGCTTGGTTGTGCGCGAGAGCCGCCACTCCGGCGTTGTTGTCGATAGTACGTTCGCCGAGGCGTTCGAGCATCCCCTTCTCTGAAATCATGAATTCCAGCGCATCTACGATGCTAGATTTACCGCTGCCATTTGGTGCGAAGACAGCGAGGCAGCGCTTTGTGCCGAAGTCGAATGTCTTTGAATGGAGATAGGCGCGAAAACCAGATATCTCTAGCGAATCAAGGGTGTAGGGGGTGTCAGCCATCCGTGTTTTCCCTCGGATCAGTTGCTCGGGACGCTGCCAGTGTCGCAATCGCTGTCATTGCCTGCTCCAAACCGTCTGTGGCAGGCGCCGCGGTAAGGATCTGTTCCGCAATGATCTCGGCAAGACCAGCGTCTACGCCTTCGCACCTTTTCAGCGCTTGTCCGAGCTGAGCTAAGAACGTAGCAGGCGTTTTGTCATTGTCCGCCATGACGACTCTAGACGTGGCAATGAACGGACTTCATATGCTTATCGCTCGGATTGTAGCCAGGCCTGTTGGATGAGAAAGTGGAATCGGTCCGGCTAAGGCCGGTGATCTGACTGACCTCAAACAGCTTCCATCCTTCGGGATTCCCGGATTCGCTGAAGCCGCCGGTCTGCCAGGCGCGGAGCACTTCGTTGTCGGCCCGACTGATTCCGTGGCAGTGCGGTTCCGCGGTTCGAGCGCCACCTCCGTAGGAGAAGCGGAGTACGGCTCGACTTTGGATTGCTGCGCAGATCGATGTGTTCATGTTTGAACTCCCTTGTGTATCGGGGGCCGGAAGTCTTGGCCGGATTCACTATCCTCAAATAGCGTCACGTGTAGCGGTGTTAGCGGCGGGCACAGCGGCATGAATTCTACGCCCGCGGTGAGGAGGCCTGCTAGGCGGATTGCCAAATAATCGAGAGTACCAATGCCAGCAAAGCCTTGACTTATCGACTAGAACATGCCTGGGTTCCTGAAGTCAAAGGTCGTCACGTTTGCGGCCACCGAGCGGCTCGCCTCTCGACGATTCGGCTGCGGAGGATCATATATCTCTGCGATGCTCTGCTGATCCTCCAGGCTGAGCCGGTCCACGGCCTCCAGAACGCCGGATAAGCGAAGGCGGTTCGGTGGCCATGGTGGGTTCCTGAGCCTCCTGATCGGGTCTATCCGCTCAATCCTACGGCGCCCGTGCCGGCCCGACGATCCTGCAGCCACCAGATCACGGCGGCGAAGACGGAGTATGCGATGAGGGCAGTCCATGCCGCGGCGCGATCGGAGGTCGGGGGTGGGCCGAAGAAGACGGGCGAGGTGCCCTCGGAGGCAGAGCCAGATCCCTTCGAAGAGCAAGGCGGCTTCCAAGCCGAAGGCGAGCGCGGGAGAATTCCAAAGCCCCAGGCCGACTTTCGCGGAGTTGTCGTACAGGGGAGGTCGGGCCGATGGTCCACGAAGTCGAGAATCCAGTGTGAGAACACGGCGAAACCGATCATGGCGCTCGTTTGGCGGTTTGCCGGGCGCGCGATGAGCTGGTAGGCGGTCGCCGCCGCGCAGGACCACAGGGCGGCCGCCACCAGACCATGCGTGTAGGGCATGTAGTACAGATCAAGAGGATTGGACGCAGTGGTGCCCGGGGCGATCCGGACCTTCTCTATCCCCAAGAGAATGCATGGTGCCCACAGAATATCCAGAAACTGGGTGGCGAGAAAGAGGACCCAGAGCGGGATGGTGCGATCCATCCTCTTGGCGGCGAAACTCACAGCATAGTGACCGACAAACATGACGAACCTCTTCGCGTGGGCGACGATCGGGTCTGCCTGTCCGATTCTACGGTGAGCGCGACTCTTTGACGGAAAGAGCTCACCGTGATCTTCGGCTACGCCGCCAAATCGGCCTGCACGCCCATGATTTAAGCCGTTCCCGTTTATAGTCACGCCCCATGCTCGAAGTCCGCGACCTCCCCGCCCTCAACGCGGGGCTCAACTCCCTCTCGACCGTTCTCTTGATCACCGGCTGGTTCTTGATCCGGAACCGGAAGATCGCGGCACACCGGGCGGTCATGATCACCGCGCTGGTCACGTCGGCGTTGTTTCTGACTTCGTACCTGATCTACCACGCCCACGTCGGCTCGGTTCCGTTCCAAGGACAGGGGCCGATCCGGACGGTCTACTTCGCGATCCTGCTCACCCACACGATCCTTGCGGCCACGGTGCCGTTCCTCGCCGGGATCACCGTCTGGCGGGCATACAAGAAGCGCTTCGACCGGCATCGGGCGATCGCGCGCTGGACCTTGCCGATCTGGCTCTACGTCTCGGCGACCGGCGTGATCGTCTACTTGATGCTCTACCAGATGAAGGTCTGAGCGGGATCTGGCGCCCATGCGCGTAGCGGTCGGGCACTTCGAGATCTTCGCCCGCGACCCGGAGCGGCTCGCCCGCTTCTTTCGCGAGGCGCTCGGCTGGACGGCTGAGCCGGTGCCTTGGGGCGGCCCGACGTATTTGAAGCTCCGACCCGCGCCAGGCACCGCACCGCCAGCCCGCCCAGTCGGCGGCGGAATCCTCGGCGACGCGGCCGATCAAGCGCCGCTCCTGGTCTTCCATCTCGAAGAGGGAGCCCTCGAAGAAGCCCTTGCGGGCATCAAGGCCGCGGGAGGCTCGATCAAAGCGCCGCCGGAAGTGGTAGGCGGCATGGGGCGCTTTGCGCGGTTCCGCGATCCGGACGGGCGGAGCTATGGGCTTTGAGAAGAGGCCGCTCGCTGAAGCGGCGGCTCGCCACAACCCTATCAGTACACCTCTTCGTGCCCACCGACCGTCAAGAGCAGGATCGCCTCGGCCTCCTCGTGGACGACGAAGCGGAACAGGATTCTGAGATCGTAGCCCGCCGAGCAGGCCCAGCGGTCGGCCAGCCGGCCTTTAAGCTTGTGGGTTCGGAGGCTTGGATGGAAGGCATCCTCTTCCAGCAGTTCAAGGGCTTTGATCAGTCCCTTGGCGAGGCGAGGGTCCTTTTCGACCACTTTTCGGGCTGCCCGAACGAAGGTGGTCGAATGAAGGAGTTGCCGACTCACCCCAGGATCTCATCGATCAGCTGGCGGGCGCTTCGTGGAACCGCTTTGCCCGCTTGAAACTCCGCTTCCGCCTCTTCGACTTCGGCCACGAGATCGTCGCGCCGTTGCTCGATAATTCGGTTCCTGAGGATCTCGACGACGCTCTGCTGGTCGTCTAGGCTGAGTTGGTCCACGGCCTCGAGAACGTCGGCAAACAATGTCTCGGTGGGCATGATTCCTGTGCCTCCTGGATCGAGTTTACCAGCCTAACCGATGCAGCTCGCTTTAGAGCCGACCGGGAGCCACTCTGACAGATTTAAAAGCGATTCTAGATATGTCAACCCCGTTACGGTCAATAGCTTGCAGGACGTTTTTGGCCCAACCCATCCCGTGGCGTGACCTTCCCAGGCGAGCGGATCGTCGAACGGGTGAAGAAAGGCATCGGAGGGATCGCGCCGGGAATGGAATCCCTGATCCACCATCAAGAAAAGGCAGAAAACCCCGTTGGCCCTGATTACTCAGGGAGATAGGATCAAGTTGTCAAGGCCGGATCCTTCACCAACGAGGTGCGGAAATGATGTCACAGGGCGTTTTGGGGTTCCAGTATGAGGGCGAGCAGCAGCGTAGCGGGATGACCGGAATGGCGGGTCTGTTGCTGTACTTGGACCTGGCCGAGGCGGCCTCGCTGGGACGGTCAATTCAGCGGCACATGAGGGTGCGCCTTGGTCGGCAGGGGTGGACGGATCGCCAAATCTTGATGTCATTGATCTGTTTGAATCTGGCGGGCGGCGATTGCGTCGAGGATCTGCGAGTGCTGGAAGGGGACGAGGGGTTTGGGCGGGTTTTGCGTCGGGTGGAAAATCACGGACTGTCCCGCCGAGAGCGCCGAGATGTGGAAGGCCGTTTGCGGCGCGAGCGAACGCGCTCGCTCCCCTCTCCCTCGGCGGTATTTCGCTATCTTTCGGCCTTTCACGATACGGAGCAGGAGAAGCTGCGGGTCGAGGGCAAAGCGTTCATCCCGACGCCGAACGGGGCGTTGCGCGATTTGATGGCGGTGCATCAAGACTTTTTGAGTTTCGTGCAGTCTCGCCGCCGGGAGCCGGTGGCGACCTTGGATATGGACGCGACGTTGATCGAGACGACGAAGTCGGAGTCGTTGTATTGCTACAAGTCGTTTCAGGCGTATCAGCCGCTGAACGTGTGGTGGGCGGAGCAAGGGGTATTGGCTCACACGGAGTTTCGGGACGGTAACGTCCCAGCGGGGCACGAGCAGTTGCGGGTGCTGCAAGAAACTCTGGAGAGGTTACCGGCCGGAGTGAAAACGGTGCGAATGCGTTCAGACAGTGCGGGCTACCAGCACGCCTTGCTGCGCTATTGCGCGCAGGGCGACAGCGAACGCTTTGGCAAGATTGAGTTTGCCGTGAGCGCGGACATGTCGCAGGAGCTCAAGCGCGCCGTGGCGGAGGTCGAGGTTTCGGCGTGGCAACCGCTGTTGCGCCGGGTCGGCAAGAGGACGATCGCGAGCGGCCAGGAATGGGCCGAAGTGTGCTTCGTACCGAACCCGATCGGCCATCGCCAAGCCGGCCCGTCCTATCGGTACTTGGCGATCCGTGAGCCGCTGCGGCAGCAGGTGCTGCCAGGGCTGGAAGAGCAAGAGAAGGCGGCGACTCCTTGGGCGGTGTCGATGTCCGGGGATCGCTACAAGATTTCGGCGATCGTGACCACGCTCGACTGGTCGGGCGAAGAGGTTATCGGCTGGCTGCGGGAGCGCTGCGGCAAGAGCGAGGAAGCCCACGCGGTCATGAAGGACGATCTGGCGGGCGGCAAGCTCCCGTCGGGGGATTTCGGAGAGAACGCGGCCTGGTGGTGGATCATGGGGAATCGCGCCGGGTTGCCCCGCGTAGCTGGTCGCACTTAGACTCATAAGATGCGCTTTGAGTGGGATGAGGACAAGCAGCAGAGCAACCTCAGGAAGCACGGCCTCGGCTTTGGCGAGGCGCGGGAGATCTTTCTGGCGCCGATGCTCGTCACGGCCGATGCTCGGGAAGACTATGGAGAGGATCGGTCGATCGGCATCGGATTCCTGCGCAACGTCGTCGTCGTCATCGTTTACACTGAACCGGCACCCGGCATCACGCGGGTCATCTCACTCCGTAAGGCATTCAGCCATGAGCGAAAGCGATTCGAATCCTACCTCCGGAACCGATTGGGCTAGAGTTACGGCGATGACGGATGCCGAGATCGACACCTCGGACATCCCTCCGCTGGGCGAAGAGTTTTTCCAGCGGGCTCGGCTGCGCCGTCCTTCGCCGGAGGCGCTCGTTGAGGTCACGCTCCATCTCGATCCCGAAGTGCTCAGGTGGTTTCAGCAGGAGGAATCGGAGTTCGAGCGTGAGATCAACGCCGCGCTCCGAATCTACGCGGAAGCGCACTCCCAGTACCGATCGCCACGCCGCAAGACCGCCTGAGCCCGCCTCACGCCGCTTCTTTCATCCACTCTCGAATTTGGTCGATCGTAGACGTAGCACCCCCGCAGACGACGACCAGCACTGTGCCGAAGGGTTCCAGCTCGGGCGCCCTCTCGTAGACCGGCGCCAGGCTTGCTCCGCAGGAAGGCTCGACGAGAATTCGCTGATCGGCCAGAAACCGCTCGCAGGCGGAGAGCGCGCTTCGGTCGGAAACCAAGAGGCTTTGGATCGGGCGCTCCTTCCACCATTGAACGGCTCTCTCGCAGACGCACCGGGCACCTAGAGAACCTGCGATGCTGGTGATTCCCTCCAGCTCGATCGGATGTCCGGCTTTCGTGGCTTGGTGGAAGGAGGCGGCTCCTTCGGTTTCGACGGCGAGAATCGGTACGTGGCCCCATCCGTTTCGATGAAGCCCTTCGGCGACACCGCACAACAGACCACCGCCGCCGACCGAGAGCAGGACGATGTCGGGCTGGAGGCCAGAGCGGAAGGCTTCGTCGATCAGCGTGGCGTGGCCTTCCCAGACGAGCGGATCGTCGAACGGGTGAAGAAAGGCGTCGGACGGGCCGACTTGCGAGAGGGCTAGCTCGTTCGCCTCTTGCCAGGAGGCTCCATGGACGAGGATCTCGGCTCCCTCTTGGCCCAGGAGTTCCTTCGCTCGTTCGGTGGCGGTTTCCGGAACCACCACCGTGACCGGAACGCCGAGCACCCGGCCCGCGCAGGCGACCGCCAGTCCGGCGTTGCCGCTGGACGAGCAGACGAACCGCTTCGCTCCTCGGGCGTGGTAGGTCTCGCAGGCCAGGCCAATGCCGCGCAGCTTGAAGGAGCCCGAGGGTTGCAGGGCTTCCAACTTCAGCCAGACCGGGCGCCCGGACGATAAGCTCAACGCGCGGGATTCGACGAGCGGGGTTTCGATGTGGAGCGCCATGAGAGCCTACGCGCTCCGTTCTGCGGGGATGGCTCCTCCCGCCCGAGCCAGCTCCTCAGCGGCGAGCGAGCAACCGCGCAATTCGGCGCCCGCGGCGCGGCCGAGCAGGCGGAAGCCTCCGGGCTCGGCGACTCCCAGATCCTGGGTCAGCAGGTGGACGGCGGAGCCAAGATTCGCCAGATCGAAGATCGCGATCAGGCCGAGGGTGCCCTGCGGAGCTTCGGCGAGGGTTTCGGGATCGAGAATTCGCACGCGCACCCACGGTGGGGCGACGAAAAGATCGGGGTCGCCATCGTCGAGCGCTTCGGTGTAGCACTGGCTGGTCAGCTCGGTCATGCCGTACTCGCGGACGATGCGTTGGCGCGGGATGCCGAGGCGGGTCTCGATCCGCTCGATCAGCTCTTCGCGGGACAGCTCGGTCTCCCGCCCTTTGAATCCTCCGGTCTCGAACAGGACGCTGCCGGGGGGAAGGCGGAAGCGCAGCTCCTGGCGTTCGAGCGCGCGGAGCCATTGGTCGAGGGCGAGAGCGGTGGAAAGCACCACGATCGGCCGGCCGGCGCGTTGGCGGGCTCCCGCCCAGGAGCGGGCCGGCGCGGCCTCCACTCCGCGCGGGCCGACGACGTTGGCGCTTTCCGGGCCTCCAAACTGGGCGAGGACGTGATCGACCATGAACGACAGGCTCGAATCGGGCAGCAGCTCGCGCGACGGGATGAGCGAGAGCATCGGCGGCCGGTCGAGCCCCGCCAGGCAGTAGCGGGGAAAGGCGTGGTCGATCGTCGCGCGGTACAAGTCGGGGAACGGATGGTGGTGGACGCTTCGCTCCTCCGGACCCGCGGAGGTGCCGCTCGAACGGAAGATCTCGACCGCAGGCTCTGCCGCGAGCGTCAAGCTCTTGAAGGCGGTCGAAGGCACCAGGGGCACGTCGCGCCACGAGGCGATGCGATCGAGATCGAGCCCGCGGGCTTCGGCCAGCCGACGGAGCGGCTCGATCCGCTCGACCTGAAATCGGTAGGCCGCGAGGGCCAAGGTTTCGAACGAGTCAGCGGGTGAGGTATCGGAAGAATCGCCGAGCGAGTCGGCGAGAAAGCGGGCGATGCGGTCGGGAAGGGGCAATTCGGCGGAGGCGGACATGGGCGGGATTGTGCCACGCCGGGCGGCCGGGCGAGTGCTACGCTGGCCGCAAGGAAATCCGGGCTGAAGGGTTCTAGAGAACGAGTGGGTACCGAACCGTCGACCGCGGCCGATCCGGGCTGGGACGCCCTGGCGCGTACGGCCGCCGGGGACTCGATCGCGTTCGAGCTTCTGGTCGGCCAGAACCAGGACCGCCTTCTCCGGTTGTGCGAGCGGATGCTCGGGGACATCGAAGAAGCGCGCGACGCGGCGCAGGAGGTGTTCCTCAAGCTGTACCGGAACGCCGGCTCGTTTCGTCCGCGCGGCCGGCTGTTCACCTTGCTCTACCGGATCGGGGTGAATCACTGTCTGAACCACATCCGGCGGAAGAATCTGGTCCGCTTTTTCCGCTTCTCGGACCCCGGGGAGGAGGACGCCCCGGCGTTCGAGCCGGCCGACCGTCGCCCCGACGCGGCCGAATCGATGGACGCCCGCGAGCGCTGGCGGGCAGTGCGACAAGGGATCGAAAAACTTCCCCCGAACCAGCGAGCGGTGCTGATCCTCGCCAAGTTCGAGGGTTTATCCTACCGGGAGATCGCCGAGGTGCTCGGGATCTCGGAGGGGGCGGTTGAAAGCCGCCTTTTCCGGGCCATGAGACGGCTCGAAGCGGCGCAAGAATCCGACCGCTCGATGGTTTCACCGGCAAAGAGGACATGAGAATGAACCGTCTGCCTGAGATCGAGCTGATGCGGCTCCTCCACGGTGAGCTGCCGCCCGAGCGCGCTTTCGAGCTCCATGAGCGCCTCGCGCGCGAGCCGGAGCTGGCGGCGGAGCTGCGCCGGCTCGAAGCGATTTGGGACCGCCTGGAGCTGCCGCCGGCCGCTCCCGTTCCGCGCGGCTTTGCCCGGGGGGTCGTCGCGCGGGTCGAACAGGGCGGCCTCTGGAGCGTCGCGCCGACACGTATTCGGGCGGCGGCGTTTGGCATGCTCGCGGCCGGCCTAGCGCTCGGAATCGGTCTCACCTCGGGTCTCTCGCGACAGGGAGCGGACACTTCCGCGGGGCCGGCCATCGCCGCCACGTCCGGACCTCCGACTGTGCCCGGTACGGCGGCGCCTTCCGCTCCCACCTCGCCCGCTCCGCCTTCGCTCGCGACGGGAGAACAGGTCGGAACCTCGAAGGAGCCGGCCTCGGTGGCCTCGACCCCGGCGGCTCCTCCAGATCGGACGATCCCGACCGCCCCGACTGCCGACGCCGCACCCGATCGGATCGCGAAACTCGACTACGACCTGCCGACGGATGACGGGGCGTATGTGGACCAGGGAACCCTCGCCGACGACTTTTGGCAGGCTTTCGGCGCTACGGAGACCGGCACGGCGACCGAAACGGAAACCGGCTCGGGAAACGAGGGCCTGTGAGGCGCTGGGGATTGATCTTCGCGCTGCTGGTCTCGGCGGGGTTGAACGCCGGGATTCTCGCGACGCTTTGGGTGATCCGGACGCAAGGTCCGCCGCGACCTCCGGCTCCAGGACCGCCTGCTGCGGTAGCGAGGGAGACCCCCCCCCCGCCAATCACTGCTGGGTTGCCGGACCGGCCGCCGCCGAGGGGGCAGGAAGCGCCTCCCCGGGGTCCCCAGGGAGAAGGTCCGCGCGAGGGGCATCCGGGGCCACCAATTCCGCCAGGGCCGGCGCCGGAGGAGGTGCCGTTCGGCGGCGACCGGGAACTTGGACCGCCGGGCACCGTGCCCACCACCCCGCCGCCGCGGCTGCGTGAATTCGCCGCGCGCCTCGGTCTTGCGGGCGAGGTGAGGGAGCGTTTCTTCGCCCTCCAGCTCCAGATGATCGGGGCGATGCGCGACGGCCGCTGGCGGATTCAGCAGCTACGGCGGGAGGTGCGCGTCGAGATGCTGTCCGGCCGGCCGGACCGGGACGAAATCGAGGCCCGTCTCGGGGAGATCCAGAGCACCCAGCTCGCGCTGGAGCGGCAGACCGTGCGTACCATCCTGGACACCCGGGAGATCCTCGACGGCGAGGCCGAGCGGGAGTACCTGGAATTCATCACCCGATTGCGTCTGGGGGCGGGAGAACGGGGGCCGAACGGCCCACGACCCCGAGGGGAAATGCCGGGAAGGCCGGGAAGGTTGGGCCGACCGGAGGTACCGCCGAATCGAGAGCCGGCCGGTCCACCGGAGCTTGATCCAGGCGTTCAACGACCGTTCGGGGGAGCCCAAGATCCGCGGATGAATCGCCCGGGCGGTCCGCGAGGCGGCGGTTTCGGCCGGCCGAGGCCCTTTCCGCGCGGCGAGCGGAGGCTGACTCCGGAAGAGCGGCTGGAACGGCGCCGCCGCTTCGAGGGGTGGCGCGAACACCAGGGAGCGGGACAGACGGTCCCGCCCCTGCGCTCCGAGCCTGAGAGCGAGGCCGTCCCGCCGCCGACCTGACAAAAAAGAACCCCGCTCGCGCGGGGTTTGGAGGGAGGGAGTCGGAGGAGGGAGATTGTCTTGTCTGTGCCTTCTCCATCCAGTAATACGGAGCACCCCGCCGGACCGTTGGGGTCACCGTTGGCGCGCGATCTGGGTAAAGAACTCTGCCGCGGTTTCCGCCGGATCGCCGACCAGCGCTCCGGCCCCCTCCTCGGGTAGCCAATCGGCCGGCAGGTAGCGGCGGTACGGGGTGGCGAGGAAGCGGCGGTCGAACAGGGCGATCACTCCGGTGTCGGCGGGCGAGCGGATCAGCCGGCCTGCGGCCTGGACCACCCGAGTGAGACCCGGGACCACGAACGCGTACTCGAACCCCTTGTCGAAACGCTCCTCGTAATACGCCTTGAGCAGCTCCTGATCGAGCGACAGACCGGGCAGGCAGGGACCGATGATCGCCACCCCCTTGAGCATCTCGCCCGGGTAGTCGACCCCCTCGGCAAACGCGCCTCCCGCGACCGCGGCAAGCACGATGTCGCCGAAGATCGCCGTCCGGAGCGCTTCGAGGATCAGCTCGCGCTCGCGGTCCGAATCGCTCTGGCGCTGGATCAACAGGCGCTTGCCCTGGAGGCGCATCTTCGGCGCCACCTCGGCCAGGAATTGATAGCTGGGGAAGAGCGCCAGGCAGTTGCCCGGCACGTTCTCGACGAACGCGGCGAGGCGCTGGGCGATCCGGCCGTAGTTTTCCGCCCGCAGCTTCCAGGTGGTCTCAACCGTGGCATCGATCACCACTCGCCGGTTCTCGGCCGGGAAGGGGTTCGCGATCTCGACGAACGCGGTGCGCCCGACGCCGAAGCCGAGCAGCCCGGTGTAGAACTCGGGCGGCGAAAGGGTCGCCGACAGGCCGATCACCGAGCTGCACCGGCCGAGCACTCCCCCTAAGAAACGGCTCGGGTCCTTGCAGAGTACCCTCAGCCGGCTGTCGCCGCCGCGCCGTTCCAGCGTGTGGCTGAACGCGGCGTCCGAGACCGCGACGCCGTTCAAGAACTTCAGCAGCTGGAAGTAGAGATCGACGAACGGATCGTCGGGGCGGAAGCTCTTGGTGTCGCGCTGGTATTCGAGGTAATCGACGAACGCCTCGTCGAACGCCGGGCGCAGACGCCAGAGCGCTTCTTCCGGCAGAGGGGCTTCGACCGCCCTCTCCCCCGCGTGTCCCTCTTCCAACGCATCGGCCACCGCGTTTTCGATCAGGTGGGCGAGCCGGGCACAGAGCGCCTGGAGCTTGAAATGGATCGGCTCGCCCACCCGCTGCATCCCTTCCGCCGCACGGCGGGCGGCGCCGGAGGACAGCTCCGGCGAGTAGTAGCCGCGCCCGCGGTCGACCAGGTTGTGGACCTCGTCGATCACCAGGATGGTGTCCGACAGGTCGCGGTCGGCGGCGAAATCGGGCAGCGAGACGTAAGGGTCGAACGCGTAGTTGTAATCGCAGATCGTCACCTGCGCGCGCCCCGACAGCTCCAAGCTCACCTCGAACGGGCAGACCTCGGCGGCCTTCGCGGCGGCGAAAATCGCGTCGGGTTCGAGCAACGCCGAGTCGTCGAGCAGGCGCGGGATCACCCCGCTGGTGTGGAGCTTGAGCGCGTAGTCCTTGGCGAAGCGGCAATACTCCTCGTGACAGATGATCTGATCGTTGGCGCACATCTTCGCCTTGGCCCGCAGGCGCACGGCGCGGAACGCCCCGTCCTGGTCGAGCAGGCGGATCACAGCGGTCGCCATCTCCTGCTGGGTGGTCTTGGCGGTCAGCACGAACAGCCGCTGGTCGTTCGCCAGAGCGTGGCGCAGCGCGGGGTAGAGCGCGGCGACCGTCTTGCCGATTCCCGTGGTCGCCTGGAGCAGCAGGTGCTCATGGTTCGCCACGGCGGTCTCGGCCGCCGCGAGAATCTCCTCCTGCCCCGGACGGATTTCTGGGAAGGGAAAGCGCAGCCGTTCCGCCGCCCGGTGGCGGTCGGCCGCGGCCTGGCGGCCGGCCTCCCAGGTGTGGATCAACAGGTTGAGACGGCGGCGCACGCCGAGATCGAGCGCGCGCAGGTCGAGATCGAGCTTCTCGCGCTCGGTGTCCGAGCCGGTTCCGTCGTCATGCCCGCCGATCGAGATCAGCACCAGCTCGGCGCGAATTTTCTCCGGAGCTTCCTCGCTCGACGCGAGCATCCAGGCGTAGAGGAGCGCTTGGCGCTGATACATCTCGCGAATGTGAGGCGCGAGGGTGGCGCCACGCCGGACCGACTTGATCTCCTCGACGACGAGAGTACCGTCCTGCTCTTTCCTCAGACCGTCGATCCGTCCCGACACCGAGACCTGCCAGACGCTCTGGCCGACATGGTGCTCGAACCGGTGGACGACCACCACCTCGCGCTTGTAGGTCGGGTCGACGCCGAGCGTCTCTTCCTGGTAGCGGCTGTGGATCGCCTGGCCGAGCCACATCCGCTCGTAGCCGCCCCGGTTGGCGAAGCCCAGCGAGCGAAGGAGGGAGGTGTCGAGCAGGTCGGCGACCGCAAGATCGAGCGCTCGCCGGGTGGCGTCGAAGCGCGGAGCCATGGTGGAGCAGTATAGCGGGGCGGGATCGTTACCTGCTCAGCTCTCGGCCCTCCTGGGTGCGCGGGCCTCCGGCCCGCCGTTGCGGGCGAGACGCCCGCGCACCCAGGGCTGTCCGAACCCCTCAATCCACCGGCGGCAGCGAAATGCAGAGCACCCGGTCCCAAGCAGGCTCGACGCTGCTCACCCCCGCGAGGAGGCCGAGACCGATGCCCGCGGCGCCTTCGAGGAAGCCTTTGCTCGCGAGCCACTCCGGGCCGTTTTTGAAGCCGCCGAAATACGACCGGTAGCCGGCAATCCCCTCGCCCGGCTCGCGCAGCTCCAGCGCTTTGGCGTACCAATGCTCGGCCGCCGCTCCGAGCTTCTCGTCGCCGGAGGCCTGGTACAGGCGGTTGTAGATGTGGGCGATTCCGACGCCACCATGGCAGAGGCCCGCGTCGCGCGCGCCCGCCGCGTCGTCCGGATGACCGGTGCAATCGCGGGCGATCGAGAGCGCCTCCTCTTCCCAGTCCTTGCGGCCGAGCGTCCGCGCGGCGGCGAAAAGTGCCGCGGCGAGCCCGAGATCGCCGTAACACCAGGCGAGCCGGGAGGGGGATTGAACGTCGACCCCGGGGCTTACGGTATAGCCGAACCGGGAGCCGAGCCCGGCCGGCAGCTGGCTCGCCAACAGCCAATCGACGGCGCCTTCGACCAAGGGCCGCGCGCTTTCGATTCCGGCCGCGACCGCCCCGGCGAGCACCGGGATCACACCCGGCACGCCGTGGGCAACCCCTAAGTTGTAGTAGCCGTTCGGGCTGACTTCGAGCTGGTGCTCGGGGAGCTGCTCGGGCGGCGTGAACCAGGTGACGTGGCCGTTGTCGCGCTTTTCCGCGAGATCGGAGAACCGTTCGACCGTCCGCTCCAGGCAGAGCCGGGCGGTCGGGCGATGCACCCGTTCCAGCGCGTAGACGCCGAAACCGACCAGGCCGCCGATCAGGTCGTAGGTTTCGCTCCAAGGATGGTCGAGCAGCTCGGCGAGCGCGGTGTCGATCTCCTCGTTGGCGTCTTCTCCCTCCTCGCTCTCGTAGAGGCGCCCCTGGAGGTGCTCGGCGACCCAGGCGACGCCGGAGAATCCGCCATACAGGCTCGCGCCCATCGGCTCGGTGGCGAGCGCTTCGACCGCCTCGTCGAGATGGCGTTCGGCCGCCTCGGCGTACTCCTCGCGGCCGGTCGCCTCGGCGAGGTAGGAATAGAACAGGGCGTGCCCGGCATTGCCGCCCGCCAGGGCCGGCGTTTCGCCGGTCCGCTCGCCGGGGTACGGGGAGACGGAAGGGGCGGCGGGGAAAGCGGCGACGATCTCCTCGATCGACCGGTTCACCCGGTCCGCGAGCTCGCCCGACAGGATCGGCCGCCAGGGGCCGGGTTCTACGCTCATCGAATACCTCCTTGCCGTTCGGCTCGCAAAGCGTCGAGCTCGCGGTGCAGCTTGGCCGACTCCTCCTCCAGCCGGCCGAGCCGGCCGGCGAGGTCGCCGGAACCCTGTAGAGACTCACGGAGCTTGCGCGCGGCCTTGGCCGCCCGCTCGCGTTGAGGAAACGTTTCCCCGTTAAGGGCGGCGCGGTCCAGGGCAGCCAGGGCGCGCTCGTCTCCTAGATCGGCGAGGGCCGAATAGACGCGGGTGCGCACCCGCGAGTCGCGATCGTCGAGAAACCCCAGGAGCGCGCGCAGCGCCTCGCCTTTTCGTTTCGCGCCGAAACCGGCATCCCCCGAGATTTCGGTCGCGGTTCGGCCGAGCACGGCGATCGCGGCGAAGGCGTCGCCACGGCTTTCGGCCGGGGCGCCGTAGGTCGCGAGGCGAAGCGCCGGCTGCCAGGCGCGCGGCTCGCCGATCTGGGCGAGCGCGGCGAGAGCTGCGCCGCGGACGACCTCGCGATGGCTGGTCTGGTCGAGCGCTTGGAGCAACGGGGCGGCCGCCGCGGCCCGGTGGTCGGTAAACGCACCGAGCGCTTCGGCCGCAGCAGCGCGCACCTTGGCGCTCGGGTCGTTCCCGAGCACCGCCGCGAGCTTGGGAATCAGCTCGCCATGGCCGGGAAACTTCGCCAGCGCCAAGGCCGTGGCGGCACGGACTTTGTTCTCGCGGTCGCGCCGATCGCCGGAGAGCGCGGCGAACAGCGGCGGCAGCGCCTCTTTCGTTGCGATCTCGCCGAGCGCGGTGGCCGCCGCCGCGCGGAGCGCGCGATGACGCCCGGTGCGGAGCGTCTCGCTCAAGGATTCGATCGTTTCCGGCCCGCCGAGCTTCGCCAAGGCGCGCACCGCTTCGAGCTTCGGCGCCAGGCGCTCCGCCGCCACCAGCTGGGCGATCCACTCCGTGGCCGGTTTGGTGAAATCGACCTTCGCGAGCAGCCAGCCGTTCGGATCGATCACGATCGTGTCCGGCCGCGCGCCACGCGAAATCACGAAGTCCTGGGCCTGCCGCGCCTCGATCGCCAGCCGCTGCGTCTCGACTCCCGACGAGGAGACCCAGGCGATCTCCAGGGGGAAAGCGAACAGGCCGGTCTCCGGCGTGATCTCCTGTTTCTGCTCGACGTGCAGGCGCACCGTACGATCCTCGGCCGACCAGTCCCAGCGGACGGCCAGTTCCGGATGGCCCGCGCCGCGGACCCAGCCGTCGAACAGGGGGCCGAGCGACAGGCCGGTCGCCTCTTCCATCGCGCCTTGGAAATCCGCCGTGGTGACCGTCTGCCCGGCGAAGCGCTCGACGTAGCGGCGGATGCCGGCGAAAAACGCCTCATCGCCCGCCATGCCGCGCAGCATGTGGAGGACCAGCGCGCCCTTCTCGTAGGTGGTCGAGTCGAACAGATTGTTGGGCTCGACGAACCGCCGGGTCGCGATCGGCCGCCGGTACTTCTCCGCGTCCTCGGCGAAGTAGTCCTCGCGCGCCTCGTCGATCTCGGCCGCCAGCTCATCCGTCCCCTTGTCGTGTTCGGCATAGAGCGCGCCGAAGTACGAGGCAAAGCCTTCGTTCAGCCACAGCTCCGACCAATCGCGGCAGGTGATCAGGTCGCCGAACCACTGGTGCGCCGCCTCGTGCGCGACCAGGCCGGCACTCGGAAAGTCCTCTTCGTCCTTCTCGTCGTGCAAGGTGGAAACCGTCTGCGTGGTCGCCGAGATGTTCTCCATGCCGCCGGAGGTGAAATCGATCGCGGTGGTCTGCGCGTATTTGGCGTAAGGGTACGGCCGGCCGGTCTTCGCCGAGAAGAATTCGAGCATGTCGGGGGTCTTGCCGAACGAGCGGCGCGCGCGTTCCTCTTGCCCCGGTGGCACGTAGTACTCGACCGGGATGTCATGCCACGCATCGGCCACCCGCACGAGCTCGCCCGCGACGACGCTGGTCAGATAGTTCGAGTGGGCAACGTCCATCTGCCAATGGAAGGTGCGCCGGCCGTCCGGGCGCGTGACGGTCTCGACCAAACGGCCGTTGCCGACCGCGGTCCAGGTCGCCGGAACGGTCGCGAGCAACTCGCTGGTCGCCCGGTCGTCGGGCAGGTCCCAGCTCGGAAACCAGCCGCGATTGTCGTTCGTCTCGCCCTGGGACCAGATCTGGCGCGGCTTGTTCGGATAGCCGTCGTCGGGTCCGACGAAATAGAGACCGGTCTTCGGATGAGCCGAATACTCGATCGCGATCTCCAGCCGGTCGTCGGGTCCGTAGGCCTTAGGCAACGTTACGGTGAGGGTTTCGGCCGCGGCGTCGGTCGAGACGCCCAGATCCTCCGGGTACCCCGCGAGCCGAGCGCGGTGCACTTCGAGCCCCACGGCATGAAACGTCACCTCGGCGACCCCGGAACGCAGCGGCACCAGCACCTCGGTCGCGGTACCTGAAATTTCGCGCTGCTCCCAATCGAACGCCAAGTCGAGCTTCACATGCTGGAGGTCGTATTGCCGGGCCGACGGATAGCGCAAAGGGGTGTCGGCCGGCGCGAAGGGCTTCCGCCCGGCGAAACCGGCCCCGGCCGCGAGCAGACCGCCCGCCAAGGCGAGACCGAAGAGCGCGAAGGAGCGGCGACGGACGCCGAAGGGAGATCGAGAGCTTGAAGGCATGAGTTTCTCCGGGCCACGGAACGAAGCGCGTATCTTAGCCTGGACGCGATAGCCTTGGCGGATGGAACGCCCCCGCTACCGGATCGCGCTGGAGAAAGAGGATTTCAAGTTCTCCGCCGCCCACTTCACCCTGTTTCCCGATCGCGACGCCGAGCGGCTGCACGGCCACAACTACCGGGTCCGCGTCGAGCTGGCCGGCTCGCGGCTCGACGAGCTCGGCCTGCTGGCCGATCTCGACGCGGCAAAGCGGAAGATCCGCGCGCTGTGCGCCGCGCTCGACAGCCGGATGCTGCTGCCCGAGACGGGTGGCCAGCTCGGGGTGGAGCGCCGTGAGACGGAGGTCGAAGTGCGCTGGCGCGAGCGCCGCTATCTCTTCCCCGCCGCCGACGTGGTGTTTCTGCCGATGGCGAACGTGTCGATCGAGCTGCTCGCCGACTATCTCTGGCAGGCGCTCGCGACGGAATTTCGCGCGGTGGAGGCGAACCGGATCGAGGAGCTGGAGGTCGCGGTCGAAGAGACCGCGGGCCAGAGGTGCGCGCGCTGGGGGCGGCTCGATTAAGTCAGATCCATCGGCCGCCCCTTCCAGGGCGCGAGGCGGCCGCGGCGGTGGTCGATGGCGCAGAGCGTCGCCACGGTCGCGAGGGCGAGGGCGTCGAGCGGGAAGATCAGGCCGTAGACGGGGGCATTGCCGCTGCCCCGGCGGACGATCGCGGAGGCCGCCGCTCCGCCCGTCCAGACCAGGAAGGCGGCCGGCCAGTCGCTCCGGAGAATCGCGGCGGCGAGAAGCGCCACGGGAATCCCGAGGGCGACCACCAGGCGGGCGAGCCGGGCGGTCTGGCCGCCGAACAGGGCGCCGAGAATGCGCCGCCAGCCCGCCCAGGTTTCGCGTCCGCCGAGGTACATGCGCACCGAGAGAAGCGGCGAGCGGAAGAACGCGGTGCGGAAACCTTCCGCCTGCAGGGCCGCGGCGATCGCAACGTCGTCCATCGGCGCACTTTTTACCCGGGCGAAACCGCCGCAGGTGTCCCAGGCGTCCCGTCGCAAAAGTAAGAATTGCCCGTTCACGACCGGTGCGCCCTCGCCGCGCGCGACGGGTCGCCAATCCCCGAGCAGGAAATCCAGGTAGGCGTAGGCGACCGGCGTGAGCAGGTTTTCGCCCGACCCGCGGACCTCCTGCCGTCCGGCGATCGAGAGCGCGGCAAACCCACCGTCTTCCGCCGCGGCAAGCGCACGGGCGAGCAGCTCCGGCGCGCAACGGGTATCGGCGTCGGTGGTGAGAATCCAAGGCGCATCAAGCCCGCGCCAACCGAAATCGAGCGCGTGGACCTTGCCGCGCCAGCCCGCGGGGAGCGGCTCGACGACGAGGATTTCCACCTGCGGCTCGCCGTCGAAACGAGCGTGCGCCAATTCGGCCGTCCGGTCGGTCGAGCCATCGTCGAGGATACGGATCTTGGGGCCCGCGGTCTGGTTCAGAAGCGCCTCGACGCAGGCCACGACGTTTCTCTCTTCATTACGGACTGGCACGAGTACTGCATTGATTGGAGAGTGGAGCACGGGCGATGGGAGCGTGGGGGCCGAACGCCGGCGCTCTTCGATGGCGACCGCGGCGGCCAGCAAGCCGCCAACAGCCGAGAGCGCGGAAAGGAAGAGCAGATCCATGAGGGAAGCCGCGCGCTGTGGGATCAGGCGAGCTTCGCCCGAAGCGCATTGGCCACTTCGTCCGGCTCAGGAAAACGACCGACCTGCTTCTTCGAGAAGATGACCTCGTCGTCCAGCGTAACGTGAAACACGCCGCCGTGCCCTTTGACCAGCTGGGCCGTAAGGCCGAGTTTGCCCTTGATTTCGTCCGCCAGACCGGCGGCTCGCGGAAGATAGCCTCATGAAGTACAATATTCGATAACGAAGCGATGATCCATACAAGTTCTCCTTTCGCACGGATTATACAAGGGGGAAGTTTCTGGATCGAACGATCTGCCGCCGTCGACCCGCCGAGCACGGGAAAATTCCCCCGTCTCCGGGCGAAACGCCCAGCCAAAACGCTGCATCGATGCGATGAGAATGCTGAAACTTCGCCGCGGTTGGTTATAGGGTGCGCGTCGATAGGCAAAGCGAGACAAGTTTTCGAAAGAAAGTTCGTTTGCCCTCTAGATTTCTGGTTCAGAGTCTCTATAATATCGTTTCAACGATCGGAGAAGGGCGCCGAACAAGGGGCTTTCTCCGCGGTGGGACGAGCGCTCGTCGGGTCGTGAAGGTGGTGGTTTTTGGCTTTCTGTAGCACCTGTCGAATTGGCGGTCGGATCGAAGAGGCACCGAACGTCTGGTCTGAAAGCGCGACGTATTCCTGTACACAACTTTGACCTCGGAGGTAGTAAAGAATGAAGACCCCAGCGAACATGTCCACGAAAGAGATGGCCCAGATCCGGCAGAACCTCGAAGGCACGCCGGACATCGAGGAAGCGGCCGAGCTGATGAACCTGGCGGGCAACTCGACCCGTCTGAAGCTCCTCTATCTCTTGGACAACATGAAAGAGCTCTGCGTGTGCGACCTGGCCGAGATGCTCGGCGTGTCGGTCTCCGCGGTCTCGCAGCACCTGGCGAAGCTGAAGGCCTACGGGTTGGTCGCGCCGCGCCGCGACGCTCAGACGATCTACTACCGTCTGACCGAGCACCCGTTCAACGCGAAGCTCCGCGACAACTTCTTTCGTCAGTTCCAGGTCTGAGCCGGGGGCCGCTCGCGCGGTCAGAAGGTATCGGTAAGCAACGCGGCCGGGTGGTTTTCCGGCCGCGTTCGCCGTTTAGCGGGTGGCTCAGGTAAGCCTCCTCGCTCCTTCGGCAGCAGCCAGTCGCTGCGGGGCTTTCCTGAGCCACTACCCCCTGTCCGGCCTCAGCTCGGCTTGACCGTCATCAAGAATTCCAGAATTACGATCAAGAGAGCGCTCACGTCCGAGAGAATTCCCGGCAGCTTGTTCGCCATCAAGTGGTCGAGCTGCGGATTCGGCTCCCCGGCCGCGAGTGCGGCTTCCACCGCGGCGGCGAGCTGGATGACCTTGGGCGCGATGTAGAACAGGATCGCCGAAAGCATCACGAACCAGAGCGCCGAAGAGAGCGCGACCCAGAGGGAGTCGAACCGATACCCCCGGGCGGACACCAGGTAGAACCCGAGCAGCCCCGAGACGATCGCCCCGGGCACGCTGAACACCTTCACCGATCGCGCGAGCAGGCGGACGCCGAACGCCTTGGCTTTGAAGTCTCTCGCCTTCTTGGTCTGGGCGCGGATCACCGTGCTGCCGAAGACTCCCGCGGCGAGCCAGAGCGCCGCGAGGACGTGAAAGAACAAGATCCAATTCGAGCCGCTCATGCCAGACCCCCTCAAGGTTGGAAGAAACTCTACCATCCGTCCGAGCCGTGAGGTTTAGAATCGTCGCGCCCGTCGGACTCGTCCACCCCTTCAGCCAAGGAGCCGGAGCCGCCATGTCGAACCATCCGCGACCGAAGTTCACGTTTCTCGGCCATGCGACCGTGCGCTGCGATCTGCCCGGCGGCGAGGTCGTGCTGATCGACCCCTGGCTCGGCAACCCCTCGTGTCCGCCCGGGTGCAAGGATCTTTCCCGGCTCGATGCGATCCTGATCACCCACGGACATTCCGATCACGTCGAGGATGCCGCCGAGCTGGCCCAACGGTTCGGCGCCAAGGTGGTCGCCAATTACGAGATCATCACCTGGCTCGCCGCCCAGGGGGTGACCGGCGGTTCGGGCATGAACCTGGGGGGCAGCCAGAACGTGCTCGGAATGCGCGTCACGATGGTCCGCGCCGATCATTCGAGCGGTCTGCCCGACGGCAGCTACGGCGGCGTCGCGTCGGGGTTCGTGGTCTCGATGCCGGAAGGCTTCACCTTCTACCATGCGGGCGACACCGCGCTGTTTTCGGACCTGCAGCTGATCGGCGAGCTGTACCGGCCGGAGCTGGCGTTCCTGCCGATCGGCGACCTGTTCACCATGGACCCCGAGCAGGCGGCGCGCGCCTCCCGCTTCCTCGGCGTGCGCAAGGTGATCCCCATCCATTGGGGCACCTTCCCGGCGCTCACCGGCACGCCGGACGAGCTGGCGCGCGCGCTCGACCGCCTGGGGGTGGCCTGCGAGGTGGTCGCCCTTGCCCCGGGCGAGTGCTACTAGCCGCCCGCCGCTTCGAATCGGCCGACCCGTCATGGCGACCAGCACCGTCGAGGACTACCTGAAGCACATCCTGCTCGCCGAAGAGCGGGAGCCCGACGCCCGGGTCTCGATGGGGCAGGTGGCGGCGGCCCTCGGCGTCTCGCCCGGCACGGTGACCGCGATGATGAAGACGCTCGCCGACGGCGGCCTGGTCGAGTACGAGCCGTACAGCGGCGTGCGCTTGAGCGCCCCGGGGCGCCAGCTCGCGACCCACGTGCTGCGCCGCCACCGCCTGATCGAGCTGTTCCTGGTCGAGGTGATGAAGATGGACTGGAGTGAGGTCCACGCCGAGGCCGAGGATCTGGAGCACGCCGTCTCCGACCGGCTGATCGAGCGGATGGACGAGATGCTCGGTTTCCCCTCGGTCGACCCGCACGGCGACCCGATTCCGGACAGCCACGGCGTGGTGCGCAAGCCGGAGCTGCTCAATCTCCTGCTCTGTCCCCTCGGCCGTCCGGCGCGCGTCGCCCGGGTCGCCGATCAGAGCCGCGACTTCCTCCAGCTGCTGGAGCGCCGGGGCTTGAAACCCGGCAGCCACCTGGTCGTCGAGGCGCGCGAAGAAGCGGCCGACGCGGTCACCCTGAAGCTTGCCGCGGGCGACGCCTTCACCCTCGGCTTCCGCGCCGCGTCGAAGATCTATGTCGACGAGATCGTAGGATAGGGGCAGGGGTAGTAGCCACAGACCCGTCTGACCCCTAGATCTAGCGCAGGTAGGGCCTGACATCCGCGCCGCGGGATGATAAGTTCCCGGCGCGCCCCGCCCGTTTTCGGCGCGGACGCCCGATCCAATGCCCTGGCAACAGGCGATCCTCTGGCACATCGAGGCCCTGCCTCCTCCGCCCCCTCTACGCGCTTGCGTGCTCGGCTCGGGGAGCGCGGGCAATGCCGTGATCGTCGAATCGGGCGGGCGGCGTATTTTGATCGACGCCGGGTTCTCCTGTCGGGAGCTGGAAAAGCGGATGCGCTCGGTGGGGGTCGAGCCGTCGTCGATCCAGGCGCTGCTGATCACCCACGAGCACGTCGACCACAACCGGGGGGCGGCGCGGCTCGCCAAGCGCCACAAGATTCCCGTCTTTGCCACCGCCGGAACGTTTACGGGGACCGAGCTGGGGCCGGAGCAGGCTCGGACCTCGACCGTGATCCGCTCCGGCGAGGTCCGCGAGGTCGCGGGGTTTTCGGTCGAGCCGTTCGCCATTCCGCACGACGCGCGCGAGCCGATCGGCCTGGTGATCGAGGACGGGGCCGGCCGCCGTCTGGGGCTGTGCGGCGACATCGGCAACCGCAGCCGGCTTGCCTGGGGGCGGCTCGCCGATCTCGATCTGCTGATCCTGGAGACCAATCACGACCTGGACATGCTCCGCAACGGCCCGTACCCCTGGTCGCTCAAACAGCGCGTCGCGGGGCGCCACGGGCACCTTTCCAATCGAGAGGCGGCCGACGGGATCCCCGAGCTGCTTTCGCACCGCCTGCGTTGGGTGGTGCTCTACCACTTGTCGCGAACCAACAACCTGCCCGCCCTGGCGGCGGCGGAGATCGGCGCGGTCCTCGAACGCGAGGGCGCCCATGCCGAGCTCGCCGTCTCCGACCAGGACCGGCCGACCCCATGGCTCGAGATCGGCGCGGCAGCGGCCGACTCCCCGGGCGCGATGGCGGCACTTTCGGAGGCTGGATGATTCAAGCGCGCGTTACCGTCTATCCGCGGCGCGAGATTCTCGATCCGCAGGGCAAGGCGATCGGGGATGCCCTCTCTCGCCTCGGGTTTGAGGGCGTCGTCTCGGTGCGAGCGGGCAAAAGCTTCGAAATCGAGCTGTCGACCACCGAAGTGAGCGACGCCCGGCGCCGGCTCGAAGACATGTGCGAGCGGCTGCTCGCCAACACCGTCGTGGAGGATTACGAGATCGAGATCCTCGGCGAGGACGGACGATGAAGGTCGGAGTCGTCGTCTTTCCCGGATCGAACTGCGATCACGACGTCTACCACGCGTTCGCCCACGTGCTCTCCGCCGAGGCCACGTTTCTCTGGCACGGCGACGAGACGATCCAGGGGTGCGATCTGGTCGTCCTGCCCGGCGGTTTCGCCTATGGCGACTACCTGCGCGCCGGGGCGCTCGCCGCGCTCTCCCCGGTGATGGCGGCGGTCGGTCGCCACGCCCGGGAGGGGGGGCTGGTGCTCGGCATCTGCAACGGTTTCCAAGTCCTGCTCGAAGCGGGTCTGCTGCCCGGCGCGATGCGGCGGAACCAGGGGCTTCGATTCTTGTGCCAGGACGTCTATCTGCGGGTCGAGCGGAACGATCTGCCGTTCACCTCGCGGCTCTCGGTGGGCCAGGTGCTGCGCCTGCCGATCGCCCACGCCGAAGGCAACTACGAGGACGCCCCGGAGCGATTGGACGCGCTCGAAGACCGGCGCCAGGTGGTCTTCCGCTACTGCGCTCCCGACGGCGAGATCTGCGCGTTCGACACCGAACAGAACCCGAACGGCGCGGCGCGCGCGATCGCCGGAGTGGCGAACGAGCGCGGCAACGTGCTCGGCCTGATGCCTCATCCGGAGCGGGCGGTCGAAGCGATCCTCGGCAATGCCGACGGCCTCGCGATGCTCGCCGGAACGGTCGAGGCGATGGCTTCCCTCCGGGAGGCGCGCGCGTGAGCGAGCCGCTCGCCCCCTCCGCGCCGTCCCGGCGGCCGGACGAGCCGGCGGTCTCCCCCGCGCTCGCCGCGGAGCGCGGACTGTCGGGAGAAGAATACGAGCAGTTGCGCGGCATCCTCGGCCGCGACCCTTCGTGGACCGAGCTGGGGGTCGCCGGAGCGCTCTGGTCCGAGCACTGCTCCTACAAGTCGTCGAAGATCTATCTGCGCGAATTTCCGACCTCCGGACCGCGGGTGCTCCAGGGACCGGGGGAAAACGCCGGGGTGGTCGACGTCGGCCACGGTTGGGTCGCCGTGTTCAAGATGGAGTCGCACAACCATCCGAGCTACATCGAGCCCTACCAGGGGGCGGCGACCGGCGTCGGCGGCATCCTGCGCGACATCTTCACCATGGGCGCGCGGCCGATCGCCTGTCTCGACGCGCTGCGCTTCGGCGAGATCGACGCGCCGCGCATGCGCTACCTGATCGACGGGGTGGTCCGCGGCGTGGGCGACTACGGCAACTGTTTCGGCGTGCCGACGGTCGGAGGCGAGACCGCGTTCCACCGCTGCTATAACGGCAACATCCTGGTCAACGCGTTCGCGCTGGGCGTCGCCCGCAAAGACCAGATCTTCCTGGCGCGCGCCTCGGGGGCCGGCAACCCGATCCTCTACGCCGGAAGCCGCACCGGCCGGGACGGAATCCATGGCGCGACCATGGCGTCGGAATCGTTCGACGCGGCTTCCGAGAGCAAGCGGCCGACCGTCCAGGTGGGCGATCCGTTCACCGAGAAGGTTCTGCTCGAAGCGTGCCTCGAAGCGATGAAGACTGGCGCGATCGTCGCGATCCAGGACATGGGCGCGGCGGGTCTCACCAGCTCGACGTTCGAGATGGCCGGCCGCGGCGGTACGGGGATGCGGCTCGATCTGGAAAAGGTGCCGCTGCGCGAGCCGGGGCTTTCCCCCTACGAGATGATGCTCTCGGAATCCCAGGAGCGGATGGTCGTGGTCGCCCAACGCGGTCGCGAGGAGGAGGTCGAGCGGGTCTTCCGCCGCTGGGGTTTGGAGATCGCCGAGATCGGCGAGATCACCGACACCGGCCGGGCGCTGCTCTGCTTCCACGGCGAGACCTACGCCAACATCCCGATCGAGCCGCTCACCGAGCAGGCCCCGGTCTACCGCCGGCCGACCGCGCCGCCGGCCGATCTCGCCGCGCGCTGGGAGGCGCCGACCCTGCCTGAGATCGGTCATCCGATCGAGACGCTGGAACGGCTGCTCGACACGCCGGATTTCGGCAGCAAGCGCTGGATCTGGCGCCAGTACGACCACACGGTCCGGACCAACACCGTGCGCGGTCCGGGAGGGGACGCCGCGGTGGTCCGGCTGAAAGGATCGCCTTCGGCGCTCGCGCTCACGGCCGACGTCAATCCGGTCTTCTGCCAGCTCGATCCCGAGCGCGGCGGCATGCAGGCGGTGGCCGAAGCGGTGAGGAATCTCGCCTGTGTCGGCGCCGAGCCCGTGGGCCTCACCGACTGCCTGAACTTCGGCAATCCGCAGAACCCCGAGATCGCCTGGCAGCTGCAGCAGGCGGTGCTCGGCATCTCGGCCGCCTGCCGGGCGCTCGACGTGCCGGTCATCTCGGGCAACGTCTCGCTCTATAACGAGACCCAGACCGGTCTATCGGATAACGGGGGCGGGTTGCGCTCGATCTATCCGACCCCGGCAGTCGCGATGGTCGGCCTGATCCCGTTGCTCGGCTCGCTGCCCGAATCGCATTTCGAACGGGCGGACGACCGGATCCTCCTGCTCGGCGGCGACCGGGGCGAATTCGGCGGCTCGGCCTGGCTGCGCCTGCTCTACGACCTCGAACAGGGCCGGCCGCCGGAGGTCGATCTCGACGCCGAGCGAAACCTCGCCCTGCTGCTGCGCGAGCTGATCGGCGCAGGGCTGCTTTCGACAGCGCACGATCTGTCGGAAGGCGGCTTGGCCATTGCGGCCGCCGAGGCCTGCTTCGGCCTGGGGCTCGGCGCGCGGCTGGAAGTTTCTTCGCCGCTCGAATTGTTCTCTGAGACGCAAGGCCGGGCGCTGGTCGCCTGCCCGCCGTCTCACTCGATCGAAGTGCTCCGCGCCGCCGAACGGCACGGCGTGCCGGCCCGGGAGGCCGGCCAGGTCGGGGGTGGCACCCTGGAATTCGAGGTCGGCGGCGAGAGCTTCCAGGCGCCGGTCGCCCGGCTCGCAGAGGTTTGGGAACGGGCGCTGCCGAAAGCGCTGGGGCTCTGAGGAGGAAGCAAGAAAAGAATGTGTGGAATCTTCGGCATCGAGGGGACGGACGAGGCGTCGTATCTCACCTATCTCGGCCTCTACGCGCTCCAGCACCGCGGCCAGGAGAGCGCGGGGATGGCGACTTGGGACGGCACCCAGCTGCGCTACGAGCGGGGGATGGGCCACGTCTCCGACCTGTTCAAAGAGCACGTCTTGAAACGCCTGCCCGGCCGCTCCGCCCTCGGCCATACCCGCTATTCGACCTCGGGCACCAGCGTCATCGGCAACGCCCAGCCGATCGTGGTCAAGACCTCGATGGGACCGCTCGGCTTGGTCCACAACGGCAACCTGACCAACGCGATGGCGATCCGCCGCAGGCTGGAGAGCGAAGGCTCGATCTTCCAGACCACCAGCGACACCGAGGTCATCCTCCACCTGATGGCGCGCAATCCGCGCCGTGAAATCGTCGAGAGTTTCCTGCTCGCGCTGGAAGAGATCCGCGGCGCCTACTCGCTCCTCCTGATCACCGACCAGGGGCTGATCGCCGCGCGCGATCCGAACGGCTTCCGGCCGCTCTCCGTGGGCGAGCTTCCCGGCGGCATCCACTGTTTCGCCTCCGAGACCTGCGCCTTCGATCTGCTCGAAGCGCGGCCGATCCGCGAGCTGGCGCCCGGCGAGTTGGTGATCGCGCACGACGGCCGGATCGAGAGCTACCAGCTGTCGATCTCGCCGGAGCCGACCCGCTGCCTGTTCGAGCACGTCTATTTCGCCCGGCCCGACAGCCGCATCTTCGGCGATTCGGTGTCTCATGCCCGTTTGGCGATGGGCGCGCGCCTGGCGCGCGAAGCGCCGGCCGACGCCGACTGCGTCGTACCGGTGCTCGACTCCGGCCTGTTCGCGGCGCTGGGTTACGCGCGCGAATCGGGTCTGCCGCTCGAATTCGGGTTGATCCGCAATCATTACGTCGGCCGCACGTTCATCCAGCCGAAGCAGTCGATCCGCCACTTCGGGGTAAAGGTGAAATTGAACCCGGTGCGCGAGCTGATCGAGGGGAAGAAAGTCGTCCTGGTCGACGACTCGATCATCCGCGGCACCACCTCGCAGAAGATCGTGCGCATGGTGCGCGACGCCGGCGCGGCGGAGATCCACATGCGGATCTCCGCGCCTCCCACCGCCTGGCCCTGCCACTACGGAATCGACACGCCGACGCGCAAAGAGCTGATCGCGGCGAACCAGGACATCGAGGGGATCCGCCGTTTCGTCGAGGCCGACAGCCTCGCCTACCTGTCGCTCGAAGGGCTGCAATCCTGCGTCTCCGGCCCGAAATCCAGCTACTGCACGGCTTGCTGGACGGGCGACTATCGCGTACCCGTGGCGGAGGAGGACCGGCGCCAGGCCGAGCTGTTCCCGCTGCGGGTCGAAGGAGATTGACCCATGATTGACCCCATGAAAAGCCTCTCTCGCCTCGCACTTTGTCTCCTCCTTCTGGTTCCGACCGCCTCCGCCTTCGCCGCTCCTCCCGCAGCCCCTCCGGCCGCTCCCGCGCCGCCCGTCCCACCCGTGCCGCCAACCCCCGCGGCCCACGACCCGAAACTGCCGCCGAGCGAAGCGACCGCGAAGGCCCAGCTCGACAAGTCGCCGCGCCATGGCGAGTACGTGGACATCGCTCTCCCCGGCGGGGGCAAGCTGAACGCCTGGGTCGTCTACCCCGAACGGAAAGGGAAGGCGGGCGTGGTGATCTTGATCCACGAGATCTACGGTCTGTCGGATTGGTTTCGCGGCGTCGCCGACCAGCTCGCCAAGGAAGGGTTCATCGCCATCGCGCCCGACCTGATCTCGGGGATGGGACCGAACGGCGGCGGCACGGCCTCTGCGGCCACCCGGGACGACGTGGTGGCTCTCGTTCGTGGCTTGACCCCCGAGGTCACTACCGCGCGCCTGAACGCGGTGCGGGATTATGCGCGAAAGATCCCCTCAGCCAACGGCAAGTTCGCCACGATCGGTTTTTGCTGGGGTGGAGGCAAGAGCTTCTCCTACGCGGCCTCCGAACCGACCCTCGACGGCGCGGTCGTCTATTACGGCGTCACGCCCGAGGCGGCCGACCTGGCGAAGATCAAAGCCCCGGTGCTCGGTCTCTACGGCGGGGACGACGCGCGCATATCCTCCACGATCCCCGCCACCGAAGCCGAGATGAAAAAGCTCGGCAAGACCTACGAGCCGCACGTCTTCGACGGCGCAGGCCACGGGTTCCTGCGCGCCCAAGAGGATCGCGACGGCGCGAACCTGAAAGCCGCGAAGACCGCATGGCCGCGTACCCTGGCCTTCCTGCACGATCGGCTGGGGAAGTAACCCGCACCCCGAAATCCCCGTAGGGGCGGCCCCCCGTGGCCGCCCTGAATTGTTGTGCATGCTCGGTCGGTTCGCATGACTGGTCGGTTCGCGGACATGGTGTTGCCTTAAATTTACAGAACGGTTTTGGTTCCGGCTGTAAACTTTAGTTTCGTCATTCTTTGTTGTCTCGATTCTTCGCTCTGCCGCACATCAGTCTTTTGTAGGCAAGCTGCGATCCGCCGAGAATGGCTCCCGTCCCGGAGCCGCGCGCTCTCTCCGACCGAACGTTGCGCGTGGCATGCCGCTCTGCGTGATCCGATCTCTTGCCCCGAAGGAGAAGACATGCGGACGCGTTGGACTTTACTCGCGCTCGGTCTCGCCATCGCTTTCTCGATGGCGCCGCCGGCCCACGCCAAACCTCAGTTCAGTTACGCCGTGAAGTTCGTCTGCGGCTTCAACCCCGAAAATATCGGCAGGTCGCTGGATGGCAAAAGAGAGGGCGAGCCGACGGTCAAGCTCGGCAACTACGCGACCGACATCAACATTTACAACCCGGATTTCGTCGTCGATCCGCACAATCCGCAGAACCAGCTGTTCAAAAAGGTTCTGGTCCTGGTGGCCAAGGGAGATCAAATTATCGGTCGCGAACCGAAATCGGTCGATGCGAGCGGCTTCGATTTCATCGCGCTCAATCCGGGCGAAGCGACGATGGACGATTGCAACCGGATCGGCGAGCTGATCTACGGTTCTCCGGTCCCCTTCCCCTACCCGCTCACGATCGGCTTCCTGGTGATCCAGAGCGTCTTCGAGCTGGACGTGACGGCGGTCTACACCGCGGAGATTTGCAGCGCCTGGGCCGCCAACGGCGAGCTCAACTGCCTGAAGCCCACGGACCTCAGCAACGGCGTTTCGATCTCGCAAGACGTCGACCAAATCGAAGGCAAACGGCTGTACTGATCAGAGACGCCAATCCAAGGAGAACCAGACCATGACACGTAAACTCTGCCTATTCGCTCTCCTCGCTCTGGCGGCGACCCTGCTCGCGGCTCCGGCATCCGCTTCGCCGCAGTACAGCTTCGCGGTCAAGTTCGTCTGCGGTTACAACCCCGAAAACGTCGGCCGGTCGCTGGACGGCAACCGAGAAGGTGAGCCGACGGTCAAGTTCGGCAACTACGCGACCGACATCAACATTTTCAACCAGGACTACTTCTCCCAGGCCGACATTCGCAAGAAGGTGATCCTGCTGGTCAAGGAAGGCTCCCCGGAAGGTCGCGAGCCGAGGTTGTCCAAGGCGATCGCCTTCGATGGCATCACTTTGCAGACGATGCAGGCCACGATGGACGATTGCAACCGGATCGCCGAGCTGATCTACGGGGGCGTGGTGCCTACCCCGATGCCGCTCTTAATCGGTTTTCTCGTCCTCGAATCGAACATCGATCTGAGCGTGACCGCGGTCTACACCGCCGAGACCTGCAGCAACTGGATCAACTCGCCGGAAAAGCTCGAATGCCTAGACGCGAGCGGCAAGCACCAGGGCGTGGGCATCTCGATCGACGTCGAGCAGATCAAGAGCCGGCAGCTTTTCTAAAGCCGGTCATTCATCGAGCTGGAGATCCTTAGGGGTCCGCGAACGCGGGGGCGCTCCAAGCGCCCCTGCGTTTTCGTTCGGGCTCCGAGATAAGCTTGGCCGCGGTGACGACCGAATCCCCTCCCAACCTGGCTGCCGTTCGCGCCTACCTGCTCGATCTGCAAGACCGCATCTCGGCCGCGCTCGAAACGACGGACGGCGCGGCGTGTTTTCGCGAAGATCTCTGGACCCGGCCGGAGGGGGGAGGGGGGCGCACCCGCGTGCTCGAAGGCGGAGCGTTGTTCGAGAAGGCAGGGATCGCGTTCTCCCAGGTCTCGGGCGAAAACCTGCCGCCTGCCGCGACCGCCGCGCATCCGGAGGTCGCCGGCCGCGGCTTCGAAGCGCTCGGCGTCTCGCTCGTGCTCCACCCCGAAAATCCGTATGTGCCGACCACCCACGCGAACGTCCGCTTTTTCCTCGCGGAGAAGGAGGGGGCGGCTCCCGTCTGGTGGTTCGGCGGCGGTTTCGATCTCACCCCCTACTATCCGTTCGCGGAAGATGCACGCGCCTGGCACCGTGCGGCGCAAGCGGCGTGCGCGCCGTTCGGAGAGGACGTCTATCCGCGCTTCAAGCGTTGGTGCGACGAGTATTTCTACTTGAAGCACCGGGGCGAGACCCGCGGCGTCGGCGGGCTGTTCTTCGACGACCTCCACGCCTGGGGCTTCGGCCGCTGCTTCGAATTCCTGCGCGCCGTGGGCGACGGGTTCCTGGCCGCCTATCTGCCGATCGTCGAGCGCAGAAGAGCGCATCCCTGGGGGGAACGGGAGCGCGAGTTCCAGCTCCTACGTCGCGGGCGCTACGTCGAATTCAACCTCCTGTTCGACCGCGGCACCCTGTTCGGCATCCAATCGAACGGCCGCACCGAGTCGATCCTCATGTCGCTGCCGCCGCGCGTCACCTGGGCCTACGACTGGGCGCCCGAACCGGGCAGCCCCGAAGCGGAGCTCTGGGACTTCCTGCGGCCGCGCGACTGGCTGGGAGAGGAGAAGGAATGAGATCCCTCTGGTCGGATTCCGATGCGCGCGCCGCGGTCGAAAAATGGTCAGCGGCGGGCGAGGACGTGGCGCTTCGGGTCTACACCTCGCGCCTGATCGGCGCCGAGCCCGATCTCGTGCTGCACGGCGGCGGCAACACCTCCGTGAAAACCGCGTTCCTCGATCCGCTGGGGACGGCGATTCCGGCGATCCACGTCAAAGGCTCCGGCTGGGATCTCGCCTCGATCGAGCCCGCGGGGCTGCCCGGGATGGATCTCGAAGCGTTGCGCCGCCTGCGCGCGCTCGACGCGTTGTCCGACGAGGCGATGGTGAACCAACAGCGCATCCGCCTGTTCGACGCGGGCGCGCCGACCCCCTCGGTCGAAACGCTGCTCCACGCGTTTCTGCCCGCGAAATTCATCGACCATTCGCATGCCGACGCAATCCTCGCCCTCACCAATCGGCCGGACGGCGAGAAAATCGTCGCCGACCTGTTTGGCCCGAGCTGCCCCCTGGTCCCCTACGTCATGCCCGGTTTCGCGCTGGCGAAATTCGCCGCGGCCGTGGCCGAAGAGGCGGTGAATTCGGGCAAGGCTCCGATCGGGCTGGTCCTGCTCAAGCATGGTCTGTTCACCTGGGGGGAGACCGCCCAAGAGAGCTACGAGCGGCACGTCGAGCGGGTCGACCGGGCGGAGCGCTGGCTTCAAGGTTCGCGCCGCCGCTCGGTCCGGATCGAAACCGCGGTCGACTTGCAAGCCGCCGAGGCTACCGCCGCGCTCGTCGCGCCGATCCTGCGCGGGCGGCTGGCGGAAGCGACCTCCGACACCGATCGTCCGTTCCGCCGCTTTGTGCTCGACCGCCGCGCGACCGCGGAGATCTTGGAAGTCGTAAACGCCGCCGAACTGGCCGAGATCGCGGACTCCAATCCCTTGACCCCCGACCACACCATCCGCACCAAGCCGCGGCCTCTGGTGATCGCCCCCCCCGCGGAGCGGACCGCCGCGGCGTGGACGGAGGCGATCTCCGCCGCGGTCGAGCGGTTCGCTGTTCAATATCGGGGGTACGTTCAAGCCGGCATCGCGGCGCGCGGTCCAAAGAAATCGCTCGACGCGGTCCCGCGCGTCGTGCTGATCCCCGGAGTCGGCCTGTTCGCGGTCGGCGCGTCGAGAAAAGAGGCGCGGATCGCGGGCGACATCGCCGAGCACACGCTTCGCGCCAAGCGGCTCTCTTGGGAAACCGGCGCGGTCTACGAAGCGCTCGCCGACGTCGATCTCTTCGATCTCGAATACTGGAGCCTCGAACAGGCGAAACTCGGTAAAGCCGCAGAAAAGCCGCTCGCGCGCCAAGTCGCGGCAATCACCGGAGCGGCCGGCGCGATCGGCCAGGCAATCGCCGCGAAGCTGCTCGAAGCAGGCGCCCACGTCGCGTTGCTCGATCTCGACCTCGCCGCGGCCGAGACGCTGCGCAGCCAGCTGGCCGCGAAGTTCGGGAGCGCCACGGTCGAGGCGATCTCCTGCGACGTGACCGACGAAGCCTCGACCGTCGCGGCGTTCGACGAAATCTGCCGCCGCTTCGGAGGGGTGGACCTCGCCGTGCCGAACGCCGGCATCGCGCGCTCCGCGCCGCTCGCACAGCTTTCGGCCGAAGAGTTCCGCCGCGTGGTTGAGGTCAATACGACAGGGGTCTTTCTGACGATCCGCGAAGCCGCCGCCCGCATGCAGCTTCAGGGCACCGGCGGCAACATCGTGGTGATCTCGTCGAAGAACGTCATGGCCCCGGGGGCGGAATTCGGAGCCTACAGCGCCTCGAAAGCCGCTGCCGCGCAACTGGCCAAAGTCGCAGCGCTCGAACTGGCCAAAGAAGGCATCCGAGTCAACTCGATCGCCCCGGACGCGATCTTTGGAACCGGAGAAACCCCCTCCGGCCTCTGGGCGGCCGTCGGTCCCGACAGAGCCAAAGCCCGCGGCATGGCGCCGGAAGACCTGCCCGATTTCTACCGCCGAAGGAGCCTGCTCCAGGTGCCCCTTTCCGGAGAGCACGTCGGAAACGTCGTGGTGTTTTTCGCCTCGAATTTGACGCCGACTACCGGGGCGACCCTGCCGGTGGACGGCGGGCTGGCGGAGGCGTTTCCTCGGTAGTACGGGCTTTTTACGGAGAGGCTCTTTAATGTAGGCTCATTGTAGATACAGGAGGCGCGCGATGCACGGCAAGGTCCAGCGGTGGGGAAACAGCCTGGCAATCAGGATTCCTAAGGTCTTCGCCAAGGGGGTCGGCTTCGAAGAGGACACTCCAGTCGAGATCTCAGTGAATGAAGGCGACATTGTGATCTCGCCGCTCCCTGCTCCGGCATTCACTCTGGAACAGCTTCTCGCGGGGATTACAGACGAGAATCTCCACGAAGAGATCGCAACCGGCCCGGCGGTCGGGAACGAGGTCTGGTAGGTGGCCTATGTACCGGATCGTGGCGATGTCGTTCGTCTGACGTTTGACCCTCAGGCAGGGCATGAGCAGGCGGGCCGCCGCCCGGCGGTCATTCTTTCGCCGAAGGCCTACAACGCTCGGGTGGGACTTGCCCTTTTCTGCCCGGTCACGTCGCAGGTGAAGGGGTATCCGTTCGAGGTTGCGCTTCCGGAGAACTTGGCTGTTTCAGGCGTGGTCCTCGCCGATCAGGTAAAGAGCCTGGATTGGCGCGCACGGCGCGCGGAGTTCTGGGCTCGGCTTCCTCCTGATGTGATGGCTGTGATTTCACAGAAGCTGCGGTAACTTATCGAGCCTGGGTAGACTGTCCGAATTGGTCAGTCACGAGCCGTCGGCCCGAAGCGTTCCGCGGTAGTCCTACCCCTTCACCCGAGCGAACGCCCAGACATAAAACTGCATGTAGGCCGCACCGTCCTTGCCGCGTGGGCCGACGATGAGGAGCTCCGGCTTCTCGCGGCCGGGAAAGTGGAGGAGGAAGCGGTCCTCGTCGATCATTTCGAGCGGGAAGTCGCGGCCGAACATCTTCAGCAGGAGTTGCCGGTCGTTCTTTGCGATTTCGAGCGTCCAGCGCCTCGGGTTGGTGTAGGAGCCGAGGTAGCGCTCGGGCTCGGGAGGGAGCGCAACCCGCGCGGGTTTTCCTCCGGCGACCTCTCGTTGAGGCTTCGCGGTGTCCGCAGCGGGAAGGAATGCGTCGAGCGCGTGGGCGACGAACGGATCGATCTGGGAGGTCTCCAGGTTGGTGAGCACGATCACGCCCAGGCGCCGTTCCGGGATCATCTGCAGTTGGACCGAGAAGCCGGGCATCGTGCCGCCGTGGCCGACGCGGGGCAGGCCGCGATATTCGGACAGCGCCAGACCGTAGCCGTACTTCTCTTCGATCGCGGATACGTCCGCCCTTGCCTTCGAGAGTTGAGCGAACAGCCCCGCGGGGAGCGCCTGCGCGCCGTCGAGCTTGCCGTCGTTCAACAGGGCGATCATGAACCGCGCGACCTCGCCCGCGTTGGTCCAGATCTCTCCGGCCGGCCAGAGCCGTGCGTCGTCGGCCACGGGGCGCACGACCGCCGCCGGCTTGTCCGTCTGCTTGCGAGCCCCAAGCGAAAACGGATAGGACATCGCGACCGTCGGCTGGAAGGTCGCGCGGCTCATGCCGAGCGGGTCGAAGACGAGCTGCTTCATACACTCCGCATACGGTTTGCCGAGCGCCTGCTGCAACGCGAGCCCGGCGAGCGCGAAGCCGGAATTCGAATAGGAATAAGCGGTCTCGGGCGGCAGCAGACAGTAGTCCGCCCTCCAGGTCTGGGCGTAGGCGAGAAGCGCCCCCTCGTCGTGAGGACCGTTCTCGTCCGGCTCGTCCTTCAAGCCCCCGCTGTGGCGAAGCAGCTGCTCGGTCGTGATCGCGGCGATGCAAGGGTTCAGTTCCTGGATGTACTTTCCCACCGGCCGTTCGAGATTAAACGTCCCCGCGGCCGAGGCGGAAAGAATCGCGGTCGCGGTAAACGCCTTGGTCAGCGAGCCGATCTGAAACAGCGTCTCCGGCGTGATCAGAGGCGCCGCGGTGCCCCCCTCCACGCTCGCAACGCCGAAGCCCTTCTGCCAGACAACCGAATCGCCCGAAACCACGGCGATCGCGATCCCCGGAATGCCCTGCCGCGCCTGCTCCGCGCGAACGAACGTTTCGAGATCCGCCACCGCGGCAGGGCTCTGCGCGCAGGCGACCGAAGGGGCGAGAGCAACAAGAATGCCTATGAAGGCCCAACGAGCATCGCGGATCGCGTTCACGAGAGAATTCTAACTAGAACGCTCCCGGTATGGCCGCGTCTCCCCTTACATCCTTTACCTAAGCTTGACCTCAACTTAAAGACTCCCTGCCCCGGGTCGACTAGGATGTCCCTCGACAAGGGCGTTGCACGCAGGTGGGCGCCCATCGACGGACCTCAAGGAGAAACGCTATGAAACGTTGGATGTACTTTCTCGCCGCGGGCTTGCTGATCGTGCCGCTCGCCCTGGCGCATGCGGGCGGCTTCGGGCACCGAGGCTTTAGCCATCACGGCGGTCATGGTTGCGGCGGCCCCGGGGCGGACCATGCGACGTCCTTCGACGGCAAGGACATGCCCTCGATGGTCGATCATCTCGCCAAGGCGTTGGACCTCACGGACGATCAGCAGGCCTCGGCAAAAGAGATCGAGACCAAGATGAAGGCGACCGTGGAGCCGATCCATGCCGACATGACGCGCGTCCAGGAGCAGCTCGACCAGGCGCTCAAGAGCAACGCTTCGGCGGCCGACGTGGGAGCGCTCGCGATCGAGGCCTACCAGATCCGCCAGAAGGCCGAGGCCGCGCACGCCGATTTCCACGCGCAGTTTCAACAGATCTTGACCGCCGAGCAGCGGGAGAAGTTCGACTCGTTCCGGCACGACATGCACGGCGGCCCGCACGGGCATTTCGGCGACCACGACGAGATGCCGCCAGGCAAGTAATCCGTTCGCGGTTCGATTTCTCAGCCGGTTTTCGTAGGGGCGGAGCTTGCCTCCGCCCGAGAAT
>DASYKS010000075.1:0-98202 GCA_035995205.1 Thermoanaerobaculia bacterium
TTCGATTCGCTCTCGCCGGAAGAGCTACATTCCGGCTACGTCGCCTACCTCGCCGCCAGCTATGAACGCCGCGCTATCCCGGCGAAGGAAGCCCGCTCTTCTGACCGCCGGAATCACGCCGTTTCTGACCGCCGCTAACAACAGGCGAGAAGCCAGTCGAGAAGCCCCTCATTCCGTGGCGGAGTGAGGCGCAGGAGTCGGTACTCGCCGCGATCGATTCGCTCGATCTCTAAATCCTCGCCGGGTTCGATGCCGTCTTGGAGGCGAATTTCGATGGGTAGAACGATCTGGCCTTTGGTGGAAACGGGTTCTCTTCATGGTCGTAGGGGACATTTTACCGAGGAAGCGGTCAAGAAGCAGCAGGCGAGTTATACGCACGATCGCCCGACCGGGCGTATAACAGTCTAGAATCGCTCCCGCCATGCCTGTGGAGCTCCTTCCCGACTCGGTGCGTACGCTCTATGCCGAGCTGCTCGATCTTGCGACGCAAGACCGGGCGGAACGGATTGCGCGAAATGTTCCGGTCGGGACGTTCGTGGCGAAGGAGATCCGCGGCGGGCGCTATTGGTATCTCCAGATTTCGACCGGCGGCACCAAGAGCCAGCGTTATCTGGGGCGCGAGACCCCGGATCTGCTGCATTGGATGGAAACGACGAACGCCGCGCGCGGCGAGTTGCTCGCCGACAGCGCCCTGCGCGAACGGCTGGTCGCGATGCTGGTCGAAGGAGGAGCCCAGCGGGAAGACGCCGCCCCCGCTCGAGCTCTGGAGCTGCTCGCCGACCTTGGGATCTTCCTTCGCGGGGGCGTTCTGATCGGCACCCACGCGTTTCAGATCTATGGCAACCTGCTCGGGGTCCGCTTCGAGCAGAGGCACCTGCGCACCGCGGACATCGACATCGCGCACGATCTCGCGGTGGCTTTTGCGCTACGCGAAGAGCCTGATCTCGACACCGCGCGCGCAATCGGCGAAAGCGACCTCGGTTTCCTGCCTGTGCCTGGCCTCGACCCGCGGGTCCCTTCTACCTCCTACAAGGTCCGCGGGCGCGAGCTGCGGATCGATTTTCTCGCCCCCGCGAAGTCTGCGCAGGCCACCGCGCCGGTCCAGATCCCGGGGCTCGGCATCTCCGCCCAGCCGCTCGTTTTTCTCGGCTACTTGATCGAGAACCCGATCCCCGCGGTGGTGCTGCGTCAAGCCGGGATTCTCGTCCAGGTTCCCAACCCCGCACGGTTCGCCTTCCATAAGCTTTGGGTGGCACGCCAGCGCCCGGCTGCCCAACAGGTTCGCGCCGCCAAGGATCGCCACCAGGCCGAAGCGCTGCTCGCGGTCCTGATAGACGAACGGCCGGAGGACTTGCGGGAGGCGTGGAGTGCCTTGGCGCCAAGGAGATCGGCGCGGAAACAGATCGCGGGAGAGATTGTACGATTGCCGGCGCCACTACGCGAACGGCTGATGGAGGCGGAGATGACCTAGAGGTCGAGAAGAGCAGCGATCCTCCCACAGATGCAATATTCTCTTGAGACCGTCTCAGATCTGCGCCCTGACGGTCCCAAGGAGAAGATCGCCATGAAGAAAACAGACCTCCTGCTGCCCGCTTTCGCCGTGCTCTGCGTGCTCGCAGCGGGCGCTTGCAACGATCCTGGGGTGAAGGAACAGACCCGCCAGGCGGGTGAGGCGATCCAGGCCGCGGGGAAGGAGACGGGCGAGGCCGCCGCTGCGGCGGGCAATGCGGCGGTGGCGGAAACGAAGGCCGCCGTGGAGGATGCCGGCGGTGCGATCCGGGAGGCGGGCCAGGAGGTCTCGGCCAGCGCCCAAAAGGCTGGGAAGGACATCACCGCCGCCGCGGAGAAGGCGGGCGATCGGGCCAAGAAGAAGATCGAGGAAGCCGGCGATACGGCCAAGCAGAAGGTCGCGGATGCCACGCTCACCGCGACGATCAAGACCCAGTTAATTGCAAACAAAGACGTGAAGGGCGTGGCGATCAACGTCGACACGGTAGACGGCAGAGTCACGCTCACCGGAACGGCCAAAACCGCCTTCCAGAGGGAGGAGTCAGAAAGAATTGCGCGCTCGACCGAGGGCGTGGTCTCGGTCGACAACCGAATCGTCGTCACCTCCAAGTAGGTTCTTCGCTTGAGGCATCCGGTGCACGCCCGCCGGCTTGCGGTCCGGATCTTGCACTCACGCCCTCCGGGTCGTCGACCGTACCAACGGCCCATGACTTGTCCCAAAAAAGGACTCGGAGGTGAGCTCATGAAGAGAACAAACCTTTTGCTGCCCGCTTTTGCCGTGCTGTGCGTGCTCGGAGCGAGCGCTTGCAATAACCACGACGTGCAGGAACAAAATGCCCAGGCCGGTGATGCGATCAAGACCGCCGGAGAAGAGACCGGCGAGGCTGTTGCCACGGCGGGCAACGCGGCGGTCGAGGATACGAAGGCAGCGGCGGAAAACGCCGGCGATGCGATGAAGGAGGCCGGCCAGGAGGCCTCGGCGACCGCCAAGGAAGCCGGGCAGGACATCGCAAGTGCGGCTGAAACGGCGGGAGAAAAGGCCGCGGAGGCGGGAGACAAGGCAGCGGCGAAGATGGACGACGCGAGCATCACCTCTTCGGTCAAAGCGAAGCTGATCGCCGATCCGGAAGTCAAGGGCGTCGCGATTGACGTCGACACCGTGAACGGCAAGGTCACTCTCTCCGGCACTGCCAAGTCTGCCTACGAGAAGCGCGAAGCGGAAAAATTGGCAAGGCACACCGACGGCGTGGTCTCGGTCGACAACCAGATCGTCGTCAGCTCCAAGTAGTCTTCAGCCCAAGTAAAGGCTCTTAGCCTAATCCGGAGGAGTCCGCTCGATCCTCCGGCCGTAGCGCCCCCCGGATTCTCCCCCAGTACCGTCCCTCGCGCCGGGCGGGACCATCCCGACCGAGCCGCCATCCGCCCCCGACCCGTAGACACAAGGGTTCATCTCTTCGTAAAACACACCGCGATGACCGACGGTCGATCGAACGGGCTTCCTGCGCCTGAAGCGGGTCGGCGCTGGATGCGGCACGTCTTCGCGTTCCTCGCCTATCTCGCTCTTTCCCTGGTGTATCTGCGGCCGATCTGGCGCCTGTTCCGTACCCATCTGGCACCCGACGGCGGTGACCCGCTGTTCAATCTGGTGGTCCTCAAATGGGGGATTCGCCATTTCCAAACCGGCTTCGCCGGGTACTGGAATCTGCCGTACTTTTTCCCCACCCCCCGGGTAACGACGTTTTCCGACCATCTGCTCGGCCCCGCGTTCGCGGGCTGGCTGCTCGGGCATCTCGGAATCGGCCCGATCGCCGTCTACAACCTGCTGTTCCTGGTCTCGTACGCCGGTTCCGCCTTCGCCCTCTACTGGGTTCTGGAGAAGAGCGGCGTGAGCACGGCCGGAGCCTGGATCGGCGGCTTGGCGTTCGCGTTCTCTTCCTTCCGCTGGTTTCAAGGCAGCCATCTCCAGATTCTGCTCGCGCTCTGGATTCCGCCGCTCTTGTGGACGTTCGATCGCTTGCTCCAACAGCCGACCTGGCGGCGCGCGGCGGCGTTCTTGGCGTTCTACGCTCTGCACCTGAGCGGCGGCCTCTATCTCGCCTACATGGCGCATCTGCCGCTCGCGATCCTGGCCGCGAACCGGCTGCCGGGCCGCGACCGGCCGCGCTGGAGCCGCGCCGACCTCGTCCGGCTCGGGACCGCGGCGGTCGTCTGCGCGGGCATCGCGGCGGCCTTCTTCCTACCCTATGAACGGACCGCGAGCTCGGAGCCAATGCGCCGGGACGACAACGTGATCGCGGACTACGCCGCGACGCTCGCGAGCTATTTCACCCCTTCGTCGCAGCACGCCCTCTATGCCGGCCACGCCGTCGCGCGCTGGGAACGGCCGGAAAACGCTCTCTTCCCCGGCTTCGGCGTCCTCCTGCTCGCCGCCTGGGGGGCGCTCGAAGGCGTGCGACGCCATCGCGGCCCTTCCGCCCGCGCGATCGGGATCGGACGGCGCGCCACGCTCGCGCTTCTGGTCGGGATCGCAGTGGTCGCGTGCCTCGCGGCGGACGCCAAGACCTGGAGCCACTGGCCCGGCGTGCCGTGGCGGGGGCTGGCCTTGCCGAGCTATACGGCGTGCGGTGTCGCCTTACTGCTTTCGGCGTCGACCGCAATGCTCTTGCGTCGGCGTTGGACGGGCGGCGGCGCGGTGCGCTGGGCGGAGATTCCGGTCTGGCCGCGCGGGCTTCTGCTCGGCGGCGCAGCGGCGTTTCTGCTGACGTTGCCGCAGATCTATCTACCGCTCGCGCGCTTCGTTCCCGGTCTGGCCCAGATGCGGGTGCCCACCCGCTTTTACGCCTTCGCCTCGGTGGCGGTCGCATTGCTCGCCGCCTACGGCTTCGACCGGCTCGGGGAAAGGCTCCCGTCGACTTCGACGCGCCGCGCGCTCACCTTTGGAGCGATGGCTCTGCTCGCAATCGAGCTTGCGCCGCGCCCCCTAGACTGGACCGAGATCGAGCCCAAATTCGGCCCGCAAGCGGTCGACCGTTGGCTCGCCGAGGCTCCCGAGGTGCGGGCGATCCTCGAAGTTCCGCTCGGCCGGGTGCAGGACGACATCCCGACGATGTATCGCGCGACCCATCACGGCAAACCCCTCGTAAACGGCTATAGCGGCTTCCTCCCCCAAGCGACGCTCGAGCTGCGCCGGCACTGCTGTTATCCGCTGCCCGAGGCGGCCGATCTCGCCCTCCTGCGCACCCAAGGGGTGACCCATGTGGTTGCCCGTACGGCCGCCCTGCGGCGCTGGCAAAGGCGGGAGCTTCAAGGCTGGTCTCGCCGGGCGACGGTGCGACGGGTCTGGGCGGACGCCGACGCGCAGGTCTTCGAGATCCTTGCCGATCCGCATAGAGCGAGCGAGCCCGATCCGTTCCGGGTCTTCCTCGGGGGCATGCCCTGAGGGCGGTCAAGCGCCCTCCGGACACCGGCGCCTGTGACGAATCCTTGGCTCGAACGCTTTCGGCAGGCGCGCGCGGCGGCGCTCTTTCTCGGCCTCTCCCTGGTCTACCTGCGTCCGATCTGGCGCGTCTTCCGCACCCACCTGGCGCCGGATCTCGGCGATCCGCTGTTCAACCTGGTGATTCTCGATTGGGGCACCCGCACCCTGTCGACAGGGATCTCCGGGATCTTCGGCCGCTTCTGGAACGCCCCCTTCTTCTTTCCGGCCCAGGGCGTGACGACACTCTCCGACCATCTGCTCGGACCCGCGGCTTTTTCCACCCTCGGCGCGAGCTTCGGACTGGGCACGATCGCGGCCTACAACCTGCTGTTTCTCGGCTCGTTCGCGGCGAGCGGATTCGCCACCTACTGGGTGCTCCGCCGCTCCGGCCGGTCCGAGGCCGCCGCCCTGCTCGGCGGCATGGCGTTCGCGTTCGCTCCCTTCCGATGGGACCAGGCGAGCCACCTGCAGGTGCTGCTCACGCCGTGGCTGCCGCTCGTGCTCTGGCATTTCGACCGGCTGCTCGTCGAGGGCACCTGGCGGCGGGCGGGATGGTTCCTGCTCTTCTATACCCTCCACGTCACCGGCGGCAGCTATCTCGCGTACATGATCCACGTGCCGCTCGCGGTGCTGTTCGCCCATCGCCTGGCGGGGCCGGCGCGGGTTGGTTGGACGGGAGCGCGCCTTCGGGTCGTCGGGATCGCCCTCCTCTGCGCTCTCGCGTTGTCCGGAGCGATTTTCGCGCCCTATCTTTCGGCGCGCCACGAGATCGTGCGCCGCGACTGGGATGCCCGCCGTTACGGAGCGAGCGTGGTCACCTGGCTCACCCCCGCCGTGCCCAATCTTTACTCCGCGGCGTTTCCGCCGCGGCTGCGGCGCGACGAAAACACCTACTTTCCCGGCTTTCTCCCGTCGGCCTTCGCCGTCGTCGCGATCGTGGAGATCACCGCGGCGGCGCGCCGGCGCAGGCGATCCGCGATCGGCGGGACCACGAAACCCCGCGTTGGGGAGCGCGCGCTGCTCGCGCTCGCCGGGCTCGCGTTCGTGCTCTCCGAGGTGCGAACGTGGCTCGGCACGCCCCAAGTGCGGGCCTTGAACTTCAAGATCCCGATCCTCCCCTACACCGCGGCGTTCGGGATTGCGGTCATCGCCCTCGGTATCTACTCCGTGCTGCGATGGCGTAGGCACCGCGCAGCGCTATCCGCCACGGCTCCCGAGGCGCCGGAGGAAGACTGGAACCGAGGCCTCGTCCTGGCGGGCACCGCCTGCGCGCTGCTCGCGTTTCCGATCGTCTACGCGCCCTTGATGAAGATCGTGCCCGGATTTTCCGCCATGCGGGTGCCGGGCCGCTTCCTGGTGTTCGCATCGTTCGCGGTCGCGGCGCTCGCCGCCCGGGGGTTCGATCGCTGGCTCGACTCTCTGCGCGCTAGAGGGTCGGATCGGCGCGGCGCCTTCGCGGTCCTCTCGATCGGCGTGGTAATTCTCGGCCTGCTGGCGATCGAGCTCGCGCCGCGCCCTCTCGCGTGGCACCCGCTGCCGGCGGCGAACGATTTTCCTCCGGTCTATCGATTCCTGGCCCGACGCCCGGTCGCCGCCGTGCTGGAGCTGCCGATCGGCGCGATGCTCGACGATCTGCCCTATATGTATTTCGCCACCGTTCACCACCGGCCGCTGGTGAACGGCTACAGCGGTTTCATGCCGCCCGAGAACCAGGCGTTTCGGGACGCCTGCTGCACTCCGGTCCCGGACACCCAACGGCTCGCCCTGCTGCGGCGATGGGGCGTGACCCACGTCGTCGTGCATCTCGACCGGCTCACCTCGCAAACGCAGCGGCGCGCGGCCCGGCGCTGGAACCGAAAGGCTTCGGTGCGCAGGGTCTATCGGGACGACTCCACGGTGGTCTACGAGATCGCACCGCGTGCGAAGCGTCCGGCGCCCCCTGATACGATCCCCGGCCATGAGGCACCTCGCGTTCGTCGTCCTCGCCAGCCTGGTTTTCACGCCGCTCGCGGCCCAGGCGGCCGACTCCGCCGCAAGTCCGCTCCCCTTCGGTGAGACCTTCACGATCCCCTCGAAGATCCTCGGCGAGACGCGGCGGATCAACGTCTACCTCCCGCCCGTCTACGAGGAAAGTAAAGACGCCCGCTTTCCCGTCCTCTACATGCCGGACGGCGGAATGGGCGAGGATTTCCTGCACGTCGCGGGTCTCGTGCAGGTCTCCGTCGGCAACGCCACGATGCGGCCGTTCCTGCTGGTCGGGATCGAGAACACCGAGCGCCGCCGCGACATGACCGGGCCGACCGAGGATCCGGAAGACCGAAAGATCGCGCCGCATGTCGGGGGCTCCGCCGCCTTCCGCGAGTTTCTGGCCAAAGAGCTGATGCCGGAGGTGCGGGCGCGCTACCGCACGACCGAGGAGACCGCGATCGTCGGCGAGTCGCTCGCCGGGCTGTTCATCGTCGAGACGTTCTTCTTGGCACCCGAGATGTTCGACACCTACATCGCGCTCGATCCGAGCCTCTGGTGGAACCGGGAAGAGCTGGTCAAGCGTGCCGCCGAGCGATTGAAAGAGCGGACGGGGCAGAGCACGCTCTTCATTGCCACCAGCGACGAGAAGGGAATCGTCGAGCCGGCGCAGCGACTGGTCGAGGTGCTGCGGAAAGACGCGCCCGCCGGAGTGCATTGGAGCTACGAGCCGATGCCGGCGGAAGGGCACGGCACGATCTACCACCCGGCGGCGCTACGGGCGTTCCGGGCGCTGTTCAAGCCCGCCGGTTAAAAACCTGGGTGCGCGGGCCTCCGGCCCGCCCTTGTCGGAGAAGACGGCGGGCGAGACGCCCGCGCACCCAGGAAGGGCCTGGTACCATCCACCGCGCATGCCGGCCGACTCCCCCCCCTCAACCCTCCCCACTGTCGCCGTCGATCTCCGGCCGTTGGTGCGGACGGTCACCGGCATCGGCGTCTATACGCGCTCTCTGCTTCTGGAGCTGGCGAGCCGCGGCAACCGGCGCTATCTCGGGCTCGCGCATGGTCCGGTCGAGGGAGCGGAGGAATTCGCCGCGGCGGGGATTCCGACCGAGATCCAGCCGGCGCCCCTCGGCGTGATCTGGCAACAGCTTCGCCTGCCGAAGCGGCTTGCCGCGGGAGACATCGACCTGCTCTGGTCGCCGCACATGACGTTGCCGCTTCGCTGTCCGGTGCCCGCGGTTTTGACGGTCCACGATCTCACCACGCTGCTCTTTCCCGACCACCACCGGGTGAAAGTCCGCTGGAGCGTCTATCCGTTTCTCCACTCTTCGCTCGACCGCGCCCGACGGATCGTCGCCGACTCCGAAGCGACCGCGGCCGATCTGCGCTTTCACTTTCCCGATTGCGCCGACCGGCTGGAGGTGGTCTACCCAGGGGTCGACGCCGAGTTTCGCCCGGGAGAGCCGGAAGCGATCGCCGAGACCCGCGCGGAGATCGGCGCTCCAGATGGCTACCTGCTTTATGCGGGAACCTTGGAGCCGCGGAAAAACGTCGGCGCGGTCCTCGACGCCTGGGAGTTTCTGATCGAGCGCGGCGGTCTCGTGGGTCTCGACGGGGGCGCGACGCCGCCGCTCGTCTTGGTCGGCCCGTACGGTTGGGGGTCCCCCAGGCTGCTCGAACGGATCGCGGTGCTCAAACCCAAAGGCTTGATCCACCTCGGGCCGGTGCCGCGCGCGCGGCTGGTGCGGCTGTTCCAGGCCGCTTCCGTCTTCGTCTATCCCTCGCTCTACGAGGGATTCGGCCTGCCCGCGGCCGAGGCGCTCGCCTGCGGCGTGCCGACCGTCGTCTCGGATCGGTCGAGCCTGCCCGAAGTCGTGGGCAAGGCGGGGCTGAAAGTCGATATCGGCGAGCCCGCGGCGCTCGCCGACGCGCTCGGCCGCCTGCTGGCAGATCCGGGGCGCGCCCAAGAGCTGGCGGCGCGCGGGCCCGCGCAAGCCGCCCGCTTCACTTGGGGCCGCGCGGCGGACCGGATGGATGCGATCTTCGCCGAAGCGGTAAACTCCTGATTCCGTTGGATTGCCCGGGAGCCCCTGCCGCGTGCCCTATACGATCGCCTTAGACGCCCGAAAGATCCGCGATTTCGGCATCGGCACCTATGTCCGGAACCTGGTCCACGGGCTCGCGCAGATCGACCGGGAGAACCGCTACCTTCTGCTCTCGCACGACGAGGACCGCGAGCTGCTCGAAGCGCTGCCGGAGAATTTCACCCCGGTCTCCGAGCGCGCGGGGGTCTACTCGCTGCGCGAGATGGCGACGCTCTCATGGCGGCTGTTCCGGCTCCGCCCCGACCTCTACCACGCCACCCATTACGTCCTGCCCGCCTACGTCCCCTCCAAAGTGGTGGTGACGATCCACGACATCATCCACGTGCTGTACCCCGAGTTCCTGCCCAACGGGCTGGCGTTCGTCTACGCAACGCGGATGATCCGCCGGAGCCTCCTGCGCGGCGACCGGATCATCGCGGTGTCGGAGAACACGAAACAGGATCTGATCGATTATTTCGACGTCGACGGCGCCAAGATCGAGGTGGTCTACAACGGCGTGGAGGAACGCTTCCGCCAGCGCCTGTCGCCCGACGAGATCGGCCGGCGGCTCGCCACGCTCGGCATCGAGCGGCCCTACCTGCTGTTCGTCGGCAACCCGAAACCGCACAAGAACCTCGACAACGTGGTGAAGGCCTACGCCCGGGCCCGCCGCTTGGCGAATTTCGACGCGCCTCTCGTCTGCGTCGGCGACCGGACGCCGGGCGAGTCGCGCATCCGCCAGCGCGCCGAGCAGCTCGGCCTGGGCGACAAGGTGAAGCTGCTCGGCCACGTCGACGTCGAGGATCTCGCCGCGCTCTACCAGGGCGCCGCGGTGTTTCTCTATCCCACGCTCTACGAAGGGTTCGGCCTGCCGGTGGTCGAGGCGATGGCCTCGGGCGTCCCGGTGATCACCTCGAACACCTCGGCGCTGCGCGAGGTGGCGAACGGCTACGGCCACCTGGTCGACCCGCTCGATCTCGACGCGATCGCCCAAGCGATCGCGCGCTGCATGACCGATCCCGACCATCGCGTCCGCTTGATCGAGCGGGGCCGCGCGCGCGCCGAGGCGTTCCGCTGGGAGCGGGCGGCGGAACAGACGCTCGGCATCTACCTGCAGGCGATCGAAGGCAAGCCGCGCACGGGGTCCATGGGCTCGGCGGGCTCGGCGAACCCGACGACCGACACGACCGAGATAGCCCCGCTGCATTCGGAGCCGGAGCGATGAGGCAAGAGAGCTCCGGCACCCCGGCGGACGAATCCGGCCCGCGTCCCCCAAACCCTCCGAAGGTCGCCCTGGTCCACGATTGGCTGACCGGCATGCGCGGCGGGGAGAAGGTGCTGGAGGCGATCTGCGCGCTGTTTCCCGGCGCGCCGATCTACACGCTGTTCCATTTTCCCGGCAGCGTCTCGGCCGCAATCGAAAGCCACCCGATCGTGCCGAGCTTCTTGAACCGCGCTCCCGGCCTTCGCCGTTTCTATCGCCACTACCTGCCGCTGTTCCCGGCCGCGATCGAGGACTTCGACCTCTCCGGCTTCGACCTGATCGTCTCCTCCAGCCATTGCGTCGCCAAGGGCGTGATCCCGCCGCCCGGCGCCCTCCACGTCTGCTACTGCCATACGCCGATGCGCTATGCCTGGGATCAGGAGCACGCCTATTTCCCGCGCCGCACGGGTCCGGTCGCTCGCCTGCGCGCCCTCGCGCTCTCCCGGCTGCGTACCTGGGACGCCGCGTCGGCGCCGCGGGTCGATCGCTTCGTCGCGAACTCCTCCTTCGTGGCCGAGCGGATCCGCCGCTACTACGGCCGCGCGGCGGAAGTGCTCGCGCCGCCGGTCGACTTCGATTTCTTCACTCCCGGCCCTGCTTCCACGCCTGCTCGTCCCTACGCTCTGGCGGTTTCGGCCCTCGCGCCGTATAAGAGGTTGGACATTGCGATCACCGCCTGCGCCCGTTCGGGCCTGCCGCTCCGGATCGTCGGAGAGGGCCCTGAACACGAGCACCTCGCCCGCCTCGCCACGGCTCCGGAGCCTGGCGTACAATTTCTCGGCCGGGTGAACGGCGAAGAGCTGCGCGATCTCTACCGAGGAGCGACCCTGTTCGTGCAACCAGGCATCGAAGATTTCGGCATCGCCGCGGTCGAGGCTCTCGCCTGCGGAACGCCGGTCGTCGCGGCCGGCCGCGGTGGAATCCTCGACATCGTGGAGGACAGCCGCGACGGTCTGCTCTACGAGCCGCTCGGCGACACGCGCGAGCAGGCCGAGCGAATGAGCGCGGCGATTGACAAAGCGCGTCAGTTTCGATTCAATCCGTTGGAGATCCGGCAGCGAGCTGAGCGTTTTTCGAGTCGTCGATTCGCCGAACGTTTGCGTGCCCTCTGTTTACCGATCGAGGTCCTCCCGAGAGAAACCGCCCTGTGATCCGCCAACGCCATCGCATGACCGCGGGTCTCTATCTGGCCGCCGACCTGGTGGCCACCGTCGTCGCGTTCTTCGCCGCCTGGGTGCTCCGCTTCGAGCTGGAGGTCATCCCGGTCACCAAGAGCGTGCCGGATTTCTCCCCCTACCTTCAGCTGCTACCGTTCGTCCTCGTGCTCTGGCCGGTGGTGTTCTATTTCCACGGGCTGTACCAGAGAAGCCGCGGCCGCAGCCGGGTCGACGAGGTGCTCACCCTGGTGGTCGCGGTGCTGCTCGCCGCCGTCCTCCTCTCCGTGGTGATCGCCTGGTACCGGCCGCCGGCCGCCCCCGGAAGCCGCGAATACTTCACCTACAGCCGCGCCTTCCTCGGGTTGTTCGCGCTGCTCGACCTCACCCTGGTCGCCAGCGTGCGGATGGCCGTGCGCCAACTGCTGCGCCGCATCCGTCTCTCGGGCCACAACCTGCAGCGCATCCTGGTGATCGGCGCGGGAGTGCTCGGCCGCGAGATCACCCAAAAGCTCAACGCGCATCGCGATCTCGGCTTCGAGGTCGCCGGCTTCCTCGACGACGATCCGGGCAAGGCCGGCACCGAGATCGACGGCGTCCCGGTGCTCGGCACGCTGCGTCAGGCCGAAGAGATCATTGCCGAGAGGAAGATCGACCACGTCTACGTGGCACTGCCGATCGAGGCCTATCGTAAGACGCTCCAGATCCTGCAGCGGATGGGCAACGAGATCGTCGACATCAAGCTCGTGCCCGACATCCTCCAGTACGCGACGCTCAACGCCTCGCTCGAAGACGTCGACGGCACTCCGGTCATCAACCTGTCGCAGGTGCCGCTCCAGGGTTGGAACAGCCTGGTCAAGCGCGCGATGGACGTGGCGATCGCCTCCGCCGTGCTCGCCGTGCTGCTGCCGTTCCTGCCGCTCGTGGCGCTCGCGATCTGGCTCGAAGATCGCGGTCCGATCTTCTACCGCCAGGAGCGCATGGGACTCGACGGAAAGTCGTTCATGATCCTCAAGTTTCGCTCGATGCGCGCGAATGCCGAGGCCTCCACCGGTCCGGTATGGGCGATCAAGAACGACCCGCGCCGCACACGCGTCGGCGGTTTCATCCGCCATTGGTCGATCGACGAGCTGCCGCAGATCTGGAACGTGCTGGTGGGCGACATGTCGATCATCGGACCGCGCCCCGAACGGCCGACCTTCGTCCGCGAGTTCAAACACAAAATCCCGCAGTACATGCTCCGCCATCGGGTCAAGGCCGGCATCACCGGCTGGGCTCAGGTACACGGTTGGCGCGGCAACACCTCGATCAAGAAGCGCATCCAATACGACCTCTACTACATCGAGAACTGGTCGCTCGCGCTCGACTTCAAGATCCTCTGGATGACCTTGCGGCACGGCTTCAGGCACCACAACGCGTACTAGATTCGCGCTCTACGCGCTCCATTCCCCACTTCAGCGAAAAAATTTTCGTCGGCGCGAAGGTCGCGGCGATGTCTCTGCACGTCCATCTCGTAGCCATTCCGAGCGCAATCCGCGGACCGCGGCAGTCGCTGAAACCCTAGGAAAAATGGGCGTTTTTGCGCCTTAGGGCCGCCTATGCACGAACGAAATTTCCGGAGTCTTCTGCCGGCTTTGAGCTACACCGAGTCACTAAGGATTGAGGTTGAAACCTCTTGACACGCAAGATGTTGTGGCGTACCTTTTTTCCATGACCTCCCGCCCGCATTCGGGCAACCACACCTGAAAGGAGAGTTTCGATGGCAAGTGCAAAGAAGGCTCCGGCCAAGAAGGCTGCAGCGAAGAAGGCGGCTCCTGCGAAGAAGGCGGCTCCGGCCAAGAAGGCTGCGGCTCCTGCGAAGAAGGCTGCGGCTCCTGCGAAGAAGGCGGCTCCCAAGAAAGCTGCGGCCAAGAAGGCTCCGGCCAAGAAGGCTTCGGCTCCGAAGAAAGTCAAGGTTGCGGCTCCGGCCAAGACCGTCAAGGCTACGGCTGCCAAGAAGTAAGCCCTCCCTCGAGGGTATTCCGGAGGCCTCGGCGCAGCACGATCGCGTTCGAGGTTGTCTCCCGGAGCTGCCGGCTCCCCAAACGCGGTTCATCGCTGCCGGCACCTCCCCTCGAACCCCGCGAAGCACCCCTCGCGACATTCCCGCCAATCTTTTCCTCGGTTTTTTCTTGTTGACCTCAGCGCGCGAGCCGGCTGGCCGCGTCGCGATCGAGCCACCAGGTGAGCTCGCCGTGAGTGGGGCGCACGGCCGCGGCAGGCAGCTCGTCGGCGGATCGGTGAGGCGCGTCTTCGCCGAGCACCGCCTGCACCTTCTCCGCTTTGTCGAGACCCGCGGCGAGAAACGCGACGCTGCGAGCCGCGAGAAATACCGGCAGCGACAGCGTGAGGCGATGGGTGGCGAGACGTTCGACCCAGAGCGAGAAACAGAGCCGATCACAGATCGCGACGGCGCCCGTACCGGGAAAGAGTGACGCCGTGTGACCGTCGGCTCCCAGGCCTAGAAGCACGAGATCGAAGCGCGGCGTCTCGCCGTCTTTGAGTGCGAAAAACCCCCGGAGATCGGCCTCGTAGCGCGCGGCGGCCTCGACCGAATCGGGCAGCTCTGTAGGAATGCGATGGATGTTTCCCGCCGGGAGCGGCGGCGGCACGGGGGCTTCGAGCAGCGCCTCGCGCACCATTCGGTAGTTGCTCTCTTCGTGATCCGGCGGCACCGCCCGCTCGTCGCCCCAGAACAGATGGACGTTGGCCCAAGGCATCGCACTCAACAACGGCTCTTCCGCCAGCCGTTGGTAGAGATCGCGCGGCGTCGAGCCTCCGGCGAGCGCGAGCGTGAACTTCCCGCGCAAGGCGACCGCGCGCGCCGCGCCGCGCGCGAGCTGCTCGGCCGCGGTTTGGGCAAGCTCCGCGCGATCGTTCGCGATCATCACCCGCGTCGCGCCATGCTCGGTCACTCGGGTCAGCTCTTCCATGAGACCCCCGCGCACCTACATTCAGAATGTTGGGCCTATGCCCGCCACTTCCGGCCGTCGCGCTCGATCAGATCGTTCGCGTCTTTCGGTCCCCACGTGCCCGAGTCGTAGTTCGGAAAGCTCCGTGGCGCGAGCGCGCCCCAGACGTCGAGGATCGGCTGCACCGCCTGCCAGCCGGCCTCGACCATGTCGCTCCGCAGGAACAACGTCGAGTCGCCGGTCATCGCGTCGTAGAGCAGGGTCTCGTAGCCGGTCGTCGGTCGCGCACCGAAATAGTCGGCGTAGTTGAACGCCATGCGCACGGTGCCGAGCTTGAGCGACGGGCCAGGGACCTTGCCTTCGAAGCGCAGCGAAATCCCTTCGTCGGGCTGGATGTGGAGCACCAGCAGGTTCGGGTTCAGCTGCTCGACCGGCGTCTCGCGGAACAGGATGAACGGCGCGCGTTTGAATTGGATCGCCACTTCGCTCACCCGCTTGGGCAACCGCTTGCCGGTGCGCAGGTAGAACGGCACGTCGGCGAAACGCCAATTGTCGAGCGTAAGCTTCAGGGCCACGAACGTCTCGGTGTTCGACGCCGGCGAGACTTTCGCCTCCGCTCGATAGGCCGGCACCTTCTCGCCCTGCATCACCCCTTCGCGATACTGGCCGCGCACCGCGTCGGCGAGCACGGCCTCCGGCGTGAGCGGATGGATCGCCTGCAGCACCTTCACCCGCTCGTCGCGCACGGCGTTGCCGGCGAACGAGATCGGCGGCTCCATCGCGATCAGCGCGAGGATCTGGAACATGTGGTTCGCCACCATGTCGCGCAGCGCGCCGGCTTCCTCGTAGTAGGTGCCGCGCGCTTCGACGCCGACGCTTTCCGCGACCGTGATCTGGACGTGGTCGATGTAGCGCCGGTTCCAGATCGGCTCGAAGATGCCGTTGGCGAAGCGGAACGCCATGATGTTCTGGACCGTCTCTTTGCCCAGGTAGTGATCGATCCGATAGATCTGATCCTCGCGCACCTGCTCGCCGACCATCTTGTTGAGCGCGCGGGCCGAATCGACGTCGCGGCCAAACGGCTTTTCCACCACCAGGCGCCGCCATTGCCCCTCGGCTTCCTTGAGCAGCCCCGCCGCGCCCAGGTTGCCCACCACGTCGTCGAAGAAGCTCGGCGGGATCGCGAGATAGAAAAGATAGTCGCCGTGGTTGCCGTGCTCGGCGTCGACCTCTTTCAGCCGTGCCCCGAGCCGGACGTAGAGGTCGGGGTCGGTGAAGTCGCCCGCGACGTAATGGAGGCGGTCGAACAGCCAATCCGCGGTCGCCGGCTCGATCGGCACGGTCGCGAACTCGGTGAGGTCGGCGCGCAGCCGGTCGCGGAAGGCCTCGTCGGAAAGCCCGTCGCGGCCGATGCCGACCACCGCGAACTCGGGCGCCAAGAGATTGCTGCTCGCGAGGTTGTAGAGCGCGGGAATCAGCTTCCTCTTGGTCAGATCGCCGAGCGCGCCGAAGATCACCATGCCGCACGGCGAGGCGGTCGCCTCGATCGGCGATTCGAGCAGCGGTTCTTGGTCGGGCGAGGAGGGGGTGGTGGGAGCCGGTGTCTTCTTGGTCACGTGGCGTGCCTCATCCCTTCGCCGGCTGCGGCGGGGCGGCCGGTTTCTCGGTGCGCTCCAGGTGCCCGCCGAATTTCTTGCGCATCGCCGACAGCACCTTCTCGGCGAAGGTGTGCTCCTGGCGCGAGCGGAAGCGGGCATTGAGCGCGGCGGAAAGCACGTCGGCGGGGACGGCCTCCTCGATCGCGGTGGTGACCGTCCAGCGCCCTTCGCCGGAATCCTCGACCGTGCCGGCGTAGGCGGCAAGCTCGGGATCCTCGGCGAACGCGATCGCCGACAGGTCGAGCAGCCAGGAGGTGACGACGCTGCCGCGGCGCCAGAGCTCGGCGACGTCGGCGAGATCGAATTCGTAGCGCTGGTCGGCGGGCACCCGTTCGAGCGCCGCGCTTTTGAGGATGTCGAACCCTTCGGCGTACGCCTGCATCAGCCCGTACTCGATGCCGTTGTGGATCATCTTGACGAAATGGCCGGCCCCGGCGCCGCCGCAATAGAGGTAGCCGTCTTCGGCCGTACCTTTCCGCCCCTCACGCCCCGCGGAGGGCTCGATCTCGCCGCGCCCGGGTGCCAACGTGGCAAAGATCGGCTCCAGCCGTTCGTAAGACTCCCGGTCGCCGCCGATCATCAGGCAATAGCCGCGCTCCAAACCCCAGACGCCGCCGCTGGTGCCCGCGTCGAGGTAGCGCACGCCTTGGGCGTCGAGCTCGCGCGAGCGGCGCACGTCGTCCTTGAAGAAGGAGTTTCCGCCGTCGACGATCGCATCGCCCGCCGCGAGCTTGTCGCCCAGAGCCGCGACCATCTTCTCGGTCGGCTCGCCCGAAGGCACCATCAGCCAGACGGCGCGCGGCACCTCTAGTTTTTCCACCAGCTCGTCGAGCGAGGCGGAGCCGACGGCGCCCTCCGCCACGAGCCCGGCGACCGCCTGGGGGTTCAAGTCGTAGACCACCACCGAATGCCCGCCACGCAAGAGCCGGCGGGTCATGTTCGCCCCCATCCGCCCCAAGCCGATCATGCCGATTTGCATCTCTTCTCCTCTTCCTGTCGCGACAAGGCGACGCACCCGGCATCATAACCGTGCCGCCGCCCCACCGCTCCCGGCCAATTCGGCATTCTTGCGACGAAGCCGAAGGGGGAAACCGGTTGGCATGCAAGGTGCTGCTTATCCCCTTTTGCCGAACCCCCGTGTCGAGGGTGAGGCTCGATCCAATAATCGATCCAACAAGGGGAGAAAAAACCGTCATGCGTAAGCACACGTCCCTCTCGCTCGTCTTCGCCCTCGCCCTGATCGCCGTTCTGATGGCCGCCCCGTCCTTCGCCGCCGGGACCTGGACCGGTTGGATCACCGACAGCCATTGCGGAGCCAAGGGAGCGAACGCCAAGCACACGAAGGCCTGCGCCGAGAAGTGCGCCCACGAGAAAGACGGCAAGGTGGTCTTCTACAACAACGCCGACCAGAAGATCTACGACATCGACAAGACCGACCTCGCCCTGGAACACGTCGGCCACGAAGTGACCGTCACCGGCACCCTGACCGGCACGTCGATCAAGGTCGATTCGATCGCTCCCACCGCTACGAAGTAGGGGCGGCCCTATGTGGCCGCCTACGATGGCGGTCACGTCCAACGAGGGCAGGCACGTAGGCCTGCCCCTACATTCCCCAATGAATTCCGATGCGGACGGAGGGGCGGCCCGCCGTAATGGCCGCCCTTGACCGCCATGGTATTTTTCTCTCGGTTCGCGCGCCTCGCGCCAACCCCCACGAACTGAGACGAATCCATGAGCGAACCCGCCCCCCTCGCCGCCTCCTCGCGGCCCGAGCAGATCTTCCCAGTCCTCACGGCCGAACAGATCGCCCGCGTCGCGGCGCACGGCAAGGAGCGCCGGGGCGAGCGCGGCGAGGTGCTGGTCGAGCCCGGGGACCGGTTGGTGCCGTTCTTCGTCATTACCTCCGGCTCGATCGAGGTCGTTCGCCCGTTCGGAACGACGGAAACGACCGTCGTGGTCCACCACCCCGGGCAATTCACCGGCGAGATCAACATGCTCTCGGGCCGCCCGTCGCTGATCCGCGCGCGCTTCGGCGAACCGGGCACGGTGATCGAGCTGGATCACGACGAGCTGCTCGCCCTCGTGCAGAACGACTCCGAGCTGGGCGAGATATTCCTCCGGGCCTTCATCCTGCGCCGCGTCGAGCTGCTCGCCCAAGGGCTCGGCGACGTCGTGCTGATCGGCTCGATGCATTGCTCGGGGACGCTGCGCATCCAGGAATTCCTCACTCGCAACGGCCATCCGTACGCCTTCATCGACCTCGACCAGGAGGACGACGTCCAGCGCCTGCTCGACCGCTTCCACGTCGCGTTCGCCGACATCCCCGTCCTGATCTGCCGGGGCGAGACGGTGCTCCGCAATCCAAGCAACGAGAAGATCGCCGGCTGTCTCGGCTTCAACGATTCGATCGACCCGAGCAAGATCCGCGACCTGGTGGTGATCGGTGCCGGCCCGGCCGGGCTCGCGGCGGCGGTCTACGGCGCGTCGGAAGGGTTGGAGGTTCTGGTTCTCGAAACCAACGCGCCGGGCGGCCAGGCCGGCTCGTCTTCGAAGATCGAGAATTACCTCGGCTTTCCGACCGGCATCTCCGGGCAGGAGCTGGCGGGGCGCGCTTACACCCAATCTCAGAAGTTCGGTGCCGAGCTGATGGTCGCAACGAGCGCCAAGCGCCTCTCGTGCGAACGGAAACCCTATGCCTTGGAGCTCAAGGACGGCACCCGCGTCCTCGCCCGTTCGGTGATCATCGCGTCGGGCGCCGAATACCGCCGGCCGGATCTCGAAAATCTTTCGCAGTTCGAAGGCTCCGGCATCTATTACGGCGCGACGTTCATCGAAGCGAAGCTCTGCGGCGACGACGAGGTGATCATCGTCGGAGGCGGCAACTCCGCCGGCCAGGCCGCGGTGTTCCTCGCCCAGACCGCGCGGAAGGTCTACATGCTGGTCCGCAAGACCGGCCTGGCGGAAACCATGTCGCGCTATCTGATCCGCCGGATCGAGGACAGCCCGAAGATCGATCTGCGCCCGCGCACCGAGATCGTGGCCCTGGAAGGGGGTCAGCGCCTCGAACGGGTCCGGATGAAGAATCAAGAGACGGGAACCGAGGAGACCCACGAGATCGGCCACGTCTTCCTGATGACCGGTGCCAAACCGAGCACCGAATGGCTCGACGGCTGTGTCGCCCGCGACGCGAAAGGCTTCATCAAGACCGGAACGAACCTGTCGCCGGACGACCTGCTCGACGCCCGCTGGCCGCTCCCCCGCGCGCCTCATCTGCTGGAGACCAACCTGCCCGGAGTGTTCGCGGTGGGCGACGTCCGTTCCGGCAGCATCAAGCGCGTGGCTTCCGCGGTCGGCGAAGGCTCGATCGCCATCTCGTTCGTCCACCAGGTACTCCACGAGTAGGAGAAGAAGATGCCGAACGGAACCTGTGACCATCTGGGCGCAATCAACATCAAGAAGATCGTCCACCCCAAAACGCACGAGTGCGCCGAATGCGTGAAGATCGGCGGCCGCTGGGTCCATCTGCGGACCTGCCAGACGTGCGGCGTCACCCTCTGCTGCGACAGCTCGCCAAACCAACACGCGAGCCACCACGCGCACGACAGCGGGCACCCCGTGATCGCGTCGGCCGAGCGCGGCGAGCGCTGGCTCTACTGCTACCCGAACGACGCGTTTCTGGAGTATTGATTCCTGGGTGCGCGGGCGTCTCGCCCGCCATCTTCACGCCAAGGGGCGGGCCGGAGGCCCGCGCACCCAGGCTACAATCGCCCCGCCATGCGATCGATCCTCTCCCTCCTCTTAGCCGTAGCCCTCCTCACCGCCTGCACGTCTTCCTCTCCTGCACCCACCCGCTCCGGAGCTTCCGCGATGGACGACACCGCAAGCGCCTATGTCCGCCTCGTGCTCGCCGTGGGGGTCCACGACGGGAATTACGTCGATGCCTATTACGGTCCGGCCGAAGTGCGTACCCAGGTGGAAGCCGAGAAGCTGCCGCTGCCGGAGATCCGTACCCGCGCCGAGCGCCTCCGCGCCGGGCTTGCCGGGATCTCGCCCGCGAAAGACGATCCGCTGATCGAGCTGCGCCATCGCTATCTCGAACGCCAGCTCGGCTCGCTGATCGCCCACGTCGAGCAGCTGGAAGGAAAGAAGCGGAGCTTCGACGAGGAGTCCTTGGCCCTCTACGACGCAGTGGCCCCCAAGCAGACCGAAAAGGATTTCGACCCGGTCCTCGCCGAGCTGGAGCGGACGGTACCGGGCACGGGACCCTTGGGCGATCGCATCCAAGCCTTCCGCGACCAGTTCACGATTCCCGCCGATAAAGTGGACGCCGTCTTCCAGGCCGCGATCCACGAATGCCGCGCCCGCACACTCGCCCACCTTTCGCTTCCCGCCAACGAGAGCTTCGAGGTCGAATACGTGAAGGGCAAGCCCTGGAGCGCCTACAACTGGTACAAGGGCGACCTCCACAGCCTGATCCAGGTAAACACCGAGCTGCCGATCCTGATCGACCGCGCGATCGACCTCGCCTGCCACGAGGGCTACCCCGGCCACCACGTCTACAACGCGCTGCTCGAAAAGAACCTGGTGCGCGATCGCGGCTGGGTCGAGTTCACGGTCTACCCGCTCTTTTCGCCCCAATCGCTGATCGCCGAAGGGACCGCGAACTACGGCATCGAAGTCGCCTTCCCGGGGCACGAACGAACCGACTTCGAGCGCGACGTCCTCTACCCGATCGCCGGCCTCGACCCGAGCCAAGCCGAGACCTATACAGAAACTCTCCAGCTGGTCGGTAAGCTCGACTACGCGGGCAACACCGCGGCCCGCCGCTATCTGGACGGAGAGATCGACGCTGCCCAAGCGGCAGAATGGCTCACACGCTACGCCCTCTCCTCCCCCGCCCGCTCCAAACAGCGCGTCACCTTCTTCGACACCTACCGGAGCTACGTCATCAACTACAACCTCGGCCGGGATCTCGTGCGGACGTATGTGGAAGGAAAGAGCGGCGGGGACCCCGAAAAGCGGTGGCAGGTGTTTGGGGAGCTGATTTCGTCGCCAAGGTTGCCTTCGGGGTTGCGGTAAGGTTTGCGCCGCCGGTCCAATCGGCTCCTCACACTGCCCCACGAGTCGGACGGCCGAGCCGAACGGTCGGACGACTCGCGCCACTTGTGGGACGACCCAGCTCAGCGGTCGGACAATCCGCTCCACCCGCAGGACGGCTGAGGCGAGCGGTTGGACGGTTCGCGCCACGGGTGAGCTGGCCCAGCCCAGTGGTGAGCTGGCCCAGCCCAGTAGTGAGCTGGCTCAGCCCGGTAGTGAGCTGGCCCAGATCAGTAGTGAGCTGGCCCAGCCCAGTAGTGAGCTGGCTCAGCCCAGTAGTGAGCTGGCTCAGCCCGGTAGTGAGCTGGCCCAGCCCAGTAGTGAGCTGGCTCAGCCCGGTAGTGAGCTGGCTCAGCCCAGTAGTGAGCTGGCTCAGCCCAGAAGTGAGCTGGCCCAGATCAGTAGTGAGCTGGCCCAGTCCAGTGGTGAGCTGGCCCAGCCCAGGAGTGAGCTGGCCCTGATCAGTGGTGAGCTGGCCCGTCTCAGCGGTGGGCCGGACCCCCTACGCGTCGGCGGGCACGAATTCGGCGATCCGACCGATGTCGAGATCGTCGGTGCCGTCCCCTGCCCTCCAAAGCGCTGTCGCCCGGCCGAGTTTCTCGGTGGCCTCTTCGGTTTCCCCGGCGAGACCGTCGGCGCGGGCGGCGCAGGCGAGGGCGAAGGCGGTCAAGCGCTGGCGTAGCACGTCGGTTCCGGGGGCAGTCTCGGCGACCGAGAGCGCCAGGTCGGCGAGAGCCTGCCCGTCCTCCGGCACGCGAAGCCCGGCGTCGAGGCTCTCATCGCAAAGCCGCTCGCAAAAAGCCCAAGTTTGGAATTCCTCGCCATGCTCGATCACCAGACGGCGAATGCGATCCGGCAAGGGCTCGAATTTGTTCCAGAGCGCCCGCGCCTCGCTTCGCGCCTCTTTGGGCGTAGGCGGTGGCGGCGGGGCGTTCAGCTCCGCTTCCAGCTCGACCAGGTATTGATGGATCTCGGGTTGGAGCTCTTCGGCGATCTCCGCCGCCAGCTCGGCCATGTCTTCCCCTAGGCCGGCTTCCGAGGCTTCCAGGTCACCCTTTTCGCCTATAGGGCTCTTCCCTTCGCTCTCGGCGCAGATGGCGCGGTAGAGCGCGAGGAGTTGATCGAGCCGTTCGGGCGAAACGCCGACTCCCGCGGCCAGTCGTTCGAGCGTCGGCCGGAGCGGTTGGATCTTTCCCTGCTCGTAGCGGGAGATGCGTTTCTGGTCGATCCCGGTCCGTTCGCTCAATGAGGCCTGGTGTCGGCCCGCCAGATAGCGGAGAAAGATCACCACCAGTCCCGCCGCCCGGCGATCCAAGGCGTCGTTCAGATCCTTCATGTCATCGCTCCCAGGTTCTGGAAGGAATGGTACCGAAGGAAGTGCCGGAGCGGGAGTTGCTCCTAAGATAGGCCTACCGTACGCCCCGCAGCACGAAATCTTGCGTGAGTCCTGCGCTTGGCGCACCTTGGAAGTCGATGAAGGGGTGCCCGCTCGGCCATGAAGGCCGTGACGCAAGGTCCCTTCGGAATAGGAGTCGGTCATGTCCGCTTCGTCATTCCGCCGCCTGCCGTTCTTGTTTCTCGTCGCCGCTCTCGCCTTCCCGAGCCAGGCTGCCGCGGTGACTTGGGATCTCGGGAACTTGCTCTCCAAGGCCCAGGGAATCTTTTCCGCGCTGTGGGCGCCGGTCGGATGCGAGATCGAACCCAGCGGCCGTTGCGGCGCTGCACCGAGCCCCGTGTTGAGAGAGCACGGCTGTGAGATTAATTCGGACGGCCGGTGCGCTTCTGGGCCGGCGAGCGGTGGAAACCGTCAACCCCTTTTGGGCGAGATAGGTTGCGAAATCGAACCGGATGGCCGTTGCCGGTCGTAATTGAGAACCACTTGAAGGTTTACGGGGCCTCTACATCCTCCCCCCGGGCCCGGCGCAGCTCCCGGACGAGATGTTGCGCGGTCGTGGCTGAAGCCGCTTCCTTCCGGGCGGCCTCCCAGAATAGCCGGATCGCAGCCAACAACTCCTCCGGGAGCGTGAGTGCGACAAAGACTCCGACCGAAGCCGTCGCGAGCACTTTGACCTCCCGGGTCTGGCCTTGTTCCAGCTCGATGCTCGCCAGTTCAAGAACGGCAAGCGCCGCGTCGAGCCAGAGTCGCCGCTGAGCGAGAAACTCCCAAACTTCGCGGAGAGCCACCGATGCCTCGGGTAGCTTTCCTGTTGCCGCAGCGACTCTTGCAATCAACCAGCGGAGCCGTACCATGTCGAGATTGCGGCCAAGCTGCAAGGCAGCCGTGCGGAGAGCATCGAGCTTTGGGACGATCGCGGCGCCTTCGCCAGCTTCGCACATATAGGCCGCCTCGTTGAAAGCGATAGCCCAGCGCAAGCGCGAGTCGCCCGCGGATTCGGCGCACCGTCTCGCTTCGGCTAACGAGTCGAGTGCCTCGCCAAACAAGCGCTTCCGCTTCAGGACAGAAGCCCTATTGATCAAGATTCTTGCCTTCTGCAAGGGCGTTCGTGCCATCGCAAACGCCTCTTCAAGCCGGGACAGGGCGTGATCGAACTCGCCCAGGTACTTGAGGAGTACCGCGTAAAGATGCAGCGGACGAGTTTGGTCCATGGGCAATTGACTGGCTGAAACCTCGGCCCGGAGCAGCACTTCCGCCTCCGAGAAAATGATCTGAGATTGCCGGAGCTCACCCGCAGCACACCAGGCGTTCGCTTCGAAGGCTGCAGCGTAGCCCTGTAGCCAGTTGCGCCAATCTTCGGTCCCCGACATGGACGCCGCAGACCACCGCGCAAGCTGCGCGAGTCTACGGGACTCGTCCACGTCGTTCGACGCCGCCCGAGCGCTCTCCTCGCAGAGCCGCTCGACCACCGCCCAGGTCTGGTAGGACTCGACCGTCTCGACGAGCGAACGGCGATCGCCGGAGGGCACCTTCCTGAGTCGTTGCCATGCCTCGCCAGCCGCCTCACGAGCCGCGCGCCAGCGGCGGGCGCCGAGGCGCGAGCCGGTTCGATCCTGAGTCTTCTTCCGCACTCTGCGGGAAAACCGGGAAGAGACCGCTTCGATCGTCTGCCAATCCCGGCTCGGCAGATCCGCGGGCGACTCCTGGACCGGCGCGGGCGCCGGGAACTCCCCGAGCGCGGTGATCGCCCGTTCCACGTCCCCCTCTCCGATTCCGAGCACTCTCGCCAGCCGGTCGAGTAGGAACCGATCGATCGTCTGATCGCCCTTTTCCAGCCGGCAGACGGCTCCCTTGCTCAGGCGAGCCTCTCGTTCGAGCCGGGTTTGCGTCCATCCGGCCCGCTCCCGAAGATTGCGCAGCACCACGGCAAACAGCGGCACAGAATTCCGTGACACGGGGGCTCTCCTCGGTCAAACCAATTGTGTGGTCTCTGCAATGTTACGGTGCCTTGGTCCGTCAATGCGAGACAGCATTACGCCGCAGTCGCCGAAAATCGCAAAAAACTGCGAAGAAGTACCCTCCGGTACGCCCCTTCACGGCCGGCGGACGAAACCGGCGACGCCCAACCAGGAATTTGCGCGAAATAGCCGTGAAGAGCACCGGAAGATACGCCTGGAAGCTCCAAGATAGCCGGGGGGAGGGCGGTCGGCTATTACCCTTCGGCGCATGAGCTCCTCTCTCCCTGCCAAACCGTTCCCAGAGGGCGCCCATCTGAACCTGCGGGTCTTCGCGGCTCCGATCGCGAATGGCAACGCGGGCAAAGTCGCATTCCTCGGCCTCGTCCAGGAGCGGCGGCTCGGCCGCAAGCGGTTGGCCCAGGCGAGCTGACGGCATCCGCCATGAGCAACCCTTTCAAACGCCGTTGGGCCGAGATGGCGCCGTTTCGCGAATCGGTCCTGGTCCACTTCACCCGGCCGGGGCTTCGTCAACGGCTCCAGAACGCATGCGAAGAGATCGCCGAGGAAGCGCTGGAGATGGAAGACGGCTCGGGTTCCGGCGAGCCGTGGCTCAAGGTAGGGTCACGCGCCGGGGTCACCGACCTCTGGTACATCCAGCAGGCATTTCTGGCGCTCGCCTCGACGCGGCGCGTCTCCGTGGTGACGGAAGAAGAGGATCTTTTCTGCCAATACCTCGAAGAGCTGGCGGCGGACCTGGGAAGGAAGATCGCCGACCTGGAACAGCGGCTCGGACCGCCGCCGCCGGAGTTGCCCTTCGACGCGGCGCGGCGGCCTGCGAATTGAGGGACGCGAGTGTTCCATGAGGCGATCCCGACAAGCGATGCCGGTGTTCAACTGTATCTCCTCGCCCTACCCCGTGGGCTAGGCGACGGCCCCGACCCGAGTCGGAGCTGTTCTTAGCTGGTGCTGAGCAGTTGGGAGGGCAGCGTGACCGCGCCGGGTGTTTTCAGCGCCGCCATGATCGCTTCGCGCAGGTACTTTTCGGGCTTGAGACCGCAGAGCTTCGCGGTGCCGATCAGGGTGTAGAAAAGAGCTGCCACGTCGGCACCGCGCTGGGAGTGCGAGCCGTAGTGATTCTTGCGCCCGAGCACCAGGTCCCGCAGCGCGCGTTCCGCCGGGTTGTTGTCCAGCGGCACGGCGGAGTCCTCCAGGAAGCGGGTCAGCCCGTCCCAATGGCGTAGCGTGTAGGCCAGCGCTTTGCCGAATTCGCCCCGCCGGAGCCCGCCCTGGGCGAGCGCCCAGGTGCGGATTTCCTGGGTGATCGGCTCGGCGCGCTCTTTCCGGAGAGTGAGGTGAAGCGCCGAATCCTCCCCTGCCTCCAGTGCGATCACTTTCTCGATCTTATAGAGCGCACCGATCCGTTCCAGGATCCAGGTTCTCTTCGGATCGTCGGGCACATCGTCGCGAAACTTTCGCAGCACATGTGCCCAGCAGTGTGCCAGGTGATATCCCGGGGTGTCGGGGTCTCGCCCCCGAGCGAGTTGCTTATAGACCTGATAGCCGTCGGCGACCACTGTGCCCTGGTAGCCGTCGAAGAGCCGCCGGCCCTCCGCTTCCGATTTCGAGCGGGCAATGCGGATCCAGGCCGCCTGGGGGTTACAGAGGAGCCACGCCGTCCACTTCGGCTTGCCCGTGTCCCCGATCTGGAGCCAGCCGCCCTCGTCGGCGTGGAGTAGCGGCTGAGCCATCAGCCAGGCCCCGATGGCTTCGTAGGTCGGCCGCAGAACCCGCCCTGCCGCCTCGATCTGATCCCACAGCGCCTGCGAGGTCACCTGCAAGCCCTCGCGCGCCATCATCTTGACTTGGCGCTCCAGCGGCAGGTGATCCGCGTATTTCTGCACCGCGACATGCACGGCAAAGTCCAGCGAGTAGCGACCGCCCGGAATCAGCTTGAGCGGACCCGGCGCCGTCGCGACGCAGCCGTTGCAGCGGCAGCGGTACTTCTGGCGCCGATGGATCACCAGGGTGTAGCTACGCTCGGTGACGGTGATCTCTTCGGATTCTTCGTACTGCCCTTCCATCGGATCGAGTGTGCCGCCGCAGGCCGAGCAACCGCGCTCGTCTTGCGGCAGCTCATGGACTTGCTCGACCAGCGGGAGATTCGCCTGCGGGCTCGGGCCGTGCCCCGGCTGGTCGGGGCGTCGCGAGGTCTTCTTTTCCGGCGTCTCGGCGGGACCGTCGAGAGCTTTTTGCAGAGCCGCCTGGGGAAACGAAAAATCCACCTGGATCATCGTTTCGCCGCGCAGGCGGGCGATCTCGAAGGCTTGCTCTTTGACCCTATCCTGCAGCTGATCGACTGTGCGATCGAGCAGCACGGCGACTCGCCGCAGCTGCTCTGGATCTTGAATTCGGTCGATCTTCAGCACCCAGATATTCTATCGCAAATCGGTTCCAATAATCTTTCTTTCCGGATCAATTTGTGGCGGCGAAAGACTCCTCCGACCGACCTCTCGACAGCCTTCCAGGAAGAGGGAGAGCTCACTCGTCGAGATCTCGATCCGTCCGTCGCGGAGACGCTCCCAAAGCGCTGCGAAACGTCCCTCCTCCAAGCGCTTCGCGTAGATACACAGCCCGGTTCCATCCCACCATAAGACCTTGGCCCGGATGCGATCGCGACTCACGAAGAGGTAGAGATCCCCGCTCGTCGCCTCCGCACCCAGATGCTCGGCCACCAGCGCTGCAAGGCCGTCGAATCCGTTCCGCAGGTCCGCGGGGGAGGCGTGGGCGAAGACCCGGCCGGCACGCCCCAGCGAGATCATCGGAGCGTCCCCAAGAGAGACACCAGATCCCTCATCGAGAGACCTTCCACCCGCGCTCCCGATGGCATCACCAGAACGGGACCGCTCACTGCAACTGCTGGCTCCGTCAGCTTGACCTCATGCACCCGCGAGCTACCGGGAACGCAAGGCTCATCACTCCGGCGTAGCCAATCGATGACCGAACTCTCGCTCACACCCAGTTGCTCGGCGATCCACCGCCGACTACACCCCTGAGCTCGCGCCTTCCACCCGTATTCGATCGCCAACTGCCGAAGCTCCTTCGAGTAACGAAGCCCCGGTCGCTCCTTGGCTCCTCGACAAAACGCCTCTGCCAGATCTTCCATGGACCCTCTCCTTTCGGAGAGAAAGCTTGGCAAGTCCCGGCGTCAGGGGATAGACGGGGCAGGGCGAGGAGATACGTTCAACTAGCGGATTTCGCCGCTGCGGCGGCCTTCGGGGTTGCGGAAAGGGCCGAAGCGGCGGCAAAGCTGCTGGAAGCAGCCGCAAAACCTACTGCATTCGGCCGTCCGATCCAGTGGAAGCGGGCCCGGTTCCACTGGAGGCGATGACCGGATCCGCTGGAAGCGACGATCGAATGCGGTGGAAGCGGTCGCAGGATGCACTGCATTCTGTCGTCGCTTCCACTGGAAACTTGGCCGCTTCCACTGCATTCTGCGGCAGCTTCCACTGCATTCGATCGTCGCTTCCACTGGAAACTGCGACCGCTTCCACCAGGTTCGGCCGTCGAATGCACCGGAAGCGGCGGCGCGTTCCAGCTCCAACTTCCTCCGTTGCAACCTCGCCAAAAAGAATTTTGCCGGACCTATCGTTTTCTCGGAACCTCGTCTCTTACCCTTGCGGCGTGGGACTGATCCCACACTTGCCGTCGAAAGACGAAAGGAGTCCGCATCATGGCTGGAAACGGTCAAACCCTCGGAGCCCGCATCAGTCGTTGGAACACCCTGGTCACCAACCTCGAACCCGACCTCCCCGACATGCAGCACCTCGCCGGAGACGTCGCCCAACTCAAGGAGATCCTCCTCCGGAGCCGGGAGTTTGAGGCCCATCAGGACGACCTGCGCTTCCAAGCGCAGGGCACCACGGCGGCCCGCAAAGATCTCGCGGCGCAAGGCGACCGCCTGCGCCGCAGGATCGGCGCAAGCCTCCAGTGGAAGCACGGATTCGGCAGCGAGACCCTCCTCAAGTTCGGTTTCCGCCCTCGTCGCCAGCCCCTGCGCACGAAGAAGCGCGAAACGCCGGCCGTGACGAACGTCTCCCCCGAAGCGGCTTAAGAACGCTGGACCCTCACCTTGAAGACCCGAGCCCCCTTTCCCCGCCGCCGGTCGGGCGGGGGGAAGGGGCATACCGCCAACATCCCCGAGTGCATTTTGGAGTGCGGCGACGTGTCGCCGCTTTCCCAAGCGCCGACGCGTCGGGGGGCTCAGCCCTATAGAGCCAGGCCCAGGCCGATCCTTGATCGCGCCCCCCACGCGCCCCCCACCTGCCGCCCGGCGGGCAAGTTGATTGTGGTACTTTCGGCCCGGAAGCCACCGATGAGGACCCAGTCCACCGATACCCCGCCGGAGATCGAGGAGATTCTTCTCGAAGGCTATCGCCGGATGCCTCCGGTCGAGAAGCTCCGGCAGGTGTTCGACCTGAACCGCACCGCCCAGCGGATGGCCCTGCTACGGATTCAAGCTCGGTACGGCCCCAACCTCACCGAGCGCGAGCTGCGCCTCCGGCTCGCCGCCCTGTGGCTGGATCGAGAGACGATGATCGAGGCGTTCGGCTGGGACCCCGAGGTCGAGGGCTACTGACCTTGGTCAGCCCGGACGAGGCGTTCCAAGTCCTTCTGGTGGTGACACGGGTCCTTGACGAGCTCGAAGTCCCTTATGTCGTCGGAGGCTCCCTCGCCAGCTCACTGCACGGCATCCCCCGTTCCACGCAGGACGCGGATCTTGTCGCGGCCCTGAGAACCGATCACATCCAGCCTTTCATTCGCGGACTCGAAGGGGCGTTCTACCTCTCCCTTGAGAGCGTCGAGGCCGCTGTCCGTCGTTGCACGTCGTTCAACCTGATCCACCTGAAGACCATGATCAAGGTCGATCTCTTCGTCTTCTCCGGGACTCCTCTTGCGAGGCAGGAAATGGCACGGAGGCAGATTCTGCCGATTCCAGGAGAACCGACCGCCCAGCTTCAGTTCGCCAGTCCCGAGGACACAATCCTTCAAAAGCTACTCTGGTACCGCAAAGGTGGCGGAGTCTCGGAGCGCCAGTGGACCGACATTCTGGGGGTCATCAAAGTCCAGGGGAAAACTTTGGATTTGGGCTACCTCGAGGAGTGGGCGGAACGAGTTGAGATCGAGGATCTTCTCGCGCGGGCGTTGGCAGACTCGGGGACGGGCGGCGGCCGTTGACGAGGCAGGTCCGTCCGACAGCGCCGAAATCCGGGGTGCGTTTTGGAGTGCGGCGACGTGTCGCCGCTTTTCCAAGCGCCGACGCGTCGGCGCGCCCTTCCTTAAGCCAACAGCCTGGGCGACGAGCAAAAGCACACCGAGGTAGGGTCGAGCAAGGCAACGCCTTCACCGGCGTATTGACGCCATCCCGACCCTATGGGATGTTCGGTTCATGGCAAGCAGAACGGCGCCCGCCCGGCCACTACCCGACTCCCGGCTAAAGTTCGCGCGGCTCCTGGCGGCGTTGCGCGACGAAGACCAGCCGAGATTCGCGCTGGCAGAGCTGAATGACCTGCTTACCGGCCTCGCGCCCTCAGAACTCCCGATCGCCGTCGAGCAGGCGGACCTCTCGGGCCTCACCCCGTACCATAAGAACTATGTAGCCGCGATGGTGGAGCTAGCCGCTCACCGGCAGGACGTACCGCCCCCGCCCTGGGTTCGCGACGTCGAACCTCTCGCGGAGCCACGCTTCGCCACTCCGCTCGCCAGCCTGCGGTTGCACCTGCTGCGGGCGTCGCCGGTTCCGTTCAAACGCCGCAACATCTTCATCGACTCGTCGATCGGTGATCGCGTGTAACGATGGCCGGTGCAAGCCTCGCGGATGAGCCCGAAGCGTTTCCCCTCACCGATGCGCAGGCCGAGGAGCTCGACCGCAGCCTCACAGCTTACCGGGACGATCCAAGCTCCGCGATTCCCTGGCGCGAGGCCCTCGCCGAGATATGAGCCGCGAAATCTGGACGCCGAAATCCCTTCGCTGGGTAAACCAAGCGTCTTTCTGAGTGGCGAGTTCGGTTCGCTCGACGAGCGGACCCGTTTTCTGAGTGCCGAATTCGCTTTTCTGACTCCGAACGCCAGTTCGCGACCGGCAAAGCGAATTTCTGGGTGCGGCGAGGCCTTTTCTGATCAGAAAATCCCTTCGCTCAGTGCCGACTTCGATTTTCTGACCGCCGAAACCCCTCGGCTGACTTAGAAAGCGCCATTGCTCGTCCGCAAAGCGAATTCGGCGTACAGAAAACCGCTCCGCTCACCCGGAAATACGCTCCGCTCGCCCAGAAAATCGAATTCGGCACACACCTGTTGCTCTTCCGCAGGTCGCCCTTCGATTTTCGTCCGTTCGCCTTTGTCGTTCCGTCGGCCAGAAAATGGCTGTCCCCATGAGCGACACCCGTTTTCGCGGACGGGATCAAGCCATGAAAGAGCGGCGCTGAGAGTCTAGACGGTGGAGTCGCAGGATCTTTTCGGGCGCCCCAACTGCGCTGAGACTCGGCGACGCGAACGCGAGCCAGCGCGCCGGTACCGCCAGCGGTTCTCATCGTACTAACGGCGCATCAGATTCATCTCTGTGTTATTATGTTGGCATCCACGGTGAGGAGCCTCGTATGAACGATCGCTTTTGGGATCTAATTGGTACTGGATCCGCAACGCTTTCTGGGTTGGCATTTATTTCATCTAGTTTCTACTATAAGCGCCTCAACGAAAAAAGCGAGGAGTACCTTCGCCGAGGGTTTGTCTCGATGCCGTCCATCGCCCTTTCGCGGTTTGGCCTTGCATGGACGCTTCTGCTCTCGCCTTTTTTCGGAGGTCTCGCATTGTGTTCAACAAACCTCTGGGCAAGCTTTCCGCTGGCCATCATTTCTATTGGCGCCGGCTGGGGTGCCAGCTGTGCCTGGAGGGCACCACGAACGACTCGACCACAAAAAGTATTGATCGCCACCAGCTTCTTTTTGACGACCGCAGCATGTATCGTTACCCTGGTAGCCAAGAGTTTTACAATCGACTTGTCGTTCCCCACCGTTCTCGAGTGCTCGTTTCTAGCCAGCCTTCTCTTGGGTCTATATTCTGTTCCACTCAGCCTTGAGTGGCTTGATCGCCACGGTTCGTTCATGCGTCCCAAAGAGGGCCGGGACCTAACGAAGGAGACAACAACTTTCATGAACCAACTCCAAGGCGACCTAAGTATCGCCCAAGAGACCTACGATAGATCGCTATCGCTCTTAGGTAAGTTCAAAGCGCACTTCCGATCTGCTATGGTTGAGAGGGAACTTGTTGAGGCAACTCAGAATTTTAAGGGTCTAAAGAACCGAGTGCGGACGGTTGATGAGCTAGTAGCAACCATCCACCATGATAACAAGAGAAAGCGAATCTTGAATCAGCCGGACCTCGACTTGCTTCTGGCTGAAAGGAGGGATCTATCAGATGACATTCAAGATTTCACCAAGGGTCTTGAAGGGTTCTTATCCGACCTAGAAGTCGCAGAAACGAAGAAGCCACTAGAATAGCTGCGGTACTTTTAGTACCGCCTCATTCAGAAGCGATAAAGTTCTAGCTATGACACCGGATATCAACTTCCGAGACGTCGGCCTTGCGCTCAAGGAATTCGGCGACGATCGACTACCGCCAGGACGCCTACTCAGATCAGGACAGAAGTGCGAAAAGCACATTCTTACTAGGCCTCCCCGGACCATTATTGGCCTCAGAACATTTCCCGCTTGGGCTTGCCCCGTCGCAACCTACATTCATCACCCATTCCCTGCTGGCGCCGTCAAGTACGATGGCCGCGACCCTCGCGTTCATTCCTGGATCGAAGAAACTCTGACGCTCTTGGACAACGACGACTACGCCTTGCCGATCTTGGTCCATTGCGCTCATGGCGTTGACAGAACCGGTATGATAATTTCCGCTCTGCTGACCGCTCTCAACGTGCCTTTTCCTGTCATCGCCAAAGAATATACGCTCTCCCCGGGCGCCGACCCGATAAGGTTCAGCCGATTCTGGTCTGACCTTTCAACTTATGGTCCTGGGCTCACCCTTTCTCTTCGAAACCCTCATAGGTTCACAGCATGAATCTGCGCGTTGCCCTGGTAACTCATTGCTATCTTGAGCCGACTCATTATGCAATCGGACAGACCCTCGATGCAATTGAGGACGTCGACTACAGTGTCTTTGCGCGACGATTCGGACGGCTTGCAGACAACGTCGGGGAACGCAATATAGTTGACAGAGACCTACTGTCTCGCTCTGTGTATGCTGTGGGCAGCCTAAGCGGATTTTCGGCGTTACACATTATTTATGATGGCGACACTGCGTTCGATGCGATCCAGATGGCACAGGACGCGCGACTGCCCGTCGTGCTCAGTTTCCACGGCGGCTTCGACACCAACGCGAAAATTTACGACAGTCGGTATCGCGAGCGAACCATAGAGGCCTGCTACAGCTCGGCGATCATCACTGTAGTTGGTGAAACTGACCGCCAACGCCTCGCCGATCTGGGCGTCACGAAGGGTGTCGAGATTCTTCCGGTTCCGATCGACCCGACGCTTCTGCCCATTCGTCAAACCTACGACCGGCACCGACTCATCCTCGTCGGGAGGCTCGTACCGAAAAAGGGAATTGATCTGGCCCTCGCCTGCCTGGCGATGCTTCCCGACGATTTTACCTTGACAATAGTCGGTGACGGCGATGACGAATCCTGGCATACCCTCAAAGAGATCGCGCGTGGTCTTGGCGTCGAGCGAAGAGTAACCTGGACGGGATTCCTGCCGCTGCCTCAGATGTTGAAGGAACTCGCCGTTTCAGGGCTACTCCTTCACCCTGCGCGGGTGTGCGCAGACGGCAACGCCGAAGGCACTCCGCAGGCAATTCTTTGGGCACAAGCGCTCGGCGTTCCAGTTGTCGCGACCAGCACCGGGAGCATCTCGGATATCGTTCATGATCAGCAGACCGGTTTGTTGGTTCCGCCCCACGCCGAAGCCCTGGCGACGGCTATAGCTTGTCTTTCGGCAAACTCCCTCCTCCGTTCGCGTGTGACCGAAAACGGACATCAGGTGGTTATGCAAAGGCACCGCCTTGCGGCTGTAGCTTGCAGGCTCAACGAGTTTTATTCTCGCGCAATTCGTATAGGAGCAGCACCAAGGATTCATCGGAGCCAAAGTGCAACAGACCGAATCGCAATTCGCACCGCCGCGGAGTACCTTCAGATTTCCGCCGCTAATTTCCGTTTTGTCGCGAAGGGAGGCCATGGACATATTTACGCCGCGCAGTTGGCTGACAGAACCCTGGTAGCGGTTAAGTTTCCAGCATATGCCGACCACCCGAGCGAGAGATGGCCTATTCTCGAGCAAAAGCTGCTGCGAGAAGCCACCGTGTTTTCTGAAGCTGCAGGCGAAGGCCTCCCAAAGCTAGTCGCATTTGATGAAGAAGGGCGCTTCCTTGTTCGAGAGTTCGTCGTCGGAGAACCGCTCGCTCGGGCTGTCCGCTATGTTGGAAGTGAAGGCAGAATAGCTCTGATGGCACGAGTATTACGACTAGGGCAGGCTCTATTTGCGCGCTTTCACGCAGGCGCCAAGGGTGTGTTTCTGTTACGCGACTTCAAGCCTCAGAATATCGTCGTCCCCACCGAAGGATCTGTCGGTTTGCAGTTGATTGACGTGGGAGCTGTTTGCCCAGAGCGCGAGATCGCGACTCGGACCTGGAACCACGACCGCCTCGGCACCGGACAGTGGCTACATTGGGCGCCGGAGCAGCTCCTTGGCCTCGCGCAGGAAATCAACCGGCGTGTTGACTACTTTGCTCTCGGCGTCACCGCTTTTTATACCCTCACGGGCAAGTGGCCCTATTCAAACCGCTGTTCGGTTCATGATCAGGTTCTGGCACGTTACAGAGCGGAACATGAAGTGGCGGTGGCAAGGCTTGAGACGGCATCCGACCGCGGGGAGATTTCTCCCGAGGTTTCGACCGCTATAGCAGGCCACCTTGAACCGGACGTCCATTACCGGTCGACTTCTACTCATGCGAGCTCGCAACTTGCGATAGCCGACGACATTTCCACAGACCGTTTGTTTGGTCTCAGGCCTAATTAAGAGTGGTGCCAAGCTCCCATTCATCGCGTTTGAGCTCGAAGATCTCCACCGGCACGCTCTGTCCATCCGGGCGGAAGCCTATCGACTGGCCGACCAGAGTGAATCCGGCCCGGAGGCACAGTGCTGCGGAGCTGTGGTTGCCGGAGATGACTTCAGTCCTGATTCGCGATACGCCCAACACGTGGAACGCGAACCCGATCAGCAGTGACCCCACCTCGTCCGTAATTCTTGGGGCATAGCCGAGAGATCTAGCCAAGGCTAGATACCCAGGCCGGTCGACAGCAACTCGCCCAAGCTCAATGGAGCCTACGGAATCGTCAAGGTGTAGCCAGCCGGCGGAACCAAGAAAGCGATCGTCGACACAGGAGCGAATCACAAGAAGTTTTGCATCTTTCCGTCGGGCATTGGCTTCAAGCCATTTCCGGTTGTTCTCAGGGTCCAACGGCCGGTCATCGAAGAACCATCTCCGAATAGAGTCGCGATTCCGCAGTTCCGTGAGGTGCCCAAAATCATCCGGCTTCGGCGACGTCAGATAGATCAAGCGCCCCCTTAGTGAAGGCATCTTGAACGGGGCGTCAGACACTCCCCCCTCCGAGGACCGGCACAAGGCTTTTCAACGCATCAACCACGCGACTCACGCACTCATCCGTGAGGTCGGGGTAAAGAGGGATCGTCACAAGCTCTGCGGCAGCGGCTTCAGCATGCGGGCAGAATGCGCCAGGGAAAAGGGGATGCCCGGAAAGAGCCGGGTAGTGCATTGTGCTCGTGGACACACCAGCGCGTTGAAATCTCTCCCGCACGCTCTCTCTACCAGCGGCAGGCACTCGACAGATGGCCATCAGGAATGAGTCTTCGATCGAAGATGTACGCATCTCCACGAAAGGAGAGAGGTTCTCGCAGGCATCAGCGTAGGCTGCAAAGATCGAACGCCGCTTTTCGCGCCAATTCTCGGCATACCTTAGGCCACTAAGGACAAAAGTCGAGGCGACATCGCTCATCCTGAGCCTCAGACCAGACGCGTTGGCGAATCCGTAAGAACCGTGAATGCTTCCCTGGGTTCGTCCCCATGTTTCCGATGCCACCCCCACATTTGAGAGCAGGCGGGCAGTTTCAATTTGCTGCGCATCTTTACACCACAACAAGCCGCCATCAGCGGAGGGTGCTTCCTTCATGACGTTGAAGCTATAACAAGCATAGTCACCCGAAGGCGGGTCGCCCAAACCGATACGATGTGCGCGATCCTCGATCAGCGCGAGCCTATGGCGGCGACAAAGAGATTGGAGGCCTGTCATATCGATTCGTTGGCCGTACAGGTGCACGGCAACAATTGCGCGCGTCTTCTCAGTCAACAGGGGCGTAACCAATTCCTCCGTGATCAGCAACGTAGAGGGATCGACATCCGCCACCTTGACCGCGAATCCAGCCTCGTGAAAAGCAATGGCGGTGCTCAAATAAGTTATCGCGGGTACGATCACCTCATCTCCGGGAGCCGGTTTGAGCAATCTACCGGCGGCAAAAAGCGCTGCTGTCCCAGAGTTCAGTGCGACCGCCGCCCCTTCATGTCTTTCAACGAAGTACTGTTCAAGGAGGCCACAAGAAGGCCCATTGCCCCACCAACCGGAAGCGACAACTTGTTGAAGTGACTCTGCGAGGTCCGGTGCAGCCGGAGGTCGATAAAGCGCAATCATTTACCGCCCCGATGCGCAAGTGCCATGCTCTCAAGTAATTCGCTATATCCTTGCGCTTCCCGATCAGGCCGATGCCGCTCGCGAACATACGTTCGCGCCGCGGCGCCAAGCCGCGCAACGAACTCTCGGTCGTCGTTGAGTCGTAGCATCAGAGAAGCCAGCTCATCTGGACGGCTCTGATCGAAAAGCAGCCCCGTTACGCCATGGTCTATGACATCCTCAAATATCAGGCTGGCGATGGGGCAGAGGCCGAGGGACATTCCTTCAAGTAGACCGTTCGCCAGACCGTCGTCAAGGCACGGCATCACGGCGATGTCTCCGCCCGCAGCCCACGGTGCAACCTGATCGCGTGGCAGCTGGCCGGTGCAGTAGATGACTCCCGCGTCGCAAAGCCGATCCCAGGTCTCTCCACAGAGCCTCTGCTCTACGCTGCCGATACTTGGTCCAATCACCAGCAATTTGATGGCCTTCTGTGCCGGCAGCTGGTCCAAAGCGGAAAGTAGCGGCACTACGCCTTTCTTTTCTCGCAGCGTACCTATGAATACCAGGATCAAAGTCTCTTCGGCCCAGCCTGTCGCCGACAGTATTTTGACGCGGGCCTGAACTTTCTCCTCGGAAGACGCAGTCATGCTCACGCTATTGAAAACGACGCTGGCCAGCGGTGCCAGGTTAGGTAAAATCATCAGGACTCGGCGCCGCAGATGTTGGTTGACACAGATGATGTGGGACGCTCCCTCGAGGGTCCATCGAATCGCAGCGAAACGCTCAACATGGAATATGTTCAACCCGATATCGTTTCCGCGTACGCCCATCACGGAAGGCACATTCAGTTCTGCTGCGACAAATCGCGCCAGAAAGCCTGCGTTCAGCAGGTAAAATGCCATCACTACATCCGGAGCAAAGGCGCGGGCTTCGCGCGCCATTTGCTTGCAGACACGTCTCCGAAAGACTGCGCGGAGCTTCTCGGACAGAGGTGTAGTCGCCAGATCGGGGTGCCGAAGAAAGAACGGCCCAAACCGCAGGATTGCGACTCCGTTTTCGGCAGATTCCTCGAAATAATCATCGCTTCGAAGGGGCCTGCGGTTGTCGAACGTCAACACCTGGATTTGATGGCCAACTCGGACAAGTGCCTCTGCGATTCGCTTCGAGGAGGTCGCCACACCTCCTGCATCCGGTGGGTAGTGCTCGGTCACAAAGGTGATCTTCACCTGCACCTCCTATTTACAATTGATCAAGCCGCTGTAACATCCAATGAATCGAAGCACAACGCTCCGCAAGACATTGCGTCAGGGGTTTTCATGAGAAGGAACAGCGTGCTGCGCTCACCTCCCGGCACGGCCTCCGACGAGTCTATTTGACGCAGAAGGAGAGGCTCTAGACCCGAACGAAGTTTGGTGACTCGAAACCCAGCTGATGAGGCCGCTGACATGATGCTCTTGGCCGTGTGGCGGAAGGAGTATCGACCCACTTGGATATCCTGATCCGCTTCTAGCAGGGTGACAAGGATTTGAGTACGCTCACAGCAGAGCGCACTCAGCTGGGCCATGAGCAGGTCGAGCCGACAAGGATGAACGCACTGAAGGACGCCGGCTACGATGACAAGGTCGGGGTTTGTTGTCGCGGCATGCGCAATTGAGGCTTTGGATATTACAGCGAAGGATGCCCTGCCTTGCAGCACGGCTCTATCGGGATACCGGCAGTCGATGGCAGCCGTGAAGAAATGGTCCGTAACGTCGAGGCCCCAGTAGAACCCTTGATCGAGGAATGTAATGAGGTGATGACCGAGGCGAAGGCTGCCACAGCCGAAGTCAACTACTCGGTGAGTTCTCTGCAACCCTAGATCTATCAACGCGTTGAAGTCTTTCAGACCATCGTCTTCGGGGTTCGCTCCAAGCGTTTGGTGCCTTCGCCCAGAGCTCAGGCGCCGTATCTGATGCTCGGCATACATTTGTTCCGGAGTCTTGTTCGACAGGTAGGCCAGGGTCTTCTCGAGGCGTCTCTTGCCGTGGCGTCCGAGGCGCCACACCCTGGCCCTGAGGTAGTCGAGACCACTACGCAGTGCGGCATAAAGCCAGTCTACAAACGCGAACTCGACACCGATTGTGGAAGCATCCAGTTTCTTGATCGCGATCAGGGATTCCCTATATCCTATCACGCGATAGCGACTCGAATTCCTTTTCAAGAATTGATCCACTGTATTTTGGACTCCGGGGTGTTTGTTGGAGTAGTCGTGGAGGCAAACGATTCCCTGAGGATTCAGAAGCCGTGTCCACCGGAGGTCAAGCATTACGCTTCGAAGAGAGTGCTTCCCGTCGATCAATATGAAGTCGAATCGCTCATCAAGGCGCTGCGCTGATCGAAATGCTCTTTGACTGGTGCAGATTCTCATGTCGACGCCCGAGGAGTCGAGCCCGTGGAATTCCAAGTTGAGCCGAACTGTCTCGTATTGGTGCTCAAAATAGTGCATCGGATCTACTACGACAAAATGCGGTCGCTCGCCCTCTGCAAACGCTGTCATCATCAAGCAAAGTGAGCCACCAGCGCCTGTTCCGATCTCTAGATGCTGGCCTGGCAGTCGCGCCTTGCGAATCAAATCAACTAGAAAATCGCTTTCCACCTCGTTCATTTCCGGAGCGAGCGCATACGCGGAGTAACGCATGTATGTGTAGGCTAGCACGCGGCCTCCAAGGATGACCACGTCCATCTCTGAAGTCGCAGGTTCTTGGGGACATCGCCCGAGGCCCTCCCCCTCCCCCTACCCCACTCCAACCCCCACCGCCCCCAAAACCGCCACCGCCCGCTCCAAATCCCCCTCCCGAACCAGCACCACATCCGTATCGAAAGTAGCCACCGCCAGAATCGAGATCCCCGCTTCGGCCAGCGGTACCGCCAGGCTCGCCAGGATTCCGACAGCCGAGAAATCCAATGGACCCAAGACCTCCAGCGCCCGGAAGCCAATCTCGGCACGCACCCCCTCCGGAACGGCGCTCTCGGCGCAGATGATAGAGAGCTCGCGCGGGGTTCGAGTAATCGAGAGGAGCGCGCCGTCGGCCCAGTCGGGGACGGGGTCGTGAGGTTCGAGGCGGCAGACGGCGAAGCGGCTTTCGTAGAGGGTTAGCTTCATTCGATTTCACCCCGCTTTGCGCAGGGACGCTTCGGCTTCGCGGAGCGCGGTGCGCAGGTCTTCTTGTTCGGTTTCTTCGAGCGGCTCTCCGGCGTAGGTTTCGCGGACGTAGAAGTCGATGATCCGCGCGGCGGGGGCGGCGGCGTTGGGGAAGCGGTCGCTTGCGAGTTGGCGGACCGCGAGGGGCGGCAGCGAGCCCGGGAGGGGGACTCCTCCTCGGCCCATGCGGAGGCGGAGGCGTTGGTAGGCGGCGGCCGGGGTCAGCGGGCGGCGGCGTAGGACGAGCCAGAGGATCAGCGCGATCGTCGCGAGCAGGAAGAGAGCGGCTCCCGCGATGGCGAGCGGCGAAGCGGTAAGTGCCGCGGCCGGGGCTTGTTGCGCGGTGGGGATGGCGAGCGGCTCGGTCGAGGAGTTCCCCGATTCGCTCTTCTTCTCGCTGGAAAACAGATTGCGGAGGGCGGACCAGGCGGAGTAGAGGCGGCGCAGGATCTCGGCCTGGTCGCCGACGCCGAAGGTGAGGACGTAGCGGTCCCAACGGAAGAGCATGAAGTCGTAGGCCTGCTGGGCGAGGCGCCAGGCACCGCCGGTGTCCGCGCTCGGACGGCCGGATGGGGGCGTCGGGTCGTAGATCCTCCACCCTTCGTTCGGCCCGGAGCCGACGTAGGCCTCGACCCAGGCGTGGGCGTTGCTGTCGCGAACGATCACGTACCCTTCGAACGGGTTGTACTCTCCCCCTAAGAACCCTGTGACCAGGCGCGCCGGAATCCCTTGGGTGCGCAGCAGCAGCACCATCGACGAGGCGAACAGCTCGCAGTGGCCGCGGTGGGTTTCGAACAGGAAGGTGTCGAGCGGATTGCCGTTGAGCCCCGCGCCGAGCAGCGTGGTCGAGTAGTCGAACTTCTGGATCAGGTGGGTTTCGAGTCGCACCACGCGTTCGGCCGCGGAGCCTTGCCCCATCACCTGCGCCGCGAGAGCGCGCATACGGGGCGTGACGCCCGACGTGTCGAGCGTGGAACCCCCGACAACCGGCGGCGGCTCGCCGAGCAGCACGGGCTGCCGCGCCAGGCCCACGCGATATTGCAGGGTGTCGAGAATCGGGTGCGGCAGCGACACCGCTCCCCCTTGGTCGACTCGCAGAGAGAGAACCCCCGGCTCGACGACCGCGGTCTCGACCGGCAGCGGCAGGCTCGTGCTGCGGAGCGGCCGCAGCCAGATCGTCGCCCAGCGAATGGGGGGCGCGGCGCCGAGCGTATAGCGCAGGCCGCGGCCGCGGGAAAGCGGCGCTTGGGCGGGCGGCGACCGCCGCCAGGAGGCGCCCTTGAACAGGTCGTGGGTGGCGGCTTTGAACCGCATGTCTTCCGGATCTTCCGGCGTCGAGCCCTGCTGCCATTGCAGGCGAAGAGCCACGCCCCGGCTGTTGCGGATCTGGCCGATCGAGTCGAGCGTCACGTCGTCCGTGAAGCCGGCCGCTTCGAGCTCGGCGCCGAAGCTCGCGCCGCGGCCGACGATGTAGGGCGATCGGATGCGCGGCATGAGCGCGAAGAACGGCACCGCGAGCAGCAACGCGCCGATGGTTGCGAAGGCGAGGAATCCCCCGAGCGGCACCCGGCCGAGCTCCGTCTCGTCGCGTCCGTATTGGCCGAGGATGTGAAACCAGGCGAAGCGCGCGAGCAGTGCGAGCGCCACCGCGACGAAGCCCGCGAGGTAGAGCATGATCGACGGATGGACGCTCGTGCCCATCGCGGCGAGGAAGAGAAAGAAGATCCCGATCACGGCCTGCCATTTGTCCGCCTCTTTGCTCAGCGCAAACAGCTTGACCACCAGGGCGAACAGGCCGAGATGGAGCACCGGACCGACCAGGCGGCCGCCGCCGAGCACTGTGAGATCGATGTAGAAGAGCGGCAGGTAGGCGAGGCCAATCACGTTCATCGCCCATATCGGCAGCCAGCGCTCGGGATCGCGAGCGGCGCGGCGCAGGAAGAGCAAGACCAAGGCCGCGTAGACCACGAAGACCGGCCATTCGAGCACGTCGTTGAACGGCAGGGGCAGAGGCGCCACGAGCGCCAGCCAACCGAGCGCGATCCGCTTGCCGCGCGCGAACTTCATGCCGCGCGCTCCACATCAAGCCGGAGCGCCAAGTACGGCGCGCGCGGGTCGCTCGCGAGCAGCGGCTCCGCCCCGGGCGCCACCGGCTGGATCAAGGCGAGCGCTTCGAGGATCGCGAAGCGCTGGCGCGAGCCGGTCGCGTACGGCCATCGCCCGTCGCGGGCGACCAGCTCGATCTCGTAACCGCGGGCGAGATGCGCCACCGCGGCGGTCGCCGCCTCGCTCACCAAGTGCTCGAAACGCCGCTGGGTATGTTCGTCGGACAGGACTCCCACCCCGTTGTCGAACAGGATCGAGAGCCGTCGATTGCGCTCGCTCTCGCGCTCCATGAAGACCATATTGCCGGTACGCGCGGTCTGCTTCCAGTGGATGCTTCGCGGATCGTCGCCGCGGCGGAAAGCGCGCAGCGAATGCAGGTCGTGCCCCCAGCCGATGCGCCGCGACGGATCGTCCCCCATCGGCTCGGCTTCCGCGAGGTGGATGCCTTCCGAAGGGAACAGCTCGGGGAAGACCAAGACCTCCGCATCCAACCGGTAGCGCGCTCCTTTGGAGAAAAACCCGAACGGGAACAGGCTCGACACGTGAGCGTGCGGAACGCGATGCCGGCCGCGGCTTTTGAGCATCAGATCGACCCGGCCGCGGCTCTTGCCGCCGCGCGGCAGGTAGGGTACGAGGAGAGGCCGGCCGCCGCCGTCGAGCGAGAAGAGCAGAAACCAGCGCGGCATCAGCCGCCGCCGGCTGGTGAGCGAGAACGTCGCGGAAAACATCTGGTTCGCGAAGACTTCCCCCGGCAGATCGAGGGCGATGATCAACGCGCTGATGTTCTGCCGCGAGGTGAGGCCGGAGATGGTGAGCGCGCCGAACATGACGGCGAGCGTGATGTAGAGCGCGTTGTTGCCGGTGTTGGTCGCGGCGACCGCCACCACCAAGGTGAACAGGACGAACCAGACCCCGACCTTGGTGATCCGGATGCCCTCGGGGGTTTCGCGGCGCGCCACTTCTCCCCTACACCGGCACCGCGGTCGCAGCGACGATCCGCTCGACCGCGCGGCGGGCGGTGCCGAGGTCGCCTCCGCCGCGTTTGAGGATCACGCGGTGGCCGAGGACGGAGGGGGCGAGGCGTTGAACGTCGTCGGGGAGGACGAACGCGCGGCCTTCGCAGAGGGCGAGCGCCTGCGAGGCGCGGTAGAGTCCTTGGAGGCCGCGGGTGGACACGCCGAGCAGCAGCTCGGAATCGGCCCGAGTCGCCTCGGCGAGCGCGATCAGGTAGTCGGCGAGCTTTTCGGTCACCTTCACCCGGTCGACCGCCCCTTGCAGATCGAGCAGTTGGGTCCGATCGAGCACCGCGGGCAGGTGCTCCAGCCGTTCCTCCACCCCTCCTTCGAGCAACAGGCCGCGCTCGTCGTCGCGCGGGGGGTAGCCGAGCGAGAGCGACATCAAGAAGCGGTCGAGCTGCGATTCGGGCAGCGGAAACGTGCCGTGATATTCGAGCGGGTTCTGGGTCGCGAGCACCAGGAACGGCTGCGGCAAGGCGTAGCGTTTGCGGTCGACCGAGACCTTGCGCTCGCTCATCGCTTCGAGCAGCGCGCTCTGGGTCTTCGGCGTCGCGCGGTTGATCTCGTCGGCGAGCACGACGTGGCCGAACAGCGGGCCGGGGACGAACTCGAAGCTCTGCGTCTGCTGGTTGAAGATCGAAACGCCCACGATGTCCGACGGAAGCAGGTCGCTGGTGAACTGGATGCGTTGAAAGCCGAGCCCCAACGAACGGGCGAGCGCCTGGGCCAGCGTGGTCTTGCCCACCCCCGGAACGTCTTGGACCAGCATGTGCCCACGGGCGAGCAAGCAGACGGTGGCGAGGCGGATCACCTCCGGCTTGCCGCGCACGACCTGGGCGATGTTCTTTTCCAGACGATGGATCGAGGCGGCGATGTCCGGCGCGGAAAGAGGGGTCGCCGATGGGACCGAAACCGGGCTCGCGGAGACGAGGGTTGCGACGTCGGGAAGAGGTTCGGCGGCGGTGGCTGGCGGGGTCATCAGGGTCGTTTCCATGCGCCCTCTTGGTACGAGCCCGCGGGCCGAATCGTTTTGCTCGGGGTCCAGGAGCTTACAGGTAGGGTCGTTACCGAGGTTTCTGGCCTTTTAGTCGGAGAAATTGTAGCGGAGGATCGACCAGATCGCCGAGAAGCCGTCCCTCCAGCCGATCTTCTTGCCCTCGGCGTAGGTCCGGCCGCGGTAGGAGATCGGCACTTCGAAGACCCGGGCGCCCCGCTTCGCCACCTTCGCGGTCAGCTCGGGCTCGATGCCGAAGCGGTTCGAGCGCAGGACGATCCCCTCCAGCACCTCGCGGCGAAACACCTTGTAACAGGTCTCCATGTCCGACAGATTGAGGTCGGTCATCATGTTAGACAGCATGGTCAGGAATTTGTTCCCCACCGAGTGCCAGTAGAACAGGACCCGGTGCGGCCCGCCGAGGAAGCGCGAGCCGAACACCACGTCCGCCTCGTCGTCCAGGATGGGCTGGAGCAGCACGGGATAGTCGCGCGGGTCGTATTCGAGATCGGCGTCCTGGATCAGCAGCAGGTCGCCGGTCGCGGCGGCGAAGCCGGTGCGGATCGCCGCGCCCTTGCCCCGGTTTTCCGGCTGCTCGATGAGCAGGATCTCGGGGTCGGCCCGCTCCGCGATCTCGCGCAGCAGCTCGCGGGTGCCGTCCTTCGAACCGTCGTCCACCACCACGATTTCGAGCCCCACGCCCGGGGGGAGCGGCGCCGCCGCCACCTTTTGGAGCAGGTTGTGGATCGTGGCGCGTTCGTTGTACGCAGGAATGACGACGGAGAGGCGAGTCATAGGGAGGCTAGTTTCCCACGGAAGAGCGCTCGATTCCGAGCCGTGACGCGATCCCTGTTGCGAACGCCGCGTTTTCGGGTATCATTTGCCTGCCCTTCGCCCCTCGCGGCTCGATCCGAAATCGGATCGCCGCGGGGGCCGAAGGGTTTTTCGTTCTCCCCGCCGTAGCTCGCTCCGCCTCCGCTCCCCTACCAGGAGCGGACAATGAAGCCCACGAAGTCCCGCAAGTCTCCCCAGCGCTCGAACGAACCGCAGCTCCCGCCCAGCCGTCCTCTTTTCCCCTCCCGAGACGTCCGGCCGAACCCTTTCCCGCCGCGCCGTCCGGTGCCGAGCCCGGCAGGGCCGTGCCGGAGGCTGCTCGAAGAGGAGCGCTGGAACGCTCTGGTCGCGCGCCACTCGCCGCGCCTGCGGGCCTCGATCCGCGGAGCGCTGCGGCGCGCCGGGATCGAACCGCAATGCGAGGACGTCGAGGAAATCGCCCAGGAGAGCTACTGCCGCCTGTTGGCTTGCGGCCGGCTGGAGCCGGAGCGCGGCGGCGAGCTCGGTCTCTCCGGTTTTCTCGCCCGGGTCGGCGAGCGTCTGGCGTTCGACAGCGTGCGCCGCGACCGGGCGGCGAAGCGCGGCTCCGGCCTGCTCCGCGGCCTGGCCGACATTGGACCCGACCGGCTGGCGGCCTGCTGCGTCGACCGGTCCCCCTCGCCGGAGCGGACGCTGCTCGCCCTGGAGCATTGGCGGGAGACCGTCTTACGCTGGCGCGAGATCGTCGGCGGCCGGACCCCCGGGCGGGACGTGGTCATCGTGAGCCTCGGCCTGGCCGGATGGAGCAGCGAGCAGATCTCGGTCGCCTGTTCGCGCCGCCTGCAACCGAACACGATCGATACGATCGTCGGCCGCACGAGGCTGCGTCTGGCCGAGGCGGGGATCGCCCTGCCGGCGCGCTTTCGCGGCGTCCGCGGGGAGCGGGCGGTCCAATTGGCCGCCCGAGCGGGCGCCGGTCCAGGCGGGGCGGGCGCGGAGACGGCTCCGTTATGATCTTCAGAATCTTGCCTGAAGGCCGCGAGGAACCCAGATGAGCCAGGACCGAAGCGTACAGAGCGTGCGGGTGTTCACCGAGCCTCGATGCCTGGAGCACCGGGCGCCGCGCGGCTATCCGGAGAGCCCCGACCGGCTGATCGGCGTGATCTCCCACCTCAAAGCGCGCGGCTGGCCGGTCACGGAGGAGGGCGTGGGGCGCGAGGTCGCGGAGCCTGCGGTCGCCGCGGTTCACGATCCGGCGTACGTCGAGCGCTTCCGCCGCGCCTCGCAACGGGGCGATGCGCTCCTCGACTCGGCCGACAACCCCCTTTCGGAAGGCACCTGGGACGCCGCCTGGGCCGCCGTTTCGGCCACTCTTGCCGCGGCGGAGCATGCGGTAAGCGACGGCGGAGGGCGCGCCTTCGCGGCGGTCCGCCCGCCGGGGCACCATGCCGAGCGGGCGCTCGCCATGGGTTTCTGCTTTTTCAACAACGTGGCGGTCGCCGCCGAGCATCTGCGCCGGAAAGGCTGGGAGCGCGTGGCGATCTTCGATTTCGACGTCCATCACGGCAACGGCACCCAGCACCTGTTCGAGGAGCGCACCGACGTCTTCTATGCCAGCACCCACCAGTTTCCGTTCTACCCGGGCACCGGAGCGGCAAGCGAGATCGGCCGCGGGCCGGGCCAGGGGGCGACGCTCAACGTGCCGCTCCCCGCGGGCACGGGCGACGAGGAATACGCGGCGGCGTTTGCCGAACGGATCGTGCCGGCGCTTTCCGCTTTCCGGCCCGACGTGCTGCTCCTTTCGGCCGGTTTCGACGCCTGGCGCGGCGACCCGCTCGGCGGTATGGCGGTGACCGAAGAGGGTTTCGCTTCGTGGGGCCGGCAGCTCGGCGCTCTCGCCTCCGAGGTGGCGGGCGGCCGGCTGCTCGCGGTCCTCGAAGGGGGCTACGACCTCGCGAATCTGCCGCTCTTGGTGGACGCCTTCCTCGGAGGTCTCGCCGAAGCCTCTTAAGTGCCGTTCCAAATTGACTTTTTTCTTATAGCTGCCGTACGATGTCAGCAAAAGCTCGCGGTCTTTTGGAGGTAGAGCGATGAAGCGCAATCGAATTCTGACCGGGGCGGTCTTCGCCTCGATCGTCCTCTTCGCCCTGGCGGGCGCCACTGCCGCCCACGCCGCGGCTCCGTTCGGCTCGTTCGGGGGAAAGGTAGGCGGCGGCAACGCCGGCTCGGGGCAGATGCCCCTGTTCGGCTGGGCGCTCGACGACAACGGGATCGCCGCGGTCGACATCGTGGTCGACGGCCTGATCGTCGGCCGCTCGACCTACGGCCGCAGCCGGCCGCAGGTGACGCAGCAGTTCCCGGGCTATCCGAATTCGAGCCTGCCCGGCTTCGCCTACCAGCTCGACACCACCCGCTTCCTGAACGGCCAGCACCGCGTGCAGCCGCGGGTTCTCTCGCTCACCGGCGAGGTGACCTTGCTCACCAGCCGGGTGTTCGAGTTCAACAACGTCACCCACAACCTGACCCCGTTCGGCCGGATCGACTTCCCCAATCAGAACGCCGAGATGCGCGGCAAGTGCAACGATCTCTCGGAGGATTTGCCGCGCCGGTACTACGCGGTGATCGGTTGGGCGCTCGATTCAGGCGTCCAGACGGACGATACCGGGGTCGGCTGGGTCGAGCTGATGATCGATCGCGCCGAGCGCTTCAACACCCAATCGGACTGCGAGTACTCGCCGATCCGAGGCGGCCTCACCCAGTGCTACGGATTGCGCCGGCTCGACATCGAGCACCAGTTCCCGGGTCTGCCGAACGGCCCCCACGCGGGCTGGCGCTTCGTCCTCGACATCGGCGCGCTGATGGCTAGCGGCTACGGCCCCGGGGCGCACACGATCACGATCCGCTCCGGCGACCTGTTCGGCCAGGTGGTCAACATCGCGGAGATGCCGGTGACCTTCAGCTGCGACGAAGATCTCGGCAACGAGAACTCGTTCGGCCTGATCGGCTATCCAACGAAGGCCCTGACCTATGCCGGCACGGTCGAAGCGCGCGGCTGGGCGCTCGACCATGAAGGGATCACCGCCGTGCAGTTCTACGTCGACGGCGTGTTCCAGGGGCTCGCCACGACCGGCATCGCGAGCCCGGGCGTGAACGCCCAATATCCGGGCTACCCCGAGAGCACGACCGCCAACTGGACGTTCTCGCTCGACACGACGCTCTTCTCGAACGGCCGCCATTCGATCAACGTGATCGTGGTGGACGATGACAACGCCCGGACGTTGATCGGCGAGCGGGATATTCAAATCGGCAACCCGCTGTGACCGGGTCACCCCCGGCCTGAATCGAATCGGGCCGGGGTGGTACGATCCGGCTCGAATGCCGCAGATCTCTCGCCTCGCTTTCTTTGGTACTCCCGACTTCGCGGTTCCCACCCTGGATGCGCTGGTGCGCGCGGGGCGGGCGCCGTTGCTCGTGGTCGCCCAGCCCGACCGGCCCGCGGGGCGCGGGGGCCGGGTGCAACAGCCGCCGGTGGCGCGCTACGCGCTCGCGGAAAGCCTGCTGCTCGCCCAGCCGGAGAAGGTCCGCGATCCGGAATTTCTGGCGCGGATCGAGGCGCTCGATCTCGATGTCGGAATCGTCGTCGCGTTCGGCCAGATCTTCCCCACCCGGCTGCTCGCGGCACCTCGGCTCGGCTGCATCAACCTGCACGCTTCGCTCTTGCCGGCCTACCGCGGCGCGGCGCCGATCCAAGCCGCGATCGCCGCGGGCGAGACGGCGACCGGCGTGACCACGATGCGCATGGAGCAGGGGCTCGACACCGGGCCGATCCTGCTTCAGGACAAAATCGAAATCGGCGCGGACGAGACCGCGGCGGAGCTGTCGCCGCGCCTCGCCGCGGTCGGCGCGCGGCTGATCCTGCAAACGCTCGACCGGCTGGAGGCGGGCGATCTCGCCGTCGAGCCCCAAGACGACACGCGCGCGAGCTACGCTCCTCGGCTCGCCAAGGACGCCGGCCGGATCGATTGGTCGCTCTCCGCGCGGACGCTTGCCGACCGGCTGCGGGCGTTCACCCCCTGGCCCGGCCTTTCCGCCGAGCTGGCCGGTACGCCGGTCAAGATCCTGCGCGCCCGGGCGCTCGCTTCATCGGCGTCCGACCCGGCCCCGCCGGGTACCGTGGTGGCGCTCGCCGAGGACGGGCTTCACGTCGCCTGCGGCGCGGGCGGCGTGCTCGCGCTCGCCGAGCTGCAACGCCCGGGGCGGCGCCCGCTTTCGGCCGTAGACTTCGTCAACGGAGAGCGCATCGCCATCGGCGCGCGCTTCACCTGATCTTACGAACCGCGCTTTGAGCAAACATCGTCCTTCCTCGCCTTCCGGCCGCGCTTCGAGCGCCGGGCCGCCGCCCAGCCGTCGGTTGACGCCGCGGCGGACGCAGCAGGACAACGTGCGCATCGCGGCGGCCTGGGTGCTCGATCGGGTGCTCGCCTCGCACGCGCCGATCGACACCTTTCTCGGCAGCGCGCTCGCCCGGTTCGACGAACGGGATCAAGGGTTGCTCACCGAGCTCGCGCTCGGCAGCCTGCGCTGGCTGCGCCTGCTCGACCATGTCGTAGCGCGCGCGGCCAATCGGCAGATGGAGGAGATCGAGCCGACCCTGCGTTCCCCTTTGCGCATCGCGGTATACCAGCTGTTGTTTCTGGATCGGGTGCCGGCCCACGCCGCCGTCCACGAGGCGGTCGAGCAGGTCCACAACCTGGCGCACCGCGGCGCCGCCGGCTTCGTCAACGCGGTGCTGCGCCGGATCGCGCGCGCGCCGCGGCTGGAAGAGTGGCCGGTCGAAGAGGCCGACCCGGTGCGGCGCCTAGGCATCGAGCTCTCCCATCCCGACTTCCTGGTCCGGCGTTGGCTCGCGCGCTTCGGCGAGGCCGACACGCGTGCCCTGCTCGCGGCGAACAATCGCCAACGGCCGCTCCAGCTGCTCGCGTTTCGCGATCGCGGTGGCCGGGAGCTACTCGCCGAACAGTTGATCGACGAGGGGCTGGAGGTCGAGCCGACGCCGCTTTCGGCGTTGGGGCTTACCGTGCGCGGCGGCCAACCGTTCGCGACCGAGGCCTTTCGCCGCGGCGATTTCTACGTCCAGGACGAAGCGAGCCAAGCCTCCGCGCTGATCCCGCCGCCGCGACCGGGCGAGCGCATTCTCGATGCCGCCGCGGCGCCGGGGGGCAAGAGCTTCTCGCTGCTCGCCTGGGAGCCCTCGGTGCGCTTGACGCTCGCCGACATCTCCCCCGCGCGCTACGCGACGCTCGCCGCTAACCTGCGCCGGCTCGGCCGCAAGCTCCCCGGTCTGATCGGCGACGCAGGCGCGCCGCCTTTCGCCTCCGCCGCGTTCGATCGCGTCGTGCTCGATCTGCCCTGCACGGGAACCGGCACGCTGCGCAAGAATCCGGAGCTCAAATGGCGGATCAGCGAATCGGAGATCGGCCGCCTCGCCGATCAGGCGTTGCGCCTGCTCGAAGGGAGCGCGCCGCTGGTGGTGCCGGGCGGTCTGCTGATCGCGATCACCTGCTCGCTCGAAGCAGAGGAGAACGAGCAGGTGATCGCCCGCTTCCTCGCCGCGCGGCCGGGTTTTTCGCCGCTCGACCTCGCGCCGCGGCTGCCGCCGCAGATCGCGCGCGGCGTTCTGGCGCCCGGCTTCTGGCGCCTGCCGACCGCCGACGAGCACGACGGCTTTACCGTCCATGTGCTCGAAAAAACCCAGCAAGATGCTGGTTTTCATGCCACCGACGCGCCTTGACAGGTCGCGAGGTGTTGACTTATGTTGTGACCACCGTTGTTGACCTGAGCGAAATTCAAGGAGGAGACAGTATGGCCGCGGGTAAGGCACAAATCGTAGAGGATATTGCGGGGGCCGTCGAAGGTTTGACCAAGCGTCAAGCAGCCGAGGCGTTCGAAGCGGTCGTCGCGTCGGTGCGCAAGCATCTGCACAGCGACGGCACTGTGAAAGTGACCGGGCTCGGGAGCTTCTCGATCTCCGAGCGCGCGTCGCGCAAGGGGCGCAATCCCGCCACCGGTGCCACCATTACCATCAAGGCCAGCAAGAGCGTCCGCTTCAAGGCGGGCAAAGAGCTCAAAGAGGCCGTCAACAAGAAGACCCGCAAGCGGTCGTAGTCCACCCCCCCCAACTGGAAACCTTCGAGCCTCGCGGCAGCCGCCGCGGGGCTTTTCTCGCTTCTAGGGAGGGGTGCATGGCGCGCGCGTGAAGGTAGTGGTTTCGTTTGCCCCGCAGCGACCGGCTGCTGCCGAAGGCGCCCGAAGGAGCGAGGAGGCAAACGAACCGCTACCCGCGCGAAGGGGTCGGCTACTGCGCGGCGATCACGAACGCCGACATGCCGAGCGCGGCCAGCTCGCGGCGCATACCTTCGGCCTGATCGCGCTCGCCGAAGGCGCCGACCTGCACGCGATACCAGGTGCCGTCGGTCTGCACGAACACTTCGGGGAAGGTGCCCTGCAGCCGATCGTGCAGCTCGTTGGCGCGATCCGGCGCGGCGAACGCTCCCACCTGCACGGTGTAGCGCGGCGGCGGCGGCGGACCGTCGACCAACTCCAATTGCACGATGCTGGTGCCGGGACCGACCAAGCCGATCGCTTTCGCCGCGCCGTAGGACAGATCGAGAATCCGATCCTTCGCGAACGGCCCGCGATCGTTGACCTTGACCACCGTGCTCAAACCGTTCGCGAGGTTGGTGACGGTGAGCCGCGTGCCGAACGGCAGGGTGCGATGCGCGGCGGTGAAGCCGTACTGGTCGTAGCGCTCGCCGCTCGCGGTGCGCCGGCCGTGAAACTCCCCGCCGTACCACGAGGCAACGCCCTTGGAATAGAACGGGCCGATCGTCGGCGTGGTCTTTGCAGCAACGGGTTTTCGGAGGGTGGAGCAACCGAAGAGAACGAACGGCAGAAGGGCGCAGGCCGAAAGGAAAAGCATGCGCCGACATCGCCCTCGAAGAGAAGCGGCCGCGGCATTCGAGAACAACTGCGCCACGCGGTCGGGTCCAAATTTCTGGTCGAGAGGCAAGCTTTACGCTCGTTCGCCGGAGAGTCTCCGTCGGACAGCGGTGCAGCGTCGTACGTGCAAATAACTACGGCGAGCGGTGGAAGTGTAACACAGGCGGTTTTTCGGCCAATCTCCTTCTCCTACACCCGCGGCGCCTCGACCTCCTCTTCAGCCAAGTTCGCGAGCGCGGGTTCGGCGATCTCCGCCAGAAATTCGTCGACCTGTTGGGCCGCGCGGCCGGTGAATGCTTGGGGGTCGAGCCACGGCTCGATCTCTTCGCGGGTCAGGCGAAAATCGGCGTCGGCCGCGATGCGTTCGATCAGCCGATTCTCGCCGCCTTGCTCCAGCTCGGCTTGCGTTTCCAGGCTGTATCGGCGGATGCGCTCGTGCAATTCCTGCCGGTCGCCACCGCGGAGGGCGGATTCCATCAGCAATGTTTCGGTCGCCATGAACGGCAGCTCCTTGGCGATTCGCGCGGCGATCGAGACCTCGCGCACGACGAGGCCGCTCGCGATGTGCGCGGCGAGGCCGATCACCGCGTCGGCGGTCAAAAACATGTCCGCGATCACCAGCCGGCGATTCGCCGAATCATCGAGACTCCGTTCGAGCCATTGGGTCGCCGTGTTGAGCGGACCGTTCAACGCGTCGGTGATCAACCGGCGGGCGAGGCCGCACATTCGTTCGGCGCGGATCGGATTTCTCTTGTACGCCATCGCCGAGGAACCGACTTGCTCGGCGTCGAACGGCTCGGACAGCTCCCCCAACCCCTGCAACAGGCGCAAATCGGTTCCCAGCTTGTGGCAGCTTTCGCCGATGCCGGCTAGACCTTGCAGGACTTGGCTGTCCTGCTTCCGCGTGTAGGTCTGGCCGGTGAGCGCGAAGCTCTCGGCAAAGCCCAGCCGTTCCGCGAGCCGCCGGTCCAACGCGCGGACCTTCTCGTGATCCCCACCGAACAGAGTCAAAAAGCTCGCCTGCGTGCCGGTCGTTCCTTTCGCCCCGCGGCAGCGCAGGCGCGCGAGCCGGTGGTCGACTTCCGCCAGATCTTCGAGCAGATCCTGCAGCCACAAGCTCGCGCGCTTGCCCACGGTGGTGAGCTGAGCCGGTTGGAGATGGGTATACGCGAGGGTCGGGATTGCCCGCGTCCGGCGTGCGAAAGCGGCCAACGAACGGGCCGCCGCGCCGAGCCTTCGGCGCAGGAGCTGAAGCCCTTGGCGCATCAACAACACGTCCGTGTTGTCGGTCAGAAACGCCGAGGTCGCCCCGAGGTGCAAGATGCCGCCCGCGCCGAGTTCCACCGCGTCAGCCTGCTCGGCATAGTGGCGCAGATGGGCGACGACGTCGTGGCGCGTCCGCCGTTCCAGCTCGGCGACGCGGGAGAGATCGAGATCGCCCGCGATGGCTTTGAGCGTCGCGATCTGCGCCTCGGAGATCGGCAGGCCCAGCTCCCGCTGGCTCTCCGCGAGCGCGATCCACAGCGTCCGCCAAGTGCCGTAGCGGTTCCGGGCGGAGAAGATCCGCATCATCTCGCGCGAGGCGTAACGTTCGTACAGGGGGTTTTGCGGGAAATCGTCGAGGGATGGAGTCATGGCGGTCTGAGAGTTTATCGGGTTTCAAAAGCGCCTCTGGTACAATCCGCGCTCGGTCCGGAGACGGGCTGCTCCCGTTCCCCCTCGTTTCACCCGACGTACTTCGGAATTCAGAGTCCTCTTATGTCGATTCACGTCGATTCGGAAATCGGACGCCTGCGGCGCGTCCTGGTGCATCGCCCCGGCCGGGAGATCGACCGGATGGTCCCCTCGATGATGGAAGCCCTGCTGTTCGACGACATCCTGTTCGGAGACGGCGCGCGCGAAGAGCACGACTCGTTTCGCGGCGTGCTCGCGAGCGCGGGCGTCTCGGTTCTCGATCCTCGCGACCTGCTCGCCGAGCTGCTCGCGAACGAAGAGCCGCACGCTCAGCTCCTGCTCGACCTGGAGACCGAATACGGAGTCGCCCGCGACGACGTCTTGGCGCTCGGCGAGCTGGCGCCCGGCGCGCTCGCTTCGGCCCTGATCGAGGGCACGCTCTCGGCCTCGCCTGACCTCGGCCGGCGGAAGATCTTCGATCTCACTCCCCTGCCCAATTACTTCTTCCAGCGCGATCCCATGGTCATCCTGGGCAATCGCGCGGTGATCTCCTCGATGGCGACCGAGGCGCGCGAGCGCGAGCCGCTCCTGTCCGGCCTCGTGGTCCGCCACCATCCCGAATTCGCCGGGCTCGGGGCGATCTTCGAGATCGAGGTGCCCCCCTCCGGCGCGCGCCATCACGATCCGTCCTACCCTTATCCGAATCTTGAAGGGGGGGACGTCCTGGTGATGAGCCCGGAGATCGTCTGCGTCGGCGTATCCGAGCGGACCAACCGGCGCGGCGTCGAGGTTCTCGCCGAATACCTGCGGCTCGAAGAGACCTCGTTCCGGCACCTGATCCTGGTCGAGCTGCCGCGCTCGCGCTCCTACATGCACCTCGACACCGTGTTCACCCAGATCGACCACGGAACGTGTCTAGCCCACCTGCCGGTGATCGAGCCCGGGCGCGCCGAATCGGCCCATGTCTACTACGTCGACCTTTATGCCAAAGAGCTGACGTTCGCGGTGCGGCCCTCTCTGCTAGCCGCCCTCGCGGATCTCGGCCTGGACCTCGAAGTCGTCCCTTGCGGCGGAACCGATCGGCTCGAACAGGAGCGCGAGCAGTGGACCGACGGCGCGAACGCATTCGCCGTGGCGCCCGGGGTGATCCTGCTCTACCACCGCAACCGGCGGACGTTCGACGAGCTCTCCCGCCGCGGCTGGCGGATCATCGAGGCCGAGGATCTTCTAGCCGGGCGCACCGAGGTCTTCGGCCAGGGGCCGACGGTGATCAGCCTGCTCGACAACGAGCTGTCGCGCGCCCGGGGCGGCCCGCGCTGCATGACGATGCCGATCGAAAGGGACTCCCTGTGAGCGCGAAAAAGACCGCCGCGAGCAAGGCCGGCGCGGCTAAGCCGAGCGGAACGAAACCCGCGAAGAAAGCGGTGTCCTCCCCGGCCGCCGCGCGCGCCGCAGCCAAAAAGGCGGCGCCCGCGACCACTATTCCCGCCGCCACCGACGAGAACCTCGCGCCGGTCGCGACCCAGAAGGCGCACCGCCCGCTCGCCGTGGTCGCCTTCGGCGGCAATGCGTTGCTCCGTCCGGAAGACGACGGCACGGTCGCCGAGCAGCTGCGCCGCTCCGAGGGCGCGGCGGTCTGGCTCGCCGATTTCGCCCGTCGCGGCTACGACTTGGTCTGCGTTCACGGCAACGGCCCGCAGGTCGGCCAGGTGCTGATCCAGATGGAAGAGGCGGCCGCCAAAGTACCGCCCGGCACGGTCGATTTCGCAGTCGCCGAGACCGAAGGGGGCATGGGCTACCTGCTGGAGCTGGCGATCCGCAACCGGCTCGCTTCGCAGCACATCAAGCGCCAGCTCGCAACCGTCTTGACGCTCGTGACGGTCAATCGCGACGATCCGGCGTTTCGCGCGCCGTCCAAGCCGATCGGTCCGTTCTTCGCCCGCCATCGCGCGATCGAGCTGCAGCGGCGCCTGCGCTGGAAGATGGTCGAGGACTCCGGCCGCGGCTGGCGCAAAGTCGTGCCCAGCCCGCGCCCGCTCGAAATCGTCAACCTCACCGCGGTCCGCAGCCTGCTCGACCACGGGCACCTGGTGATCGCGGGGGGAGGCGGAGGCATTCCCGTCGTGCGCAAGGGGAGCGGCCGTCTGGTGGGGGTCGAGGCGGTGATCGACAAGGATCGCACCTCGGCCCTGCTCGCCCGCGATTTGAAAGCCGATCTGTTCATCCTGCTCACGGGTGTGCCGCAGGTGGTGAAGAACTTCGGCCGCAAAGATCAGGAGCCGCTCTTGGTTTTGCCTCTTTCCGAGGCGCGCCACCTGCTCGACAAGGGACAGTTTCCGGCCGGCAGCATGGGGCCGAAGATCGAGGCGGCGATCGATTTCGTCGCCGCGACCGGCCGCCCCGCACTGATCACGAACATCGAGCACCTCGAAGCGGCGCTCGAAGGGGAGAGCGGCACCCGCATCGTGCCGTAGGTCATTCCAACACCTGAACCAAAAACTCGGCGCGACACCGACGCGCCTGCACTCTTAGGAGCTTTCATGGCCCACCGCCACCTGATCTCGATCCATGATCTTTCGACTTCCCAGGTCGCCGGCCTGTTCCGGCTCGCGGCCGACGTCAAGAAGAACCCGGCCAAGTACGCGACCGCGCTCGCCGGCAAGACGCTCGGGATGATCTTCGAGAAATCCTCCACCCGCACCCGCGTCTCGTTCGAGGTCGGCACGTTCCAGATGGGCGGCCATGCGCTGTTCCTCTCCAGCCGCGACATCCAGCTCGGCCGCGGCGAGCCGATCTCGGACACCGCGCAGGTGCTCTCGCGCTACGTCTCCGGCATCATGGCCCGCACGTTCGCGCACCAGACGGTCACCGATCTGGCGAAATACGGCTCGGTTCCGGTGATCAACGGCCTGACCGACGATCTGCACCCTTGCCAGGGGCTCACCGACTACTTCACCCTGACGGAGATCTTCGGCGACTTGAAGGGCAGAAAGATCGCCTACGTGGGCGACGGCAACAACATGGCGCACTCGTTGATGTTCGGCGCCGCCAAGTGCGGAATGAACATCGCGATCGCCTCGCCGCAGGGGTACAAGGTGCAGGAAAAGTACCTGGCCCAGGCTCGCGAGGACGCGACCGCCGCGGGAACCACGATCGAGCTGACCGAAGATCCGCGCCAGGCGGTCGTCGACGCCGATTGCGTGACCACCGACGTCTGGGCCTCGATGGGCCAAGAAGCCGAAGCGGCGATCCGCCTTCAGGCTTTCGAAGGATACGAGGTGGACGTTTCGATGATGGCGCTGGCCAAAAAAGACGCTGTGTTCCTCCACTGTCTCCCGGCCCACCGTGGCGAAGAGGTCTCGGCCGAGGTTTGCGACGGCCCGCAGAGCCGCATCTTCGACCAAGCCGAGAACCGCCTCCACACCCAGAAGGCGATCCTGCTCTGGCTGATGGGCGGGGTGGAGATTTAACGACCGCGCCTTTCCGTTGTCTCGAATCTCCGCTCTTCCTCACCTTGAAGAGTAGGGTCTTGCGCCGTCCACGTCGCGACCCGCCCGTACGTTGGGCGGGAGGCTCCGCTTCCGCCCGGTCGCCCACGTCGGGAACCTTCAAGGAGGCTGTGCCATGAAACTTCGCTTCTTGGTCTTCACCCTTCTTCTCGTCCTCGCCGCATTCGCGGGCTCCGCGGCGCTAGCCCAGATCGACCCCGATCCGCTCCCCCTCTGCCTGCGGGCGATTCCCTTCCCCCCGTCACCCGAAATCACGACCTACGAGGAGCTGACCGCCTGCGGTCTCTATGCCCAGGAGACGCGGCTGGAGTGCATCCTCGAGATCAAACGGCCGAGCTGCTACGGCACCGCGATCGACGGTTTCGGCGCCTTCGAGCACGTCCTCTTCTGCATCGACTGGAACGGCGACGCCGTCTTCTCCCAGTCGGAGGTGGTCGGGGAGGTCACGACCCACGTCCACAACGAATCGAACGGCGCGTCGGCCCCCTGGAACTACGCGGTCTATCGCGACTTCGTCCCGCCGGGCGGTCCGCGCACCGATACGGGCAACACGACGACCACGACGGTGACAATCGGACCGACGTTCCAGGCCCGCGCAATCCTGTCCTACAACACCGCGCCGACCGGCTGCGCCTTCGTGCCCCAGTTCGGCAACGTGCTCGATTTCCCGATTCGCCTCGATCCGATCCGCTAGAGGCCTGGCGGCGGAAGCTCCGGTGAAAGACTGCGGGCTCCTGCCGGGGGAGCCCGCAATGGAGCCGGCCAAACACGAAATTCGAGTCGCGAGCCCCGAACTGCAAGGTCCATCGGGGTGTCTTTCGTCTGGTAGGTGGCAGGAGGTACGTGCCTGCCATGACCCGTCACGACCAGCTTTTCAAAGACCTGTTCCGAACCTTCTTCCCGGACCTGCTGCTTCTCGCCGACGTCGGCCTGGCGGCCTTGCTCCCGGCTGACCCCGGCTCGGGAAGCGTCACCTTTCTGGACAAGGAGGTGTTTCTCGAAGTGCCCGAAGGCCGGCGCCGCGAGGCCGATCTGGTTGCCGCACTCTCCGGCCGCGAGCCCCCGCGAAACATCTTGATCCACGTCGAGATCGAGCGCCGCTTTTGCGGCGACATGGGCTATCGGCTTTGGCGCTATTCGCATCAGCTCTATGTGCGCTATGCCCTGCCTGTGGTGTCGATCGTCGTCTTCCTGCGTGGCGGTCCGCCCGGCGGCGAGAGGATCGACTACTTCGAACGGGCATCAGACTGGGAGGTCCACCGCTTCCGCTACCTGTCGTTCGGCCTGTCCAAGCTCCCGGCGCAAGCGCTCCTCGAACGCCCGGAGCCTCTCGCTTGGGCGCTTGCCGCCCTCGCCCATCCGGGCGAGACCGGGCGCGCCAAGCTCAAACTGGAGCTGCTGCGGAAGATCGCCAAAGCCTCGCTCCGCGAGGGCGAACGATTTCTCTTGACGAATTGTGTCGAAACATACCTACAATTGGCAGGACGCGAGGCGGAGGAGTACACCGCCCTGCGCCTCGCCCAGAAGAACCCGGAGGTCGAAGCGATGGAACTTACATGGGAAGATCGGATGGCCATTCAGTACACCCAGAAGGGAATCGAAAAGGGTGTAAAAAAGGGCCTTCGACAGGGGGTCAAGCAGGGCGTCAAGAAGGGAATTCAGCAGGGTGTGAGGGAAGGCATCGAGCAAGGAGTCCGCGACACTCTGCTGCGCCTCCTGGCCAAGCGGTTTGGGAAAGTCTCCCAAGCGGTTCGCGGCCGGATCGGGGCGATCGAATCGCTCGATGAGCTGAGAGGCCTCGTCGAACGGATCTTGGAAGTGAATTCGATCGAAGAGTTGGGCCTCGGAAGTTAGCGGAGCCGCCCCTATCAGCCGGTGCGCGGGCTCTCACCGGGAGAGCCCGCGATGTCGAAACTCTGCCGCGCCCTACTTGACGGTCAGAACGCCCTTCATGCCGCCGTTGTAGTGACCGGGGAAGGTGCAGACGTAGGTGTAGGCGCCGGCTTTCGCCGGAGCCTTGAACGTCACCGAGACCGTCTCACCGCCACCGGCGAGATTGGTCGAAGCGAGGATCGCCTTCTTCCACTTCTCCTGCTTCGGGATGTGCGTGGGGCGCGCGACCGAGGCGGCCACGACGAAGGCGTTGACGTCGGTCCCTTGGGCGAGCAGCACGAAGTTGTGGGCCATGACCGCTTTGTCCTGGGTGCCTATGCCGGTGACCTGGACGGTCAATTCTTCGCCGGGCTTGGCGGTGATCTGCGCGAGGTTGTATTTCATCGCGTCGGTGCCGGTGAGCTTGATCACGCGCGCCGCGGCGAGTGCGGGGGAGGCGGAAAGCGCGACGATTCCAATCAGCGCGAGCGAACGAGCGAACGTCGGTAGAAGCTTCTGGGTCTTCACGGAAAATCTCCTTGGTTACGTCGACGGGGTTCGGAGCATCCCGAGCCTCGCATCGAAGTCTATGAGGCCGAAGAGGCTTCGGCAACACCGTGCGGTGTCGCTGCTATCAGCCCTGCCGCGCCGCCCAGGCGTCGCGCTCGATCGCGTACAGAACCACTTCGATCTCCGGCATCCGGTGGCCAAGCTCAACCCCGTTGGTGTCTCGCAGGTAGGTCATGCCGATCTTTTCCATCACCCGGCGCGAGGCCCGGTTTTCATGGTCGGTGATCGCCATCACCCGCGCTCCACCGACGGTCTCGAACGCGTGGCGAAGCGCGCCGCTCGCGGCTTCCGTGGCATAACCCTTCCCCCATAAGTCGCGGGCGACCCAGTAGCCGGTTTCGAGCTCGCCCGTCGAGCCGAGTAGCTGGAGGCCGGCGAGGCCGATCGTCCGCTCCGTCGCGCGTTCGACCAACGCGCCGAGGCAGAAACCGTTCGCTTCGAGCGTCCCGGCCTGACGGGTGAAGTAGCCGTCGATCTCCTCGTCGCTAAACGGCCTGCCGCCGGTCATGAAACGCATCATTTCGGGGTCGGTCGCGAGGGCGGCGAACGCCGGGCGGTCGGAGGGCTCCCAAGGGCGGATTAGCAGGCGCTCGGTCGTGATGGAAAAAGGCATGAGGAAGATCCTTGATCGAGTAAAGGTCAACCCTTCCGTCGCATCAGCCGCCGGCAACGCCGATGAAGAAGATGGACGTAGAGCCAGAAGTGGCGGAACGCCGGGTTCCGGGTCTCCCCGTGATGGTAGCGGTAGTAGATCTGCTGCGCGATCCCGGCGAGCCGGAAGACGCCGTAGACCTCGTAGAAGGTCCAGCTCGGCGGCACAAATCCGGTCCGGTCGGCATAGCGGACGACCACCTCGCGCCGGGTGAGCATGCCGGGCAGGTGGGTCGGCTGGCGGCGGAGCGCGCGGGAGAAGGGACCGTCCGCCGCCTCCACCCAATAAGCGAGCGAGTTGCCGAGGTCCATCAGCGGATCGCCGAGGGTCGCCATCTCCCAATCGAGCACGCCGACGATCCGAGTGGAATCCTCCGGATCGAGCACCAGGTTGTCGAGGCGGAAATCGTTGTGAATCAGAGAGGTCGCCACGTCGTCGGGCGTGTGCGCCGCGAGCCAATCGATCACCTTCTCGAAACGCGGCACGTTCCAGGTCCGCGCTTTCCGGTAGCGCTCGCTCCACCCCTCGATCTGCCGCCGACAGTAGCCGGCGCCCTTGCCCAAAGATTCGAGCCCGGCGGCGCGCACGTCGACCCGATGGAGGGCGACCAGTTGATCGATCGCGTGCTCGGAGAGAGCGCGGGCGGCGGCCGGGGCGAGCGAAAACCCCTGCGGTAACCGGGCCCGCAGGATCCGCCCCGCGATCCGGCGCATGACGTAGAACGGCACGCCGATCACCTCAGGGTCTTCGCACAACGCGATCATCTCGGGCACCGGATAGAAGGAGCCAAGCGCCGCTTGGACCCGAAACTCGCGCCCCATGTCGTGCGCCGATTTCGCCTTGGTTCCCGCGGGCGGGCGGCGGAGGATCAGATCGTGCTCGGGATACTCCAGGCGATAGGTCCAGTTCGAAGCGCCGCCCGTGTACTGGCTGACGCGTGGTGTGCCGGCGAGACCGGGGACACGCGGTTTCAGCCAAGTGTCGACGGCGGGGACGTCGAGCTCTTCTCCCGGCCTGACGGCGCGGGCCGCGTCAGCCAAGGGCGCACGGCCGTGCGCCCCTACGGGGGTTGGTCTCATGCCGCCGAGCTGCCCGATGGACGATGCTTGACCGAATATTTCGCGATCTCGGCCTTGGCGATCAGCGCCCGGTGGACCTCGTCCGGACCGTCCGCGAGCCGGAGCACGCGGGCGAGGCCGAACAGCGCGGCAAGCGGCGTGTCGTGCGAAAGCCCGGCGCCGCCGTGGATCTGGATCGCGGCGTCCACCACGTTTTGAAGCACGTTTGGCGCGACGACCTTGATCGCGGAGATCTCGGAAAGCGCCGCGATCGCCCCCACTTGATCGATCCGCCAGGCGGCATGCAGCGTGAGCAGCCGCGCCTGATCGATCGCGATGCGAAAATCGGCCACCCGCTCGCGGTTTCCCCCAAGATCGATCAGCGGCTTGCCGAACGCGACGCGCGAAAGCCCCCGCCGAATCAGCAATTCGAGCGCTCGCTCCGCCGCGCCCAAGCAGCGCATGCAATGGTGGATTCGCCCTGGGCCGAGGCGACCTTGGGCGATCTCGAAGCCGCGCCCGAGGCCCAGCACCAGGTTCTCCCGCGGCACACGTACGTCGACGAAATCGACCTCGCCGTGGCCGTACGGCGGGTCGTATTCGCCGAACACCGGCAGCATTCGGCGAATCGTGACGCCAGGCGTATCGAGCGGCACGAGCACCAGGCTGTGTTGTTGGTGCCGGGGCGCTTCAGAGTTCGAACGGCCTAGAAACAGAGCGAGCCGGCAGCGCGGATGGCCGAGCCCGGTGGACCACCACTTGCGGCCGTTCAGAATCAGGCCATCTCCCTGCTCTTCGATCGTCGCCATCAGGTTCGTCGCATCCGAAGAGGCGACCTCCGGCTCGGTCATGCAGAACACGGAGCGGATCTCGCCCGCAAGCAACGGCGCGAGCCACTCCGCTTTCTGCGCGGGCGAGCCGTACTTTGCAAGCACCTCCATGTTGCCGGTATCGGGCGCGTTGCAGTTGAAGATCTCGGGCGCGAGCACGCTACGCCCCATCTCTTCGGCAAGCGTCGCGTACTCGACGGTCGATAGCCCGGCGCCGTGCTCCGGATCGGGCAGGAACAGGTTCCACAACCCCGCCGCCCTCGCTTCGCGAGTGAGCGCCGCGATCTCCGGCGCCTCGGTCCACTGCGTCCAATCCGCGCCCTGGCGAGAAACCTCCGGATCGAACAGCTTCTCCTCGACCGGCAAAATACGCTCCGCGATGAAGGCGCGGATGCGCCGGGCGTAGTCGAGGGTGCGAGGGGATGGGGCGAAATCCATGGGCGCTCCTTGGGGTGGCAAGCGAAGTCTATCGATGTAGGGGCGCTGCTTGCTGTCCCTCTTGGGCAGGCCGACGCGGTCCGAGGGCGCAGCAAGCAGCGCCCCTTCATCGTTTTTCCGCTGTCACGCGCGCGCCATCGGCGATTGCCATCCTAACTGCGTGTCGAGCCCTACCCTCGCCGCCGATCTCGCCCTGGCTCTGGCCGTGCTCGCCGCGCTTTCGCTGATCGCGACGCTCGCCGCAGCGGGTTCTGTGTTCGCGGCGCTCCGGCGCAAAATTTCCCCACGCCGGCCCGAATCGGAGCTGCCGCCGATCTCGGTGCTCAAGCCGCTCTGCGGGCTGGACGAGGGATTGTTCGAAAATCTCGCGGCGCTCGCGCGCCAGGATTATCCGCGCTTCGAGCTGATCCTCGGCTGCGAGGATCCGGCCGATCCGGCGCTCGGGCTGGCCGAGGATCTTCGGCGAGCGTTCCCGGAGGTCGAGATCCGGATCGTTTCGAGCGCGCCCCGGTTCGGCTGGAACCCCAAGGTCACCAACCTCGCTTCGCTCGCCGGACATGCGCGCCACGAGCTGCTGTTGATCTCGGATTCGAACGTCCGTCCGGACCGCGGCTATCTGCGCGCGCTCGCCGCCGAGACGGAAGATCCGAGAGTCGGCTTGGTCGGCTCGGTGCTCGCCGGGGTGGGAGGCGAGACTTTCGGCGCGCGGCTCGAAAACCTGCAATGGAACTCGTTCGTCGCCTCCGCGGTATGCGGCGCGGATTCGCTCGCGAGTCTCACTCGCCAGCCGATCGTGGTGGGCAAATCGATGCTTTTTCGAAAAGGCGACCTCGAACGTCTGGGCGGCTTGGCCGACGTCAAAGACGTGCTCGCCGAGGACTACGAGATCGGCCGCCGCTTCGCTGCGGCGGGCTTCCGGGTCGCCCTCTCGCCTTACGTCGTCGCCGTCCGCCACGAACGGCGGAGGGTAGGGGCCTTCGCCGAACGCCATCTCCGGTGGGCCGCGATGCGGCGTAGCCTTTCGCCCTGCGCCTATCTCGCCGAGCCGCTGCTCGTTCCAACTCCCTGGCTGCTCGCGGCGGGGGTCGCCGCGCTGGCCGCCTCCCGTCCGGGCCTCGCGCTCGCCGCGGCCGTCGGGCTCGTCGCGCGGATCGCGCTCGATCTTGCCCTTACCCGTTCGCTCTCGCGCCGGGCTCTCGCCTCGCCGCGGCCCGCCGAGCTGGCCGATCTCGCCGCGATTCCGGCGAAGGATTTCGCAGCGCTCTCGCTCTGGCTCGCCGGCTGGTTCCGGAGCACGATCAGCTGGCGCGGCCACCTCCTCCGCATCGGGAAGGGGAGCCGGCTTACGCCGGTCGAGGCGCCCGTTCGAACGGTGCTCGAAAGGGTCGAAGGATCGCCGGAAAGGATCGCCGCATGAACGCGAAGCCGCTCGCCGATCCCCATTCGCTGGACACCTCGCTCGGCCGCGCCACGCTGCGTGCCCGGCTCGACCGGTTCGACCGCCACCTGCTGCTCGGCGTCTGCCGCTTCCACTCCCGGCTCGCGACGCGCATCCTTTCCGCCCTCACCCGCCTCGGCGATCCGGCCAGCTGGGCGGTCGTCTGCCTGGTGCTTGCGGGCTCCGGCGGCGAAGGCCCGAAGAATGCCGCGCTGCTCGCCGAAGCGGCGCTCGGCGCGGTCCTCCTCTCGCAGATCCTGAAGCGGCTGTGGAACCGGCCGCGCCCGGCCGCCTCGGGGCTCCACGGTTTCTCCGCCCTGGTCGAAAGCCCGGATGCGTTCTCGTTCCCCTCCGGCCATACCGCCGTGGCGTTCGCGATCGCCGTAGCGCTCGCCGGAGCCGGCCAGGGGCTCGGCGCGCTGATGCTCGCGCTCGCCCCGGCCATCGCCATCTCCCGCGTCTACCTCGGCGCCCACTACCCGCTCGATGTCCTCGCCGGCTCGCTGGTCGGCACGGCGGTGGGGCTCGTGGTGCGGGCGCTCGCTGGATGAGCGGGGCCCTTGTCGCCGGGGTCGAGATGGGCTACGGCCACCTGCGGGCGGCGCGGGCGCTGGCGGATGCCTTGGGCACGAAGGTGACGCTGGTCGACCGGGCGCCCGTGGCGGGCAAGGAGGAGCAGCGGCTCTGGCGGGCCTCGCGCCGGTTCTACGAGATCACCTCGCGCGCCTCGCAACTACCGCTCATCGGCGCGCCGCTCGAAGCGCTGCTCGAAGCCGTGACCTCGATTCCGCCGCTCTATCCGCATCGCGACCTTTCGGCGCCGACGTTTCAATCGCGCTCGCTCGGCCGTTTCATCGACCGGGGGCTGGGGCGCGGTCTCGCCCGCCATCTGCTCGAAACCGGCGCGCCTCTCGTCTCGACGTTCTTCGCCCCTGCGCTCGCCGCGGAGCGCTTCGGGGTGGAAGAGATCTACTGCGTGGCAACCGACGTCGATCTGAACCGCACCTGGGCGCCGCGCGAGCCGAGCAAGACCCGCATCAACTACCTGGCCCCTACCCGCAGAGCCCGGCGGCGGCTGATCGCCTACGGCGTGCCGCGCGAGCGGATCGAGGTCACCGGATTTCCCCTCCCTGCCGAGCGGCTCGGCGGAGAAGATCTCCCCACCCTGCGCCGCGACCTCGCGGCGCGCCTGGTGCGGCTGGATCCGAAAGGGGTCTTCCGCGAACAGGTAGGCTCGGAAATCGACCACTTCCTCGGCGCCCTTCGGGCCGAACAGGAAGGCCGCCCGCCGCTCGCCGTGTTCGCCGTAGGCGGAGCGGGGGCGCAAGCCGATCTCGCCGCGGCGCTTCTGCCGAGCCTCCGCCCTCTGATCGAGCAAGGCCGTCTGCGCCTGACGCTCGTCGCGGGCATCCGCCGCGAGGTGGCCGCCCGTTTCGCCCTCGAAGTGCGTGCCGCGGGCCTCGAATCCTGCCTGGCTCCGGGAATCGAATCCGTGCACGGCGCCGTGCCCGAGCAACCCGTTTCGATCCTGCTCGAAGCCGATCACGACACCTATTTCGATCGTTTCCACGCCCTCTTGGGAGAAGCCGACCTGTTGTTCACCAAGCCGTCCGAAATGGTCTTCTTCGGCGCCCTCGGTCTCCCTCTCGTCCTCACCCGACCGGTCGGAGTCCACGAGCGCTACAACCGCCGCTGGGCGGTTGAAAACGGAGCCGGCTTGAAAATGCGTGACCCGCACCAAGCGGGAGACTGGCTGCGCGAGTACCTCACCGAAGGAACCCTCGCTGCCGCGGCCTGGTTCGGCTACTTGAGGCTGCCGAAGTTCGGGCTGTATCGGATACTGGAGCGGATCGGGCGGGGACAATCGAACGTCACCTGATATCTTCCCGGGGCTGTCAAACGCCGGTCCAAGTTCGTTGCAGGGGGGAGATCCGATGCTCCATCGTCGATCCGCGTTCGTGCTGTCCGTGCTTTTCTTGAGCCTTCCCGGCCTGGTCGCGGCCAAACCGGCGGTGCCGGCCAAGGCGAGCCCCGGCAAGGTGGCCGCGGTCGCTTCCGTGGATACTCACCGGCAGGAGCTGGTGGACTTGGCGAACCAGGTCTGGGCGTTTGCCGAGACGGCGCTCAAGGAGAAGCGCTCCGCGAAGGTGCTCGCCGACTATGCCGAGGCGCAGGGCTTCAAGGTGGAGCGTGGTGTCGCGGGCATGCCGACGGCTTTCGTCGCGAGCTTCGGCGAGGGCAAGCCGGTGATCGCCATCCTCGGCGAGTACGACGCGCTGCCGGGAATCTCGCAGAAGGCGCAGCCGACGAAGGAAGCGCTCACGGCCAGTGCCCCCGGCCATGGGTGCGGCCACAACCTGTTCGGCGCGGCGAGCCTGGGAGCGGCCGTGGCGGTGAAGGAATTGATCGCCGCCGGCAAGCTCCACGGCACCGTGCGCTTCTACGGCACGCCGGCCGAGGAGTCCGTCGGCGGCAAGCTCTACATTCTGCGGGAGGGCCTGTTCAAGGACGTGGACGTGGCCCTGGCTTGGCACCCTTCCGACGAAAACCGCGCGGACACCAAGAGCACGCAGGCCCTGGTGGATTTCGTCGTCGAGTTCCACGGCAAGGCGTCGCACGCGGCGTTCGATCCATGGAACGGCCGCAGCGCCCTGGACGGCCTGGAAATCTTCACCCACGCCCTCAACATGATGCGCGAGCACGTGCGGCCGAGCGTCCGAATGCATTACGTCATCCAAGACGGCGGCGACGTGCCGAACGTGGTGCCGGACCACGCCAAAGTCTGGGCCTGGGTGAGGGACAGCAAGCACGCCTCGGTGGACGAGCTGATGGAGCGGGTGCGCAAAATGGCGCAAGGAGCCGCGCTCGCGGCCGATGTCGAAAGCACCCTGCGCGTCCAGTCCGGAGATTACGAGATGCTGGTCAACCGCGCCGGAGAGCGGCTCCTCCAAGCCAACATGGAATGGCTGGGACCGATCCAGTACACCGCGGAAGAGCAGGAGTTCGCCAAGAAGATCCAAACCGAGACCAATACCGAGCCGAAGGGCCTGGACGGATCGATCAAGCCGCTCGACGAGAATCCCGGTGATCCCGAAGGAGGCTCGACCGACGTCGCCGACGTGAGCTGGAACGTGCCGATCCTCCACGTCTCAGTCACCACCGCCCCCGTCGCCGCCCCCTGGCACGCCTGGCCCGTAGTCGCCTGCGGCGGAATGTCGATCGGCCACAAAGGACTGACCTTCGCCGCCAAGACCCTCGCCGCCACCATGGTCGATTTGTTCGAGCAGCCGGAAAAACGCGCCGGGATCCGACGGGAGTTCGAGGAGAACACCAAGGGGGTGGTCTACAACGGGTATATCCCGGCGGGGCCGCCGCCCGTGCCGGAGGACTGAGGGTCTCAAACCCGAAAACGGCCTAAGCACCCGCTTGAACGACAACCTCAGGCGGCCTTTGTCCCGGCAGGAGAAGCGTGCAACTGCAGGCCGAGCGCGCGCACGACCCGTAGTACGGTGGCGAACTCGGGATTGCCTTCCGGCGACAGCGCTTTGTAGAGGCTCTCACGCCCGAGGCCGGTCTCGCGGGCGATCTGTGTCATTCCCTTAGCACGCGCGATATCTCCGAGCGCGGCGGCTATGAGTGCCGGGTCGCCATCTTCAAGGGTGGCCTCGAGATAGGCGGCCATGTCTTCCTCGGTTTCGAGGTGCTCTACCACATCCCACGGGCGCGTTTGTGTTTTAGCCATCGTTTCCTCCTAGAGGTCGCGAGCCAACCCAATAGCCGTTACGATGTCTTGGCTCTGAGTACTCTTGTCACCACCAGCCAGCAGGATCACGACCGCCTGCCCACGCTGCACGAAATACAGCCGATAGCCGGGGCCGTAGTCGATCCGAAGCTCGGAGACTCCATCACCCACGGGTTTTACGTCGCCGGTGTTGCCCAGCGTAAGCCGCCGGATGCGTGCCTCAATTCGCGCCCGGGCCTGCCGATCTCGCAAGGAACGAAACCAGTGAGAGAAAATCTCGGTTTGCCGAATCTCTATCACGGACGCAGTGTATCGCAAAAGATACGGCCAGGCGAAACTTCCAACACCATGAGGCTGCCGAAGTTCGGACTGTGTGGAATCCCAGAGCGGATCGGGCGAGGGAAGGGGTGAAAGTCAAGCTTCCGACTCGGATATCTTCTGCTAGAGAGCAGGAGCCAGCAGAAGATCTTTCGCAATGAAGACTAAGAAATTCGATGCTGTCGAGTTCATGCGCAAGGCGCGAGAGAAGATGGGCGCTGACATGCGCGACCTTACTTTCGCCGAACAGCTGGCGTATATCGAGCAGCGCGCCGCGAAGGTGCGCCGAGAGATCGAAGCCCGGCGCGAATCTTCGGCTGCATAACCGGAACCCATCCAGGGCCTGGACAGCTCGATCAAGCCTCTGAACGAACCACGTCTCCCTCCACCACAGCCCCCTGGCACGCATGGCCCGTGGTGGCCTCCGGAGGCATGTCGATCGGCCACAAAGGAATGACCTTCGCCGCTAAGACCCTCGCCGCCACTATGGTCGATTTGTTCGAGCAGCCGGAGAAGCGCGCCGAGATCCGACGGGAGTTCGAGGAGAACACCAAAGGGGGTGGTCTACGAGGGGTATATCCCGAACGGGCCGCCGCCCGTTCCGGTGGAGTAATTGCCTCGCCAACCTACCGTTCCCTCGTAGCCACCTAATGCACTGTCTTTCGCCGCCTTATGCTGCGGTGATCTGATCGCTGGATGACGGTGGCACCAAATATGAAATTAAAAAGGACAAAACTGTGGTGATGGCAGCAGATATTTCGGCCGTAAGCGGCTTGTCAGGCGGAAGCACGTAGGTGTTGAGAATGAACACACCAATGGTCGCCAGTGCTCCTGCAATACCTCCCGCGATTACTTTTCTCGTTGGTGTAGGGTTCGCTTGTTTCATAGGCCCGGTAGCAGTTGAGATCGTCATAGAAACTCCTCTGAGAGTGCCACTAACTTTCAGAGACGGACTCAAAAAAGAAAGTCCAACCAAGTGGACCAATCTCTTAGAGTATGGCACCGAGATCGAAGAGGGACTTGGGCGGCTATTTTTCCTCCATCTCGGGTAGCCACCCACTTCTTCTGGAACCAAGTGCGATTCCGAATCGCCCAGGTGAATACATTGAACGAGAACCCCGAGGAGGCTAGGGCCCTCGCCTCGCCAGGTGGCGATCGAAGTGCATCAGGCTCCGAGACCACTTTCTCCCTCTTCGGCCAGGATGCGTGCAACGAGTCGATCCGACAACCAGACTCCTCGACTCTTCAATCCGGCCATCATGGGTGCGATCTCCGGGATCTCGCCTCGTCGTTTGGCTTCGACGAGAATCCCGAGAGTCCCCCTGACAGACAAGCCGAGTTGCTCAGCCGCCAATCGAGCCGGTCGATCGTCCGATAGAACCAGAGTGGCCTTTCGTTCCACTGCCAGCCAAATCGCCGCAGCCTCCCCCGGGTCGAGTTGGGCGCGGAGGAGTTGAAGGAGAGGCGCGCGGTGATCATGAGGTACCCTCGTGATCCAATCTGCGCGGCGAACTTCGGCGCTGCCCGGAAGCGCGTCCCCTTCTCTCACAACCTCGCTATAGACGAGGTCAGGAACGAGAATCTGTTCGTAGAGTACGGGAAGGAGTCGAAGCTGGCCGACAAGGCTAAGGTGAATAAGAGGTCCGGCGTCCGCAACGACGATCACGACATTGGGCTGAGCTCGCGGTCGAGCTCGGACTCGTCGTAGTCGAAGGCGTCGATGTGGTGCTCTCCCATCAGGCGAAGGAAGGTCGCCACCGGCACGCCGGAAAGCTCAGCCGCCTTGCCGAAGCCCAGTCGACGCGAGCGTACTTCCTCGAGCAGCCACAGCCGACGCATCTCCTGAGAGACCTCTTGAGCCGACCAGGGCCGGTGCTGGAACGCCTCGTCCGGTAGATCGACGGTGACGACCTTTGCGTGGGCGGAATCCCTAGGCATGGCAGAAGTATAACCTTGGGCAACCTTGCCGGACCGCCCTCGGTCGTAGAGCGTCTCGGGCGCAATATTAGCGCCGTTCGGCCAGGCGACCGTTCCGCCGTCCAGGAAGAAGCGCTGGAAGTAACCGGGGTCCTGGAGCCGTTCGAAGATCGGGCCGGTCAACCAGTCCGAGAAGTCGACCGTGCTCTCGACGCCGTCATTGAACAGCAGGCAGATCCTGTGGCCGCCTCGATACTCGGCGCGGACAACGGTTGGTAGAGGTTCCACTTCAGGGAGCGAGCTCGTCACATCCAGTTGCGATTCGCAGGGCTCGACAGACCGCGTGCATCTTCCCTGGGCCGACGGTACCGACGAAATGACCGAGCCTCTGCTGATCCACGGTCTGAATCTGATCCAGATTGATCACCGAATCGTGCTTGAGCCCCTCGTCGATCCCGATACGAACTTCGCTGGGGGCGCCGTGCTGGGAGGATGTGATTGGCGCGACCAAGACGGTTCGGAGCAGGGAGATCGCCTTCTGCCTCGAGAGCACCAAGACCGGGCGGCGCTTATCGGGTGGGCTGAAGCTGTAGAGCCAGATCTCGCCGCGGTTCACTCGGGGGGCCATACGCCCTCGTCTTCCCACCCTTCGAAGTCCTTGCCGAGCGGCTGGTCGACGTTGGCGTAGGCACGCTCGTATTGGGCGTCGATCTCCTGCTCGCGACGCTGGCGGAGGAAATCGGTGGTCAGTTCCCGCAGCACCGCGGAGCGCCCTCTCTCGCGCACGGCCGAGGTCTCGTCCAACTCGGCGAGGAGATCTTCGTCGAACATCACCTGTACGGCTTTCATGTGGAGAGTCTATGTGGAGCCGGGACGGGGGGCAAGCTGGAATAGGTCCCGGCAGCTTTGGCCCTCACGGTCGTCCCCTGTACCGCTCTTAAGAGGAAGCCTCGCCGGGCGGTTGCGCCGCCTGCAGCTCCACGAGATCCCAAAGGTTCCCGTACAGATCTTCGAAGACGGCCACGGTCCCGTAGGAGGCCTTCTTGGGTTCCCTGACGAAGCGTATGCCGGCGGCGCGCATCGCGTGGTAGTCGCGCCAGAAGTCGTCGGTGCCGAGAAAGAGGAAGACGCGCCCTCCGGACTGATTTCCGATGAAATGCCTCTTGGTCGGGGGTCGAGGCGCGGGCCAAGAGCAGGCAGGTGCCGCCGGGGCCGGGGGGAGCTACTAGCACCCAGCGCTTGCCCTGTTCGGGCTGGTAGGTGTCCTCGACCAGAGTGAAGCGGAGCCTGTTGCAGTAGAAGTCGATCGCTTCGTCGTAGTCGCGCACGACCAGGGCAACATGGAGGATCGCCTGTTTCATCCTTAAGACTCCGATGAAGGTCAAAAGGTAATTGTAGCCGGAGCTCCTTGAGCGGCTCGAAAGCCGGGGCAGGGCGAGGATTTACCACCGATCCCAGCCCAGGGATCAACGATCCCTGCCGAGGGACCAACGTTTTTAGGCCAAAATCACTGATCCCGGCCGAGGGATCACTGTTCCCGGCCCTGGGATCGCTGGTCCCGCCCGAGGGATCACTGTTCCCGGCCCTGGGATCCCTGGTCCCGCCCGAGGGATCGCTGGTCCCGGCCGAGGGATCGCTGGTCCCGCCCGAGGGATCGCTGGTCCCGGTCCTGGGATCGCTGGTCCCGCCCGAGGGATCGGTGATCCCTCTCGAAGGATCACTGATTTTGGGTCGGGCTCGTTGTCCCCGTCGGAGGGATCACCGATCCTCGTGCCGGAAGGGGTTCGTGTCATACACATTGAGTAGAGTTGGGAGGACGGCTCACCCCCGGTTGCGGGGCGCCGGCTCTGTCCGACAGGAGAATTCCATGCGACCTGAAGCCCTGCTCCAAAGCCTTGGCGAACAGCTGACCGCGACCGGTGGGGCGCATGCCGCGTTCGGCGAACCGGTGACCCAGGGAGAGCGCACCGTGATTCCGGTCGCTCGGGTGGCCACCTTCTTTGGCGGTGGATCGGGCGGGCTCGCGGGAGCGGCCGAGGGACCGGCTCCAGCGCGGGGAGGGGGCGGAGGAGGCGGAGCGATCGCGGCCTGGCCGATCGGCGCGATCGAGATTTCGCCCGAAGGGACCCGCTTCATCCCGGTTTCGGATCCCCGCCGCAGCCTCGCGGCCGTCGGAATCGGTCTCGCGATCGGTTGGTTCCTCGGCCGGCGGGCGGGGCGGTGAGGACGCTGAGGCGGCTGGGCTCGGACGCTCGCTTTGCCAGCCGTCGGCCGAGGCGCAGGATAGAGTCTCGCCATCTCGCCTCCGGAGGACCCCATGCTTTCCAATCCTTCTTCCACCCCGATTGCGCCCAAAGGCATGGGACCGGGCAGCGTCCTGCTGCTGCTCGTGCTCCTGCTCGGGTTCGGCGCTTTTTACTGGTTGAGCCATGACCCCAACGTCTTGGACGCGTTTTCCGATCTGAAGAAAACGCTCGACGCTCCGCAAGCCGCGGCACCCGCCGCCGTGCCTGCTCCCGCTGTGCCGGGCCACGAGGTCCCGGCCACGCCGAGGCAACGCGAAAAAGAGCAGATTGAAAACGAGGTCGAAGCCGCCAAGGCGCGACTGGAGAGGACCCTGGCGAACGCCAAGGCTCTACAAGAAGCCGAATCTCGGCCGACCGATTCGGCTCGCGCCTCGCTGGTGCTGATCGGAGAACCGGAGTGCAATCCGTCCGACGGCGAGTGGCTCGTTTCGGGCGAGGTCTACAACACCGGGGGTGCCGCGGGATCGAAAACGGCGACGATCACCCTCCTGATCGACGGCGAGCCCGCGGAGGAAGCGGCGGTGAGAGTGGGGCCTGTACTCTCGCGGGAGAGCCTGACGTACGAGGTCCATTTCCGCCCCAGCCGCGACACGCAGGATCGCAGGGTGACCGCCCGGGCGATCTGGAAGAGGTAAGGCGGGCTCGGCAGACAGCTCATCCCGAAATGGATCGCTGATTCCCGCCTGGCGCACCAGTTCTCCTGAAGGCCTCACATGGGAGAACAGTCATGCAGCAGGATGAACAATTCGATGTGGCGATTCTGGGAGCGGGGATCGGCGGGACGATGCTCGCGGCGATTCTGGCGCGGCACGGGAAGAAGGTTCTGCTGTTGGAGAAAGGGAGCCATCCGCGCTTCGCGGTCGGCGAGGCACTCCTGCCGCAAAGCACGCTGTGGATGTGGATTCTCGCCCACCGCTTCGACGTACCCGAGATTCAGCACCTGACCCGGTTGGATTCGATCTCCGAGCACGTCGGGCCGACCTGTGGGATCAAGCGCGCGCTCGGTTTCGTCTGGCACGAGGACGGCAAGCGCCAGGACCCGCGGCAGTCCAGTCTGCTGATCGCGCCGTCGACTCCGCTCACCACCGAGAGCCACCTGTTCCGCCAGGACGTCGACCTCTACCTGCTGAACGTGGCGATCAGCTACGGCACCACCTACAAGGATCACGTGGACGTCCGCGAGTTCGAGATCGACGACGACGGCGTTCGGCTCAAGACCGACAAGGGCGAGGAATTCTCGGCGCGCTTCTTGGTCGACGGCGCGGGCTTCCGCTCGCCGGTGGCCGAGCGCTTCAACCTGCGCGAGAAGCCCTGTCCCTTGGGCACGCAGTCGCGCTCGATCTTCACCCACGTGACGAACATGAAGTTCTACGACGACTGCCTGACGTCGGAAGAGGCGCCCGGCCTCTCGGCGAAATGGTACGAGGGCACCCTCCATCATGTCTTCGAGGGCGGCTGGTTCTGGATCATCCCGTTCAACAACGTTCCGTTCTCGAAGAACCCGCTGTGCAGCGTCGGTCTCACGCTCAACATGAAGCGCTATCCGGACACGGGGATGGGCGCGGAAGAGGAGTTCTTCCACCACGTCAACCGCTTCCCGAGCATCGCCCAGCAGTTCGAGGGGGCAACGGTCGCTCGCGATTGGGTGAAAACCGGGCGCTTGCAGTATTCGGCGACCGGCGGGGCCGGAGATCGCTACTTCCTCATGGCGCATGCCCACGGTTTCATCGACGCGCTCTACTCGCGCGGCATGATCACCACGTTCGAGGTGCTCTCCGCGCTCGCCGGTCCGCTGCTCGCGGCGCTCGACGAGGACAAATTCTCGCGCTCGCGCTTCGAGTACGCCGAGAAGCTGCAGAACGCGATGCTCCGGCAAAGCGACCGGGTGGTCAACAACTCCTACCGCTCCTTCCCGAGCTTCCCGCTGTTCAACGCCTGGCTGCGCGTCTGGCTGATCGCCGAGATCTACGGCGATTTGCGGCTCTTCAGCATCTGTGTCAAGTACCTGGAGACGCAGGACAAGACGTTGTTCGACCGGCTGGAGCAGGACCCGCTGATTGGCATGAGCCCGCCCGGAGAGGACGAAGTCACCGACCTGGTCAACTTCGCCGAAGACATCTGCGCCCGCTACGAAAGCGGCGAGCTGGACGACGAGACGGGAGCCAAGGCGATCCTCGCCGCGCTCGACCAGGCCAAATGCATGATGCCGGTACGCCGCTGGGGCGACGCGGAGGACATCCACCTCGATTTCCTGCCCGAGAAGCTGGCCCGCACGATCGGCTGGGGCCTTACCGAGGCGCCGCAGAGAATTCGCGACCGGATGTTCATCTTCAATCCGGCCGTGCTGGGGATGGGGGCCTGAAGCGAAGCGGTCTTTCCTGGGCTCGCCAGGCTCCAGCCTGGCGCCTTTGTTTTCGGTCCCCTGGGCGTTTCCTCGTGGCGAAAAACGCCAGGCTGGAGCCTGGCGAGCCCAGGTCCGACTTGGCGGAACGCCTACCCAAGCCGTCGAATCAGCTCCCGCCACGCCTTGCCCCGGTGGCTGGTGGCGTCCTTCTCCGGACCCTCGAGCTCACCGTAAGTGAGCCCGGATCGGTCGGGTACGAACACGGGATCGAAGCCGAATCCCTTCGAGCCGCGGCCGGGAGCGATCAGCGTGCCGTGGGTTTCGCCCTCCGCGAGGATCTCGCGGTCATGGTCCTTGTAGAGCAGCAGGCAGGTGGCGGTCGCCCGGGCGTCGCCGAGGGCGAGTCCGGTGCGCGCGATCCCTTCCGCTCCGGCCGCTTCGAGCATCCACTTGACCAGCGGGCCGGGAAAGCCGCCGAGCGCTAAGAGTCCAAGGCCCGCCTCTTCGACCACCAGCGGCCGGCCCAGAAGGCGCCAGGCTTCCGCGGCTTTCTCGCGCACGATTTCTTCGTAGGAGAGCGATTGGATCTCGGGTAGGTCGACGGTCACCGATTCGAAATCGAGACCGGCCAAGCGGCGCGCCTCGGCCATCTTGCCCGGATTGCCGGTGACCAGGATGAAGGAGGGTCGACTCACCGCGAGATCCAGAAGCTTTTCGTAGGGGCGGAGCTTGCCTCCGCCCGAAGTCGGCGTGGATCGCGGGCGGAGACAAGCTCCGCCCCTACACCGGCTGGTTTCTGTTTCATTTTAACTTTCGACCGGCCAGCGCGCGCAGGTCAGCGAGCAGCACGGTGACCTCTTGGGCCAGATCTTCGGGGGTGCCCGAACTGTCGATTTCCCGGTGGGCGCCCTGGCGCCTCCGGAGCCCGTCGCCTTGGGCCGCGAGCCGGGCACGGGCGTCCTCTTCTTTCAGGCCTCGGGCGATCGCCCGGGCGAGACGGACTTCCGTAGGCGCTTCGACCGAGACGATCAGATCGAAGTCCGGACCGTACCCCGCCTCGACCAAGAGCGTCGCTTCGAGCACCACGACGGCGCTCGGTGAATGGCTTGCCGCGATTTCCTGGAACCGGCGGCGGACGAGGGGATGGATCGCCGCTTCGAGCGCCTGCCGAGCCTCGGGGTCCGTGAACACTTTCGCTCCGACCGCGCGGTGGTCGACCGCCCCCTCCGGGTTGAGCGCCGAGGGGCCGAACAGCTCGCGAACCGCGACCGCCCCCGGCTCTCCCGGCCGGTACAGGTCGGCGACCACCTCGTCGGCATCGACCGCCGTGCATCCCCCTTCGGCGAGCAGGCGGGCGACGGTCGATTTACCGCTCGCGAGACCGCCGGTGAGGCCGACGAGCAGAGCCATGGGCTAGAGCCCCTGCCGCCTGCGCGAAGAGGCGAGGGTGCTTGCGACCAGCATCGCGACTGTGAGCGGACCGACTCCGCCGGGGACCGGGGAGACCGCACCCGCCTTGTCGAGGATGGCGACGAAATCGACGTCTCCCGTGAGAATTGAGCCCTTCTCGGCGTGCTGTGCGGCTTTCTTCTCGTCGCCGGGGAACATCCGCGCGACGGTCTCCGCGTCGCGGACGCGGTTGATGCCGACGTCCACCACCACCGCCCCCTCGCGGATGTGGTCCGGGCCGATCAGCCCCGGGCGGCCGACCGCGGCGATCACGATATCGGCGCGGCGGCAGACCGCGGCGAGATCTTTCGTCTTCGAGTGGGCGATCGTCACGGTGCAGTTCTCGCGCAGGAGCAGGCCGGCCATGGGCTTGCCGACGATCGCGCTGCGGCCGACGATGACGACCTCTTTGCCCGAGAGCGTGCCGCCGGTCTCGGCGTAGTGCTCGCGCAGCATGCGGATGATGCCGGTCGGAGTGGCGGGCGTAAAGCCCGGCTCATCGACCCAAAGACGGCCGACGTTGACCGGATGGAAGCCGTCCACGTCTTTGTCGGGATCGATCGCGAGCAGGGCGTCGCGCTCCGACAGGCCGTTCGGAAGCGGCAGCTGGACCAGGAAGCCGTCGATCTCCGGATCCTGGTTCAGCTGCTCGATCGCGGCGCGCAGCTCGGCGGCGGAAAGATCGGCGGAGAGGGTCAATTTCTTCCCTACCATGCCGACTTCCGCGCAGGCTTTCACCTTGCTCGCCACGTACACCTGCGAAGCCGGGTCCTCCCCCGCCAGGATTACCGCGAGGCCGGGCTTCCGGCCTCCCTTGGCGACCAATTCGGCGACGCCGGCGGCCACCTCGTCGCGGATCTTCGCCGCGAGCGCGCGGCCGTCGAGAATCTTTCCGCTCATCCAACCCTCCCCGTGTAAAGACAGACCGTGCCGAACGTGAGGTTCTCCCAAGCCGAAGCGACGAAGCCCGCGGCGTTCATCCGCTCGGTGAATTCGCGCCGCTGCGGAAAGGGGAGAACCGAGTTGGGCAGATAGTTGTAGGCCGAGCCGCGCGGCGAGAGGAGCTTGCCGATCGTCGGCAGGATGTTGAGGAAATAGAACAGGTAGAGGCCCTTGATCAGGCGGTTTTCGGGCAGCGCGAATTCAAGCACGGCGAGTCGCCCACCCGGGCGCACGACGCGCGCCAGCTCGCGGAGCGCCTGGTCGAGATCGGAGACGTTGCGCAGACCGAACGAGACGGTCGCGGCGGCAAAATGGGCAGTGGGAAACGGCAGCGCGAGCGCGTCGGCCGCGAGCCAGGCGGGCGGGATCGCCCCCCGCGGAGCTTTCTTCTTCTGCGCGAGAGCGAGCATCGGAACACAGAAATCGCCCGCGGTCACCTGAGCGCCGCGCTTGGCCACCGCGAGCGCCTGATCCCCGGTGCCGCAGCAGAGGTCGAGCACGGGAGCGCCGGAGACGTCGGAGAGCGCCCGGGCCGACTTCCAGCGCCAGACTAGGTCGAGCGCGCCCGACAGTAGATGGTTGAGCAGGTCATAGCGCGGGGCGACGCCCGCGAACATGTCGCGCACGGCGCGGCCCGATTTGTCGAGCGAGGGGGCGGACGGGAGAGGGGCGGCCATGGCGGCCGGTAGTGTAGCCGAACGACTCTTTTCGTAGGGGCGCACGACCGTGCGCCCCTACGCCGAACTACGGGTTGGGAAGGATCAGCGAATCCCGGCGGCCACGTTCTCCACGACCGCCGCGCGCAAGGTTCTGACCACCTTTCCTTCGACTTCCCGCCAACCCGAACCGTCCAGCGGGTACCGATTCGCCCACAGATGTTTCTGATCGCCCGCCCGGATCAGATGGACGAGCACCCGGAGTTGACCGTCGCTCTCCTGCAGCTGCCCGAGAACGATCAGGTCAGCATCCAACGCGCTCCGGATCGCCCCCAAATCGCGGAACGTGCGGGGAGTGCGCAGAATCGCGGCGTTGCCGATCACGCTCCAGCGGCCGGGCGGATGGGTGAGCGCCTCGACGATCGAATCGGTGAGCACCTGCGCCTCGCGGTCGAGATTCCCCCGGCCGGTCTCGTTGTCGAACCGGGCGACGGCGATCGTCGGGCTGTCCGGCGCCTTATCGCGGGCCAGCCACGCCGTCACCCCGAACGCCGTGAGCAGCGCGACCACCATCGCGAAGATCACTGTCGGAGGAATCGCCGTCCCCCGAACCACCGGCTGGCCTTTGTCTTTCTTGTCCTTGCCGTCCCTGCTGTCCTTTTGGTCCTTTCCTTCTCCCGCCACTACCACCGCCAAAAACCGATACCCCCGCCGCGGCAGCGTTTCCACGAACCGCGGCTCCGCCGCCGAATCGCCGAGCGCGGCGCGGATCTTTGCGATGCAGTAGTTGAGGCCGCGTTCGAAGTCGACGAACGTGCCATCCGGCCAGACCTCGCGCTGCAACTCTTCACGGGTCACCAATTGGCCCGCGCGGCCGGCGAGCAGGGCCAGAACCTTCGCCGGCTGCGGCTCCAGCCGCACGAGGTCGCCCCCCTCGCCATGCAGCTCGCCCGAGGCGGGATGGAAGGTGAAGCGGTCGAAGCGGAGGATCGGGGCGGGCTCGGTCATGGGGGCTCGAATCTCTCGCGGAGAGTACCGAACTTCAAGGAACATCTGACGAATTCACGCCAACGCCATGCCCGCGCCACTTCCCGGCATCCTCGGCGGCGTAGGCTGACTCGGGCACGCCTTCGAGCGAAACGACCGGGGAGGACCGAACAGATGGCGCGCGTCGACCTGCACGTCCACAGCAAGCATTCGAACCGTCCGACGGAATGGCTGCTGCGCCGCGTCGCCGCCGCCGAGAGCTATACCGAGCCGCTGGAGATCTATCGAAAAGCGCGTGCGCGCGGGATGGATTTCGTCACGATCACCGACCACGACACGATCGACGGCGCTCTGGAGATCGCGCATCTGCCCGGGACGTTTCTGTCGTGCGAGGTGACCACCGCGTTTCCCGACGACGGCTGCCAGATCCACCTGCTGACGCTGGGGATCACGGAGGGGCAGTTCCGCGAGATCGACCGCCTGCGCGGCAACCTCTACGAGCTGCGCGACTATCTGCGCGGGGAGGGCGTGCTCTGCTCGGTCGCGCACCCGCTGTTTCGGGTGAACGAGCGGCTGACGGTTGCGCACGTGGAAAAACTGCTCGTCTTGTTCGACCGTTTCGAGGGGGCTTCTGGAGTACCGCTGCGGGTCTTTTCCCCGTGGCTCGATCTGCCGCTTGGCCAAGAGGCGAAGGGCGCGAAGCTCGCGGTGCCGCCGATCCTCGAAATCCTCGACTTGTGCGAGCGCGAGCGCTACTCGGAAATCGTCGTCGGCACGCCCGGCCCCTTGGGGCTCGTCGGCCTGCTCGCGGCGCGGCTGCTCGGGGTGCCGGTGGTGGCTCTCGTGCGCACGGACGTGCCGGCCATCGTCCAGCGGATCACGCGCGAGGTGTTCTTCGAAGACCTGGCGCGCAACCTGGTCCGCTGGTTCTACCGCGCGGCCGATCGGCTGCTGGTCGCCACCCGCTTCGAGCGCGAGCTGCTGCTGGCCGACGGCTTCGCTCCGGAGCGGATCGAGATCGTGGCCGAGGCCGCAACCGTGGAGTGGGTCGAAACGGTCGGCGAATCAGTCGGCGCGGCGCGCTGCTAGCATGGAGGGCATGCCGTTCCCGGTCGATCTGATCGTGCAGCGTTTGGGACAGTCGACCCACCCGACCACGGGCTCGGCGGGGGCGGCGCTCGCCGCCATCGACGTCGGCTCGAACTCGATCCACATGATCGTCGTGGCGCCCGAGGCGAACGGCGCCTACCGGGTTCTCGGCCGCGAACGCGAGATGGTGCGCCTCGGCCGTTCCGCGTTCGGCCTGGGCGGCTCGGGGGGCGATCTATCCGACCAGGCGATGGAGGACGGCCTGCTCGCGCTGGTCAAGATGATCACCCTCGCCGGGTTGCGCGGCGCCGGACAGATCGTCGCGGTCGCGACCAGCGCGGTGCGCGAAGCGGGCAACGGCGAGGAGTTTCTCGCCCGGGTGCGCGCCCAGACCGGTATCGAGGTGCAGCGCTTGTCCGGCGAGGACGAAGGCGCCCTGATCTACCGGGCGGTGCGCGAGGTGGTCGATCTCGGAGCGGGCGACGCAGGAATCATTGATGTCGGCGGCGGCAGCACGGAGTGGGTGGCGACCCGTGGCGGCGACCTGGTATCGGTCGCGAGCTTGAAGCTCGGCTCGCTCCGCTGCGCCGCTGCGCTCGCGGGCGATCCGCCGAGCCCGCGGACGATCGCTCGGCTACGCCGCACGATCCGGGACCGGCTGAAAGCCGAGGTGCCGAAGGCAAAGATCTCGCGCCTGGTCGCCACCTCGGGCACCGCGGTCTGCTGCGCCGACCTGATCGCTCATTTCCTCGCCCAGGAGAAGACGGCCGCCCCGACCCCCGCGCCGCGGGCGGCGAAATCGGGCATCCGCGAGGTCAAGCTGCGCGACCTGGCCGTGCTGGTAGAGAGGCTCGCCCGGATGCCGCGCGCGCAGATCGCCGCCCTCCCCCCGGTCGGCCCGCCGCGCGCCGAGTCGCTGCTCGCCGGAGCGATCTTGATCGAGGAGCTGGTGCGCCATGCGGGCGTCTCGCGTTTCCTGGTCTCGGATCGGGCGTTGCGCGAAGGGCTGGTGCTGGCGGCACTTGGCCAGCCGATCCCGCGCGGGGCCGATCCGGACGATCTGCGCCGCCGCCAGGTGCTGCGGCTGGCCGAGCGCACCGAAAGCGTCCATCCGCACAGCCTGCAGACGGCGCGCCTGGCCGTCCGGCTGTTCGATCTCACCGCGTCGCTCCACGGGCTCGGCCGGCGCGAGCGCGAATGGCTCGAATACGCGGCGCTGCTGCACGACATCGGCTACTCGATCCACTACCAGAAGCACCACGAGCACAGCTTCTACCTGATCCAGAACGCCGCCCTCGACGCGTTCGACCCGAGCGAAGTGGAGATCGTCGCCCGGGTCGCCCGCTTCCATCGCGGCGCCTCGCCTACACCTAAGCACCCCGCGCTCGCCGGGTCGAAACCCTGGCAGCAGAAGACCATCCGCATCCTCGCGGCACTCCTGCGGGTGGCCGACGCGCTCGACCGCACCCATGCCAGCCGGGTCGAGCAGATCTATTGCTCGATCCGGCCGAAACGGGTGAAGCTCGAAGTGATCTCCCCGTACGCGGTCGACCTGGAGCTCGACGCGGCGATCGAGCACGGCCGTCTGTTCGAGAAAGTTTTCGAGCGCCGGCTCTCGGTCCGCCAAGGGCTGGAGGCCGCCGAGCTCTAGGCCGGGAGGTGCGGCCCGGTACCGGCGCTTCGCCCTTCCATTCCTCCCGCCGGTTTGAATCTTACCCCGGGCAAAACGCCCGGATGCACGATGTAAATCGCACTGTCACAAAGAGTTAACACCCTCTTCACCGGCCGGACGCGCGATTCTGTGGAAATCTGTCCACCAGGGCGGTGACCGAGCCTCCCCGCGGCTCTTGGTGGAGAAATCGACATGATTGAAAACAAAAGACTTGCGGGAAATGCACAGGACTCTGTTCAAAACGTGCAAAATCCTCTGTCCAGACTGGCCCTGAGCGCCCCGAACCGGCCGTTTTCCTCAGCCTTTTCCACAGAACCTGTGGAATCTCGCGTGCTAGGCTCGCAAACGATGACCCGAGAACGAGTTCTGATCGTCGAGGACGAGCCGGACATCGCCGAGGTTCTGCGCTACAACCTCGAAAAAGAGGGGTTCCGGGTCGAGATCGCCGGGCGCGGCGAAACCGGTCTCGAAACCGCCCGGCACGAGCCGATCCCGGATCTGATTCTGCTCGATCTGATGCTGCCGGGGATGGACGGTCTGGAAGTGATGCGCCTGCTGAAGCGCGAGGCGGCGACCGCGCGGGTGCCGATCGTGATGATCACCGCCCGCGGCGAGGAGGTCGACCGGATCGTCGGGCTGGAGCTGGGTGCCGACGACTACGTGAGCAAGCCGTTCTCCCCGCGCGAGGTGGTGCTGCGGGTGAAAGCCGTCCTCCGCCGCCGGCACCCGGAGGCCGAGGCTTCCGCCGGCGAGCGCCTGGAGGTGGGCGAGATCCGGCTCGACATCGCCGGCCACCGCCTCTGGGTGGAGGGCGAAGAGGTACCTCTCACCGCGACCGAATTCCGTCTGCTGCGCCTGCTGATCGAGCGCGGCGGCCGGGTTCAGACCCGCGGCCAATTGCTCTCCGACGTCTGGGGCTACGCCGAGGACATCGACAGCCGTACCGTCGACACCCACATCCGGCGCCTGCGCCGGAAGCTCGGGCACGAGGCGGAGCGGATCGAAACGGTGATCGGGGTCGGCTACCGGCTGCGTCCCGAGGCGGCCGAGACGATCCCCGGCACCGGTCCGAGGCCCGCTTGATCCGCCGCTCCCGGCGGCTCCGACTCGCTCCGCTCGCCCCCGCCGTTGCGGCCCTCGCGATCGCGGCGCTTCTGCTCTGGCGGCTGCTCCCCGGCCTGATCCAGGAGGCCTCCGCGCACGACCTGTACGAAAGCGCGCGGCTGATCGCCCCGCAGGTCGCGGCGGCGGCCACGGGATCGCCGGAGGCGCTCCAAACCTGGGTCGAGCAGGCGGCGGGACGAAGCAGCCTGCGGATCACCGTGATCGCCGAAGACGGCCGGGTGATCGCGGAAAGCACGAGAAAGCTCGGCCAGCTCGCTACCCTCGCGAACCACGCCGACCGGCCGGAGGTCGCCGCCGCGCTCGCCCGAGGCGAAGGGTGGGGGGAGAGGAAGAGCGCCACCACCGGCGAGCCGTACGTCTACGCGGCGCGCACTCTGCCCGGGCGGGACGGGCGTCTGATCGTTCTCCGCCTGGCCCAGCCGCTCGACGCGCTCAAAGCGCTGTCCGGCCACCTCGCCGCCGCTCTGGCGCTTGCCCTCGCGGCGGCGCTCGCGGTCGGGATCGGCCTCGGCTGGTGGAACGACCGCCGCCTATTCCGGCCGCTCTCGGCGCTCGCCGCGGGCGCGGGCGAGCTGGCTAACGGCCGCTACCAGCACCGGGTCGAAATCCCGGACGACGACGAGCTCTCCGGCCTCGGCCTCGCGCTCAACCGGCTCGGGGCGGCGATCGAGCGCCAGCTCGCGGTGATCGAGCAGGAGCGCGATCACCTGCGCGCGATCCTCGCCAGCATGTCGGAAGGGGTGCTGGTGGTCGGCGCCGACCGCCGGGCGCAGCTCTCCAACCCGGCGTTTCAGCGCCTGTTCGGTCTCTCGGGCGACGTCGCGGGGCGGGCGGTGCTCGAAGTCCTGCGCCGGCCGGAGGTCGAGCGGCTGGTCGAAGCGACGCTTCGAAGCGCGGATCGCGGCGGCGGGACGGGGACGGGTTCCCGCGAGCTCGGGCTGGAGATCGAGATCGAAGGCGAGGGGACGGACCGGCGCACGATCGAGGTGAAAAGCGACGTGCTGTTCGACGAGGCGCTTCTGGCGGGCGCCGTGCTGGTCGCGCGCGACACCACCGCGGTCAAACGGTTGGACGAGATGCGGCGCGATTTCGTCGCCAACGTGTCGCACGAGCTGAAGACGCCGCTGTCCGCGATCCGCGGCTTCGCCGAGACGCTCCGGGACGGCGCGCTCGCCGAGCCCGAGACCGCGGCCCGGTTCATCGGCCGCATCCTGGAGCACTGCCGCCGGCTCCAGGCGCTGCTCGACGACCTGTTGACCCTCGGCCGCCTGGAGAGCGTCGGCGAGCGGGCCGGGCGGGCGCCGGTCGACCTGGTCGCCACCATCCGGCGTGCGATCGAAGGGGTGGCTCCGGCGGCCGAGGAACGCCACGTGGAGCTGACGTTCGAACCGCCGCCCGCCGAAGACGGACCCCTGGTGATTACCGCCGACGCGGACGGGCTCGAACGCATGCTGCTCAACCTGCTGGCCAACGCGATCAAGTACAACCGGCCCGACGGCGCGGTCCGTCTGCGGCTTCGCCGCCAGCCGCTCCCGGCGGGCGGGGGGGGCTACCTGATCGAGGTCGAGGACACCGGCATCGGCATTCCGGCCGAGGCGCTCCCCCGCCTGTTCGAGCGTTTCTACCGGGTGGACAAAGGGCGCTCGCGCGACGAAGGGGGCACCGGCCTCGGCCTGTCGATCGTCAAGCACGTGGCGCAGACCCACGGCGGCCAGGTCGAGGTCCAAAGCCGCGTCGGCCAGGGCTCGACGTTTCGCGTCCGGCTACCGGCCTGAATTCTCGAAAAATCTCCCGGCTGCCGAAAAAGCGGAGCGAAGACCGGAACACCGCCGAACGGGACCGTTCGGTGGGGAGGGTCCCGACCTCCGCCCCCAGAACCACAGCGTAGAAGGGTTACAGCTTCGGAGCTCAGTGAAGCGCCGGGTGCGAAGCCTCCGCGGCGTCGCCGTCGACGGAGACCTGGCCGATGGGGGGCGAGGGGGGTGCTTTAAGCGAAGGGAGGAGCGCGCGGAGGGGCGCTGGAAACCGAGACGACCCGGGCAACCGTCGTGGCCGGCTCGGCCACCGCGCCGACCCGCGCGAGCGAGACGACGGGCGCCGGGATCGTCAAGCCGGCCGAGGCGGCCTCATGCGCGAAGTGGCAAGACGCGCATCGGGCGCCAAGGCGCACCGCCCCATGACCGTGATGGTGCGCGAGCGCGGCGACGCCCGCCGTCGCGAGGCAAACGACGACGAGAACCGCGATCAGGGAGCGACTGCACCGCATCTGGAGCATGGGCCTGCAATTGGTAGTTGATTTCCAACCGGCAGTCAATGGTCCGCTTCGCCCGCCATCGCGCTGTCACACGGGATTCACCCCCAGGTGGTGTTCGCACCGCGCCCGGCGGGCGTACCATAGGCGATCGTTTGGGCCGGTGGAGCCCGGGAGAAGGCATGGAACGGCGATTGGATCAAGATCTCGACCGGATTCGACAGAGCCTGCTGCGCATGGGCGGAATGGTCGAGGAGATGGTGGCGCGGGCGACCCGGGCGCTGCTCGAACGCGACCGCGAGCTGTGCCGCCAGGTGATCGCGAGCGACCAGGAGGTCGATCTGATGGAAATCGAGATCGACGAGCTGTGCCACGGGGTCTTGAGCCTGCGCCAGCCGATCGCGGTCGATCTGCGCTTTCTGGTCGCGGTGATGAAGATCAACAGCGACTTGGAGCGGATCGGCGACTCCGCCGTCAACATCGCGCAGTCGGTCGAGCAACTGGTCGACCAGCCGCCGCTCAAGCCGTACATCGATCTGCCCCATCTCTCGCGCCTGGTCCAGGAGATGGTGCGTCAGAGTCTCGACGCCCTGGTCCGGCGCGATGCCGTGCTCGCCCAGGCGGTGTGCGAGCGGGACGACGAGGTGGACGCCCTCTACAAGCAGATCTTCCGCGAGCTGCTGACCTTCATGATCGAGGATCCGAAGACGGTCAGCCGGGCGCTGCACCTGCTGCTGATCTCGCGCAACCTGGAGCGGATCGCGGATCACGCGACCAACATCGGCGAAGACGTCGTCTATTTCGTCGAAGGACGCGACGTCCGGCACCCGTTGGCGACCAAAACCGCCTGATCCGGCAGGACGTTTCTCCCTGACCCGGGAGTTTTGACCGCGATTTTCAAGCTACTTTTTCTGCGTCGATTTTCTTGTCACGGAATCGCTTGTCCGCGCACCCCATTTCTTGAACGAAGAATTTTTCCGCGGGGCACCGGAGTTTTCCAGTTGAGTCGCGGGAGGAGTTGCGTGATGCCGAGCAAGCCGAAGGGGTCTGTGGTTCTCGCGATGTTGTTGTTCCTTGGTTCGGCTCCCTCGTGGGCAGCGGTGGAGGGGCGAGCGGCGCGGTCCGACTCCTCGCCGATCTCGGCTTTTTCCGCGGTCGTCACCAACGCGATCTCCGGTTGGCTGGGCTCGATCTGGCGGGCGGGCGGGCACACCGCGACGGCGATCTGGGCGAACTACGGAATCGCCATCGATCCGGATGGAGCCCCGGCCCAGCCCTCCCACTCCAGCGCGAGCAATGGCGCGAACCAGGCCGTCAACTGACCGCTCGACTCCTCGTCCTTAAGATGATGACTCGGCCGGGCATTTCGTGAGATCCTTCAATCGCTGATGGCAGCTTTATCTTGGAGTGATCCGATGAACCTCGACAAACTCGAAACGCACCCGGAACCCGAGCGGTTGTGGGCGTTTCTCCGCGCCGAGCTCTCTCCGCGAGAGGGCAAGCCGATCATCGCCCACCTGCTCCACGGCTGCGCGCACTGCGCGGAGCTGCTGGCGCCGATGGTCCGCTCGGTCTTCCACCCGCTGCGCGAGCAGCCCACGTTCGATCTTTCGGCCTACGATCCGCCGATCGATCGCGCGGTGGCCTCCGCCCGGCGCGAGATCGCGGCGCGTACCCGTGAGCTGGAATTGGCCGAGCAGGCGCGGCTTGCGTCGCCTCTGGCGGCCGGACGGGAGCGAGCGGCTTGCCTGCTGGTCGAAAGCTGGGCTCTGCGCACCAGCGATCCGGCCGGCATGGTCACCCTCGCCCGCCTGGCGGCGCAGCTCGCCGACGCGCTCGGCCCCGAGGATGGCAGCCCGACGGAGCGCGCCGACTTCCAGGCGCGCGCCTGGTCGGAGCTGGGCAACGCTCTGCGTATCGCGGCCGACGTGCCGGGCTCGGAGAGCGCGTTCGCCGAGGCGCTGTTGCGCGCCGAACGCGGCACCGGCGACCGACAGCTGTTCGCCCGCATCTTCGACCTGACCGCCTCGCTGCGCATCTCGCAACGCCGCTTCCGCGAAGCCTGCCGCCTGCTCGAAGGGATCTTCGAGCTGCATCGGGACGCGGGAGAGCGCCACCTCGCCGGGCGCGCGCTGATCAAGCGCGGCATCGCGCTGCTCTACGAGAACGAGTTCGAAGAGGCCTGCCGCTACATCGCCCACGGCTTGGGACAGATCGACCCGAGCCGCGAGCCGGCGCTCGCCCTGTCCGCGGTCCACAACCTGGTGATCGGCGCGGTCGAGGCGGGAGCTTACGAACAGGCCGCGCGCTGGATCGGCACGAGCCGCACGCTCTACGACCAGCGCGGCTCGGCGATCGACCAGCTGAAGCTGCGCTGGCTCGAAGGGCGCATCGAAGCCGGCCGCGGCGATCTCGAAGCCGCGGAGCTGGGCCTGTGGGAAGTCCACGACGAGTTCGAAAGCCGCGGCCTGCCGATCGAGGCGGCCGTCGTGTCGCTCGACCTCGCCATGCTCTGGCTCCAGCAGGGGCGCACCGCCGAGATCTTGGAGACCGTCGAAGAGATCCTCGAGACGTTCCGCGCGCTCGGCATCCGCCGCGAGGCGGTGGCGGCCCTATTGGTCCTGCGCCGGGCGATCGACCACGAGCGGGCAACGACCGAGCTGGCCCGGCTGCTGCGCCGGGTTTCCGGCCGCTTGAAGCGGCAGGAGAGCCTGACGATCTAAGTCGTTCCTTGACGGCCCGTCGACCGGAGCGTTTTCGCAACTCCGGCCGGCGGTCTCCGTCGGCTCGCGCGCACCCTTTCGAAGCTTCCCGGCCGGTCGTCCCTCGCGCGCGCGGTTTGGCCACAGCCAACGGCCAGCCGTCCCCGTGCGGTTGCGGTCGTCCCGGTTTTGGGAGATTCTCTCCCCGTCTCGCAACGGGGGAAATCCAACATGGTCGTTCACCGCTCGCGCACACATTGGGTGCCGTTCCTCGCTCTTTTTTCATTTTGTCTGCCGGCGGCCCGGGCCGCGGACCTCGATCCGGCGGTGCTCGAAGGGAGCTACCGCGCGATCCTCGGGCTCTGGGCGCAGAGCGATCCGCGCGCGGTCGACGAGCTGATCAAATTCGAATCGTCGGTCATCTCGGATCTCGACCCCCGTACCCGCGAGAGCCTGCACAAAGCCGAGCAGCGGGTGATCTCCGAAGCCGCGGGGGTCGATCTCGAAGTCCTGGTGCCGCTTTCGATCCTTCACCAGGAGGCCTACCGCCATTACACGATCCACGGCGGTACCGGCGCGGCGCAGGTCGCGACCCACGACCGGACGCTCGCGCTCGACCTTGCGCTGCTCTACAAGAAACATGTCGACACGCCCGCGGCGTCCGTCCTCGCCAGCCATCTGATCGGCCGGCTCGCGAGCGTCTCGAGCGATTTGTTCCAAGCCGCCAAACTGTTCCAGCTGGCCTCGGAGGCCGACCCGAAGAACGGCGCCGCCCAGCTCGGTCTCGCCACCGTGTTCGAGAAGAGCGGCAACTATGTCGACGCGGTCGACGTGCTCCAGCGGATGCGCGCGAATGATCCGGCAACTCCCGCGAAGTACCCGGAGGCCACCCTGCGCCTGGCGATCTGCCTCGCGCGTCTCGACCGCGGCACCGAGGCGACCAAGCTGCTCGCCCCGCTCGCGCAGGCGCCTCCGTCCCCATGGATCGGCCTGCTCGCCGCCGAAGAGCTCGGCCGCGTCGAGCAGGAGGCGCGTCATCCCGAGCGCGCCGAAAAGGTTCTCCGCGCGGCGCTCGAACGCTACCCCGGCTCCGCCCGCTTGACCTTGCAGCTGGCGTCGGCGCTCGACGCGAGGGGCGCGCAGCAGGAGGCGCGCACCGTGCTCGACCGTCTCGCCGAGATCGGCGCCGACGCGCAAGACGATTCGCGCTATCGCTACAATCGCTTCTCCCAAGAGTTGTTCGACGACGCGGATCGAGTGGTCGAGCCGGCCGGGCGGCAGCGCCTCGCGCTGCTCGCAAGCTCCCTTTCGCCCGCCGCGGCCCTGCCCGCGGCCCAAGAGGGGGTCGCACGATGAACCGCCGCCGCCGCGCGCTCTTCCTTCTCGGCATGTTCGGCCTCCTTGGGGCCGGCGCCGCCCAGGCCGCCCTGCAGGTCAAGATCACGAGCCCGGAACCCGGCCAGCCGGTCTTCGGGGCGACCGAGCTTTCCGCGCAGGTCGCCGGCAACGAGGCCGTGACCAAGGTGGAATTCTTCGTCGGCGGACGATCGGTCGGCACGGTCGCCGCCCCTCCCTACAAGCTGAGCTGGAACGCCGGGGATCAAAACGTCGCCCGCGAGTTCCGCGTCGTCGCCTACGGCGCTTCCGGTTCCAGCGCCTCGGACGCTCTCGCCACCGAGCCGGTCCAGATCGACGAGCGGTTGGACCTGGAGCTGCAGCAGCTCTACGCCACGGTTCTGCGCGATCGCCAGCGGGTGCTGAACCTCGACCCGAGCGATTTCCGGGTGTTCGACAACGGCCAGGAGCAGGAGCTGGTCGCGTTCGACCGCGGCGAGTTGCCGCTGTCGGCGATCCTGCTGCTCGACAGCAGCGAGAGCATGCGGGGCGAGCGGATCGACGCGGCATTGAAAGGCGCGCGCGCCTTCGTCGCCGGGATGCGCCCCGAGGACCAGGCGAGCGTGCTTCTGTTCTCGGACCGGCTGATGGCGAGCACCCCGCTCACCAGCGACCAGGCGGTGCTGAACCAGGTGCTCACCAAGGTCGACGCGGCCGGGGGCTCGGCGGTCAACGATTACCTGTTCGCCGGGCTCAAACTGTTGGAATCGCATCAGGGGCGGCGGGTGGTGGTTCTGCTCTCCGACGGCGCGGACATCCATAGCGTGCTGCCGATGTCGGAAGTCCTGCGCGAGGCGCGGGTGAGCCAGGCGCTGATCTATTGGATCGCGCTCGACGACGGCAGCAAGCGGAAGTCGTTCACCTCCGCCTGGCGCAACTGGGAGGCCAACGACCGCGAGTTCGATCAGCTGGAAAAAGCGGTCGACGAAAGCGGCGGCCGGATCGTACGCATCGCCAAGACCGCGGATCTCGCCTCGGCCTTCGGCGGCATCCTCCAGGAGCTTCGCGAGCAGTACGCGCTCTCCTACTACTCGACCACGAACAAGAACGACGGCCGCTGGCACAAGGTGGAAGTCCGGGTGAAGGCCTCCGGCGTCCGCGTGCGCACCCGCGACGGGTACATCGACTACTGAGCACAGCGCCGCCCCGTAGGATGAAACCGCCCCCTTCGTCGTCCCGAGCGAGAGCGAAGGGATCTGGGGGGCGGGCGGCCTTAAAATCCCTTCGCCGCAACGGAATCTGTGCCGCCATCGCGGCGGCCGGTCCGGTCCCCGACCCGTCCGCTTCCGGCCGGGCGGCCTAATCCGGAAGCTCATGATCATTTGCGGCGTGCGGCATCGTCTGGGGCTTCGCGTCGTCCGGCGAGCCACAAGCCTCGCGCAATTCTTCCACCAGGTCCAAAAGCTCGCGAAGCAGGGAGATGCCGTCGCCCAGGATGTGGAGATCTTTACCGATCGCCGCGAGTTGCCTGCGACCGGCCACCGTGGTGAGAATCTTGTCCAGAGTCTGGACAATCCGGCCGTAGGCATCGATGGCGCACCACAAAATGGCATCGCCCTCTTCCAAGTCGGGGGAGGACCGGCCCCGGGCTGGACGCGTTAGGGCTCCGGCCGAACCGGCGGATACGGCCTCTTCCTGCTCGTAGCGGGCAGAAATGAAGCGGCGGACGAGCTCGACGCTGGGGATGTTCGCGGCATCCGCTTCCGCCGCGAGCTGCTCAAAGATCCGGACCGACAGCGTAAGGCGAAGTTCTCTGCGCATCTGCCTACCTCCCTGAAAGTCCCGGACGCCGGCATCGTTCATGACGACGCAGCGATCCTTGGTCTCACCGTAGTAGCACTCAAAAGCGCCCAGTTACGCTATTTGATGCCGCTGTTCGATATAGTGCGGGAGTTGGTGTCGGATAGTCAAGAAAAACGCCAAAATAGATGTCCATACCGACAACCATCAAAAAACGGGTGGGGCGGCGCCCCACCCGGATCGACCTCAAGCTAGAGGGGCCAAAAGGCTACAGAGCCTGCTACGGGGAATCCTGGCCCTGCGGCGGCGCCGTCTCCGGCGGCCTCCGGTTGTTGCGCCGCGCGGGGTCCTCGGAACGAACGCCGAAGGTGTCCAGGAGAGGATTCGTGAAACCCAACTGGCCCCGGGAGATCGCCGAAATCCGGCGCACCGAATCGCGGACCTCCCGTGCCAGGTTGCGGCGATTCACCACCGCTTCGTGCTGCCTGCCGGTCATCACCAGGATGCTGTCGTGCGCGGCCCGAAGAGCCTCGACTTTCTGCCTCAGATCCGCGTAGGGGGCTTCGATCCCCGGCAGACTGGGCACCATCGCCTCGATGTTCTGGGCGACGCTTTGCCACCGGTCCACCTGTTCCGAATACGTTCTGCGTCTCATCACGAACTCCTTTCACGGACTCACCCAAAAAGGGTGTCCATTAGAGCTAAAGGGTTGATCTTTCGAGAGATACGTCGGAGGACAACGCGCTGTGCACAGGTGCAACGCCGCTGTGCACAACTGCAAAACGCCGGCGCAGCTGTGCACTGGCGGATTGCACCACTACAAAATCCCAGCGCACCTGTGCACTGCCGGATTGCACGACTGCAAAATCCCGGCGCACTTGTGCACTGCCGGATTGCACCACTGCAAAATCCCGGCGCACCTGTGCACTGCCGGATTGCACCGCTACAAAACGCCGGTGCACCTGTACACTGCCGCTGTGCACCGGTGCATCGACGATCGACCCGAAGCTCGGAAGCCGGCGAACCGGGGCGCCGAGCGGGAGCCGTGCCGCAAGCAACGGCTCCCCCTGTAGCCGGAGTCTGCGCAGAGGTGGCCAGCCTCTGCGCAGCTCCTTTGTCACCTGCGACGATGGCTGTTGCCGTCGCAGCCCAAGGGCGAGCGACCTTGGTGCCGGTCAGTTCGGCTGGCTGACGACTCGCGCGACCTCGAGATCCGGGCCGGAGAACACCCCGCGGTGCGACCAGATCGATACCGTGACTCGATCGCCGCGGTATTCGATGACCGGTCCCCGAAGGCCGAACGGCACTTCCACGGCTTCGGCCGCGCTCACCGCGTGGCGCAGAAACGAGAGCGACTCGCACCGCGTCCGGAAGATGAATTGACGCTGGATCTGCAGCCCGCGGGCCACAACCTTCCAACCCGGCATCCCCCGCAGCCAGAGCTGAATCCTCTCCGCCTTGAGCGGGTTGGGCAGGGTGGGCAGGGACGGAGCCGAAGCCGACGACGGCGAAACTTGTGCGCTCATAGTGAGCACCCCCATGGTTGGGGTCCGAACGGAGAATTCCGGCCGGACCTGCGATGTCCGCGGCGCGCCCGCTCCCCGAAACGGGAGCCAAGATTTGCGGCACGAGCGCCATGGGCGCGGTGGCGTGTTTGGGTAACTGGCGGTCCGTGTTCATCGCGAGATGAACCGTACGGCATCGGAATCAGCGATTTCCAGTGCGTTTTGCGGCATAGGCCCTTATCCGCAATTTGCCCTTGAAATGCGCCAGAGGGGTGTTGTATGGTTTCGCGCTTTTTTGCAGCGGCGGCTCGATGACCGGCGGCCGGGGCCGTCAAATCCTGGGGCGACCGTTCCTAAGCGATGAAAGGCCGGAACGGAGTAAGGCGCGAATCAGCGGGTGCCACGCTCTTTGCTCGGCGGCACAGGCTTGAGGACCAGCTCGGCGCCGGGCGCCAAGTAGCCTTCGTCGCAGCTTGCGCTCAGTCGGTCAGGATCGGCGTTTCCTAAGACGGTCAAGGACTTCGGCAGCAGGCAGGCTCGATAGGAGCCCGGCGAAAGATTCGCAACGCGAATGCCCGTGGGCGTCTGGAACCGCTCGCCGTGCCCAAGCGCCCACTGCGCGAGCTCGCTCGTAGGAAGCGGCAGGCCGTCCACCGCAACGGACAACTCGGTCCCTTCCTCGATGGCCGCCCCCGGTACCAGCCATGAGATTTCAAGCGTGCCGGCGGTTGCGCCGACGGAAATCTGCGTCGGCACCTCGCCAACTGGAACTTCGAGGACCCGGAGCGCGTGACCCGGCGGGCTCACGACCGCCAAGGCCGAGGAAGTCATCTTCGGGACGTCGATCGAAAAAGAACCATCGGGGCCCGATCGCGCATCCTGGCCGGGGGCCGTCACCGGGCGAAGGGGAAAAACCGCCACCCGAGCGCCGCCGACCGGCCCGAGCGGAGAGATCACCCGCCCTGCCAGCCGCCGGGTTTCTCTCAGACGCAGCACGACAGGTGGCGCCGAGTCGTCCTCCCGCACATTGATCGAGATCTCCTCGCTCGATCGATGGGTCGAACGGTCGAGCGCTGCCAGCCGGGCCAGGCCGACGCCGACCCCGCGAAATTGGAAGCTCCCGTCCGGGCCGGATACCGTCCGTTGATCGTGATTCGCGTCCCAAAGGGAAACGTCGGCGTGTGGAACCGCCCTCCCCGCCGGATCGACCACCCGTCCGCCGAGGAGGGTGTCCGGAAGGACGATCTCCACCTTCGCCACCCCCTGCGTATCCGGCTCGATGGCGACCCGCACCTGGGCTTCGATCTCGCGTTCGAGCGCGGAAACCAAAACCTGCCAGTTCCCCGCCTTGGGCAGGACGCCCGCGAACTTCCCTTCCCGGTCCGCGGACATCTCGACCCGATTCGCTCCAAAGCGACCGCCAAACCAGAGCGTCGCCGCGAGCGGCTCGTCGCCGAGCGAGACGGCCCCTCGTATGTCGATCAAATCGAGCACGACGTCGATCCGCGCCTCTTCGATCCCCTCGACGACAACGTCGGGCTCGGAGTAGAACCGGTTCCCCCGCGAGTCCGATACCTCGACGGCGTACGAACCGGGTGCGGCGTCGTGGAGGATGAAGTTCCCTTCTTCAGTGGTGGTTCCCTCGCGGTGCCCGCTTGCGTCGAGGGCCGGTCCGGCATCGGCGCCGCGATCGACTCTCACCCGCCAGGGTTGGCCGAAGCCATCGCGCGCCGGCACGACCGCGATGGTCAGGCGCAACGGCCGGCGCAGCAGCAGGGTCTTGTCCAGGCGGGTTTCCTTGCCGGCCCAAACCTCCAGAGGCGCGGCGCTTGCGGCGGCGAATCCCGGTTGCGTCACCTCAACCCGGTAGACGCCCGAACCCAGGGCCGAGAATTGAAAAAACCCGTCCGGCCCCACCTCCGTATCGACGCCACTCGCCCGCAGATCCGCCGCCACTTGGACCCCACCTCCTGCGGTCTGGAAAGGTTCGATTCGAGCGCGGCACTTGCCCTGCGCGATTCGATCCCCGGCAACCTCGACCCAGCCGGTAAGGCTCCCGCCGCGCACGAGCGACAACGTCCCCAGATCTTGCGTCCGGTCCTTCGCCGCCTGAATATCCGTTCGGTAGATCGGCACCCAGCCCTCGCCCCGAATCGCGAGCCGGAGCGGCCGCGTCACGATCGGCAGGCTACAGCGCCACCGGCCGTCCGCCTCGACCGGGCAGGCGATCGACCCTTCGGGTTCGATCGAGGCGGATCTGCGCAAGGGCGGTATCGCTTCCAATCGCAACTCGGTGGGCGGCTTGACGCCGGGGTCCGCGATCCGGATCCTGGCTTCGGTCTTGGCGGCAGTCCAGAGGCGAATCCGATAGATCACCTCCCGATCGGACCCTTCCATCGGGATCGTCAGATCGGGTGTCCAGAGATCGACCATCGAAGCGGTGAGCGCCCATCGGGACCGTTCGGGCACCGCAAGGACGAAGGATTTCTCTCCCGTGATCTTTCGGACAATCGGGGATCCGGTAGGCGCGTCGAGGGGACGAAAGGTGATCGTCCCGCGCCACGAGGCAGGCTCGATATTCGAGTCCTGCGGGGAAAATTCGAGAATCAATCGCGCGGGCCGCAGAGCCGGCGCTGAAGCGAGCGCACTCGACCCGGCGGCCCAAAATAGGCACAAGAAGCCGAGAGCGAGGCGCCGTAGACGGAGTAGCGTCAAATGGCAGGCCTCGAACAGGCAAGACAGGAGGGCGGGCAAACGGCGCCGCCGGCAACCGAGCAGCCACCTCCCCCGCCGCCGCCGTAACCTCCCCCGCCACCACCGTCGGGGACTGTGATGCTGTAGCAGGAAATCCCATTTGTGTAGCAGGTGGTTGTTCCGCTCGGAAAGGTACGCTCGGTGCAAATGTAACCCGCGCCCCATTGGTCCGGATCGACGGAGACGCACTCGGGAAACGCGCTGCTCCCGAAATAACCACAGTTGTAGCAACCCTCGTACTGCATCACCGATGCCGCAGCAGGCCGCGATGTGCCGAGAGCAAATCCTAGCAGGAGCGGCACCAGGAATACGGATTCTTTTCTCATTGACAGGTCTCCTTACCTACCAATGGTACGTCTCAGCCAACTTTCGTGACAACGATTTTTGTCGACCGCTTCGAGCGGTCCTGTGCATGGAGAGCTCGGCGCCTTCGCGGATCGCTTCGCGATCGGCTTTTTGGTGCCGCTGGTCTCGATGCCGGCGCCCGCGTGGTGCCGCGGCCTCCTTGTCGGCCTTCTGATCAGCCTCCCCTCCGCGATCCTGACCAAGGCCTATGCGCCGATCTTGATCGTGGGAGGCCTGGGGGGCGCGATCATCGGATGGCTGGCCTTCAAATTTGTCGTCTAGAGGAATCCGCGATGACCGATCCCGCCGGCCCTGCCCCTCCGTATCTGCTCCGCCGGGTGCTCGACTTCGAGGCGGGCTAGTCGAAGTCCGAAATCTCGGCTTCCGAGTCGCCTTCGCGCCGCGCCGGCCGTTGCGCCTGACCTGCCCGTTCGAGGTCGCGAAGAACGCTCTTGAGCAGCGCCGCGTCGAGCGCAGCGGCTTCGGTGGCGCGTTCGAGCAGGACGAGCGAGGCGAGCCCTTCGCGGGCGACGCCGACTGCGCGGAAGGTGGGAATCAGCTCCTTGGCGATCAGCGCGCGGGCCTCCCGCGCCCGGCCGCGTTCGACCAGCCGCAGGCCCAAGTCGAGGCCGACGAGCGCGGCCTGAAACGGCAGGCCGAGCTGTTCGAACTGTGCCTTCGCCCGGCGAAACAGCCCCTCCGCAAGGCCGCGGCGGCCGAGGCCGTCGTAGATCTGGGCGTCGAGCCAGAGGAATCTCGCCCGATTGTTGTCTCCCATATGGCGGTGGTACTGGGTGCGGATCGCTTCGGCGCAATCCGAGGCGTCCTGGAAGAGGTTAAGCGCAACGTAGAGGACGGCGACGTGTTGGGCCGCGGCGAGGCGCAGCTCCAGCATCTCCGGGCCTTCCGATCCGCCGAGCAGGCGAAGCGCGTCACAAGCCAGGCGCGATGCCTTGTCGGGGTCCCCAGAATAGGCGGCGGAGTGCGAACGCTGGAGGGCCAGCTTGCCGGCAGGGGCGAGGTCGCCGCGGCGCTCGAAGGTGACGAGGCGCGCCAGCAGCCGGTCGGCTTCGGCGAACCGTCGCCGCGCGATCAGGAACGAACCGTACAGGTCGCCGAGATGGAGAAGCGCTTCGGCGCTTCGGGCGCCTTCCTGCCAGGCCCCGAGCGCCGCCTGGAACGCCTGCTCGGCCTCCGGATGCCGGCCGAGCAGGCGCAGGAGGTTCGCCCGTTCCGCGTGGATCTCGCAAGCCAGGTCGTCGCCCGGCGCTTCGCCGTCGGCGCAGAACGCGCCCGCCGCCGGCATTTCCCGGAGCGCCTCGTCCAGCAGCTCGAGGCCCGTTTGCGGATCATCGCGGCGAAGCTTGCGCGCCTCTTCGAGCAGCGCCGCCGCGAGCTCGCGCTCGAACGTTTTCCCGTGATCTACGGCGCCGGCGTCTCCGTTCCGTCCATCCCGCAAAGCGCGCAGGATCCCGCGGTCGACCGGCACCTCGTAGTGGAAGAGCGGCGGCGTACCGGTGACGGCGGGTAAGCCGGCCACTTGGCCGAACGTGATCGCGCAGTCGGGGCAGCCGCGCAGGAGATGGCGGACCAGGCGCCGGGCCGCCCCGCGGATCTCCTCGGTCGAGAACGTTTCCGCCGCCATCCGCTCCACGACCTCCCGGGGGACGCACGGGGTGGGCGGCGCCGCTTTCGCCACCAGGCGCAGCCGGGCGTCCACCGCACCTGGGGCGGCGTGCGAATCGAGGGGAGCATCGGGCGCATCCATCGTCGGCCTCCCGGAGGTTTTGGGCAAAGGATGATCCCCTGGATTCTCTCACGCGAGGATGATTTTGTCGAAAGGGAAAACAGCCGACACGGCCGGTTGACAAGGGGCGGGAGCTTGCCTCCGCCCGGGATCTGCGACCCTCGCGGGCGGCAGGCAAGCTCCGCCCCTACCTCTGACCCTCAGGGCCTCGGCACCCCGTCGGGATTAATGCTGATCCCTTCGTCGCTGAGGATTTGGGCGGGCCGGCCGTTCGGATCGGCCGATACTCCTTCGTTGCCGAGGATCTGCCGCGGCGCGCGGTCGGCCCAGTGCGCGCCGAGCGACGTCTGCGCGAACCAGCCCACCAAGCGTTCCCAGGCGTCGGACCAGGGGGAGGCGGAAGCCGGGGCGGCGAGCCCGGCGGAAAGCAGCGCCGCGATCAGGAGTGCCGCGCCGGGGCGGCGGAAGGTGGGGACGGACATGACGTTTCCTCCTCGGGGTTTCGCGGGTCGTCCCGAGAGCCGGCAGGGCCCCCGCGCCCGCGGGGGCAACGCAGCGGGGCGTTGCTAGCTGAAGAATAGAGAAAAGCGGCGTGGTACGCCGCCTTCCTCCAGAGCGCCTCTGGGTGCCCGTGTTGTCGATTTCGACAACTTATCTCGGTCCCAGGGAGACGCCGCAAAAGGAGGCATGCCGCGTCGCCTTCGCGAAATCTCACGGCGAGAAGATTCTCGGCTGTCACCCCGTCGAAATAGCATTGCGAACAACAAATAGGCGTACTGTCAAGGAAAGTGGCGATTTGGGGTATTGACAGACGTCGACGTCTCACCTACCTTTAATCCTCGTGGATGTGCAAAATGTTGCCCGCGACGGCGTGGCGTACCCCTGGTCGAAACTTTCCCTCATGGCGAGCTTTGGACAGCGCCTTCGCCGGCTGCGCCGGGACCGCGGGCTCACCCAACGCGATCTCGCACAGCGACTCGACGTCGATCGGCGAACGATCCAGCGTTACGAGCTGGGCCAGATCTTCCCTGTCCCGGAAATCCTGGCGGCCCTCGTGCTGGCCTTGGCGCTACGTTTCGAGGATCTCTTCACCCTCGCGCCTCCGATGCCGCGGGAGCCCTCCAGGCGAGGGGCGATCGCAGCGGACGACATCGAGGCGGAGGCATGAGCTTCCGCCGCCCCCCGAAGGATCTTCTCGGTGCTCATCGAGAGAACTCTGCGGCGCCGACCGATCCGCCGGTTGCACTGGGAGACTCGTTTTCTCACGAACCGAAAATGTTGCCGCCGGATCTCATTGCGCGGATCGAAACCTCGGCCCGAGAGATTGCCGAGCGCATCGGACGCGAGCGAGCGACGGCCGAAGAGCTTTGGGCGGAGCTGATGAGCACGCCGGTCGAGGCCTGGCCGGCTCTCGCGGCGAGCGGCCGGTTCGCCGTTCCCGCCCTCCTTGAGGCCCTATGCGAAGAGAGTTGGTCGCTCCCGGCCGATCGGTCGGAAGCCTTGGCGAAGTTTGGCCACCAAGCCGCCCGAGCGCTGGATGCTCGGGCGGTCGGAACGGTCACCGCCGCGGGCTTGATCGCCTTGACCCGTGCCTCGCTCGGCGACGCCTGGCGGCGGCAGGGCCGGCTCGACGACGCCGACCTCGCGTTCCTCGGAGCTTTCGGCAATCTGGCCCAAAGCGAGGACGCGATCGACTTCGGCCTGGTCCAGGCGCTCTATTCGCGGGTCTTGCGCGATCGAGGCGAA
>DASYKS010000076.1:0-38387 GCA_035995205.1 Thermoanaerobaculia bacterium
CTCAAGTTCAATGCACGAGGATTCCGCAACCGTGAGCGGTTCCGTAGCGCCATCTACTTTCACCTGGGCGGCCTCGAGCTCTATCCCGAAGGCCTGAGCCGCTGATTTCTACCCACACAAGGATTGGAAGCGCCAGAATACTTTGCTGGCTACGGGCCAGATACCTTTAGTGCATCTGGAGGCTCATGGGAACTCTGATGGACTTCGGCTGAGTTCGGGCGAGTTTGTCGAATGGCATGAACTCAGAGCTATCCTCACGGATATCAATATCATATCTCAGCTGAACCTCTTTATAGCCCTGTCAGTATGCTCGGGAGAGAACTTAGTGAGAATGGTTCGCCTCAGCGAACCTGCACCGTTCTGGGGATGCATTGGTCCTCGGTTAAAAGAGCGTGCAGGCATACTTCACGATAGCTTTAAGGTCTTCTATCGTCGGCTGTTGGAGTCAGGAGACTTTCGTGCCGCCCTCGATGCTGCAGGGGCAGGCCTGCCAACCGGAAAAAGAACGTTGACCTTCTGGCCAGCAGAGTTCTTCTTTCTAGCAGCCTTTCGAGAATATCTGATCAAACAGTGTGGCGAGGACAAGCTTAAGGAACGCTCCGAATTGATAGTCCGAGAATTAGCGAAGGCCGGGCGCCATGTTTCCTCGGAAATGAAGGAGGCAATAACTGGCGATCTGGGCGATCATGAGCGTTATTTTTACAGATACCGGAGAGAATTTCTTATGCTGGATCGTTATCCTACTAACAAGGATCGATTCACGGCAGAGTACTCCCATATTGCGTTTAACCCTACGGCAGAGCGGACGGATACCGCAAAAGGCGCGGTCCCGCCGCTCACCTAGTCAAGGCATCAATATACTTGGCTCAGTACGCCCCGGGAATCGGTTCCCCTCACACCGGGGCAGCCGGCTCCGATCGAGAATTCGATCGCCGGCTACAGCGGTCCCTTCGCGGGGAATCTGTTTTCTCCGCCGAGTTGCTCGCTCGCACCTCCGTTCCGTAGGGGTTTATCTCTAGGAGAGTCCCTTCCTCCGCCGGTCGAGAAACTCCCGCTCAAGCTCCGCGTCCGTGACCTGTGCGGCGCGTTGCAACTCGCGTATCGCCGGGCGCAGATTGTCGTCAAGGACGCATTCGATAGTCGCCAGCACCTCCGTTGCCACGTCAAACGGCTTGCGGTGCTCTTGGCGGTCTATTCATATCGGGGGGTGCGGGGAGCGCCCGGGTTACGGCGTCCAAGGCGTCCACGGCGGCGAGCAGCTGGTAAGCCACCTCACCGAGTGCGGACTGCGCCCGCTCAACCGTCCAGGAGTTCATGGAGGCGATGATGCCAGAGTTACGGAAGTCTGTAAAGACGGTACGCCGGAAGTCTTACACTCCGCCTATGAGCCCGCGAGACAAGACCGAGGACGCGAAGCAGGAGAAAGCCGGGATCACGGATCGAGGCGTCAAGAAAACGATCTGGTTTCACGAGGACGAAGCGGAAGCGCTACGGCTCCGCGCGTTCAAGGACCGGCGTTCGGAATCGGCGATCGTGCGGGAAGCGGTTCGGGCGCTGCTCGGGATCGAGGATTAGGGGGAGCGACGCCCCTAGTCGGCGTAGTTGTTGTTCGGGCACGTATCCCAGGCGTTACCCGTTTGGCGATGCACTCCGCAGAAGATGAGTTGCCGGGTCACACCAAAGCCGTCGTTATAGGCGAATCGGCCGAAGAAATAGAGGAACTTGGTGCCCTCACCAATGGATTTGACCTCTTCTTCTCTGAGGGCCGGAATGGGCAATCCGAAAATCCTCGTCGGCTCTCCCGGCGATACAACCAAGCGCAGCGAGCTTGGTCTGATTCCTATCTTCGGCGCCCAATTGTCCGGGATGGAATCTCTTCGAATCTCCCAGGTGAAGATGGCGTCAACGTTGGTGGCCGGCACGGGGCCGGAATTCCGAATTCCGACACTCGCTTCGCGCTCGACTCCGGCGACGAGCGGGAATTCTCCGTACGAAATCGCCGCAAGCCGTGCGCGCTGCGACACTCCCAGGGCTCGCCGCGATTCATCAAGGGACTTGCTCGCCAATTTCAGGCTGGCGGCGGCGTCCGCAGCGTTTTGTTTGCGGCTCGTTTCGGCTTGTTTCTCGCTCGCGTTCAATTGCTCGCTGAATCGAGTCTGGTCTATCGCTGCGTCGAAGCCGGCTCTGGACTGCGAGATGGCGAATTGCTCTTTCGCCAGATTGAGCGCTTCGGCGGATCGCTGGTTCGCTACTCGGCCAACATTCCACATTCTGTAAGTGACACCGGTATAAACAAGGATAACCGCCAGTGTAAACAATTGAATGACGATGGAAGCTACCTTGTACGCTGTCCAACCCTTGCGAATAAATTTGCGAGCCTTGCTCTTCTTTTGGCGGGGATGTTTGCCGTCCTCGTGGGCTTGATTCTCATTCACGACAACCGCCTCAGCTGGTGGCGTGCCCTGGGAGGTATCGCCTTGGTCGCCGTCATGGCTGTCTGTATTCATCTTGCTTTCAACCTGTTTTTCTTCGGCCGTTGGCCCTGGGAAAGTCAACGCGTCGGGCTACCGCTGGCCTTACTCGATCCGGCGGAGTTCCGGAACAGACTCCCACCTAGCCCCCGAGTTACTCATCCAGGCGGCGGCAGATACCCGATCGCCGCCGAAGGAATCCGCATATTTAACTTCGCAATAGCAGAGAAAATTGAGGTCCCTTCTGTCCATTTGGCGACGCTCCTCGCTGGAAGGGAGCGGCATCGACTCACTCACCTTGATCTCTTCGTTCACGCAGACCGCAGTGGGGGACCTCCTCTCCGTTCTAGGCTTCAGCGTCTCTGGCACCCTAGGGAAACCTCTAACAAGGGCAATGTGGGTCCGTATGACTGCGTTGATTGCCGGGGTGCCGCCGAAGTTCCTAAGGCTTATCTGTACGCCGTCACCCGAATCGAAGACAGAGACTCCGCCCTTGTTCGCAATATCAACCGGCACAAGCCACGCTCTTCGGCCAAGTTCGGCTATTTCGTTGCTCTTCTTTGTTTCGGCGTTGCTTTTGCGTGTTTCCTCAAGAGAGTCTCGCATCGCCGTAAGCTGGCGATTGGTGGTCAATGTGTATATCGCAGAGATGATAACAAGGAGAATGTTGAGAAAGTTGTCGGATATCCAGTCGCACATTGGCGTCGGTGCCTCGGAATGGCTCTCTGGTGGATCGGTTTGGGGGTAGCTCTTGCGAGCCTCTATTTCAAAAATCCGCTCCTGTTAGTCGGCGGCTTCGTTCTTATAAAACTTGGCGCAAACCTGGCCATCTTAGGTAACTTCAGGGGGAGGATTTCTTGATACCACGCCGCGACTCCGCCCGCTTCTCCGCGAGCTTGGCATCTAGCTCTTCCTTCGGCACCCTGAAGAGCACGCCGAGCGTCTCGCGGAACCGCGCGAAGGCGCCCGGCGGGTCCTCTTCGATGAAGCCTTCTGCGCCCGCTTCTGCGCCTTCAAGTTCTAGCTCTGGCATGGCCTTAGTCCTCCGCTGCGATCAAGTCCTTGTAGGTGAGACGGCGTCCGACCGTGTTCATGCACACCGTCTCGAAGCGCCCGCCGTCCGTGCCCTTGCGGGTATTGAAGCGGAACACCTGCTCATTGACGTACCGGTGAAGATGGAACGGAGCCACGGCAACGTACGTGCCGCCGAGCGACCGCTTGAGAAGAGACCAGAAGTTTTCCATGCCGTTGGTGTGGACCTTGCCGCGAACGTAGGTTTCGGCATGGTTGACGGCTTCGTGCGCGTACTCCGGGGAAAGCCCTTCGTAGGACCGGAGCGTGTCCGTGAAGACCTCCGACCCGGGCTCGACGTTCTCGCGCACCTTGGATTGAAGCGGGTTCTTTTTCCGGCTGGGAACAACGAACGCCCGAACTTCACCGTCCCGCTCAAGAATGCCCATAACCGCCGTCTTGTCGGTCGGTCCCCGGCCGTGGATTTTCGCGGCGCGAACATGCTTGTGCATGTTCTTGGCGAGACCGCCGATAAAGGTTTCGTCCGCTTCGACCGTACCCGCGAGCTTCTGAAAGGTTCCCGTGGTCATGGCGATCCGGACCCGCTGAAGCATGAACCATGCGGTTTTCTGAGTGACGCCGAGCGAGCGGGCCACTTCGTAGGACGAAATGCCGTTCTTGCAGTTGGTGATAAGCCACACCACGGGCAGCCACTTGTCCATGCCGAGCGGGGAGTCTTCGAAGATCGTCCCGACCTTGATAGAGAACTGGCGCCGGGGGTGCTTGTCCTTGCACTCCCAGAGCTTGCGGGTCGCGATAAAGCGAACGTCCGTCCGGCCGCACGTGGGGCAAACGACGCCGTTCGGCCAGCGAATCGCAACCATGAACTCGCGGCAAACGTCCAGGTCCGCGAAGTAGCGAACGGCTTCGATCAGGGTCCGGGGCAAGCGGGCGGTAGTGCGGTTGGCGTCCATAGGAGAAGCTTACGCCATGAATGCGACTGAGTCAAGTATATTGATGCCCTAGTCAAAGTTACACGGCTACGGGCTTAACTCATCTCATGATGATGGCAGCGCAAGTTGCCGGCACCTGTTTGGGACGGAACATGCGAGCCGTAAAGAAGATTAGCGTAGCGGATAAGAATAAGTTATTCCTCAATCTGCGCCAACTGAGTCTCTAGGACTTTCAACTCGACCTCAAGATCACGTTTGTGCCGAGCCCGTTTGCGGACATTAGCGACTGTGACAATCGGCATCACAACCACGGCGATGACTACAAATACCACAAACAGTCCCATAACTGCGGATGTGCCAGAGTCACTGTCCCTGGTCGCGTACAGGAGAAGGCAAAATACGATAATGGTACCAAAGCTGAAGATACAACCAAGTCTTTCCGTAAGGGAAGAAAAGACTTCCTTTATCGTGCTCAGATTTCTATAGCCATCAAGACGCTTTCGAAGTTCATATATATTGGCCCTGACCTTTTGCGCCTCCTCTCGCTTATGGACGGCGATTGGGTCTGGTTGAGAGAGCGTGTTGGCATTAGAAACCCTAGGCTGCGATCGGTCTGGGGCCTGATTTTGTCCTCTGCTTTCGTTAAGACCCTTGGTGTCACGTAATCTCCGGGCTGCTATGCCTTGAGTCCGCTCCTGAGGTTCCTCGATGAGGATAACCGAAGGCTCAGGTTCGGGGTTCCCACACTCAGGGCAGGCCCCTTTGTGATCAAAGGCCAGTTTGGCCCCGCATTCGCTGCATTTGAACGAGACAGACTGGCTCCAATCCAACGGTGTCGCACACCTTGGACACCTTTCTGCTTTGGATGAAATAGATGAACTGCAGACGGAACACAGAATCAAGGACATCCGACATCCTTCCTGGCATTCGAGCCGAATGCCTCCTATGCGATGGACCCTACCCTTATTTCCTGACCTTGGTATTGATGCTAAACCGGGGCCAAATTTGTGTCAAAGACCGGCACTCTCCTCCTGCGAAACTCGCCCGCGAGGTCGCCCGATCGACCGGTTGGCGGGACAAGGTCTTCTCTCGCCGCTACCAAGCGATCCTCGTGAGCGACGAGGAGGAGGCCCAGGTAGGGCGCCTGGTCTACCTCCTCTCTCATGGCTGCAAGGAGAACCTGGTCGCCCGACCTCAGGATTGGCCGGGGGTTCATTGCGTCACCGCACTCCTCACCGGCGAGCCGATCGAGGGGACCTGGTTCGATCGCACACGGGAATGGGAGGCGCGCTTGCGCGGCGAGGAATTCGGCGCTCGACAGTTCGCGGAGACCGAAACCATAAGCCTCACGCCCTTGCCCTGCTAGGGGGATCTTTCGGCGGAGCAGTATCGCGAGCGGATCGCGGAGGTGGTCGAGGCGATCATCGCCAAGGCCGCCGCTCGGCCAGTGGCGACGGGAATCGAGCCTCTGGGCGCCGCCACGATCCTCCGGCAGCATCCGTTCACCCAGCCGGCCAAGACAAAGAAGTCCCCCGCACCCTTGGTCACGCCGCCAGCAAGAGGGTCCGAACCGAGGTCAAGATCGCCTACGCCTGGTTCGCCAGGGCTTTCCGAGAAGCGGCGGAGTATCTGCGGGCCGGCGACCGGCTGGCTCGGTTTCCGCGAGGGAGTTTCCCTCCCGGCCTGCCGTTTGTCCGAGCAGGCTGGCTGGCGATCAGCCCGGCGACGTAGGCAGGACCAGCCGCTTAAACCCAAAAGCCTTCAGATAGTTACGACCGCCTGGCCTGGTGGCTGCGGTTCCACGTTCCGACCCTTGATTCGACACTCCCCGAAAGCCCCCACGAGCTCCGACACGACCTGATTTCCGCCTAAGACCGGCTGCCGATCACGCTGCCGGCCGCCCGTTTTCGGCCGGGAACGGTCGTTCTGACCCCTTTCGCCGCACGAGGACCGGTCTCGGTCCTAGGGTTAGACTGGCACCTATTCCGGGGCACGAATTTCATCGAAGATTCTCCAGCGAGAACACATCCAAGGACTCACTTCGAGATATTTCCGCGACAACTTGTCCTCCAACCACCTCTACTGTAGAATTCTTGGAGTCACAGAAGTCACGACCATCGCCCCAGGGATAACACTTGGCACCGATCTCTTGAACTAAAGGTGTGAAGCGCCTAGCTCGAGAAGAGGAATCGGCAATTATGATTCGCGGACTTGGACATCTAGATTTTACTTCGCAAGTAAGCGACCCTATCTGGGGTACATTCCCAATCACCGTGCTGGAAGCGAAAGTCATCGATACGTCGGAAGTATGTCGTCTCCAGCACATCAAGCAAATGGGGCTTGCATTCTTGGACTATCCGGGTCTCACCCACACACGCCTTGAACATTCTCTCGGCGTCATGTACGTCGCCGATCAATTGTACAATATTTTGAGAAGTACTTCCCGGCAACACTTCGACCAGTCAACTGTCGAGAGACTCTTCAACGCAGAGAACCATCAAGCAGTACGCCTTGCAGCCCTTTTGCACGACTTGGGCCATCCGCCCTTTTCACACGCCGTTGAACTCACCTTTAAGCGCTTTCCCCATCTCCTGCGGAGCGCTCTATCTGCTCCCAATGAGAATCCTCTGTCGCTAGAACGGTCGCATCTATTCAAAAGATATTCGCATGAGGAATTTACTCGCTGGATCATTAGGAATTCTGACGAATTAAACAATACGCTCGACGAGGGTTTTAATCGCCGCATGGTGAACGAAATCGCCGACCTCGCTGTCGGAAGAGCTACGGGAAGTCTGGCGCCATTTAATTCTATAATCAGCGGAGATTTCGATGCAGACCGAATCGATTACTTGATTCGCGACAATCGTCACTCTGGCTTCGCTATTGGCCTCTCTCCAGATGAGTTAAACAACTCACTCCACCTGTGCCAAGCGCAAGACGGCACCTTTGAAGTTTACATTGATAAAAACGCACTTCCTTTTGTCAACTCTCTACTGTCGGCCCGAGAGCGATTAATACAACGGGTCCATTTGGCGCCTTATGGGCGTGCAGCAACCCACATGCTAACAAGCTTCTTGTTCGACGACCTTAATAGGAGTTCCTCAGATAGCCATGACGCAACAGAGTCCTTGGCCGATATTATTATTAGACTCCATCAGAAATGTACAGACTATACATTCGTTAGCACGATCACAAGAAGAGGGAAAAAGCTAGAGACTAGATACGCAGCCGTGCCCGACCTTATCAATGTCCCGTCGAAGAGCAAGGTATGGAAGGAGAGTGCCAGCCTCGGATTCATGAAGATGCGACCAGACCTCCGCCTTCATGTTTTTATCAGTGCAACTGCCGAGTACAATAGCCCGAACGACTTGACTGTTGATTCAAAATTCATCTCTATCGAACCCTCGGCTCCAGCAGCGCCGAAATTCTCAATGCGTGTTGACTACGAATGTCGACCAGAACGCCCAAGCTTTGACTTCATCGCCTCGTCTGAAAATAAGCAAGGGAGATCCATCCTTGCGCAAGCGTTGAGCAATCTTAACGTGTTCTCGTATTGCTTGCCAAGAAAAGCTCCCATCGGCACCAAACTTTCAGGGGATCCTTCGCGTGCTAGATTAAATGCGCTTCTTGAAAATCATGTCAGAGGCCTTTCAATCACTGCCAGGAAGCTGAGAGATGTGAATACCAACGGGATGATAGCTCCGGATTTTTTTCTCACTATGCTTCACTGCCTGGAGGCACATATCGCGAATACTTTTCCTGACTCGAGAGCAATATACACGTTTAGCGCAGAAAGCTTCATTAATTCCTTTCTTCCGAGCCTTGTCCGATCCAAGCAAAACGACCGAAAGAACTACGAGGACTGGCTAGTTCCTCGAGAGTTCTTGCTCGGAACCATGGTTGACGCGAATCGCGCCTTCAGTGAAATCCAGAGGCTCAATGTATTTGGTCTTGTGGAGACAAGGCGAAGGCCAACTTTTCATAACCCAAACATCAAGCTAGGCTCAGGTTCTCGCCGAACTAGAGTGGACGTTTACGGCACACGAGAGGATTTTCGACTCAGCCATTGGGGCAAGCATTATGTTGAGACAGAGATAAGTGAAGCGCATATCAAACAGATCGCGGAGCTGGTAAAAATGCGCCAGGGCAAAGTACTTCATCTTCTCGAAGAGCTGGAGAACGTCTATCCCCAGAGTCCCGAAAGTGGTTCGCGAGTTGTCGCCATGGAACGTTTTTTCGTCGAGTCCTCAAGAATAGCACGTAAGATTAGCGAACTTGGGGGTTGCATAATGATATTTCGAAGGGTGACGTCTCAGAAGACCCGCAGAGATTCTCCCTGAAGATGTTTCGTCGTAGTTGAGTTAGTTGGCGCCTCATCCGCGATGGACAAGTTCGAAATACCACGTGGTTGCATCCCGAAGTTTCGAAGACAGACGCTGTACGGCCAATTGCGGGTGCAGCTTGAGGAGGTGTTGTTCCGTAAGCTGGCCTCTCAGAGAGAGAGCCGCATCGAAGAGGAACATCTGATTCCGACTACATCCATTTGCTGTCGATTCCGCCGAAGTACGGGTTTCGCGGGTGGTGGCTTCATTAAGGGCAAGAGTTCGCGCTGCCAAGCAGGGGATGGTTTCCCGGTCCAGCGCGATGCGCTACGCCGCCTGCGCCTCGCTTGTGTACAGAAAAGTCTCATCGCCCAGCTCGAATCCAGCCCCGTCCAGCAGCTCCGGCCCAATCTCGTCCGGAGCCGCTCGTGCCAAGACGAGCGGCGAATCCCCGGCAAGCCTGGAGAGCTCATCCATCACAGTCGAAAACCCCAACCGACCGAGCGGTCCGGGAGCCAAACCCGTAAGGAAAATCTGCCACGGCTCGCCCGCCGTGGCACCCGGCTCGTAGAGCGCCCAAGCCTCAATCCGTTCCTGGGAGTGGAACGCCAGCCCTTCGAGCGCCCTCCCGGGTTTCGTCAGGGAGGGTAGGTCACGCTGCCAGCAACGTAATCCGTTGCCGACCAGCCCTCCGGCTTGAAGCTCTTCGAAGCTCACTGGCCCCAACGCCTCGCGCGCTCCGCCGGAGGAGTGGCCAGTAGCCCCCCCTCCCGCCCGCCGCCAGTCGCGAAAACTGCCCGTAAGCTTCCAGCCGCAAGCCTCGAACGCGGCTCCTGCGACCCCGCGGCGTTCGGCCGGAACCTCCGCCAAGAGCCCGGGAGGCCCCAAGATCGCAAGCTTCGAACTAAGAGAAGTCAGTAGGTGCCTGGCATGCCCCCGCCGCCGATGCTCGGGGTGAACCCGCAGCCCGTAGACCAGGGTGGTCGTGGCGCGCTTCGCCCCCAGCAGCACGCCCACCGCGTCTTTTCCTTCGAAGGCCACCATGCAGCTGCTGCACCAGAGGTCGAGGTCGCGGACGAGCCGCTTGAAGCCTTCGTTATCGAGCGGCGGCTCGCCCTCGTCCTCTGGGCCACGACAGCTTTCAAAGGCGGCGACCAGGAGGGCCCGGTCGTCGGTGCGGCAGAAGCGGTACGCCGTCATTCAGGCGAACCGGCGCGGCTTACGCCGCGCCGTCCAGCTCGGGGTGCGGCCCGGCGCGGCGGGCCTGGAGGGCGGAGGGGGAGCCCACCTCGTTGATCGGCGGCTTGCGCTCGTCGATCGTGAGGGGCGTTGCGTCCACTCCGTTCGCCGTGCCGTTGCCGTTCGCCCCGTGGCTGCTCTCTCCGGAAGCCGAAGTTCCGTTGCCTTCCGGATGGGGAGCCGTGGCCGCCTTTGCCGCCACCTGATTCTGGAGCATCTCTTCCATCATCTGGCGGCCGATCGCGATGCCGTCTTCCACCAGGGCGAGGGTGATGAGCGAGCTGGACTGCTCGGCGGCGAGGGCTTCGATTCGATCCTGGGTCCGATTGCGCATGAAGCCCGAGGGCACCCGCAGGATGCGCTCGACCGCTTCGCCCGCCCAGGGGAAGGGGGAGAGGAGGGGCACGTTCTTGCTGTCCCGCGCGATCAGGCGCTTCTCGCCGTCGAGGGTCGGGGCTGCGGCGGAAGCCTCTCCTTCGAGCGCTTCCGGGGCGTCGTCCATCGAGGCGGTGACCGGTGCGTCGCCCGCGGCGGCGATTCCGTCCGCCAGCGGCACGCCGGTCTCTTCTTCGACCACCTGCTGCGCTAGCTCCAGGGTGATGGTGGGGAGCTTGCGGGTCCGCGCGGTCTTTTCGATCCGCGCCTTGGCCCGCCGCCGCTTGTAGGCGTCCTTCAGGGTCCACAGTGCCCGGCGGGCGCTCTCGGTCCACTGGAGCTTTTTGCCGTCGTAGGTGACCTCCTCGGTCAGGCCCCCTTCGGCGCGGGCGATCCGTTCCAGCATCTCGCGGTCGATGCGCTCCAGCTTGTCGCTGCCGCAGACGCCGCAGCGCACCGCGTCCGGCTCGCTGGCCGCGACGCCGCAGCTCTTGCAGATCGCGACCGGCTGGCGGGAAGCCAGCTCCAACGCCATGCGCTCCGCGAGCTCGAACGTCAGGTCCCGCGACTGCTTAGGCATGAAGCGGTCCATCGCCTCGTCGATCACCGAGTTGGTGACGACGCTATGCCCCTTTTCGAGCGCCAGGCGGAGGATGCCGGTGCGGGCGATGCCTTTGACTTGGGGCGGTACGCGCTGCATGCGCTCTTCCGCCTCGGGCGTCCACTTGATGCTCTCCTCGGCCCGCACGTCGATGTCCGGATAGGCGAGCCGGGTCGAAAGCAGGATGTCGCAAGGGCTGCGGCGCAGGAGGTTCTCGGTGTTGCTGCCCAGGCCCATCTCTTCCGCCGCGCTGTGGACGCCGATCCGGCCGACGATCAGCAGCCAGGGGTTGGTCTTGCGTGCATGGTCGAGGATCTTTTGGAACGCCTTGCCGTCGAGCAGGGTCTTGGTCACGATCGTGTCGTCGTCGAGCGCCATGCGCTCCGCGACGTCCAGGTGCGACTGGTAGATCTGCGCGAGGCCGGTGTCGATGATCTCCTCGTGGAGCTGGTTCTGCTCTTCGAAGCGGAAGACCTTCGAGGCCTTCTCGGAGAGGACGCCGACGATGCCGTGGAACACTGAGTAGTGGAGGTACGGGTCGTAGACGCCGATGATCTCCACCTTCTTGTCGAATCGCTTCGCCAGGTCCAGCGCGGTCTTCAAGCCGCCGAAGGACTGCGGGCTACCGTCGATGCCGACCAGGATGGTGTCCCCTTCGGGCTCGTCCTTCTTGTATAGGCGCTTGACCACCCAGACGTCGCGCTTGGCGCTGCGCGTCACCCGCTCGCAGACCGAGCCGATCTCGCTGTCCTTCACCCGGCCGATGCCCAGCGCGCCCATCACCACCAGGTCGCAGTCGACGTCCTCGATGTCCTTGATCAGCTCGGTGTGGTGCTTGCCGTCCATCATCCGCGGCTCGAAGGGGAGGCCCTGGTCGCGGCAGAGGTTCTGCATCTGGTCGAGGTAGCTCTCGGAGATCAGCTTGAGCCCCAAGGTGATCAGGCTGTCGTGGATCTTGCGCTGCCGTTCGAGCTCGACCTCGTCGAGGTACTCCTCGGGAAGCGTGTACTCCATCTGCTTGAAGCGGTAGTCGTGCATGCGGGCGGCGTAGACGTGGCTCCCGACCAGCGAAGAGCCGAACGCGTTGCCGAGCGCCACGCTGTTGGCGATCGCCCGATTCGAGAAGTCGGAGTTGTCGACCGGAACGTAGATCTTGCTATACATGAGGCTGGACCTCTCCGTTTTGGCTTGCTCGTTGTCGCCGCCGCACCCACAGTACCAGGAGAATTTCGACGCCCAAAACCGCCACGGCGGCTTCGATCATCGGGAGGATCGGCGAAGGCGCTTCCTGCGGCATGGTGTACAGGTACATCCACTGCGTCAAGCCCCGCTTGCTGCCGCGCTCCCGCTGGTAGCCGTCCCAGACCGAGAACGCCACCGGAACGAACTGCTCCGGCTCGAACGAGACGCTGCCGCTGCCGCGCAGGGCGCGCTTCATGACCACCGTCCATTCGCCATGATCGTAGCTCGCGACAGCCGTCACATCTTCGCCTTCCACCACGGTCACACTGGAGCTTCCCGCTCCGGCGTAGCGTTGCACGACTTTCGTCGCGAGATCCACGAACCAGAGATCGACCGGGTTCTGCGAATCGCCGAAGATGAAATACGGCTTGCGGATACCGCTCGGAAGGGTGACCGGCAGCTGAATCGCCAGCGCGTCGGAGAACTCGGTCTCCGGCGTGACCGCGGCGGGCGCACCCGGGGCCGCTTCGGCCTCGTCGCCCCAGACGTCCCCTCCTTCGGCCGGTGCGGCGGCAGAGTCGGCAGCCGGGGCCGCGGTTTCCTCGCCGCCCCAAACGTCCCCCTCGGCGGCGGCCGGCGCGGCGGCCGCTTCCGCGGCTTGTTCTTCCGCCGGCGGCACCACGAGGTCGGGCCCGTTGTGGCCTACGGTATCGGCGCGTAGGTCGTGCCAGGTGACGCGGAAAGCGATCTCCCTGGCGTTGTAGATCGCCTGGACTTCGAGCGCGATGGCAGAAGGATGGAACGCCCGGCCGGGCTCGGTGACCTGGCCGATGACCGGGAAAAGCGCCGGCTGCGCATTCGCGAATAGCTCCTTGGCCTTCGCGAGGTCGAATTCTTCGTTGCTCCACTGCACCTGGAGCAGGTTCGAGTAGGCCGGCGCGTCGCGCGGATCGAGAGACGCGATGTAGTCGACCAGCTGCCAGCGCTCGACGTCGGTGAGCGACTCAGCGAACGACGGCATGGGCGTGCCGTTCAGACCGGTGGTGAAGGTGCGGTAGATGTCCTCGCGCGTCGGTCCGCCGCGGAACGTCCAGCGCATGGTGAGGTCGGCCGGGCGGATCGGGTTGTTCCAGTCGTCCTTGAGCGTCGGCGCGGAGGATCCGTCGCCGCGCCCCAGCTCACCGTGGCAGGCGGCGCAACCGATCTTGGCGTAGACCTCTTTGCCCTTCTTGACCGAGTCGTTCGAGGCCGCGGGCGCTTTCGGAATCTCGATCGGTTTCGGCTTCTTGCCCGGGTCGGCGAAATCCGGCGAGAACGACTTGACCGCCGCGACGAGAGTCTTGATCTCTTCGTCGGACAGGTGATTCCAGGCCGGCATCGAGGTGTAGGGCATCCCCTCACGGATGACGTGGGTCAGGTCTTCGTCGGTGGGCAGGGAGCCGCTCGGCGTGTGGCGGATCTTGAACTTGCCCGCGGTGAAATCGCGCGGACGCGGCTGAAGGCGCATCGCCGCAATCCCCTGGCCGTCCCCTTTTTCGCCATGACACTGCGAGCAGAGCTTCTGGTAGAGCGGTCCGCCGGGGACGTTCTCCGGGGTTCCCGCGGCGCGCGCGCCGGGCGACAACGCGGCGGCGACAGCTAGGGCCGCGACGACGATGCTCCCCCGCCCGCTCACTTCTCCACCTCCTGGCGCGCCCGCGGCGTCTGGCCCGAGAAGTCATAGAGGAACAGGATCACGTCCCACATCTCCTCCTCGGTCAGGAACTTCTCCCACTGCGGCATGGCGGTGTCCCAAGGGCCGGCTTCTTCCGGCAGGCCGGGACCACCTTTGGAGATGCGCCAGAACAGGAACGACTCTTGAAGCAGGGCGATCGCCCCGGCATCGGCAAAGTTGGTGGGGATCGGGTTCAACCCTCGGGCGTACATCCCGTCGCCGCGCATCGCGTCGCCATGGCAATAGACGCAGTTTTGATAGTAGACCCGCCGGCCGTTGGCCAGGTGCCCGGCGAATGCCGGCGGATCGGTCTTTTCGAGCAGCCGGTAGGGGTTGTCCAGCTTGATCAGGTCGAAGGGCTTGTCGTGGACCGTGATCGAGTCGGGCGGGGCCGGATGGATCGTGCGGCCGAACGCGGGCGCTTCGAGCTTGACGGACATCTTCCGGTACACCCCGAACGCCACCAGCGCCGGGATCAGCAGGACCACCGCGTAGAGGATCGGACGCCGACGCGGCTCGACGCACAGCCGGACCAGCGGCCCGGTAAACGCCTGCAGCCGTTCGCGGCTGGAGGTGACGTAGGCGATCGTCGCGAGCGTCACGATCCCCATGTAGAGCGTGATCACCGATTGCGGGATCGGGACCTTGAAACCGAAACGCAGGAAGACCCAGACGGAGCCCCAGGTCACCAGGGTCCAGAGGAACGTGCCGGCGCGGCGCAGGCGCAAAAGGACTTGCACCGCGGCGAGCGCCAACACCACCCACAAGACGATCGGCAGGTTCATCGCGTCATTCCCTCGGCCGGTCTTTGTCTCACTGACCCGAGCCCGGGGTCGGGGCCGGGGTGGGCGTAGCCGCCGCGCCGTCAGCCGGTGCAGCGGCCGGCGCGGCGGAGTCGGTGGCCGCCGGGATGGCCGGTGCGGCATCTGCCGGGGCCGCCGGGGTTGCACCTGCCGCGGCATCGCCACCACCACCCGCCTGCCACGGCAACTTGGTCTGCATGGTCACGGTGGTCGTGCCTCCGAGGCTCTGGAGATATGCGATCACCGCCAGGATCTCGTCGTCGGTCAAACCGATCGGCGGTTTGCTGATCTCCGGCATGCCCGGGTTGAAGCCCGGAACGATGTATTTGCTCGGCTCGTACATCGACTGTGCGATGTACTCGATGTCGCTCATTCCCGGAATCCGAGTCCCGGCGCGGGAGCCGATACCGCCAAGGTCCGGGAAGCGGAACGGTCCGGAGGACTTGCCGATCGTGTGGCAGGTGAAGCAGAGCCCTTTGCCTTCCATGATCTGGCGGCCGACCTTCTGCATCTCCTCCGGCTTCATGTCCTTGGCGATCACGATTTCTTCCGGCGGATGCACTTCCTTCTGGGGCACCAACTGGCCGACGTAGGTGTAAAAGCCGGTCGTGGCGACCGCCAGGGCGGCGATCCGCAGGCTCACCGGAACCTTCACGCGGCAGCTCCTTCTTCGGCGGCCTTCGGCGGCTTAGGTTCCCAGTCCTTCTTGCCGCCCAGACCCGCGAGCCAGAACACGAAGCTGATCAGCAGGAAGAAGATCAGCACGGTCACCGAAACGATCTTGGTGGCAAACCCGAGAGTCGGCGTGAAGGCGTCCGGCGAGGTATCCCGCATGACGCCGTAGACGTGCCAATGTTGGCGCAGCCCGGAGCGGACGTAGCCCATCAGGCCCATCAGCCAGGTGAACGTGACGGCGATGAAGATCAGCACGTATTGGGAGACCGGCGCGATCTGGCCCCAGCGCGGCTCTCCGGCCTTCTTCGCATTCTTGAACAGGAAGACGTCGATCACGGTCACCGAGATCATCGCGACCAGCACCGAGAGAACCTGCGGGATCGAGAACGCGATGCGCACCGCCGCCTCGACGAAATAGCCATAGATGCCGAGGAAGATGACGATCGCCGCGGCCGCGAGGAAGATCGCGAGCTGCGCGCGGTTTCCGGTTTTCGCCCATTTGACGGTGGCGGTCTTACCGCTGCGGCGATAGAGCAGGAAGCTGATGTAGGTGGTGAGGATCAGGATGTTGACCGCCGTGTTCTTCGCCGACATGACGCCGAGGAAGCCCAACGCCGGATGCGACGAGCCGCCCATCGCGCGCACCTCGGAGACGGTCGAGATGATCGAGCGCGGCGTCGCCCAGACCGCGAAGCAGATCGCGACCAGAATCAGCAGGTACTTGATGTACTTTTGGAACTGCTCGGCCCCGGCGATCCGTCCCATGCCCAGCCAGAGGTAGTAGTTGGCGGCGAGGAACAGGTTGCCGATCAGGACCGCCTGGATGATGAACAGCCAGGAGAACGCGCCGCCCATCATGGTCAGGCCGAGCGTCTGCGAGTAGGCGTAGATCTCTTTCGCCAGGTAGTAGCCGGCGAAGGGAAGCGGCAGGAAGGCGCAGATCGCCACGAAGTTGCCGATGTAGCCCATCCAATCGTAATGGGCGCGCTCTTCGTCGGTTTTCGCGCCCAGAAATTTCCAGGCGGCGTAGGCGGCGGCCACCGAGCCGCCGAACGCGACGTTCGCGATGATCCGGTGGATGTTGATCGGCATCCAGGTGTAGTTGTGAACGGCGTCCCAGGTGCTGATCAGCGCGCCTTTTTCCGAGATTCCCGAAGGCGAGGTCATGAAGGTCAGCCAGGCGTTGGCGATCAGCATGATCGCCGTGCCGACCAGGTTCAGCCCCAGCCCGAGCAGCAGATGGATCCGGGGCGAGAACTTCCCCCAGCCGTAGTAATAGGTGTAGAGGAAGAACGCCTCGGCGAAGAACAGGAGCACGTAGGGCAGGAAGGTGATCGAGAAGACGCTCACCAGGTAGCTCGTGAACTTCGGGTACAGGATGATCAGCATGAAGGTGAGGAAGGCGCCGAACGTGCCGGTGAGCGAGAACGACACCGAGAGCAGCTTGGTGAACTCGTACGCCAGGCGGTCGTAGCGCGGATCTTTGGTCCGGTAGCCGATGAACTCGATAATCAGCGCGAACAGAGGCACCGCCAGCACGAACGCGGCGAACAGCAGATGGAGCTGGGCGACCATCCAGATCGCGACGCGGCTGCCGATCTTCGGGAACGCCCGGTACTCGACCTCTTGATACGGCTTGTCCTTGTCCGCCTTCTCTTGCTCCGCTTTTTGATCGGCCAGCCCCTGGTCGCGCGGGGTTTCCGCGATCACCGAGGGATCCGGCCGATAGGGCGCGTGATACTCCCGTTGCATCAAAAACTTGGCGATTCCGATCGTCACCCCGAGTCCGACGATCGCGGCCACGACGGCGAGCAGCACCCGGTTTTTCATGGAGTCCCCGCTGGAGGAGCAGCCGCAGGCGGCGGAACCGCGGCAGGGGTCGCGGTCGCCTCGGGCGCAGGCGCTTCGGTCGTAGGCGCTTCATTCGCCGCCGCCGGCTGGCTGCCGAGGCGCTCGGCGCGGCGCGCTTGCAGCTCGCGCAGATGGATGATGATCGCCCAGCGATCGGCGACGGGAATCGGGTACTTGTACGAAGGCATCAGCCCGAACCCGTTGGAGACGGTGTCGAAGATCTGGCCGACCGGCATCTGGCGCAACCGATCGCTATGAAACGTCGGCGTCGGCACCTTGCCGCGCTCGAACAGAATCCCCTTGCCGTCGCCGTGCGTGTCATGGCAGGCGCCGCAATAGATGTCGAATCGCTCCTGCCCCCGTGCGCGCACCGCGTCGGTCACCTCGATCGGCACGGTCGTCACGAACTCGCCCTCGGGAGTCATGCCGGTCCAGTATGGGCCGTCTTTGATCAGATCCCGTAGCTCGCCGCGCGCCACGGTCCCGGGGACCGGCGGCCGCATCACCGCGCCGTCGTAGAAGAAGGCGCTGGCGGCCTGGGGCTCATAGCGGGGTTGGATGACCATGTTGGGATTTATATGGATCGGCGGCCGGCTGGAGGTGCAGCCTCGGGCGCACCCTCCGAGGGCGAGCAGGACGAGCGCGAGCGCGGCGTGGTGTCGATGCACGGCTCAGGCCTCGGCCCGGTTCTCGGGTAGCTCGGGATGCGGGTTGCGGATACGCGCGAGATAGCTGGTGCGCGGCTTGTTGCCGAGCTCGGCGAGCAGCACGTAGTTGCGGCTGTTGCGCTTCTGCGCGTTGACCTGCGTCTCCGGAGGGTGGATGTCGCCGAAGACGATCGCCTGGCTCGGGCAGGTCTGCTGGCAGGCGGTGCGCACGTCGCCGTCCTTCAGAGGCCGCTCGGCCATCTTGGCGTCGATCTTCGCGCGCTGGATGCGCTGCACGCAGTAGGTGCACTTCTCCATCACGCCGCGCGAGCGCACCGTGACGTCCGGGTTCGCCGCCAGCTTGAGCAGCTCCGGCGTGTCCTTGGTGTAGTTGAAGAAGTTGAACCGCCGCACCTTGTACGGGCAGTTGTTCGAGCAGTAGCGGGTGCCGATGCAACGGTTGTAGACCATCGCATTGAGACCCTCGGCGGTATGCACCGTGGCCGCGACCGGACAGACCTGCTCGCAGGGGGCGTTCTCGCACTGCTGGCAGGGCATCGGCTGGAACACCATCTCCGGCCGCTCGGGCGAGCCGGAGAAATAGCGATCGATGCGCAGCCAATGCATCTCGCGACCGCGGCGGACCTGCTCGTGGCCGACGATCGGCACGTTGTTCTCGCTCTGGCAAGCGATGACGCAGGCGTTGCAACCGGTGCAGGCGTTCAAATCGATCGCCATGGCCCATTGCGGGCCGTGATCGTACTTGTGCTCCACCCAGAGCGGATCGCTCTTCGGGATTTCGACCATTTCGGGCGCGAAATCCGGCTCGCGGCGCCACTCTTCGAGCGTCGCCTCGCGGACGATCGGGCGCCCTTCCATGGTGCCGTGATCCTGCGTCTGGGCGATCCGGTGGTCTTGCCCGGACGGCTCGACTTTCACCCCCGCGACAAAACCGAGCGCAGCGACGGTCCGCAAGGGATAGACGTTCGCCCCGACCCCGGTGCCGACCCGGCCGGAGATCCGCCGCCCGTAGCCGAGATGGACGACGACGGTCTCCTCGGCCTGGCCGGGCACGATCCACACCGGCAGCTCGACCTTGGCTCCGCCGAGCGTCAAGCGGACACCGTCCTCATTGGCGAGCTTCAGGCGTTCGGCGGTCTTCGGAGCCAGGAGCGCGGCGTTGCCCCAGGTGATCTTGGTCACGGCATCGGGCAGCTCTTGCAGCCAGCCGACGTTGGCGAAACGCCCGTCATGAACCGCGGGCGACGGCCGGAACGACAGCTCGATCCCGGGAGATACCGGGGCGGCGAGGGAAGCGACCGCTTCGGCCGGCAGCGCAGAGGCGGCCAGGGCGACCGGCGGCGAAGCGCTCCCGGCGAGCAAACCGTCGTGGAGCACCTTGTTGAACGAGGTCTCGAAAGCCAGATCGGGATCCGCGGCGCTTTCGCTCGGCGGGGTCGCCGGCAGCAGCGTCTTCCAGGTCTCCAGCAGCAGGTCGTGACCCGGTTTGTCCTCGCCCGTGGCGAATAGGCCGACGAGCTCGATCGCGGAATGGCCGCCGAACAGCGGCTCGATCAGCGGCTGCACGACGCTCGCCGTTCCGTCCGCGGCGCGGCAGTCGCCCCAGCCTTCGAGGAAATGGGCTTCCGGTAGGTGCCAGCCGGCATGCGCGGCGGTTTCGTCTTCCGCAAGGCCCAGATGGACGACGTTTTTCACCTTCGCGAGCGCCTTCTCGAAGCCGAGATCGGCCGGTGCATCGAAGCACGGGTTGGCGCCCAAAACGACCAGCGTCGAAACCTGGCCGCCGTTCATGCCGGCAACCAGGCTCGCAAGGTCCGCAGTGCTCGGCGCCAGCACGTCGACCGGCTCGCGCAGGAAAATCGTGGTGCCCAGGTTGCCGAGCGCCGCGTTGATCGCCAGGGCCAGCGCATGCACGGCGGGGGGCTGATGGCGCCCCGCGACCACCAAGCTCGCCCCGGGATTGGCCGCCAGATCCTTGGCCAAGACCTCGATCCAGCGAGGGGGCACGAGGGGATTGGTTGTACCGCTGCCAGCCGCCGCCGGAAGCGCCACGGCGACTCCGGAAGCGGCCAGCGCAGCCCCTAGGGCGAGCGCGAACGGGCCGATCTGGCGGCTGGGCAGAGCCAGGCGATGATCCGCCATCGCGCCGGTCGTGGTGTGAGCGCTTTCCACTACCCACAACCGGTTCATCGTGTCTTTTTCCGAAACGAGCCGCCGGCCCGCGGCAAAGCCGCGGGCGTTCGCCACCGCGCCGCTCTCGCCGAGCAGCAGGTCGGCATCCAGGCTGAGGATCACCTTCGCCGCGCCGATGTCGTAGGTCGCTTTGAGCGGCCGGCCCGAGAGAAGAGAGGCCCCGGCGAGCGCGTTCTCGTCATTCACCGGCTCCCAGGTGGCCCAGCGCGCCTGCGGGAACCGCGTCCGGAACGCTCCGGCCAGCCGGAACAGCGTGGGAGAAGAAGAGGGGAGCGAGAGGACGGCCAAGCCGGCGCCGCCGTTGGCCAGATGGTCGGTCTCCAGCGTCTTCCAGGCGGCGACGAAATCGGCCCAGGTTTTCTTCTCTTTTCCTGCCAGCACGTGCTGCGAGCGATCCGGATCGTAGAGCCCCAGGATCGACGCCTGCATCTGGGCGCTCGCGCTGCCCGCGGTCGCCGGGTGAAGCTCGTTGCCTTCGATCTTGGTCGGCCGTCCTTCATGGCTCTCTACCAGCAACCCGTAGCCGTCGGTGCCGAACGGCATGGTGGTCGCATAGTGCTTCGGGATGCCCGGAACCGTCTCCTCGGGAGGCGTGACGAACGGCACGATGTTCTCGACCGGCCGGCGGCAACCGGTGGCTCCGGCGAGCGCCAGGGAAGCGCCCAAGAGCTGCACCAGCGTCCGGCGGTCGATCCCCTCGGGCAACTCGGAAGCGCCAACCGGGAACTCGCGCTCCATGAACTCCCGAGACTCGTCGGTTCCGGCCAGTGCTTCGAGGCTGCGCCAATGCTCGCGGCGAGATCCCAGCGGTTCCGCGGCGGCGCCGCAGCCGCATCCCGGGCCGCAGGAACCGGCCGCTGGGACCGAGGGTTCGCCGACGGATGACGCTTCGGTGGGCTCGATCATCGGTGGCACCCCGTGCAGTCGAGGGGCGGCGCCAGCCGCTTCTCTTTGATGATTTGGGCGGCGAGTTGGGCTTGATCCTTGCCCGGGGTCCAATCCATGTTGGTGACCTCGTGCGCCGGGCGAAGATTGGGGCCGGGATCGCGGTGGCAATCGAGGCACCAGCTCATCGAGAGCGGCTGCGACTGGGCCACCACGTCCATCTTGTCGATCCGCCCATGACAGGAGGCGCAGCCGACCCCCGCGCGAATGTGCGGCCGATGGTCGAAATAGGCGAAGCCGGGCAGGTTGTGCACCCGCACCCAGCGCATCGGCCGTCCGGTCGAGGAGCTGTCGCGGATCGCGGCGAGCGCCGGAGAGTCGCGCTTGACCACCCGATGGCAGTTCATGCAGATCTGGGTCGGCGGCACGACGGCCACCGGCGCCCGATCGACCGTGGCGTGGCAGTAGAGGCAGTTGATGCCGAGGTCGCCCGCATGGAGCTTGTGGCTGTAGGGAACCGGCTGCTCCGGCTGGTAGCCGACGTCGGTGAACTTGGGGGAAAAGAAGTACCAGACGCCAGCGACCACCAGGCCGCCCGCGACCAGGCTGGCTGCGGCGATGCGCAGCGGCAAATCGTTAGTCCAGCGCTCGAAAATCTGCGCCACGCGCTAGCCCCGCTCCCGATCGATCAGCTGCACGCGTGAGCGCTTGCAGACCTTCCTCAAGGCTTCTCTCCGACAACCGGCTCTTCGCTCGATGTGTAAAGCGGGCGCAGTCTACCGTGGCCCGTTTCGACGGGTCAAGGCGGTTTTGCACCGGAGACGATAGATGCGGCTCAGATGGATGCGGCCGCCGCCGACAACCTCTCCAGAGCTAACCGGATCAGGCGGTCGTCGAAGATCCTGAGCTTGCGCTCGCCGGCATCTCGTCCACCGGACCAGGAGGCGAGTCCCGCCTTGATGTCGTCCAATTCGGCTCTGCGGCCCTCCCTGCTCAGCAGCCAGTCGATCGTGGAGAGCAGCTCCATGCCGAGGGGAGACTCGAATCCGTCGATCCGAGCGCTGGTACGCTCAAGAGCACCCAGATAAGCCTTCGCTTCGGACTTGAGATAGAGGGCCACGCGCTCTCTCTTGGTGTCGTCGAAGGCGATCACGTCGGTCGGCTTCGCATCTGGAATCCGGACTTCCGAACGCAGGTAGCTCCCGTCCAGACCATCCAACAGATGGCGCAACCGGTCCGCGTAGGGACCGTACCTGTGCGCAACGAAATCGAGACCGAGAGGATTGTCGAGGCCTTGGCGAACGATCTCGCGCTCGAGGAACCAGGCCAGCTTCTGAATCTCCAGCAGCGAGCATTCGATGCCCAGGATCCAGTAGCGCCGAACCAGCTCGGCGATCAAGGCACGGGCCGGCGTGAGAGTCTCCACCCCGACCCGCTTTGCCACGTTCTGGTAGCGGGCGGTCGGTTCGAAGACCACGACTTCGACGGAGGAAAGGCCAGCCAGCGCCTGTTCGATCAACGGCCGGACGGTCGACCATTCGAGCCCGCCGTTTCCGCAGCCGAGAGGTGGCAGGGCAATAGAGCGGATGGCCTTCTCCAGGAGAACTTTCTTCAGATCCTCGAGCCCTGACCGTATCCACTCGATGCGGGTACGATCCCGCCAATGTTTCTTGGTCGGGAAGTTGATGATCCAGCGTGGACCGACGAGGCCAGGACGCTCGGTCACGAACATCCGCCCGACTTCGACCTCGCCACCACGCTTGCAGGCCGCGGCGTACAACCGGAAGTTCTCGGGGAATGCTTCTTTGAACATCAGCGCGATGCCCTTGCCCATGATGCCCACGGTGTTGACCGTGTTGACCAGGGCCTCGACATCAGCTTCGAGCAGGTTGCCTTCGGCGTAGCGAATCATTGGAAATACCAGTTGGGCCGGGTGACTGCTTTCAGCGCTGCTCCCGCCCGAGCGATCTCAGACTCGACCTCCTGTTGGACCGTCTCAGTGTAGCAGGCCAATCCGAGCAAGGCAGAGACCGGAATATGCAGATGTGCCAGAGCCTCCGCCTGGTATCGTTCCATCCTCCCTGGGTCGCTCTTTTCGTCTCGCTTGAAGTCGCGCCGCTGAAGCAGCTCGAAATCCACGTGCCGGAGAGAGGTCGCTCTGTCGTTGAAGAAGGATGCGGTGGCGAGGTAGGCATGGCGATCGGTGAAGACGTAGGGCACTCCGTGCTTTTCGAGAGCGATGAGAGAGGAAACGAAGATGACGATGTCTTCGTTGGGGCGCTGCCGGATGTCGCCATAGCCGGTCCTGATGTTATAGAGCATCGGCGAGTAGGGCGTGAAGTAGAAAGGGATGTAGTGCGAGAGCCTTCCTCCGGGCGGAATCGGCACATCGCGCGTGTCGCGCTTTGCGATGAGCTCTTCGTTGCCGATGCTGACGAAGTTGGGGTCTAGAACCGACGACTGGCTACACTGAAGGCCATGAGCGAGCGTCCAGGGGACGTTCGCCCGATGGGTCGCCCGAAAGATCAGTGCCTTCTCCGGGGTGAGCGTTTCGTGAAAGGGCTTGGGCATCGCCTGAAGGTCTGATCCCCTTCGATGATACCCGTCTTGCCCCCACTAGGCTCTCGGGTTCCGTGTACGATACGCCGGCTCGTGGCTCCTCCCATGAAAGAACGCGTCGGCCTCTTACTCCTGAACCTCGGAACTCCGGATGCTCCGCGTCCGCCTGAGGTTCGGCGCTATCTGCGGCAGTTTCTCTCCGACCCCCGGGTGCTGGACACCTCGGCGCTCGCCCGTTTTCTCGTCCTTGAGTTGCTGATCCTGCCGTTCCGGCCGAAGAAGTCGGCGGAGGCGTACGCCAAGGTTTGGGGTCCGGAAGGATCGCCGCTTCTGGTGCTCGGCCGCGCGTTGGCCGAGAAGGTCCAGTCCCGCCTGGGCGATGCCGTACAGGTAGAGCTGGCGATGCGTTACGGCAATCCTTCGATCGCGAGCGCGCTCGACCGCTTCGAACGCGCCGGGGTGAGCCGCCTGGTCGTCTTCCTGCTCTATCCGGAGTACAGCTCCGCCGCGACCGGCTCTTCGATCGAGGAGATCTTGCGGCTCACGGGCGGACGCTGGAACACTCCGTATCTTCAGATCGTGCCACCGTTCTTCGACCACCCCGCCTACATCGAGGCCCGGGCCGAGGTGGCGCGGCCGTTTCTCGATCCCATGCCGGAACGCGTCTTCATGAGCTTCCACGGTTTGCCCGAGCGGCAGATCCGGAAGAGCGACCCCACCGGCAGCCACTGCCTGGCGAGGCCCGATTGCTGCGCCGAGATCGGGGCGGCGAACCGCTACTGCTACCGCGCCCATTGCTTCGCCACGGCGCGGGCCTTGACCGAGCGGCTCGGAATTCCGGAGGAGCGCGTCATCGTCTGCTTTCAGTCTCGCCTGGGACGCACGCCGTGGCTGACCCCGGCCACCGACCAGGTCTTGGCCGAAGAGGCCCGAAAAGGCGTCCGCAGGGCGGCGATCATCCCCTCGTTCGTAACCGACTGCCTGGAGACGCTCGAAGAGCTGGGCATCCGGGGCGCCGAGACCTGGCATCAGAACGGCGGCGAGACACTCCAAGTGGTACCGGCGGTCAACGCCGACGACCGTTTCGTCGAGGCGCTGATCGCGATCGCCGCCGAGAGCTCGACCTGGCTCCAAGGGGCGATCGGGGCCTCGGCCTCCTGACCATGCCGCCGCGGGTGGCGATCGTGGGCGCCGGAATCGGCGGTCTTGCCGCGGCTCATCGTCTGAGCCGCGCGGCCGCCGAGCAGGGCCGCCCGATCGAGATCACGGTTCTGGAGGCCTCCGACCGGCCGGGTGGAGTCCTTGCGACCGAGACGTGCGAAGGCGTGCTACTGGAGCGCGGGCCGGACACCCTGGTGACCCACAAGCCGGCCGGCCTCGCGCTCTGTGACCGGCTGGGCTTTGCCGACCGCATCGTCTACCCAGAGTCCGGACACATCGACATCCTAGACGGCGGTCGGCTGCTGCCCATGCCTGCCGGATTTGCCCTGCTCGCCCCGACCCGATGGCAGCCGCTGCTCTCCTCGCCCCTGCTCTCCTGGCGCGGCAAGCTGCGAGCACTCGCCGAGCCGCTAGTCCCGCCGCGGTCCGCCCCATCTCGGCCGGAGCAGGCCGACGAGAGCGTCGCGTCGTTCGTGCGACGGCGGTTCGGCCAGGAGCTCTACCGCCGGTTGAGCGAGCCGGTGGTCGGCGGGATCACCATGGCGGACGTCGAGAATCTCAGCCTAGCGGCCACCTTTCCGCGCCTGGCCGGTCTGGAGCAGGAGCCGGGCCGGGTCTCCGGCGGCTGGCGGCGACGCGTCGTCCCTTCTGGTGCACCGGGTGGTCCCAGAAAAGGTGCCCCTCCACCGACTGCGACGCTGTGCGGCGGCCTGGGCCAGCTCGTCGATGCCCTGGTCGAGCGCCTACCGGCGGGTTCGCTACGCCTCGGCCAACCGGTGCAAGGGCTCGTCCGCCAAGCCGATGGCTTCCTTCTCAAACTCGTAGACGGGCGATCGCTTCCTGCCGACGCGGTGCTGATTGCCATTCCGGCCCACGCGGCGGCGTCGATCTTCTCGGACCTCGACCCGTCGCTCGCCGAAGGGCTGGGGAAAATCTCCTATGCCTCGTGCGTGACGGTGAACCTCGCCTGGCCCCGTGCAAGTGTCGAACGCCCCCCCCACGGCCATGGCTTTTTCGTGCCTCGCACCGCGGGCTTAGCCGTCGTGGCGGCGACCTTCGTCAACGTCAAGTTCCCTGAGCGCGTGCCGGCGGATCTAATCGTGGCGCGGGTGTTCCTTGGCGGAGCGCTCCACCCGGATGCCTTGGGCGGCACCGACACCGATCTCGTGGATCTCGCGGCGAGAACCCTCACGCCGCTCCTGGGATTGCGGCAGCCCCCTCTATGGAGCCGCGTCTGGCGTCATCCGATGGCGATTCCCCAGCGCCCCGTCGGCCACCCGGCGCTCACGGGACGACTTACCACGCAGCTCGCGCAGCATCCCGGACTCGAATTCGCGGGCGGCCCACTGGGCGCCTACGGTCTGCCCGACTCGATTGCGGCGGGCGAGGCGGCGGCGGAGCGGGTGCTCGGGTGGGTCGGGTCGAGGTAGCGGCGTGGTGCACCCTGAGGGACTCGAACCCCCAACCCTCAGATCCGAAGTCTGATGCTCTATCCAATTGAGCTAAGGGTGCGTGTTTAGATCTTCAACGACGGTATTCTAGGCGAGATCATGCCCACCGTACTCACACATCCGGCGGTTCCGCTCGCGCTCGGAGCGGCGGCGGGCGGCGATCGGGTCGGCGGCCGACTCCTGGTGGCGGGCGTGATCGCCTCGGTGCTGCCCGATGCGGACGTCCTCGGTTTTCGAGGGGGAGTGCCTTACGAAAGCGAACGGACACGCCGCGGAGGTCGACGGAATGCTGGCGATGGTCGGTTGGCTTGGGGCTGCCGTGGAGCGCTTCGTCCGCGAGTCGTCTGGCTGATGCGTAGCCGTCCGCCGTAAAACGGCGGTATCGTGAGCCACACCTGGAGGCAAGTTGATGGAAAATCCGCCGAGCTTCAAGAAGAGCGCGTGGGGGGCCGTTCTGCTCTCTCTCTTTCAGCCCGGGTTCGGTCAGATCTACGCCGGGCGCACGGTTCGGGGAGCCCTCGCCTTCGTGGTATATCTCGCGTCCGTTCTGATCTTCTTTTGCGGCGTGATCGGCCGGTCGTTTGTTGGTCTCGTTGTGGCGATGAGCCTCATCGCGGTGTTTTACATCGGAACCGCCGTCGACGCCGGCCTCGGTTCACGCTCAGCCGTCTCGTCAAACCCGATCTGGCAGCGCTGGTACGCTGTTCTCGCTCTCGCCCTACTTTTTCAGTTCGGCCTCAGGTATGCGCTTCCGGCCGTCCAACGCCTGAAGACCTACTACATCCCGTCCGGTTCCATGGAGCCCACGCTACAGATCGGCGATCATCTTGTAGCCGCCCTCGACACCTACCGTTCCGCGCCCCCGTCCCGCAACGACATCGCGATCTTCGCCTTGCCGGACAACCCGAAGATCGATTTAGTCGAGCGGATCGTGGCACTGCCCGGAGAAACCGTCGAGCTCCGCAACAAGGTGCTCTTCGTCAATGGCCATGCTGTTCAAGAGCCCTGGACCGTCCACAAAGATCCCAATGTCGGCGCTGCGAATGACCCCATCTCAACCCTCAGTGAACGCGATCAGATGCGCCCCGTCCTCGTTCCCCCGGGCCGCTTCTTCGCCATGGGGGACAACCGAGATTCGAGTTACGACAGCCGCTTCTATGGCCCGGTTCCGCTGGAGAACCTCAAAGGAAAGGCTCTCTATCTCTACTGGTCCAAGAAAGCGGGTCGCATGGGAAAACAGCTTTAGGTTGCGAACCCGCGAGCGGGCGATCCCAGCACAAACGGAATCTGCTGCGAAGCGACCGGCGTGAACTGAAGCAGGCAGCGAAAAATGGCCTCGTGCTCGGTGAGCCCGGGCTCGGCGGCGATATAGAGCGCCGCTGCGAGATCCCGCCAGCGTAAGAGCTCTCGTCGAAGGGAACGGCGTGCGTTGACCTCGATCGTCAGATCGACGAGCCGGAGGACTCTTTCGTAGCCGAGGCGAACGCCTACGAAGTCCGCCGCCTGTAGCCTGCTCGACGTGCGGTTCATCTCGTTGCCGATCATCAAGATCTGGCGATCGAGATCAAACCGAGCCCAGCGCTCTGAATCCAAGGTCGAGTGCTGAGTCATTTGTGGAGATCCTCAGTGCCGATCAGTGACAGCGTTACGTCACGAACCCGTTCGCGCACCATTGGGTCTTCAATGAACATGCTGCGGTTTCCCTGGCCAGGACGGATGTTGATCAGCGAGGTGTACTCAATACGCTCGTCGGGATCTTTGTCCGGATAGAAGTTCGCCCCCCAGAGATCATTTTGGCGGCTTCCTGCTTCGAGCAGCATTTCCTCGGCGTCCGCATGCAGCTCTCCGCCAATCGCAGCAACTCGGCGCTCGATATCGACCACATACTTCACCATGTCTTTGAAGAACAGGTCGGTCAGGCGGGAAAGCTCCGTGGATTCGATCGGATGGTCCGCGTCCACCATGACAATTTCGGGACCCTCGCTCATCCCCCCTCCCCCTCCAGAGCCTCCAGATCCTTCTTCAGCTTCTTGATCGACGACTCGTCGAGGCTGTCGTAGTAGCCGCGGATCGCGCCTTGGTCGTCGACCAGGACGAAGCGGGTGCTGTGGACGATCGGCTCGATCACGCCTTCGGTTGCGGGTGGCGGGTTGGGATCGACCGCCAGGTGGAAGCCGTTTCGGATCAGGTCGTACATCGTGTTTCGATCGCCGGAAAGGAACCACCAGTGCTCCGGGGCGGCGAATTTCTCGGCATAGGCCTCCAACACCTCCGGGGTGTCGTGCTCCGGATCGACGGAGAAGGAGACGAGCCGGGCGCCGATTCGCGGCGGTAGCTCGCGTTCGAGCTTCGCCATCCGCTCGGTGATCAGGGGGCAGCTCGTGGCGCAGCGGGTGAAGATGAAATCGGCGATCCAGGGCGAGCCGGCGAGATCCGACGGTCCGACCCGCCGGCCGTCGCGGTTGGTCAGCTCGAACTCCGGCAGCTGGCCGAGGATCGGCGGCGGCGTGCCCGGACGCCCGAGCGACAGGCGGCTGGAGATCGCCGAGAAGGCGATGCCCGCGAGGGCGAAGATCAGCACGGCCCAGAGCAGCCGGCGGCGCCAACGTCCCGTGCCGTCGACGGCCGGGTCGCCGATCCTCTGCTCTTCGATCGGCAGATCGTCTTTCCGCTCCCCGTCCATCCGCTCGTCCGTCCCGTTCGACTCAGAACAGCATGCGATCGACCAGCATTACGCCGAGCAGCGCCGGCAGATAGAGGATCGAGGCGAACATCAGTCGGCGCGCCGAGGCGTCGGTCTTTTCGCGGCCGAATTTGAGGCTCGCCGCGAGATACGCGATACCGAGCGCGAGTGCCGCCCAGAAATAGACCGGGCCGAGCAGCTTCAAGGGGGTCGGCAGAAGCGAAACGGGCACCAGCGCCGCGCCGTAGAGGATCGCCTGCCGCGCCGCTTGGGTTCCCGTCGGATCGGTCACCGTGAGCATCGGGAATCCACCGCTCCGGTAATCGTCGCGGCAGAGCCAGGCAATCGCCAGGAAGTGCGGCATCTGCCAGAAGAACAGGATGCCGAACAGCACCCAGGCCGGCAGGTCGACCTGGTCGCGCACCGCCGCCCAGCCCATCATCGGCGGAATCGCGCCGGGCACCGCGCCGATGATCGTCGAGAGCGAGGTGATCGGCTTGAGCGGCGTATAGATGAAGACGTAGCCCACGAGCGCCGCGACTCCGAGCAGGGCGGTCAGCAGGTTGACCCGGATCGCGAGGTAGCCGAGCCCCGCGATACCGAGCGCCACGCCCCAGAGCAGCGCCGCATCCGGATGCATGCGCCCGGAGGGGACAGGCCGGTCGACCGTGCGCCGCATCCGGCCGTCGCGCTCGCGCTCCAGCACCTGGTTGAGCGCCGAGGCTCCGGCCGAGACCAGCCCGGTGCCGATCAGGGTATGAACCAGCAACCAGAACGAGATCGGACCCCGCTCGGCGAGCAGAAATCCCATACCGGCGGTGAGCACGACCATCGTCGTGATTCGCGGCTTGGCCAGGACCGAGAGGTCGGAGAGCAAGCGGCTCGCGCGCACCGGCTGTTCCGCGATCGACCCGGAATCAGCCGCTTCGACCTTCACCGCTTCGGCTTTCATAGCGTCACCTGCCGGGTGCCGAGCGAATCCGGCCGCACGGGGACTCTCGGCGCAGCCGCGGCGGCAGCCGGTTCCGTCGCCCGGGCCAGGCGGGAGGCATGGAGAGACAGAATCAAGCTGCAGGCGAGGAGAGAGGCGCCGGTCGCCACGTGGAGCGTGTTCACCCAAACCACCCGGCCGGTGAGCACCACGGCGCCGCCGAGCGAGATCTGGGCAACCACCAGGAGCGCCATCGCGAGGGCGGGGCGGGTGAGCGCGCCGAGGTCCGCATGGTGGCGGAACACCCGGGTAACCGTCCACGAAAGGAGGCTCAGCACGAGCAGCGCGCCGACCCGATGGGCGTAGTGCAGCCCGATCTTCAGGTCGAAATGGGCGGGCACCAGGCGGCCGAAAGCGAGCGGGAAGTCGGGAATGCTGAGCCCCGCACCGTTGTGCCGCACGACGGCGCCGAGCAGGATCTGAAGATAGATCAGCCCGGTGGTCGCAAACGCCAAACGGCGCAGCGGTCCGACCGGCTCGGCCGGAGACTCCGTACCGCCCCAGTAGCGAGGGGAGGTGACGACCGCGATGCCGGTGACCAGGCAGAGGAACAGCTCGGCCAGGGCAGCGTGGGAGATCGAAACCGCCGGGGGCAGGTAGAGCAGCACGGTCAACCCGCCCAACAGCGCCTGAGCGAATACCGCGGCGACCGCAAATCCTCCCAGGCGCCGCACGCCGGGACGCCGCTCCGCCCGGGCAAGCCAGATCGCGAGCGCCACGGTCAGGAGGGCGACCGTCCCGGCAAACAGCCGATGGCCATGCTCGGCCCGGATCGCGTCGAGATGCCACCAGCCCGGAGGGTTGAGGCTGCCGTACGAAAGCGGCCAATCGGGAACCGACAACCCTGCCTCCTTGCTTTTGACCAGCGCTCCCGCGGCGATCAGCAGGACGACCAGCCCGGCAAGAATCAGGGCGAAGCGATGAAGCGCCCGCGAAACCGGGGGCGTAGTAGAGTTTGCGTCGATAGAATCCAAGATTCGGGAATCCGTCGGAAAATGTGCCCCGGAGGGTCCCGGGGGTACGAGGCCAGTCTAACGCGGAATCCCCCCCGGTCGCCGAGCCCTTGACGGAGCGGCCTCGATCAGCACGGTGGCGAACAGCGGATTGAAGCCGGTCGCCGTGTGGTGGGTCTTCGAGAGCCGCTTTCGCGAGCCGAACACGGGAACCCCCAGGATGTCCGCCAGCATGCGCAGGGTGCGTTGACCGCTCGGGGAGACGCCGGTCTCGCAGCCGAGGAGCCGGACCGAGACCGCGTTCATCGCCTGGAGCACCTGACTGCGCTCGACCTCCTCGAAGAACCTCCGTACGAGGGGGTCGAGCGCATCGATGACGGTCCCTCCGAGCCGCAGCAGCCGGTGATCCCTCGTCGAATGGCCGAGCAGATCGACGTTGACCCCCGGCAGCGGCGGCCTCGCCCCGTAGACGTCCAGCACCTGCCTTGCCTCGCGCAAAGACTTCACGATGGTGGAGTTCTCGGCGGTCTTCAGAGGCTCTGAAAGGACGTCGAGGACGTCGGCGGAGACGATGTTGATCGAAGGGATTTGCACGGGTTTACTCCCCCTGCATGGGCGGGAGCTTCGGGCCGATGAACGCCTGGGCCGGGGCCGCCCCGTTAAACAGCAGGACGTCGAGGCGAGCTCGCTTCGAGGGGTTGGCGACGGTTTTCTCGTTCCGGTCCCTCTCATTGCGCGTATTCATCACGTTCTCCTTGTCTCTTGGTTGTTGGGTTTCGTGAGTTGTGCCTACTCTCCAACCCAAGGCGGCAGCTTCGGCTCAGAAAGTGCCGACGCCTGGACTGTCGTCCCTGGAACCTCTTCGTTGAACATCAAGAACCGCCGTCGTGCCCGTTTCGACGGATCGGCGCCGGCCTTGCCCAACGAGAATCCTTCTTTACGATCCTTCATGACGATCTCCGTTCACTCGCCCTTGAAAGGCGGAATCTTCGGTTCCAGAAACGCCGCGAGCGCCAGCGTCGTCCCTAATTTGTCTCCGTTGAACAGGAGGGAGCTCTGACGGGTCCTTCTCGACAGGCTGGCGATCTTCTTCTCGGCCTGGCCGGATTCATTGCCTGTTTTCATCGCGATTTCCTTTTTGGTTTGAGGGTTCTTGCGCTTTACTGTCCCGACATGGGCGGCAGCTTGGGCATCGATCCAAAATCTCGCTCCGCCTTACTCTCCAAGGTGGGCCGGCAACTTCGGTATCAGGCTCTGGGTCTCGTTTTGGGTGATTTCGGGCGACAAGCCCGTCGATATTAAGAACAGCGCCCCTTCGCTTACGCCTCGGCCGAGCCCGATTTGGGACAAGCTGTCCGGTCCGGCGTCGGTCTGGTCCGGCGAGGACAGATCGATCCACATCTGGGTCGGCTTGGCGGTCAGCCGATCCGACGAGCCTTGGGGAAACACGGCGACCCTCGCCAGCGTGCCTCGCTCCTCGAGGATTTGCGCGTGATGTCCCGCGTAGCGCCTGCCGGCGCGCGGGTCGTCGGAACCCGGCCAATACAACGCCGTCATGTACTCGTACGGCCGGCCGCCCATGAACTTCGGAGGAAGCGGGGGCCGGACGTCGTCCGGCAGCCGATCGCGGAAGCGTTGCTCGAGGTAAACCGCCCCGGTCAACTGAATCTCCGGCCAGCGCGGCCCCAGTGTCGTCCCGCGGACGTCGCCGTTCGGTCCGCTGAAGCAATCGTCGACCTCAACTTCGGCGAACTCGATCTCCCCCTGTGCCGCGGCGCTCGGAGTCCGCGCGAGATCGATAGCGATCAGCCGCGAAGGATCGAAGTCATGATCTGCCGGCTCGTCGGGCCAAAACGAGATGCGGGTCTCGCCCTCGATCCTGCCGATGAACCCGCCGGTTCCTTGAAAGATCCACCTCATCGCGACCCCTCCTCGTCCAAGGCCATAGAGGCCGCAATGAGTGGTAATTGATGTTGTTTGAGGTTCATCGTCGTCTTCCTGGCGCCGTTCTTCCGGTCCGGTTCGCTGCCGAATCTCTTTACTCTCCTACTGCGACAGGGTATTTGGGTTCCACGATCACCGCGGGCGACAGCAGTGTCGTTCCGACTTTCGCTCCGCCAAACAGCAAGGCGTCGAGGCGAGCTCGCTTCGAGGTGTGGGCGATGCTCGTGCCCAGTCGGTTGTTTTCGTTGCGCGTATCCATCACGGTCTCCTTCGTTTTAGTGGCTGTCAGGTTCTTTCGGTCGCCGCGATTAAGCTTAAGCGGCGCGTTCGTCACATTGGAGTCAATCGGAATGCGTGGGGAAAAGGCGACAGAGGGGCGCCCAGGGGGCGCCCTGGAGCGTCACTCGCCCCTCAAAGGCGGGAGTTTCGGTTCGAGAAACGCCGCGAGCGTCGGGAGAGTCGTTCCCATCTGTCCTCCTTTGAACAACAGGGAACTCTGACGGGTCCGCTTCGAGAGGTTAGGGGCGTCGGCGGATACGATGTTGATCGAAGGGATTCGCACGGCGTTTCACTCCCCTTGGAAGGGCGGAAGTTTCGGCCCCACGAATGCGGCGAAGGCCAGGAGCGTAGCGCCCAACTTCGCGCCGTGGAGCAACAGGCCCTCGAGGCGAGCGCGCTTCGCTGCGGCGCCCTGGTCCGGTTGGCCTTGTTCTTTATGGTCTTTCATGCGGTTTCCTTTCTTTTCGTTCGGGGCTACTCGCCCCTTCTGAGTGGCACTTGGGTTCAAGAAGCGCTGCGCCCGGTTTCGTGCAGCCGCTTCGGGAAGGAGCCCGCGGCGCGTTGGGCACACTGGAGTAATCGGAATTCGCGGAGGAAAGGCGACAGAGGAATGAGATGTCGGCGTTGCACCGCGCGTCGACACGAGTGCGCAAGCTCCGGAGAGCGGTGGGTGGAGTCCGAGAACCGGTCCGCCGGGTCTCAGGGACCGGTGCACAGAATTCGGGGAGTCGTGCTCAGGAATCCGGAAGCGGTGGGCGAAGCCCGGACACCGGTACTCTGAACGCCGGAAGGGGTCGCAGGGATCCGGACACCGGCGGGCAGGAACCCGGAAGCGGTAGGCGAAACCCAGACACCGGTGGGCGGGATGCCGAAGGCGGTTCGCGAAGCCCGGACACCGGTGGGCGGGGCGCCGGAAGCGGTGGGCGAAGTCCGGACACCGGTGTGCGCCATGCCGGAAGTGGTGATCGGAATCCGGAGAGCGGTGCATGAGACCCGCAGAGTGGTGCGCAGGTCGCGGGCACCGGTGCTCCGATCCGGCACACCGGTTCCCGCCTCCGGCCCACCGCCTTCGGGAACCGGCGAACCGGTGCCGCGAGGCGGCGAAGTGGTGCTGCGACGCGGTGGAGTGGGCTCCGGATGCGGCGAAGCGGTGCTGGGGCATGGCGAAGCGGTGCTGGGATGCTGCGAAGTGGGGGCCGGCTACCGAACTTCATGTCAGATCGGTAGCTCAGAGGGGGTGAGAAAGGTAGAATTCGGCTTATGGAACCGATCGTCGATCCTCGAATCGAAGCACGAATGCGGGCGACGCTCGACCTGTACGAGTTTGCCGAGACGATGATGCGCGAGAATCTGCGCCGCCGGTTTCCGGCCGAGAGCGACGCCCAGCGGCATCTACGTTTCATCGCTTGGCGCCAGAAGCGGCCTTGGGCCGGGCCGATCCCCCCGCCGAATCCCGCTAAATCCTGAGAAATGGCTGTCCTAGATAGGGCACTCTTCCGACTCGACGCCGATCTTCGGGCGCTTGGGGTTGAATGGGCCTTGGTCGGTGGGGTTGCGATCAACCTCTACGTCGAACCTCGAACGACCCGCGATCTCGACCTGGCCATTGTGGTCGATGGCGACTCGGCCGCGGAAGACGTGATTCTCTCGTTGAGGAACCGCGGGTACTACGACAATCCAGAGGGCGCTCTCGTCGAGCAGACCGACGTCGGGCGACTCGCGACGGCGCGGCTCATCTCTCCGGTGGAAGAGTCGGAAGGTTGTCCGGTCGATCTGCTTTTCGCTTCATCCGGCATCGAACGGCAGATAGTGGCGTCCGCGCAGCGCATGCGGATCTTTCCCAGCCTGGTGGCGGCGGTCGCCCGCCCCGGACATCTTGTCGCTCTGAAGGTTCTCGCCGGCCGGCCACAGGATCGTGTGGATCTGTTCAACTTGTTGGCGGATCTCGAAGTCGCCGAGCTCAACGCGGCTCGCGAGGCACTGGAAGCCATTCAGTACTATGGCTACGGCCGAGGGAAAAACCTGTTGCGCGAGCTGGGTTTGGCTTTGGCGGAGATGCGATGAGCCGGCCTGTTATCCGTGATCCGTTCTATCGGCAGATCTTGAGGGCGCTCGAAGAGGCACCGATTGCTCCAGAAGCCTTCGAGCGATGTGCCGTAGACTTGCTGAGGCCCGAGATTCCTGGGATTGCGCTTGTCCCCGGAGGAAGAGACGGTGGATTCGACGGTGCGATTCCTTCCACTAAAGGTGGTGGCTGGCTGCCACTCTTAGCTACAACCGGTGATGGCGAGCGGAATCTCCGAGAGAACCTGGATACGGTTCGTCGCCTTAGACCGGCGGTCACTTCTGCTGTCTTTGCGACTAGTCGTGGCCTGGGTTCCGCGCAGCGGGAGCGACTGGAAGGAATTGCCGCCGAGCGCGGCTTTCAGTTGTATCAGATCTTTGGCGCCGAGGATTTTGCCCTCCGGCTGTATCATCGAAGTGAATGGTGTCGAGAGCTCCTTAGTCTCGATGGGCAACCCTCGGCGCTGTCCGTGATCCCGGTCACTAGCCGTCCCCTTCTCGATCTGGAGCCGGTTGGCCGGGAAGCAGATATCGACTGGCTTCTTGCGACAAAGGAGCCCCGGCTTTTGGTCGGCGGCCCGGGGTCCGGAAAAACATTCCTACTTAGGCACTTGATGCTCCGTCGCGATTGGAATGCGCTATTCCTGGTTCGACCTGGCGCGAACGACGCGGAAATCGCAAATGCAGTGCGTGATCTTCGTCCCGGAATAGTTGTGGTCGATGACGCTCATGAGAGCCCCAGTGGGATTCCGAGCCTTGTTCAGCTATTGAGGGGAATTGATTCTACTGTGCAGATCGTTGCATCGACTTGGGCAGGAGGAAAGGACGCCGTTCTGCATGCGATGGGAAACTTGCCGGCGCGCCAGGTTCGAACACTCGAACCGCTGAGCCGAGATCAAATCGTTGAAGTCATGGAACAAGCGGGCCTGAAGGTCGATCACCGAACGATGGGAATCCTCGTCGACCAAGCGGCGAACCAGCCAGGTCTCGCCGTGACGATCGCCACACTCGCCCGTCAAGGGGCCTGGCAGGAACTGAGCGACGGATCGGCGCTTGCAAGCCCGCTTTCGATTTTCTTCGACCGATTTATAGGTGCCGACGCGAGAGACGTTCTCGCGAGCCTCAGTCTTGGTGGTGACCGCGGAATGGTACTAGAGGACGTCCGAGTTTTCCTTGAGCTAAAGCCTGGTGAGGCCAGTCGAGTCGCATCAGGACTGGCCTCGGGAGGAGTCCTGCGCGAATTGGAGGGCGGCGTCTTAGCGGTCTGGCCGCGGGTGCTTCGCAGCGCGCTTCTGAGGACGACCTTTTTCTCTGGAAGTGCGACTGCTCTAAATTTTAGAGGATTGCTCTATAAAGCGCCGAGCCTTTCCAAAGCGGTCGAAGCGATTCTCTCGGCGATCGAGGTTCACGGAGAGATCGATCGAGAAGAACTTCGGGAGCTGGCAAGACGAGCAGGTTCGCTCCGTGCATGGAATCAGCTCGCCGCCCGAAGTAGGGTGGATGGGGAGTGGGTTCTCGAGAATTACCGCGAGGACGTGCGGGATGTAGCGGGGGGGACGATCCTGAACGCTCCCGACCTAACGATCCGCAAGATCCTGGCCATGGCGGGTGTACAGGCTAAAGCGGGTGAGAGAAGCAAGATCGGCCCTTTCGGCCCATTGGTAAGCTGGGTCCGAGACCTCGAGGTTGTTCCCGAGAAAGCCATCGAGCGGCGGCGAATACTCGCTAATGCAGCGCGCGATTTCCTGCAAGCCGGGGGTTCACCTGGAATCGGCCTTCGCGCCATACTTCTTGCGCTCTCCCCGAACCTCAAGTCCAGCACGCTCGACCCAGGCACTGGAAATAGGATTTCACTGCGGCACAGTATTCTCCCGTCTCTTCAGATCGAACAGCTCAAGGAACTCTGGGAACACGCGCGGGCGGAGGTTCGCGAGATCGATTCCGAAGGCTGGGCCAATCTCACTTCGGCCGCGTGGGATTGGGTGTTCCCGGAGCATGCAGCTATGCGAGACATCGATTCAGGCCAGCGCCAGGCGCTTAGGGATCTTGGGGAGCGGGTTGTTCTCGACCTTGCCCACTTGGCGCACTCGAGCCCGGGGCTAAGTACCGGCTTCTCTGAAATCGCAACCCGGCTCGGGATCGAGCTTCATGTTACGCGAGATCCGATATTCGATCTTCTTTTCTCGGGCCCTATTGGCGGCGACCTCGCTGACCGCGAGCATAAGCGAACTGCGGACAAGGAAGCTGTTAGAAGACTGGCGGAGGGCTGGGAAGCGGAAGGGCCACGCGCCGTCGCGGAGCATCTCGCCTATTACTTGGCCGAAGGTCGAAGGATTGGAAGGATATGGAATCCGAACTTTGGCCAGCTCTGCGAAGAGATCGCAAACGCTGTGCAACCGGTGCTCCCTTGGTTCGAGGCGCTAATGGAAATAGGACACGAGGGGGCGGTCGTGCGGCCGTTTCTTGAGGCTCTTGTCAAGAGCGGCGAGGTGGGCTGGGAGACTGCTCTCATGGATAGCCTGGGAATACCGTCGGTGACCCCAGTGGCGCTGGAAATAGCGCTTCGCTCAGCTCTTCCCGAAAGACTCTTCTCTCAAGCCCTGGCCATTGCGCCAGAAAACACTTACGTGATCCGCGGGATGAGCTCTTGGGCAAGAGTCCCCATGCCGACCCTCGTCGTCCTCCTTCGACATTCGTCAGAAGTAGTTGCGCTCGCGGCGGCCTTCGGAGAATGGGACGCGGAGCCGCGGCGTCAAGTACGGCCCGAGATCATGGAGGAGTGGCGAAACGCGATCATTCGGTCGAATGCCACTACCGCAGAAGGGATCGGCGATCTGCAGGAAGTCCTCTTGAGTGATTCTGGCCTTGCCGCAGCTTGGCTCGCGATGCAGCTGGAGATGGTCCGACCCGATCTAAGTGTCGATTTGGCCATCACAGTTGCGGCTTCGCTCGACCACCCTACGAAAGCCGAATTTCTTCGGAGCAGACTTGCGGACAATGAACTCAGTTTCGAACTGGCGCCAGCCCTGGTTGGCGGCGACCCTGAACGTTTCCGAGCGCTCCTCGAAAACCCAACAGGTGTCGGTCTCCATAGGCGGGGTCTGGCACGAGACCCGGATGATGCGTGGGCCGAACTGGTCGCGGTAGCGCTCGAGGAGAAAATGCCCTTGGCAGATATCGTGAGAGGCAGCTACCCGAGGGTTCTAGGTTTGACAGTCCCCTATGTCGGCGGCGGTTTGAAACGGCGCGATTCCGGCGGTTAGAAAAGGCGAGGTGACCTGAAGCAGCATCATCCGCGCGCCGCAGGCGCGCGTCGGTGGGTGGTGAGGCGGGTGAGAATAGGGGGCGAAAGGAGCCCG
>DASYKS010000077.1:0-41626 GCA_035995205.1 Thermoanaerobaculia bacterium
CCGTCCGCGGCGCCAACGCCATCCTCGCCCTGCGCTGTGCCAAACTCTCCGCCCGCTACGACCTCTTCTGGAAACGCAGGTCTGAACGCCAACATGTACGGGCCGCCTAGCAGCCCTTCCTCACTTATTTGTCGTACACCCTACTCGGCCGGATCGGGCTGCCGACCGTACCGAGCGGGGGAGATGCTCGTAGAGCTACGGGCACGGCAGAGGCCGCAGCTCTTCCTGGGTGCGCGGACCTCCGGACGCACCCAGGAGGTTGGCAGCTAGGGTTTCCGGCGATCCCTGCCAACTACGCCGTTCGCGGGCCGCGAACGAAATGGACGATGGCCGAGATGACGGCGATGACGATCAAGAGGTGGATCAGGCCACCGGCCACATGGAAGACGACGAAACCGAGAATCCACGCGACGAAGAGCAAGAGAGCGAGACCTAGCAACATGGGTTTCTCCTCGGAGCGCATTGGGCAATGAGCCCAAGATGCGTGTGCTCTCGATAGTGCAAACTGGGCGCCAGGGGTTGCCGCGCGGCTTTCCGGCTCGCCGCTGCTCCGGCTCCTCCGTCTCAGCGTACGTCGTCGGAAAGTTTAGCCGACGCGGGTCTCGAAGAGGGGGCAGCGGCGGTGAGTAGCTCGGGGGAAGGTCGAGGCTGCGGCAGGGCCGCGGAATGCGGCCCGGTGGGATCAGTGGCGCCCCGGGAAATGGGCGTTACGTTCGCGGAATTCGAATTTCTGGGAGAGAAATTCGATTTCGCGGGTCAGGAAATCGAATTTCCGGACCGGATGAACGAATTCGCCGATGGGGAAATCGAATTTCCCGGAGAGAAAATCGATTTCGCGAGCCAGGAAATCGAATTCCCGGGCCGGATGAACGATTTCGCGGACCGGAAAATCGAATTCGCCGACCAAATCGCCGGCTCGGCGGTCCGGAGATCGAGGTTGGTGATCGATGGATCGGGCGTTCGGGGGAAGCCGTTCCGATCCCCGGCGCTTAGAGCGACAGCCCGGGGTCGCCTTCGACGACCCGCCGTCCACATCGGCACCCGGTGACGACGCGGTAGCGGAGCGGCGCCGTCGGTCCCCTCGCTCCGTTCGAGCGGCCGGGGGATGCAGACGAACTCGCACTCGGCCAAGGGACGAAACTGCCGTCCCGCCCGACCGAGCCCACCCCTGAGGGGGCGGAGGCTGAAGACCGTCGCCGCGGGGCGGGAGGTCCGGGAGGTGCCGCCGGAGCGCCGGTCGTTCCAGGCCTGTCGAACGCGGACAAAGCCGAGGCCCGCTCCTTCACGGATGGTGCCGCCACGGCGGCCGAGTGAAGATCTTAGAGGCGGACGGGGGCACGTAAAGGATCGCGAATCCGTCGTACACCGCTCTTCGGTTGATCTGGTACGCGGGGGTCCAGGCGATCCGCAGCTTGCCGATCGGGGGAATGGGCAAATCTCCGGACAGCTCCAATTGGATGGCCCCCGCCCGGAATTTACCCCCTACGTACTCGACGCCGTACCCGTACCCGACCGCGATCCGCGTGTCTCTCTTGAAGGCGGCGATCGGCGTCCGATAGTCGAAGGAGAGGTACTGCCGAGGGTGGCCCTCGTCTCCTGGTCCCGCCTCCGCCCAGGTATAGGTAAGGCCGCCTACGAGATCCAGAACGCTCTTGCGGGGACCATCCCGGCGGAGGTCCAGGCCGGCGATGAACGCATGCCCCCAAGTGCCGTTCGGCCGCTTCTCGAATTCGACGCCGAGGGACTTGCGCATAAGCAGGCGGGAGACCCTCTCGTCATCCCCCTCCTTGCCGGCGAGCGAGATCTCGGAAGACGAATAGCGGCCGAGCTGCACTCCGAACCGATCGCCGAAGCGAGGTGTCGCTTCCGAAGGGTTCACGCCGAGGGCGTCTGCGCTCAATTGCCAGTCGCGATAGTAGAGGTCGCCCGCGACCGACGCGAAGGTGCTGACTCCGGGTATCGACTCTCCCCATCTCTGCAGCTTCTGGGCGCCACCGGTCGTGAGCGACAGGGCGCCGAAAGGCTTCGCTTCCGTTCCCTCACCGAGCAGCTGGAGCAAAGCCGGGTCGATGAAGTCCTCGATGTCAAAGATTTGAAGGTTCTGCCCCGAGGCCGGGGGCGCAGAAAGCATTGCGAGGACGAACACCATCGCGACGAATTTCATGGTATCTCCGTCCGGTCGAGGATCTCCAGACTGCGGAGCCTCAGGCTTTCCTTCACAACCTCGCGCACCAGCTCTTTGGCGTTGCCGTCGGTCATCTTGTCGGTTATCTTGGCGAACTTGATGTAAGGATCGCTCTTCGGATCGATATCGCTGGGCAATTCCGTTTGCAGGCCGTAGCGGAAGACCTCGCGCGCGCCCAGCACGCTGTTGGCGATGTCGTCGATGTTCTTCTTGATTTGTTTGAAATCCCAGTTGAAGCCGACGGTGAAGAGATAGACGTCTGGCCCGGTAGCGGAGGTCTCGTAGACCTTGAGCGCCACGGAGTCGTTTTTCGCGAGCTTCCCCACGACGTTCCAGCCGTTTCCCTGTTTGGGCGAAGCCGGGACTTCCTGGGCCCCGTTCTTCCGATACCTGAAAGGGGAGGGAGGGGTGGGTGCAACCTCGACGTAGGCAGATGTCTTATTCGCCCTAAAGTTGAAAACCGCGTAGCAGCCCGTCCCCAGATCCTCGTTGGAACCGCCGGCCGAAACTATGTCGTAGCCCTCAACGTTGAGTTCCGCCCGGAGACTGTCTCCGCCGTTGATCGCGGGGCTGTTCCGGAAGACCCAGAGGCCCTCCTCTCCGGATTTGTTGACCCTAAACCTCCGGCCCGATGTGGCCACCATGAATGTGGCGGGAATCTTCTCCTTGCCTTCGAGAAACCGAACCGCCATCTGGTTGAACGTATCGAGGGGATCGCAAACGGTCTTCGCCAGGGCTCGGGTGGCCGTCATCAAGGACGCTGTGAAGAGGAGAGCGCGGAAAAGCTTTCGATCGAGTCGCGTATGCCCCATTACTTGGTTCTCTTGTCGAGGAATGTCTTGAGAAGGCCGGGTTCTATGGTGACCGGAACCGAACCTTCGCCCGTGCCGATCACCGTCGCCGACATGAGACCGCCGCCCAGAAAGCTGTCGAATTTCTCCGGATCTTCCAGCCGAAGCTCCGATCGACTGAAGCCGGTTGAGATGCGGAAAAGTTTCTGTTTCCCCGGGTTGATCAGACGATCATCGCGTGCGCCCGCGAACTCGAACGACCGGTCCGCTTTGGGGACCTGGCTGAATCGGATGCGCACGTCCGAAAGGTAGGAGGGCAGGTTGCCCGAGTTGTCGGCGAGGAGGACTAGATAGTTCTTGTCGTGGAATTCCGTGCCTACGACCTGCAGGCGAGTCTCGGAGCGATCGGGGGTCAACGCCTCGCGGAGTACCGGAACGACGGTGCCGAGGACCGAAAGCAGCGCAATGAAGAGCGAGAGCGTGATCTGGCTGACGCCCATCAGGCCGCCCAGCGCCTGGACGCCGCCGCATTTGGAGCAGATCTTCGCGTGCGCAGGAATGAAGACGCCGCAGGCCACGCACTGCCGATTAAGATCCTGGTGGCTTTGGCAGGACGTGCAGAAACGGGACGTGTCCGCGAGCAGCCCGCCGCAATTGATGCAGAGTTTCTTCCAATCCTGTCGCTGCGAGCAGGCATTGCAGCGCACCGCTCCCTGCGGCATCGGCGCGCCGCAATACCGACAGGAACCGGACTTGGCCGTGGGGGGTGGGCTAGGAAGGGGCATCGTTCGCTCTTCTCTCCGGGCTGAGTCATAGGACGGACTCAAGCGTGCGCTTCCAGCGATCCCAGGCGCGATCGAGCCGCCGAAGACGAGAGATCTTCATAGAATCAAACGAAAAACGCGGCCCGGAACCTTCCGCGGGCGGGAGCTGACGGGCGGCGGGGGGAGCGATCCGCCCTCCGCCCGGGTGCTTAAAGCGACAGGGCGGGGTCGCCTTCGACGACCCGCCGTTCCAGCCGCGGTCGTTCGCCTTTGGCCCACATCGGCACGCGGTGGACGACGCGGTAGCGGAGCGGCCCGCCGTCGGTCCCCTCGCTCCGTTCGAGCGGCCGGGGGATGCAGACGAACTCGCACTCCACGGCCTCCGCGGTGAGGCGCAAGGTGGCGTAGCCGTGGCCCCCCATGTCGAGGAAAGAAAGGTGCGGCGCAAGGTCCGGGTTCGAGGAGCGGCGGGCGCTTTCGGCGTCCCCGGTGCGCTGGTACTCCAGGCAGGCCTTCACCCCGTGATGCATCAGGAGGTTCACCATCGGCTGCTTCTTGCCGCCGACCTCGGTCATATAGAGAGCGTGCAGGGGATGATCTTGGGGGAAGCGATGCTCGAAAGCCTCCACCAGGCCGGCCGCGGAGATCGAGCCGGTGATGAACGCGGCGCCGACCGGCTCGAAGGGGGCGGGCGGCAACGACTTCGCCGCGAGCCCCGCCCAGAAGCTGTGCCGGTCGCCCGAGACGGTGACGAATCCGGTGATGCCCGCCTCGCGCACCGCGTCGTAGATCTGGCCGCGTTCGGTGTAGGCGGTACCCCAATCGCCCCCGCCGCCGAAGCAAGCGTAGCCGGCACCGGGCCACGGTTTGCCGCCCGCCGGTAGGTTCTGCGGGTCGGCGCGCCAGTCGAGGGAGCCGAGGGAGTTGCCCCACACCTTCCAGGTCGCGCGCGAGGCGCGCAGCCGGTCGAGGAACCATGTTTTCTGCCGGGCGCCGAGTACCGTCTGCGGCGCGCCGCTCTTGCGGTAGTTCGGGACTTGAGTCTCGCCGTAGCGGATCGTCTCCGGCGGCTGGCCTTTCGCATAGGCCTTTCCGGCGTCGAGGATCTCCATGATTTCCTGCGGGACCAGGTTCGGGAAATCGTCGCTCTGGAAAGCGTTCGCCTCCTCTCGGCCGTCGGGCACCTCCGAGCGATAGGTGTGCTGGTCGGTGATCAGAAGGTCGAGATAGCGCCCCCAGCGCAGGGTTCGATAGGCCGTGAGGCTGCCGATGGCGGCGAGGTTGTTCGGTTCCTGACCGAGGCCCTCTTCGTCGAGCGTCACGATCGGTACGTCTTTCACCTGCGGCGCGTCGAACTTTTCGAGCGACGACCCGAGCGACGAGGTACCCGCTTGGGCGACGCGCGCCGGCTGGTATTCGAACCACGCCTGATTGGCCGCGACCTTGCGGGTCTGGGCCGGACGCACCTTGCCGTCGTAGAGCTGGAACGACTGCCAACCGAGCCACGAGAACTCGTGGTTGTCCCACATCGGAACGAACGGCAACCGCGCCCGCGCATCCTGCAGGTCCGGGTCGCGGAGATAGGAGCGATAGAGCGCGCGATAGTCCGCCACGTCGACCGGCACCCGAAATCCGGAAATCTTCTCGCCCGTGGGAAAGCGGACGGCATCTCGCAGTCGGCGGTCGTAGCGGTGGCCGCTCGGGACGTCCTCCGGATAATCCACGACCTCGTACACGAAGTCTCCCAGGTGGAGCACGAACGCCAGCTGCTCCTCGGGCGCCGCGCGCTCGTCTTCGAAGATCATGCGCCGGAAGGCGTTCTGGGCGCCTTCGCAGACGTTCTGGCAGCTGACGAAGGCGAAGCGCACAGCTTTCGCGTCGTCGTCGCCCGGCGCCGTCCGGGTGCGTCCGATCCGGCTGCCCTGGCCTTTGGCGTCCGTGAACCGATACCAGTAAACGCGAGCCGGCTTGAGGCCGCCGACCAGAACGCGGCAGGTGTGGTCGGCCGCGAGGAGCGCGCGCGTTTCCGCGGTGGCAACGAGATGCTCGAAGGCGGCGTCCTCGGCCACTTCGACGGTGAGGGCAACGGCCTTCTCCCCACCCCCCGCGGAGAAGCGCGTCCAGAGCAGGACGCTGTCGGGTCCGGGATCTCCCGAGGCGACCCCTTCGGCAAACAGGTCGCGACGCTCGACCCGCGGCGGGCGAGGGCGCAAGAAGCGAGACCCGGCCCAGGCCCAGGTGGCCCCCATCGAGGCGGCGGCGGCGATGAACGTCCGGCGGGTGAGCGGAGCCATGGTGCGACGGAGTTTAGCGAGCCGCGCGGGGCCTTGCACGCTTCCAGGGACGGAATTCGCCTTGACATGCGCTGCACATGCGCGCATGCTCGCCACATGTCCGTGATGGTTCAAATCCGAAACGTGCCCGATCCGCTACACCGGCAGCTGAAAGCCCGGGCCGCGCTCGCCGGCCTCTCCCTCTCCGACTACCTGCTGCGCGAGATGAAGCGGTTGGCCGAGAGGTCGACCTGGGACGAGATCATCGCGCGTCTCGAGAGCCGGGACCCAGTACGGTTGACCGAAACCGTGGCCTCGGCCGTCGCCGCGGAGCGAGAGAGTCGGTGATCGTCGCCGACGCGTCGGTCATCCTCGAAATCATCCTCGCCACCTCGGACGGTCTCCTCCTTGCCCACCGGTTGCGGCCGGCGGTGGTTCTCCACGCTCCCCACCTGCTCGACCTCGAGGTGGCTCAAGTCCTGCGGCGCCTCCTCTCGCGCAGCCAGATCACCGAGGCCCAGGCGCGCAGGTCCCTCCAGACCCTGCCGGAGCTGCCGATCGAGCGATATCCGCACCTCCCGCTGCTACCGCGGATATGGGAGCTGCGTTCGAATCTGACCGCCTACGATGCGGCGTACCTCTCGCTCGCCGAGATCCTCGAAATGCCGCTCTGGACACGCGACGGACGCCTCTCCCGCGCGCCGGGTATCCAGGCCGAAGTGGTCGTTGTGTAGTCGCTGCGGCGCCACCGCCGGCAGTCGTCGACTCCTCCTTTCGCGGCGCGGCAACGGCAAGGAGTCTCTTGCGCCGTCCGCCGGCCTTCTGCTAGTCTCCGCGTTCCTTTCGGGGTGGGCGCCGAAGTGTGCCTCCTCCTATGCCGGTAGCAGCGAATCAGGAGAAGCACATGGCCAAGCAATGTGAGATCTGCGGCAAAGGCACGAAGTTCGGCCGCAACGTCAGCCACGCCCACAACGTCACACCGCGGACGCTGGAAGCGAATCTGCAGCGCGTCCGCGCGCTGGTCGAGGGCACCGTCCGCCGGGTTCTCGTCTGCACCCGTTGCATTCGCAGCGGCAAGATCACCAAGCCGCCGGTCCGTAACTGGACTCCCGAGCAGGCTGCCACGAAGTAGACGGGGTCCGCTCCGGCGGATCCCACCTCGTTCAGTCCGCCAGCTCACCCTTTTAAAAAAAGCTACAGCGAGTCATCCGAACCCGCGCCGGTCATCCGCCGTTCGACCCGGCGTACCCCGACGATCGACCGGACGATGCGGAGCAGTTTATCCAGGTGCTTCCTGTCGCGTAGCTCGACCACCGCTTCCACCCGGGCGTGCTCCCCTTCGGTCTCAGCCGAGATCTGCGAGATGTTGCTTTCCGCCTTGGTGATCGCCTCGGTCACGCGGGCAAGGACCCCCGGCTGGTTGTCGGCCTCCATGGTGAGGGCGATGCGGTAGCGGTCTTCGCTCCAGCGCGCCCACTCCACCTCGATCTCCCGGTCGGGGTTGTAGAGCAGGTTGCGGACGTTCGGGCAGTCCGCGGAATGCACCGAGACCCCCCGGCCGCGCGTGACGTAGCCGAGGATGTCCTCGCCGGGCAACGGATTGCAACACTTCGCGAGGTAGGCGAGCAGATCGCCCTGCCCTTTGACCAGGATCGGCCCGTTGCCGAACGGCAGCAGGCGCCCGACCGCCTGGCGTAGCGAGCTGGGTTTGCTGACCGTGACCTCGGCGAGCTTGTCGTCGCCCACCACGCGGGTGAGAACCTGGCGGACTTCGACCTTGCCAAATCCGATCCGCGCGAGCAGGTCGTCCGGCTTGCCGATCCCCTCGTCCGCCGTGTATTTCAGCAGCTCGGGGCTCTCCAGAACCTTCTTCGGGTTGAGCTTGTAGCGTCGCGCCTCTTTCTCGAAGATCCGGCGACCGATCTCCATCGCGCGCTGCTTTTGCTGGACGTTCAGCCACTGGCGGATTTTGCTCTTGGCCCGCGAGGTGACCACGAACGACAGCCAGTCCCGGCTCGGCTGGCGCCCGGTCGTGCTGAGGATCTCGACCAGATCGCCGTTTTGGAGAGCCGTCCTAATCGGCACCAGCCGGCCGTTGACCCGCGCTCCGGAGCATTGGTGCCCGAGGTCGGTATGCACGTGATACGCGAAATCGAGCGGGGTGGCGCCGCGCGGGAAGGCGAAGACCTCCCCCTTGGGGCTGAAGACGTAGACCTCGTCGGGGTAAAGATCGACCTTGAGCGCGGTCAGGAAAGCGCGCGAGTCGGGCACTTCTTGCTGCCATTCGAGCAGCTGGCGCAGCCAGACCACGTTGTCGCCGTCCTTTTCGCGCACGCCCGGCCGCCCTTCCTTGTAGCGCCAGTGGGCGGCGATCCCTTCCTCCGCGATCAGATCCTGGTCTCGCGTGCGGATCTGGACCTCGAACGGCTGCCCCCCCTCGCCCACCACCGTGGTGTGGAGCGACTGGTAGAGGTTCGGCTTCGGCATCGCGATGTAGTCCTTGAACCGGCCGGGAATCGGCCGCCACCCCTGGTGGACGATTCCGAGCGCACCGTAGGTATCGCGCAGGCTGCCGGTCACGATGCGAAACGCCAAATAGTCGTAGAGCTGGGAGATGTCGATCCCCTGGCGGCGGAGCTTCTCGTAGATCGAGTAGTAGCGTTTGACCCGGAAGCTGATCTCGGCTTCGATGCCCGCCGCCTCCAGAGTCCGCGAGAGCCGATCGCGCACGCGCAGGGTGAGCGATTCGCCAAGCTTTTTCTTCTCCTCGATCTTCGAATAGAGCTCGGCGAACTGGAGCGGGAACAGATGGAAGAACGCGAGATCTTCCAGGTCGCCCTTGACCCGCGCCATCCCCAGGCGGTGGGCGATCGGCGCATAGATTTCCAGGGTCTCGCGCGAGATCCGCTGCCGCGCTTCGACCGCGAGGTGCTCCAAGGTCTGCATGTTGTGCAGGCGATCGGCGAGCTTGATCACGATCACGCGGATGTCCTTGGCCGAGGCGAGGATCATTTTGCGGAATGTCTCGGCCTGCGCGTCGTCGCGGCGGACGTATTCGTGACGACCGATCTTGGTCACGCCGTCGACCAGCTCGGCGACTTCGAGGCCGAATTCCGCTTCCAGGATCTCGCGCGTGGTCAAGGTGTCTTCGATCACGTCGTGCAGCAGGCCGACCGCCGCGCAGATCTGGTCGAACTTGAGCTCGGCGAGCAGGAAGGCGACCTGCAGCGGGTGGATCATGAACGGCTCGCCGGAGCGGCGAATCTGATCCCCGTGCATGCGCACCGAGAAGTCGTAGACCGCGCGCAGGAAGCTTTCGTCGACCGGCCGGCCAGCCAGCTCCAGCTGGCGGATGATGTCCTCCAGCTGCACCGCGCGGCGCGCGGCGACCGGAGGGGGAGGGAGCTTCTTGGCTGCGAGGGCCATGGGACGATTATAGAGATCTGGCCGCGCCGCTGCCGGGCAATGGGCCGGAAACGAAAAACGGCGGCTCCGAAAACCCCGGGGCCGCCGTTCTGACCGATTTGACGAGAGCTTAGGCCGTCGCCCCAGCCTTCTTTGCCGCCGCCTTCCGGGCCTTCGCCTCGGCGCCGAAATACTGTTCCCAGAGCAGCGCGAACGGGCTCGCGACGTAGATCGACGAGTAGGTGCCGACGATGATGCCGACGGTGAGCACGAACGCGAATCCGCGCAGCACCGGGCCGCCGAAAATCAGCAGCGCGAGCACGGTGATCAGCGTCAGGCCCGAGGTGAGGATGGTCCGCGAGAGCGTCTGGTTCAAGCTCTCGTTCATCGTCTCGATCATCGGCTTGCGCTTGTTCTTCCTCATGTTCTCGCGGATGCGGTCGAAGATGACGACCGTGTCGTTCACCGAATAGCCGACCAGGGTGAGGAACGCCGCCACCGTGGTCAGGTTGAATTCGTGCTTGAACAGCGCGAACAGCCCGATCGTGACCAGGATGTCATGCAGGCTCGCCATCACCGCGCCGATGCCGAACCGCAGCTCGAAGCGGAATGCGATGTAGAGCAGCATGCCGAGGAGAGAGAAGGCGACCGCCCAGAAGCCCTGTTTGCGCAGCTCTTTTCCGACCTGCGGGCCGACGTTCTCGACGCCGATGATCGAATAATCGCCCAGCCGGGCTTGAGACTGAAGCGCCGCGACGACTTTTGGACCCACCCCCTCGACCTTCGCCAAGCCGTTCCAATCGGTGAGGATGCCGACTTTCCGCCGTTCGCCGAGCAGCTTGTCGGTCACGTCGGAGTAGTGCGCGTTCGCCGCTTCCGCTCCTTGGGCGGCGAAACCGTCCGGGTTCAGGCGGGTGAGCAATTCGGTCAAGGCATCCGCGCCGATCGCGTTCAAATCCGCCTTACCGCCCGCACCCTGGTTGAAGCGGCCGTTCAAGGCGGTGACGATCAGATCGCGGCTCCCTTCTTCGGCGCCCTTGATGATCGGCGTCTTGATCAGCACCTCTTTCGAGTCGCTGTCGCCGAAGCGCTGGATCAGCGGATCGTGGATGCCCGCGCGCTCGATGGCCTGGCGCAGGTCGTCGATCGGCGGCTGGTCCTTGAACAGAACCTTCACCTCGGTGCCGCCCTCGAAATCGATGCCGAAGCGGATCCAGTTGGTGAACAACGCGGCAAAGATTCCGAAGACCACCAGCGCGAGCGAGACCATGATCCAAAACTTCCGGTACTTCATGAAGTCGATGTGAGTGTCTTTGACCAGCTGCATCTTGTGCTCCTTGGCGTCCGCTTTCTCAGATCGACAGTTTTTCGACGCGGCGGTTGTGAAGGACCAGGTCGAAGATCCAATGGCTGACGTACACAGCCGTGAAGATCGACGCCAGGAGACCAATGATCAGGGTGACGGCGAAGCCGCGGACCGGGCCGGTTCCGAACTGGAACAGGAACAGGGCCGAGACCAGCGTGGTCACGTGGGTGTCGATGATCGAAGTGAAGGCGCGTTCGAAGCCCAGATCGATCGCCGAGCGCACGGTGCGGCCGGCTCGCAGCTCTTCTCGTATTCGTTCGAAGACCAGGACGTTCGCGTCGACCGCCATGCCGATGGTCAGGATGACGCCGGCGATACCGGGCAGCGTGAGGGTCGAGTGGAAGAGCCCCAGCCCGCCGAACAGGATCAGGATGTTGAGCATCAGCGCGGCGACCGCGTTGACCCCGGCGAGATGGTAGTAAAGGAGCAGGGCCAGGACGACCATCGACGTGCCGATCACTCCGGCTCGGATGCCCGACTTGATCGACTCGCGACCGAGCGACGGGCCGACCGTCCGTTCTTCGAGGTAGGTGAGGCCCGCGGGCAGAGAGCCCGAACGCAGGGTGGTCGTGAGGTCGTCCACCTCTTGCTGGGTGAAGCCCCCCTCGATCACGCCGGAATCGGTGATTTGGGCATTGATCCGCGGCGCCGAGACCACCTTGCCGTCGAGGATGATCGCGAGGCCCGTGCCGATGTTGGCGCCGGTCGCGGCGCCGAACAGCTTCGAGCCCTGCGCTGTCAGGCTGAAGTTGACGACCGGCTCGCCCAGCTTGCCTTGACCCGGCCGCGCGGTCTTCAGGTCGCGGCCGGTGATCACGCGCTGCTTCTCGACCAGGTAGTACTGCTTGCCGGTGACCGCGCCGGTGAGGTTGTCGCGAATGTCGCCCGGCATCACCTCGAGGTTCGGCGCGACCTGGCCCAGCGCTTCGGGTGTCGGCGCCGGTCCGCCGCGGACCAGACGGAATTCGAGGAACGCCACGTTTTTGATCAGACGCCGCACCCGCTCGGGATCGTCGACGCCGGGCAGCTGGACCACGACGCGATAGCCGGAGGCCGGCGTGATCACCGGCTCGGCGACGCCGAACTCGTCGATCCGGTTGCGGATCGTCTGTACCGCCTGGGTCACCGCGAGCTCGCGGATCTTCGTCGCTTCGGCGGGTTTGAGGGACAGGACGATCTTGTCTCCCCGCTCCGCGACGTCCCAGGCCGGCAGGTTGGCCCGCGCGATCGCACCGAGAGCGTCCTTGCTCTCCGGCGTCAGGCCGTTGATCTCGAACGAGGCCGGGCCGAGGCGAACGGGGGCCACCGTGAGGCCCTTTTCCTGGGCGTCCGTGGTCAGCCGCTGCATGTCGGAATCGGAGTCGGCGCGCAGCGCGTCGTCTGTCTTGACCTGCAGCACCAGATGCATACCGCCCTGAAGGTCGAGGCCGAGCTTGATCTTCTTGTCGAGCGGATAGAAGAACCAGATCGACAGGGCCATGATGGCCCCGATCAGGATTCCTCGCGACAACAGGTTCGACGACTTCATGTGTTGCTTCCTCCCTTGTCCTCGTCGGCTTCGAGGCCTGCGATCGCCGTCTTGGCGAAGCGGATGCGCACGTTATCGGCGACCTTGAGCGTGATCGAGCCCGCTTCGATCGCGTAGACCTCACCGAAAATACCGGAAGAGGTCACCACGCGATCCCCCCGCTTCAGGGTCTCGATCGTTTGCTGCAAGGCCTTCTGCCGCTTGCGCATCGGCAAGAGCAACACGAGGTAGAAGATGGCGAAAATCGCGAGCATCGGAACGAGGCTCAGCAGCGGACTTCGGGCAGGCTCGGCCTCTAAGGCCAGCCATAGACATGGATTCATCGCGTTCATCCTGACGGCTCCCGCCGGTCCGGCCGGGCCGGCACATCGTTTCGCGGGGGTGGGAAGATCCGGCGGGGTGGGCCCACCGTTCGCCGCGAGCCTAGCTTACGCCCGCGGTCCCTTCCAACGCCCGATTGGCGGGAGGAGGGACCAGGCTCGTCAGCGCACCGAGTTGGATAGCCTGCCGAAGGCGCCCCATAAAGTCAAGGTAAAACCGGACGTTGTGGAGCGTCGCGAGCACCAGCGCCGTGATCTCGCCCGCCCGGAACAGGTGGTGAAGGAACGCCCGGGAGACCCGCGCGCAGGTCGGACAGGCGCACTCCGGATCGAGCGGCCGCGGGTCGTCACGGTAGCAGGAGTTCTTGATCTTGATCGGCCCGGCGCTCGAAAACAGGACGCCGTGGCGGCCGTTCCGGGCCGGCATCACGCAGTCGAACAAGTCGATGCCCCAGCGGACCGCGTGGAGAATGTCCGCCGGCGTGCCGACCCCCATCAGGTAGCGCGGCTTGCCCTCCGGCAGGCAGGGGGCGGTCCATTCGACGGCGGCGCGGCGTTCGGCCTCCGGCTCGCCCACCGAGACCCCGCCGATCGCGCAGCCGTCGAAATCGAGCGCCGAAAGATCCGCGGCCGCCCGCTCGCGGAGGTCCCGAAATCCACTGCCCTGGACGATCCCGAACAGCCCGCCGGGTCCCCCCGGCCAGGCGGCTCGCGCGCGCCGCTCCCATTCCAGGGTGCGGCGCCAGGCCCGATCCGCGGCGTCGCGCTCGACCGGATAGGGGGGGCACTCGTCGAGCACCATCGCGATGTCGACCCCCATCCGGACCTGCGAGGAAACCACGCTCTCCGGGGTGAAACGCACCGGCGATCCATCGAGGTGGCTCTTGAAGGTGACTCCGTCGTCGTCGACCGTGCGCAAGCCGCCGAGGCTCCAGACCTGAAACCCGCCGCTGTCGGTGAGGATCGGCCGGCGCCAACCGGTGAACGCGTGAAGGCCGCCGAGCCGCTCGATGACGTCGATGCCGGGCCGCAGCGTCAGGTGGTAGAGGTTCGCCAGCTGGATCGACGCTCCGGCCTCTTCGAGCAGCTGCGGCGGCACGCCCTTGACCGCGCCGAGGGTGCCCACCGGCATGAACGCCGGGGTGTCGATCGGTCCGTGCGGGGTTTCGAGCCGTCCGAGCCGCGCGCGGCCGTCCGTCGCGCGGACCGAGAAAGAGAGCGGCATTCGGACTTTGGGAGCCAGAGGGCCGGTCTAGTGGGGCTTCTCGGCGCTCTTTTTCGCGCCGCGATCGAGATCGATCACCTTGGTCTGGACGCCGGGTGGCAGCTTGAGCACGAAGCGCTCGGCCGGAATCGTCCCGTTGACCTTCAGGTCTTTGAGCTCGTACTCGGTGCGGTCGCCTTCGGCGTCGACGTATTCGAGGCGCACCGGAAAATACTTCTCGTCGTCGATCCACAGGCTCATCGATTTCAGACGCTTGGCGATCCGGGCGTAACGCGGGGTGAGATCCAGTTTGTAGGGAGTGCCCTTCTTGGTCGAGGTGTGGAGAGCCGCCGAAAAGTACTCCAGGAGCGACTTCATCGAGCCGCTCGCGCCGAGGTACTTGAACACCTGCGCGGAGTAGCGGCCGACCTTGACCGTCTCGGCCCGTTTCAGATCGCGATACCAGGTGGTCATGGTCTCGCCCAGAATCACCACCGAGATCGGGTTCGGGGTCGCGTACTCCCAGCGCACCTTGTCGGGAGCGGCATAAGAGAAAGATCCGGTCGACGTCTCCGGCGCGGCGAGCATCGAGCTTTCCTGGTGCTGAACGAAGCGGGCTTCGAGGGTCTTCACCTTGGCCTGCTCCAGCTTGATCCGATCGATCAGAGCCTCCAGCCGTTTCGCCGGAGGTGCGGTGCGCGGATCAGGGAGAGCGGCGCCGCCGGACGCGGTCGAGCCGACGAGAAGGAGAAGGGTGCCGAGAGTGGGAAATATCGTCAAAGGAGCCTTTCGCCGGGGGATGCGCCCGCTCGCGGAGTCCGAAGGGAGCGGGATGTTACCCGTGCGCAACGAAGGGAAGCAAGCCGGAGGCCAGCTCCCGGAAAGAGCCGCGAGAGGTAGACTCGGTGCAAGCCAAGCTCAGGAGAGCCCGCCATGCCTCGATCGTTCGGTTCCATCGTCCTGGTGCTCGCCACACTTTTCTTCCCGGTTGCCGCGGTCGCCCAGGAGCTGACCGAGGAGTGGGGTTACGACCGGAAGGGCGACGACTACGATTCGTTTCCCGCCGACAACCTCGCGGCCTGCAAGGCCTCCTGCCAGCGCGATCGCCGGTGCCAGGCCTATACCCTCACCCGCGAGAGGGTCTGCTATCTGAAGAGCCGGATCAACTCGAAGACACAGGCGATCGGGGCGGTGACCGGATACCGGCCACAGCCGGGGGACGAGGATGGCTACGATGACGATCATCACCAGGGCGGGGACCACCACCACGATGGGGACCACCACGACGGGGGTTATGGCGGCTCAAGCGAGCTGACCGAAGAGCGGGGTTTCGACCGCAAAGGGGACGACTACGACTCCTTCCGGTCGCGCGGCCTCTCGGACTGCAAGCGCTCCTGCGCCCGCGCGGATCGTTGCCGGGCCTACACGTTCGACACCCGCGCCGAGGTCTGTTACTTGAAGTCGCGGATCAACTCGAAGAAGTACGACTCCCGGATGATCACCGGCTACAAAGAGGACGAGGATCACAACGGGGACGACGACTCGGGCGGCGTGCGCTTGACGGAGGAGCGCGGCTACGACCGGCGCGGCGCCGACTATCGCCGCTTCGACGCCTATTCGGTAGACCGGTGCAAACGCGCCTGCGCCGAGGACGATCGCTGCCGCGCCTACACCTTCGACCGCCGCGACGATCGATGCTATCTGAAGGACGAGGTCCGTTCGTCCGAACGCGACCGGGACATGGTGACCGGCCGGAAGATCGGCTCGGACGACGACGAGGATTACTGAGAGGGGCGCAGCAAGCGGCGCCCCTACCGAGCCTCCTACGCCTTCACCAGCGCTCCGATCGACAGCCGGCTCATCAGCTTGGAGACCGCCTTTGCGCTCTGCATGACGTAGAAATGGACCGCGGGGACGTCGTGGGCGAGCAGCTCCTCGGTTTGCGCCTGCGCCCATTCGATGCCGATGTCCATCGAGCGTTCGGGCGGGGCCGAGACCATCGCGTCGACCAGCGCTGCGGGAACCTCGACGTAGAAGTTGCGTGGGATCGTCGCGAGCTGCGCCTTCGAAGTGAGGATCTTCAAGCCCGGAATGATCGGCACGTCGATGCCCTCCTGGCGGCAGAGCTCGACGTAGTGGAAGTAGTGTCGGTTGTCGAAAAACATTTGGGTGACGATGTAGTCCGCGCCCGCCGCCACCTTCTCCTTGGCCCGGCGGACGTCGGTGAGCAGGTTCGGGGCCTCGAAGTGCTTCTCCGGATAGCCGCCGATGCCGATGCAGAAATCGAGCGGGTCGGCGTCCAGCAGATCGGCCTGCATGTAGTGACCGTGGGAGAGGCCGCGGACCTGGCGCACCAGGTCGACCGCGAACGGGTTGGCGCTGCGCCCGTACTGCAAGGGCTTGGCGAAACCGCTGTCGTCGCCGCGCACCGCGAGGACGTTGTCGATCCCCAGGTAGCGCAGCTCGATCAGAAAATCCTCGGTCTCCTCCCGGCTGAAGCCCTGGCAGAGGATGTGCGGCACGGCGTCGATCCCGTACTTGTTCTGGATCAGCGCGCAAAGCCCGAGCGTGCCGGGCCGCTTCCTCTTGACCCGGCGGGTCACGCCGCCGTCGGACCTCTCTTCGTAGAGTACCTCGGCGGCATGGCTGGTGATGTCGATGAACGGCGGACGAAATCGCGCCAGCTCCTCGATCAGATCGAGCAGCTGCCGCAGGTTGCCGCCGCGCAGCGGCGGAATGATCTCGAAGCTGATCAGCGGACGGTCCGCCCGCGCCAGATGCTCGGTGACTTTCATCTCAGGTCCCATCCCCTTCCCGGGTCGGCGTATCGAGCGTAGACGCGGCCCGCGAGGCGGTCAAGAGCGGCGCGCCTTCGCGGGCGAAAATTCGCGACGCTTTTCGTCACGATCGGCGGCTTCGGCGCACCTTGTCGAGTAGAGACCGAAAGCGGTCCAGTGCGGGACCCGCCGAGCCCATGATGGGCTCGCCCCGGCGTCTCTCTACCCAGGAGGTTGTTCATGAAGCGACGGTTGGTTCTACTTGCCCTGTCGGTGGTCGCGCTCGCGCTTCCGTCCGGCGCCTCGACGTTCATTTTCACCCCGCAGCGCGACCTGGTTCGCGATGCCGCGGCGATCGTCCAGGGCCGAGTGCTCTCCACCAGCTCGTTCTGGAACGAGACCGGCCAGGTGATCGTCACCGAGGCCGTCTTCCAGGTCGAGGAAAAGCTCGTGGGTAAGGCTCCGAGCGTGATCGTGGTCCGCACGTTCGGCGGCCGGGTCGGCGATTTCGTCGTCGAAGCGAGCGGTTTCCCCACCTTCCGCAAGGGCGAGCGGCAGTTGCTTTTCCTCGGCGCTGAAAAGGATGGCCACAACATGGTGCTCGGCTACCAGCAGGGTCAGTTCCGCATCGAGCGCGACGCCTCCGGCGCCGATCTCGCTCGCCCGGCGGTCGATCGAGGGGCAACCTTCGTCGGCCAGGCCTCTCCCGCCAAGACTCTTTCGCTTGCCGCGCTCAAGAGCTCGATCCTCCGCGACGCCCGGGCCCTGGGCCGCGCCACCGCCAACTAGGTCCTGACCGGAGAGACGAATCATGAAGATCACCCGTTTCCTCACCGTCGCCCTCCTGCTCACCCTGGTCGCCGGGAGCCTCTCGGCCTACGTCCTGCTCTCGCCGCGCCGTACCTGGGACGGCGTTCCGAACCTGATCATCGACAGCCGCGGCAATTCGACGATTACCGACGGCAACGGCGGTACGACGCGCATTCGGGACGCCATCAACTCGTCTTCCTCCTGGAACGGCGCCGGAACCGGCACCCGGATCAACGCCTCGGTCGGCTCGGTCTCTTCCTTCACCCTGGGCGACGGCCGGCCGATGCTCAACCTGCGCGATCCCCTCGGCGCCTGCACCGGCAGCTGCCTCGCGGCGACCTTCACCGGCTACTACACGACGCGCTCGAACGGCACGCGCCGGATCACCGACGCCGACATGGTGACCAACACGGCGAACAACCTGGCCACCCTGGGCGAGGCCTGCTCGGGCTCGGAGTACTACGCCGAAGGCATCTTCGTTCACGAGGCCGGCCACCTGCTCGGCCTCGGCCACAGCGGGACCTCCGGCGCGACGATGTTCCCCTCGGTCTCTGCCTGCAACAACGGTCCGGCGTCGATCGAGACCGACGACCGGAACGGCATCAACGACCTGTATTAGCTGAGGCTCTCGCTGTAAGTACCCGGGGCCTCTGGCACGAAACGGCCGGAGGCCCTTTTTCTGTGGTCGTCGGTCCTGCGATCGCTTCCGATAGAGTGAGGCCGTGAGCCCACGGCCTTTCGCCTCCACGCGCGTTTCCCTTCCGAGATGACGCCGCTACGCGAACGTCGCGGTCAGGCGCTGACGCGCGTCTTGGGGGACGCCGGGATCGCGGTCGCCGCGCTCGCCGCGGCGTTCTGGCTGCGCATTCATCTGCCGTTGCCGTTCACCCAGGGGCTGCTGCCGGCCGATCGGATCGCCTTTCTCGGCCGCGACTGGCTGGTGGCGGCGGCGGTCCAGCTCGCTGCGCTCTATTTTCTCGGCTTCTACGACGCCGACCGGCCGCTCACCGCCGCCGAGCTCTCGCGCCGCCTGTTGCCCGCGGCGATCGGTCAGGCGGCCCTGCTGGCCGGCTATGTGTTCTTCGCCAACCGCACGTTCCCGCGCTCGGTCCTGCTGCTCTACGCGCTTCTCGATCTCATCCTGCTCGTTCTCTGGCGCCGCTTGGCCAGCCGCGGCGGCCCGCGGGCGCTTCGCCGAGTCGTTCTGGTCGGCGAGGGAGCCGAGGCGCGGGAGGTCGCCGAGGCGATCGCCGCCCACCGTTGGCATGGGCTGGAGGTCGCCGGGTTCGTGACGCTCCCCCTGGAGACCCGTTCCGGGATGAACCCCGCGCCGCCGCCCGGGGAGACCTCGGCGCTCGGTCCCCGTCTGGGCACGATCGACGATCTGCCCGCCCTGCTCGCCGCCGGCACGATCGACGACGTGGTGCTCGCCGCCGGAGGGGATTCCTGGCAGACTCGGCTGCTCGACCGCATCGCCGGCAGCCGTCCCGACCACACCAACGTATTGCTTTTGCCCGGACCGTTCGAAAGTTTGATCGGCCGAATGCGCTATCGCTGGGTCCACGATCTGCCGTTGATCGAAGTGGTGCGCGAATCCGAGTGGCGGATCAACCGGCCGGTCAAGCGCCTGTTCGACCTGATCGCCGGATCGCTGCTCGCGCTCGTCCTGGCTCCCGTGCTCCTCCTCGCCGCTCTTGCCGTGCGCCTGACCTCGCCCGGGCCGATCCTTTACCGCCAGGAGAGGGTGGGACGCGACCGCCGGCCGTTCCTGGTCTACAAGCTGCGCTCGATGCGGGTCGATGCCGAGGCGGCGAGCGGCGAGGTGCTCGCCGAGATCGACGATCCGCGCCTGACGTCGATCGGAGCGCTCCTCCGCCGTTTCCGGATCGACGAGATCCCGCAAGTCGCCAACGTGCTCGCGGGAACCATGAGCCTGGTCGGCCCCCGCCCCGAGCGCCCCGGTTTCGTCGAGCGCTACCTCGCCGAAGTGCCCGGCTACGCCGAGCGCTTTTCGGTCGCGCCCGGCCTCACCGGCCTCGCCCAGGTCAATGGCGACTACCACTCCAGCCCGCAGAACAAGCTCCGCTACGAGCTTGCCTACATCGCCAATTGGTCGCTCGGCCTGGATCTCTCGATCCTGGTGCGGACGGTCAAGATCGTGCTGACCTCGCGCGGGGTGTAGGCGAACTCCCTGCCGCGCTGTTCCGATTTTGCCAGATCACCGCCCGGCCGCGGGGACGTACTGCGCGAGGTTGGGATCGAGCGTAATGGCGGTCGAGAAGCTTTGGCGGGCGGCGGTGGGGTTTCCGGCGAGAAGCTGGGCGCGGCCGAGGTTCAGGTAGATCTCGGGTTTCGGTTCGATCCGGAGGGCGTCGACGTAGGCCTCTTCGGCGGCCTCGGCGCTGCCGAGGAGGAGATGTTGGGTGCCGCGGGCGAGCAGTACTCCCGGCTCCAGAGGATCGAGCTCGGCGGCGCGGCGGAGAATCTGCAGGTTCTCGGAGAAGAGGATGCGCGACGAGCGGCCGGCGGAGAGCGCCATCTTGGAGCGCAGCTCGACCTGGTTGAGCGCCCGGCTGGCGCCGAGCCGGGCGATGGTGTGGCGCAATTGGCCGAGCAGCGCGGCGACCAACAGGGCGAGCGCGAGCCAGTAGACCCAGCCTGCTTTGGGGACGGACTTCTTGACCGCCGGATTGACCGCATGTTTAGCCGTCGTGTTGCGCGGGCGGGCCGGGCCGGAGCGCCGAGCCATTACGCCTCCTCCTCGGAATCGAGGCCCCAGGAAAGGAAGAGCAGCGCTGGGAAGGCGACCAAGGCGATCCGGAACGGAAAGTAAGCGGCCGAGAGCACCGCGAGCGCGACGAGGCCGGCGCGGAACAGGGCACGATCGGCGGGCTCGGTGTCCGGGTGGCGCAGGGCCGCGAAACCGATCACGCCGAGGCCCCAGGCGAGCGCGAGCGCGCCCGGCCAGCCGAGATCGGCGGGCACCTCGAGAAATTCATTGTGGGCATTGGCGAAAGTCGGCTGGTTGTGCTGCTCGAAGAACCGCGTGCCGACATGGGCGAGCTTGAGCTTGGCCGGCACGAATTCCGGCCGATAGGCGCCATGGCCGACCCCCGCCCAGGGGTGCTCGCGCCACATCAACAGGGCGGCCCGCCAACCATCCAGCCGGCCGGTCAACAGGGCGTTCCAGTCCCCGGCAGAGATCGACTGGACCTTGTTGGCGACCCGCGAGCGGAGCGGTGCCACGAACACGAGCGCCAGGCCGCCGAGGATCAGGACGGCGGCGAGACCCGTAAACACACGGCGCCGCGGGAGCGCGACGAGCGCAAAAACCAAGGCGCCGGCCGCGAAAGCGGCCAGAGCGGCCAGGGTCTGGGTTACGACCAGCGCATAGAGACAGAGGACGACCGCCGCCGCCGCCCCGATGCGTCGCTTGCCGGAGAGGCGCGGCAGACACCAGGCGCCGATCAGGCACGGCAGGACCAGAAACGCGCCGAGGTCGCCCGGATTGCCGGCGAGCGCGGTCACCCCGAGGCGCGAGTCGCCGCCGATTCCGGCGAACCGGAGCGGCTCCCAGATCTGATGGAACTGCAAAACGGCGAGCAGCGAGAGCAGCCCGGCCGGGACCAGCGAGCCGATCAGGAAACGCTCCTTCTGCGCGCGATCGAAGCCGCCGGTCCAGCCGATCAGGCAGGCCGTGCCGACGCCCAAGCTCGCGACCGCGTCTCTCACATGAAGGGGGTGAGCCGTGGTCGCGAGGCTCGCCACGGCGAGCAGAAGCAGAGGTATCGAGGCCGCGACCTCCGGCCGTCGGGCGATCGCTTTCCAATCGATCTCGCGACCCTTGAGAACCGTGGCGAGGCCGAGCAGCGAGGCAAGCGCGAGCAGCTCGCCGATCAGCAGCTTGGGCGCGCGAAACGCCTCGTGGAGGCCGGGAACGACCAAGAGCGGAACGGTGTAGATCAAGGCCCACATCGCAACGACCGCAAAAGGCGGCGCGGTCGGGACGGCGGCGGCGGCGGGCTTCATGGCGCGGCGATGCTATCTCAGGCCTCTTCCTCCGTCGTCTCGCCGTCTCCGGGGTCTCCGTCTCCGCGACGCTCCCGCCGGTCCATTTCGCCCGCGCGGCGCGCGGCGCGCGCCGCGCGGCGCAACAGATCGAACGGCCGGAACAGGCGGCGCCCGAGCAGCCCCCAGGGGCTCGCCGGGCGGCCGTAGATCGCGTCGAGCTGCGCCGCCGACGGCCAGAGCGCGGCGGCCAGGGCGGACAGCTTCCGGCGGGTCGCGCTCCGTTCGCTCGGCCGTGGGGCCAGCAGCGAGAGCTTGAGCGCGCCGGCGTAGCCTGGGTCGAGTTGGCCGGCGAGCGCATGGCGGAGCAGGAGGGACGAAGCGCTGTCGCCATCCGGCCGCGCCCGCCCCGCGGCAAGCTCGGCGCAGAGATCGACCAGGGCGCCGAGCTCCTCTTCGGACAGATCCTCGGCGAGCCACGGGGCTACGTGCGCGGCGCTCGCCCGTCCGCCAGGTCCGCCCCAGCCGAGGTCGATCAAGTCGGCGAAAGTTCGCAGCGCCGGATAGGCGGACGGCTCGAACCCGTGCTGGCCGAGCCCGTGGACCGCGGCGTGCGCGGCGAGCACCTCGGGCGAGGGGAGGTATACCGCGCCGGGAAGCGCCGGATAGGGGACGGCCAGCCCGGCTTCGAGCAACCCGTCGAGGGTCGCCGAGCGCCGGTCGCCGGAACGCCCACGCAGCCGGACGCCGAGAATCAGCCGGTGAACCTCGACCGCGCCGAACCGGGGATGAATCTGGGCAGCCAGCTGGTGCTCGTAACCCGGGCTGTCGCAGACCGCGAAATCCGCGGCGACGAGGGCGTCCCGCAGTGCCTCCTCCTGGCCCGAGGGCGCGAGAACGTCGATGTCCGTCGCACCCCGGCTGCCGGGAGCGAGCGCGCCGGACAGCTCCAGCGCCGCGTACTTGAGAAAGCCGATCGGAATCGCCGCGTCGGCGGCCGCCGCGGCGATCGCCCGAATCGCGGCTTCGAGGCGGAGGTCGCCGGCCGCGATCGCCCGTCGTTCGGCCGAGAGGTCGTCCGCCGCCGCGCCGAGCTCCGCGGACAGCACGGCGCGCTCGGTGCGGGCGGCGATCCGCGCGGCGACGCCGAATCGGCGAGCGAGGCCGATCGCCCTCTGCGCATCCGCGGGCGAAAGAGCGAGCCCCGGTTCCGCGCTCGGGCCGAACGCGCGGGCGAGAAGCCACGACAGGTCCGGCAGAAGGTCCGGGGCGAGCCGCGGCGGCGCGAAACGAATCCCCCGGCTCATGTCGTCTTCGCGCGACGGCGGAGGGCGGCGATCGATCCGAGCAGGAGCGCGCCGATCAGGTTCGCCGCGGCGTCGGCGAACGAGGAGGTGCGCTCAGGACTGAGCCCCTGAAGCCCTTCGAGCATCGCGCCGTACGCCGCCGCGGACAGCACGGCGGTGCCGACCGGACGAGGCCAGGCGGGCAGGCGATCGAACGAGCGGAGCCAGATCCCGGCGAGGGCGAAGAACAGGCCGACGTGGACCCCCTTGTCCAGCTGGCTCGACAGCGCGGCGGGCAGCCGATCCGCCAACCATCCCGGCGGACCGGCGGGAACCGGCAGGAGCAGCAGGACGCCGACCGCCAAGGCGGCGAGCACCGAGACCCAATGGGCGGAGCCGGAGCTGGAGGAAAGCGACATCTTCGTTACTATAGCGACCTCGCCATGCGCCCTTCGGCCTTTGTATCGAGCCCCCTCCCGCCCACCGGTCGTCTGGTCGCGGTCCGCGCGCTGCTCGCCTTGGCCGCAATCGGACTTTGCGCCGCGGCGGCGTTCGAGGCCGGCACATGGCGCGCCGAGCAGCATCGGCTGACCGCCTACCTGGCCGATGCCGCACCTCTCGTGCTGCCGGAGCGGCTGGAAGCCGAAGTGGCGCGCGAGAGCGATCCGGCGCGGGCTCGTCTACGGACGGCGCGCGGAGTGTTCGCGGCCGAGTTTGGGCGCCGGCCGCCGGATCTCCCGCCCGGTTCCCCGGCCGCGGTGGCGGATGCCGCCGCTAGCGCGAGCCGGTTGGCCGCGGCGGCCCAGCTCGCGGCGGAATCGTTCGCCGAGCGGCCGGCAGCCTGGGAGGCCCCGTTGGTGATCGGCGGCGCCACCTATCTCGCCCGCCTACGCACCGAGGACGATCGCTTGATCCGGTCGTACCGCGACTGGGAAGCGCCTCTCCTGGCCGCCCGTTCGCTCGCGCCGGGCAGATTCGAGCCGGAGATCGTGCTCGCCCACGCCTATGCCCGGCTCTGGCCGGTGCTCTCCCCGGAGAAACGGCGCTTCGCGCTCGGGCTGATCCGCCGCGGTCTCGCCGATCCCTATGCCCGGCAGGATCTGCTGCCCGCCTGGCTCGCCGTCGCCGGCGATCGCAAATTGGCGTTCGCCCCGATCCCGGACGATTCCGATGCGTGGGCCGCGGTACGCCAGATCTATAGCCAGCGGCTCGATTGGCAGGCGATGCGCGACGCGCGGGTGCGTTATCGCCGCGCGCTGACGCGGCGGCTCGCCGCGACTTTGGAAGATGCGCGCCAACAGGTTCGCCGCGGCAACGGCGATTCAGGCCGCGCGCTGTACTTTTCGCTGATTGCCCGCGCGGGCGAGGCGGAGGACGGCGAGCCGCTGCTCACCCTCGCGATCGATGAGTGCCCGGCAGGGCAAGCCGATGCCGCGACCGCGGCCAGCCTGGCCGAGGCGCTCGGTTGGATTCTCGACCGCTGTCGCTTTGGGATGTGTCCGCTCGGACCGGCGGCGCTCGCCCGGCTGGCCCGGCTGACCGGCGAAGCCGATCCGGTGGCGGCGGCGCTCGCCGCGCATCTGGCCGGCGACCGCGATCTCGCCGAGAGCTTGGAGCGCCAAGCCGGTCAGGCGTTCGGTGCGGGGTTCCCGGCGCGCCGGTCGCCCGCGAGTCTCGCCGCCCTCTCGGCCGAGGCCTGGCCCACGGCCGACTGGACGGTGCTAAAGGGGCGGGCGCGCCGGGAGCTGGTCGCCTCCCGGTCCGCTCGGGGGTTCGAGGTCGCGGTCGGCGAAGTGACCACCGGCAGCGCGGTCGTCGAGGTCCGTCTCGACGGCGATTTCGTCGGAACCTTCGTCGCCACCGCTGGGACGCCGCTCGACCTGCCGGTCTCGATTTCGCCGGGCCTCCACCTGCTCGAGATCGCCTCGATCAACGGCGGCCCTGCCGTTCCGGGTGCCGTGCGGCTCCTGGTTGCGCCGGGCTGAAACCGCGGCGCCGAGCAGCACCGCCACGGCGAACGCGTTGGCGGGGAGAGTCAGGCTGAAGTCGACCAACTCGTGAAGCCCGGCGGCGGCCAGCGCCCCGAGCGCGCCAAGCGCGGCCGCCCGATCCTCCGAGCGCCGCCCGTGGCGAAAGACGTCGGAAAGGCGCAGAAGGATCGCGCCGAGAGCGAAAACGGCGAGCGCCAGGCCGACGACGCCCGCCGTGGCGAGCAGCTCCAAGGGATCGTTGTGGGCGTGGCGCCAGGTGCCGGCGAGCCCCGCGGGCTGCACCGAAGGGAACGCCTCGCGAAACGAGCCGAGACCGGTGCCCAACCATGGAAAGCTCCGGACCAGGCCGAGCGTGGCGCGCCACGCCTCGACCCGCACGGTCCAGCCGACCCCGTTCGAAAGCTCCGTGAGCCGGCCGAAGCCCTCCTCCCGTCCGATCGAGGCGACCACGGCGAGACCGATCCCGGCGACGGCGATCCCGATCGCGGCCCAGCGCCTTTTTCTCTCGCCCGCGGCGAGCAGGGCACCTTGCGCCACCACCGCCACCAGTCCGGCGATCAGCCCGGCGCGGGAACCGGTGAACGCGAGGCCGGCGAACAGCAGCAGCCAGACGATGATCGCGGGGGCGACCCGCAGCAGCTTGCGCTCCAGCAGGATCTCCTCGCGCGCCCGCCGGAACGACCACCAGCCCCAGGCGAAAACCACCGGCAGCGCCAGACCGAGGAGGAACGCCAGGTGGTTGGGGTTGACGAAGGTTCCGCGCAGCCGCTCGTTCGTCCCCGCTATCTCCCGCCCCCAGATTTCGTTCGATCGGGCGAACCATCGCCGGGCGCCGTAGAGCACCTGGAAGAGAGCCGACGCGATCAGGGAGAAGGCGATCGCCCGGCGGCGCCGGCGATCGCGCCCGGCGATTCCGGCGGCGATCAGGGCCGCGGCGAACGCGGCGAACGAGAGCGCCGCCCGCAAGGATTCGCCGGCCGCCAGCGACAGCGCGACCGTGTCTTTCGCGGGAGGTCCGGCGAGCAGATCGCGCGCGGCGGAAAAGATCCGGACGTGGCCGGGCGAGACGATCTCGGCGAACGAACGCGGGCTGGGCAGAGCCTGCAGGAGACCGAGTAGGGCGATCCCGGCCACCGCCCCGGCCGGCGCGGCCGAGCGGCGCAACACCCCGGGCGCTTCGCCGCTCGCGAGAGCCAAGGCGAAGATCGCGAAGACGGCGATTTCGAGCAGCGCCTCGCTCCACGAGGTCACGCTGCCGAAGGGCAGGGGGGCCCAAAGCAGGAGAATCGAGACCGCACCGGCCACCAGCCATTCCGCTTGGCGTATCATCGCGCGACCGTTCCTAGAACGCCCGAGCGGCTGCACCGCCGGTCAAGAATCCGGGGTCGGAGGTCTTCGTGCAAAATCCCGTAGCCTCGTTCCGCCGGCTGGCCGGCCGCCCGCTCGCGTTCCTCGTCTTCGTCGGAGCGGCGTCGATCGCGGCCCCTGCTTTGGCGCAATTCGACGAGTATAGACCGCCCGGCGGCTTGATCGAGCCGCCCGCCGATCGCAAGGGGGCGCTGGAGACCGCTTCGGAATCCGCTCGCTGGCACCTCGGCCCGATCCGTTTGGCTCCCTGGTGGGAGCTGCGCGACATCCAGTACGTCGACAACGCCTTCGGGGTAAGCGACGGCAAGACGGGGGATGTCACCGCCTCCGTGGGGGCCGGTCTCCGCGCTTATTTCCGCACCGGACCCAAGGTGTACTGGCGCCTCCAGGCGCTGCCCGAGTACATCTGGTGGCGGGAAGCGGCCGAACGGCGGCGGCTCGGCGGCCGCTACGGCCTGAGCGCTTACGCGTTCTGGAACCACCTGACCCTTGAAGCGAACGGCGAACGGATCCAGGAGCAAAAGTTCCTCTCGCCCGAGGTTTCGGCGCTCGGTCAGTCGCGCAGCGATCGCGGCGCTCTGGCGATCGATCTCGCGATCACCGATCGGATCTCCCTGTTCGCCGGGGCCGAGGACATCGCGATACGCAATTTGGTCTCGCGGTCCGCGGGCGAAATTCCGTTCGATCAGTTCGATCGCGACGAAAGCTTCCTGCGCGGCGGTGCCCGCTATCGGCTGCCCCGCGGGTTCTCGATCGGCGTCGGGGTAGAGCGTGCCGTGGTCGACTTCGTCGACGCTCCCGAACGGGAGGATCGTTCGAGCATCGGCACCTCGCCGTTCATACAATTTCGCCAGCAGAACGAAGACCGCTTTTTCGACCTCGAGGTCGCGGCGCGCTCCGCGGATCCGCGCCCGGGCTCGAGCTTCGTCCCGTTCAACTCCACCACCGCCAAGCTCGCCGCCGGTTTCGGCACGGGCAACCGGCTGTCGACCTCCGCCTACGGCAGCCGCGGCATCGTCTATACGCTCGCCTCGGGGTATTCCTACCTGGAGGACGACCGCCTGGGCGGTGCCCTGAACTTCGAGGTGAGCCGCCGGACCAGCCTTCGGATGTTCGCCGAGGTGGGACGCGACACCTATCGTGTGGCCGTTGCCGGGACTCCGGAGCGCCGGGACGATCTGTTCGCCTATGGCGTGGCGCTCAACTTGACCACCGGGCGCTCCTCCTCGTTCGGCATCCATCTGAGCCGGATCGACCTCACGTCGGATCTGCCCGGCCTCGATCGTTCGGTCACCGCGGTCGGAGCGGGTTTGACCTTGCGCGGCGGCGACGGGGGCTGATCGCAGAAGATCGCAAGCTCTTCTGGCGTTCAGGCGACTTCAGGCATAGAATTTGAATTCATTTTGCTGGCTCGACCGAAATGCCGAGATGGGTAGAAAATACAGAGCCTTGCCCGCCATGCGAAAGTTGATCCCGCTGCTCGTCCTCTTCCTCGGTTTCCTCGGGGCTTCCGCTCATGCGCAGTCCAAAAACCCCGGCTATCGCATCGGTCCGAAGGATCAGCTGAAGATTCAGGTCTTCGAAGTGCCGGAGCTCAACGTCGATCGGCGGGTGAGCGAAAACGGCTCGATCAACCTGCCGTTGATCGGCGACGTGCCCGCGGCCGGGTTGACGGAAGAGGAGCTGGCCCTCCGGCTGAAGGCGCTGCTCGAAGTGAAATACGTACAACGCGCTTCCACCGCGGTCGAGGTGACGGAATTCCGCTCGAAGCCGATCTCGGTGATCGGAGCGGTCAAGAGCCCGGGCAACCTCGCGTTCTCCGGCCGGTGGACCCTGATCGAGGCGATCACCGCCGCGGGCGGCCTGGCGGAGAACCACGGCAACCGGATCTATGTCCTGCGCAAGGCGGAAAACGGCCTTTCGGACCAGGTCGCGATCGACGTCGTCGATCTGCTCGTGCGCGCCGACCCACGGGTCAACATCCCGATCTTGGCGAGCGATCTGATCAACGTCTCCTCGACCGTCGAGGTCACCATCTACTGCCTGGGGGAGGTCGCGCGGCCGGGCGCGTTGACCTTCAAGAGCACCGATCGGATCACCCTGCTCGCCGCGGTCGCCCGGGCCGGCGGCTTGACCGATCGCGCGGCGAACCGGCTGACGATCAAGCGTACGGCCGGCAGCGGCGCGCACGAGATCGTCGTCGACTACAAACGGATTCTCTCCGGCAAGGATCAGGACGTCGCGCTGGTCGAAGGAGACGTCCTGGTGGTGAAGGAGTCCTTTTTTTGAAGAATCCGTCGTTCAGGGATCCGGCGCTCGAGCTGGCCGCCGAGCCGGCGGAATCCGAATTCGATATCACCGAATACGTCGGCATGCTGCGCCGTCATTGGCGGTTGATCGCCGCCTGCGCGATAACCGCTCTCGTGCTCGGCGTGGCGCACTACCTGATCACTCCGAAAGAGTACATGGCGATCGCCACCGTCCAGATCGAAAGGAAGAGCGCGGCGCCGGTCCTCTCGGACCAGAACACCTGGGACAATTACTGGAACATCGAGTTCTATCCCACCCAGTACGAATTGCTCCGCAGCCGCGGCCTCGCCGAGCGCGTGGTGCGCAATCTCGATCTGACCAACAGCCGCAACGTCGCAAGCGATCGGACCGCCGGAGCGGCCGAGCCGGGCAAGGCCCCCGCCGTGCCGGCCACCGCGGCAGAGGACGCATCGGCTCTCGGCGCCGCCGCCCAAGGGCTGCTCGGCGGTCTGTCGGTCGATCCGATCCGCAGCACCTCGCTGGTCCAGATCGGCTATCGGTCGAAGGACCCGGTCTACGCCGCACGGGTCGCCAATGCCTTCGCGGAGGCTTATATCGACCTCGGAATCGAGGATCGCTACACCTCGGCGGGCAAGGCCTCTTCCTTCTTGTCGTCGCAGATCGAAACGCTGAAATCGGAGATCCAGGAAAAGGAGAACGAGCTGCAGCGCTTCAGCCGCACCAGCGACATCGTCGGCGGCGTCGACCCGGCTTCGAACGACGTCTTGAAGCGGCTCGAAACGCTCAACAACGACTTCCTGGGCGCCAAGCGGGTGCGGATCGAGAAAGAGGCGCGCTACCACGAGCTGCAGATCGCGCCCAAGGAGACGGTGGCCGACAGCCTCTCGGGAGGGGTGGTCTCCGAGCTGCGCTCGAACCAGCTCAAGATGGAGCGCGACTACGAGACCAAGCTCAAGACCTACAAGCCCGATTGGCCGGCGATGGTTTCGCTCAAGGCCGATATCGACAAGGGCCAACAGCACCTCAAGGCGTTGATCGAGGAGATGGGCGCGCGGGCGCGAAGCGACGCGTTCGCCGATTACCAGACCGCGTTGCGCCAAGAGCAGACCCTGGCTTCCGAGGTCAGCCGGAGCAAGGGCGAGGCGATCAACCAGAGCTCGGCCGCGGTCGAGTACACCAACCTCAAGGTGGAGATCGAGACCCGCCGCCAGATGTTCGACGAGCTGCTCAAGAAGCAGTCGGAGACCGAGGTCTCGGCGCGGCTCCAGGGTACGCGCGACTCGAACATCCGGATCATCGATTCGGCGCTCACGCCCGGTGGCCCGTTCCGCCCCTCTCTGCGCCAGGACGTCACGTACGGCATGATGCTCGGTCTGCTGCTCGGCGTCGGCATCGCGTTACTGATCGAATTCCTCGACCGGACGATCAAATCGCCGGAGGAGATCGAGCGGCGGCTCAAGCTGCCCACGCTCGCCGTGGTGCCCGACATCGCCGAGACGGGCCGCGTCTATGGTTACGGCGGGGGGACCGGCAAGTCAGCCGCCGATCGGGGTAAAGCCGCGGTGCCCGACCGCGAGCAGATCGAGCTGGTGCCGCACGACCGGCCGCGCTCGCCGATCTCCGAGGTCTACCGCTCGTTGCGCACCTCCCTCCTTCTGTCGACCGCGGAAGAGCTGAAGGTGATCGCCGTCACCTCCGCCACGGCCGGCGAAGGCAAGACCGCGACCACCTCGAACCTCGGCGTCGTCCTCGCCCAGCTCGGCCGCCGGGTGCTGATCGTCGACGCCGACCTGCGCAAGCCGCGCATGCACCAGGTGTTCAAGGTTTCCAATCGAAGCGGCCTGGTCAATCAGCTCACCGGGGTCGTCGAGCCCGATTCGGTGTTCGTCGAAACGGGAGTGCCGAACCTCTGGCTGATCCCTTCGGGACCGATCCCGCCGAACCCGTCCGAGCTGCTCTCGTCGGACCGGATGCGCGAGTGGCTGAACGCCATGCGCGCCCGTTTCGACTACGTGATCATCGACACTCCCCCGTCGCTCGCGGTGACCGACGCGACGATCGTCGGCGCGCTTTCCGACGGCATCGTGCTCACCTTCCGCGCCGGCAAGGTGACCCGAGAAGACGCCAAGGATTGCGCCGAGCGCCTGCGCATGGCGGAGCTGCGAATCCTCGGCGTGGTGCTCAACCGGCATCGTTCCGAAGCGGCCCGCTACGGCCGCAAGACGCGGTATTACGAAGCGTACGGCGGCTACGAAAGGGAGGCTCAGGCGGTTTGACGCCGGGACTCCGATGATCGATCTGCACACGCATTTCCTGCCCGGCATCGACGACGGCGCGGAGAATTTCGCCGAGGCGGTCGCCATGTGCCAGCACGCCGCGCGCGACGGCTGTACCGGATTGGTCGCGACACCGCACCAGCGCCGCGGCAGCTGGTGGAACGACGACCTCGAGCTGCTCGACGCGTTGCGCGATCGGATCGAACGCGAGGTCGGCGGCGAGATCGCGCTCTACCCGGGCGGCGAGATTCACGTCGACCGGCGGTTCCTCGACGATTTCCTCGCCGCGCCCGGCGAGGCCTGCGGCGTGCTGCCGATCGCCCGGTCGCGCTGGCTGCTCTTGGAGCTGGACGTCGACGCGATGCCGCGGGACGCCTATGAGCTGATCCACGAGCTTTCGGTTTCCGGCTGGCGGCCGATCCTCGCGCACCCCGAGCTGATTCCGTGGCTCGCCGACGAGCCCGACATGGTCGCCCGCCTGGTGGGACTGGGCGCCGCCGTTCAGGTCACCGCGATGAGCGTCACCGGCGAATTCGGGCGGCGAGCGCAAAGCGACGTCCATCAGCTGCTCGACGCCAGCCTGGTCCATTTCGTCGCGAGCGATTGCCATGGCCTCACGCGCCGGATGCCCGGACTCTCCCGCGCCCGCCGGTTGATCGAGGCGCGCTATGGCGAGGATCTCGCCGAGCGGATCTTCGACCAGAATCCCCGCGCCGTGGTCACCGACAAGCCGCTCGCCGGATTGACCCCGGCCGGCCGGGTCGATGCGGTCGTCCGCCGGGAGGCGCGATGAGCTCCCGCCCGCCGCGCCGTCGCGCCCGGTTCGCGGCGCTCTGCCTCGGAGTGATCGTAGGGGGCGGAGGGATCGGGTTGTTCGCCGCCCGGCCCGCGGCCGCCGCGATCGATCCGTTCTATCTCAGTCTCTATTCGGACGGGGTCCAAGCGTACGAGCGCGGCGATTTTTCGAACGCCGCGCACTGGCTGCAACTCGCCTGCTTCGGCCTGCTCGACGATCCGAAAGCTCTCGGCGGTTGTCTCGCCCGCCTCGCGGTCGCCCAGGCGCAGAACGGCGACGGCGACGGTTTTCGCGAGACCTTCCGGCATCTGACCGAAGTCGAGACCGGCTTCTCGGGCTACTCCCAGGCCGATCTGCCGGCCGCGGTTCGCAACGCCTTCGAGCTGCAGGCCGCCGCGCGGGTTCCCGAAGAAATGCTCCTGGCTTCGCCGGCCTTCTCCCGCCTGGTCGGCCAGAAAGAGGCGGTTAAGGTCGAAGCGCTGCCGCCGCGGGCGCGCCGCGAAGAGCTCGAGAAGCGGATCGCGGCCGAGCCGAAGAATCCGATCTGGCGGATTCTGATCGGGCGGCTGGAGGTGACGGAAGGCCATCCGGCGGTGGCGTTGGCCGCCGCGCAGGCCGCCCTCGCGCTCGCTCCCAGCGAGCCGCGCGCGATCTGTCTGCGCGGCCTCGCCCAGGCTCGCCTCGGGGCCTGCGCCGAAGCTCTGGCCGATCTGTCCGTCTGCGCCGAAACGATCCAGTTCGCGACCCCCGCCGCCGCCCGGCTCGGCTGCCTGGTCGAGCGGAAGAGCTGGGCGGAAGCCCGCGCTTTCGTCGCCGGCCTGTCCCAACCGTTGCGCGACGACCGCGAGGTCTCCCGCCTGTTGCGCCAGCTGCCGAAGGACGATGCCGCGGAGGCGGCTCCCACGCCGATTTCGCCGACCCCGACCGTCCCTTCAGCCGACGCCGCCGACCCGCCGGCCCCCAAGCCCGCCGCGACCCCCACGGCCCAACCGGCGCGCGCGACGACCGCGGCCACCGCCGAACCGACCGCGGCCGAGCGCCTCAACTTCACCAAGGCTCGCGCCCTCCTCGGCCCCGAGGCGCCGAACCGGGATTTGAAGCGCGCTCGCGATCTGGCCAAGCCGATCGCCGACGCCCACCCCGGCTGGCGCGACGCCCAGCTGCTGATGGCCGAGGCGGCCTATCGCAACTCCCGCTGGGGGGAGGCGGCGAACTACTTCCGCCGCGCGGGCGATCCGGGGGACGACCGTCCCGAGCTGTTGTTCTATTTCGCCGTCTCGCTGTTCGAGTCGGGAGATCGCCGGGCGGCCGCGACGATTCTCAAGCGGTCGTTGCCCAACCTGCAGCCTTCGCCGTTCATCGACGAATACACCCGCAAGATCTTGGGCGAGGAGGGGTCGTGAGGCCCCCGCTCTCGCTTGACGCCGCTTTCGAAACGGCGCTAACGTGTAGTATCTCTCGGATTTGGAGATCGGCCCCATGAAAACGACGCGCGTTTTGCCCATCCTGTTCGCACTCGCCGCGGCGGCTCAGGCCCAAGTTCCGATGATTTCGGTCGATCCGACCGCCTGCCTGCCCGCCGAGGACAACGGCGTGATGACCGCGAAGGTGGCACCGGAGCTCGGCGGTTCGCTGGTCCGGCTTTACTTCCGCTGGAAGGATCGCGGCGACAATTATTTCGTGCCGATGACCGGGAAGGGCGGCGGCCGTTACTGGACGGTGTTGCCGAAACCGGAGCGGCGCAACGAGATGGTGGAGTACTACGGCGCGGTGGTCATGCCGGACGGCAAGGAGATCTCGCGCTCCAAGATCGCCCAAGTGCAGGTCAAGGATCGGCAGGATTGCAAGATACCGCTCACCGAAAAGGAGCTGGGGCTCGCCGAGAATCTGGTGATCGGCGAGACCGTGCAGCCGCAGAATCGCCGCTCGGTGCTCGGTTTCCTCTGCGACGGCATCGTGTCGCGGATCGACGCGCGCGGCGTGATCCATGCCGACGACCTCTGTCGCACCTGCGTCGTCGCCTTCTGGCAGAAGCGCGCGATCTTCGGCCCCTTGTTCACGACGACCGCGATCGTCACCGACGAAGATCCGAATCCCTCGCCTTCGACCCCGTAGCAGAACCCGGCGACGGCCGACAGTGGTCCCGCCTCGGGGCAATTCCTGCACTCTGTAGCTTGGCGGCCCTGCGCGAGTCGAATCGCGTAAGGCGCCGGTACGTCCGCTCCCTCCCGGTCCGACCGCCATCGCCGGGCCTTTCGTCTTCCCTCCAGAGAGGTTCTCCTTCCGTTATGAGTCAAACTCCGTCCCTCCCCTCCGGAGCCGGTTCCGCCGACCACTTGATCCCGCCCCACGGCGGCGTCCTGGTCGACCTTCTCACCTCACCCGAGCGCAGCGCCGAGCTGAAAGAGGCGTCCCGCGACTGGCCGTCCATGGATCTCGAGGCCCGTCAGATCTGCGACCTCGAGCTGCTCGCGAACGGCTCGTTCTCGCCCCTCACCGGATTCATGAACCGGGCCGACACCGAGTCGGTGGGCGAAAAGATGCGCTTGGCCAACGGGATCATTTTCCCGCTGCCGATCAACCTCGACATCCCGGCGGCCCTCGCTGAGAAACTGACCGTCGGCGGCATGCTCGCCCTGCGCGACCCCGAGGGGGTGATGCTCGCCGCCCTCCACGTCGAGGACATCTGGACCCCGGACCGCGAAAAGCTCGCGGCGCAGGCGTTCGGCACCACCGACTCGAAGCACCCGGGCGCGGCCCATTTGATCCAGCGATCGAACCCGGTGTTCGTCGGCGGCCGGATCGAGGCGCTCCAGCTGCCCACCCACTACGACTACCGCACGATGCGTTTGACCCCGGCGGAAGTCCGCGCCTCGTTCGCGCGCCGCGGCTGGCGCCGGGTGGTGGCGTTCCAGACCCGGAATCCTATGCACCGCGCCCACTTCGAGCTGACCCTCAGGGCGGCCCGTGAGGCGCAGGCGAACCTGTTCGTCCAGCCGGTCGTCGGCATGACCAAGCCGGGCGATCTCGATCACTACACCCGCGTCCGCTGCTACCAGGCGATCTTCGATCGCTATCCCCAGCAGACCGCGATGCTTGCCCTGCTCAACCTGGCGATGCGGATGGGGGGGCCGCGCGAAGCGGTGCTCCACGCGATCGTGCGCAAAAACCACGGCTGCACCCATTTCATCGTCGGCCGCGATCACGCCGGGCCGGGGAAAGATTCGACCGGCAAGCCGTTCTACGGCCCCTATGACGCCCAGGAGCTGCTCAAACAGCACGCCGCGGAGATCGGCGTCGAGATGGTGCCGTTCCAGGCGCTGGTTTACGTCGAGGACCGCGACAGCTATTTCCCCGACGATCAGATCCCGGCCGGCTCGCGCGCGCTCGACCTGTCGGGCACGGAGCTGCGCCGCCGTCTGACCGAGGGGTTGGAGATTCCCTCCTGGTTCACCTTCCCCGAGGTCGCCGGCGAGCTTCGCCGTACCCACCCGCCGCGGAAGGCGCAGGGCTTCACCGTGTTCATGACCGGTCTGTCGGGCTCCGGTAAGTCGACGATCGCCAACGCCCTGCTAGTCAAGCTGCTCGAAATGGGCGGCCGGCCGGTGACCCTGCTCGACGGCGACGTGGTTCGGAAGCATCTCTCCTCGGAGCTGAATTTCTCGAAGGAGCATCGCGACATCAACATTCGGCGCATCGGCTACGTCGCGTCCGAGATCACCAAGAACGGCGGTATCGCGATCTGCGCGCCGATCGCGCCGTATGACGCGGTGCGCAAGGAAGTGCGCTCGATGATCGCGCCGTTCGGCGGCTTTTCGCTCCTCCACGTCGCGACCTCGCTCGAAGTCTGCGAGAGCCGCGACCGCAAGGGGCTCTACGCCAAGGCGCGCGCCGGGATCGTCAAGGAATTCACCGGCATCTCCGATCCGTACGAGGCGCCGGCCGACGCCGAGCTGGTCATCGACACGGACGGTCTCTCCCCGGACGAAGCGGCGCAGGAGATCCTTCTCTATCTGGAGAAGGAGGGCTTTATCGGCGCTCGCGGAGAGCGTTGATGGGCGGTTACGCCGGGGAGCTCGCGCGGATCGAGGCCGCTTTGGCCAAGGCACGCGAGCTTCTCGCCCGTTTCACCCCGGGCGCGGTCGACGCGCAGAAGAAGTCGGGCGGCGATCCGGTTACCGAAGCCGACACCGCGGTGGACGCGTTGCTCAAAGAGATGCTGCCCCGCGACGGCGAGGGGTGGCTGTCGGAAGAGACGCTCGACGACCCCGCCCGGCTGGCCGCTCGGCGGGTCTGGGTGGTCGACCCGCTCGACGGCACGAAGGAGTTCGTTCAAGGGTTGCCGGAGTGGTCGGTCTCGGTCGGCCTGGTCGAAGACGGCCAAGCGGTCGCCGGCGGCATCCTCAATCCCGCAACGGACCAGCTGATCCTCGGCGCCCGAGGTCACGGCGTAACGCTGAACGGCCGGCCCGCCGGTCTCTCCCCCCGCACGGAGCTGGCCGGTTCGGTCGTGCTCGCCAGCCGGAGCGAGGTCGGGCGCGGCCAGTGGGAGGCGTTTCGCGAGTCTCCGATCGAGATCCGCGCCATCGGATCGGTCGCCTACAAACTCGGCCTGGTGGCCGCCGGCCTCGCCGACGCGACCTGGACGCTGGTGCCGAAACACGAATGGGACGTCGCGGCGGGTGTCGCCCTGGTCCTCGCCGCCGGGGGCGTCGTGGTGGGAGGTTCTCCCGAGGAGGAGAGGTTCAACCGACCCTATCCGAAGCTCACCCGCCTGCTCGCGGCGAGCCCGGTCCTGATGCCCCAGATTCAGGCCGAGATTGCCCGACGCACGGCGTAGCGCAGAAAGCGGCGAGGTCGTGGGAGAATTCCGGCGTGCCTCGTAGCTCTCTCCCCCTCCTCGCCGCCCTCCTTCTCCTCACGGCCTGCCGGCCGGCAGCCGAGTCTGATCAAAGACCCTCGGCGGCGGCCCCTGCAAGCGTAACCTCCGAGCTTCCGGCCCCCATCGATCAAGAAGCCCCGCGAGAGATCGTCCTCGGCAAGCTCTTCGCCCCGGACGGCTCGATCCAATCGGCCGATCGCGCGACATCGTTCGCCCCCGGCTCGCCGATCCTCCTCTCCGTCGAATCCGGCGATCTCCCCACGGGCACGCCGGTGGTCGCGATCTGGACGGCTCCGAACGGAACGGTCACCGAACAGAAAACGGCCATCATCGGCGGCGAGACTTACCTCACCTACACCGCGCCGAGCACGGGTTGGACGATCGGGACCGGCCGCGCGACGGTGCGGATCGGGAAGGCGCCTAAAGGAGCGCTCTCGGTGGAGGTTCCGTTCGAGATCGAACGCTCCCGGTAGGGCCGTTCGCGCTTCCTCGTAGCATCCGGGGTGAATGCTCGCCGGCAACGCCCCAAGCGAGCGCCCCGGCGCGAAAAGGAACTACAAGTTACCTATTCCGGCACTTCGTCGTATCATTACGACAACATGCTCGCACCCGATCCCCCTCCGGATGCCGCCGGGCGGCCTAAGCCGGAGCGCCTGCGTTTGGCGATCGAAGCTTTCTACGCCCGGAGCACCCGGAAGGCGCATCCCGAAGGGTACTGGCAGGACGGTCTTTGGTACCCCTCGGCAAGCGAGCGCCGGACGTGTTGCGAAGGTTTTCGACCCACACCGGCCAACCGCCAGGCGCTCGAAAGCCACTGCCGCAGTCAAAGCCATGTCGCCGCCCTGTACAGCGTTCCGCTCGGCGAGCTGAAAGCAGCGGTGCGCGACGATCGCAAGCGGGGTTCGCCGATCGCCCAGCAGGTTGCTTCATCGTTCGTGGGTCCACGGAGGATCGAAACGTTCGCCGATCTGCGCCAACAGGCGCGAGAGGAAGCGTTCGAAAATCTGCACGCGGCGCTCGCCCACGGCCTGCCCCTGTTCGAACGGTTGCACGCGCTGCGGGATTCCGGGAGCCGTGAGGAGGGTATGGCGCCCTTGCTCGAAACGGCCACCGCGAGCGCGGAGCGTCTGCTCGCAACGCTGCACTCCGCGCGCAGCTTGGAAACGATCGTGACCTTCGGAAGCGCACTGCTCGAAACGCTCAAAATGATCCTGGAACAGCCGAAGCCCAAGGTTCGCCGAGCAGTCCCGGGCACCAAAGCCGGAACCGACAACGCGCCGAAGCGATCCGCGCCCGGATAAATTGCCTTATTCCGGCAGGTCATCGTTGGCGGCGTCCGGAATCGGTCGACGCGAGCCTCCGCGGGGCGGGCGGCAGGTTGGTCGCAGAGTTTCCAGCTGGTCCAGCAACTCGCGGAGCAGGGCGGTGCCGTTACCGACGATTTTTAGGTCGTTTCCGATCTTCGCGCGCCGCTCCGGCGTGGTGAACACCATTTCGAGAGCTTGGACGATCCGGCCATACGCGTCGATCGCGTTGCCGAAAATGGCCTCGGCTTCTCGAATGAGTCGGGAAGGGAATTGCTTCTCCAAGGGGCGCGGACGTTGTGCGGCGCCGGTCGAGCCGGCAATTGCCGCATTTTTCTCATAGCGGGAGGCGATGTACCGGCGGGCGAGCTCGGCGTTCGGGATGTTCTCGGCGTCGGCTTCCGCCGCAAGCTGCTCAAAGATCCGGACCGATAGCGTAAGGCGGAGCACTTTAGACAAGACACACCTCCCTCTCTGAAAGTCCCGAATGCCGGTATCGGCAAAGCGATGCCATTTGGCGATCCTGGGTCCCGCCGAGCGGTAAATAAACGCCGTAGTGCGCTCATTGATGCCGCTGCAAAGATCTTGATGCAGGCTTACCGGCGTTGTCAAGGTAAGTAGGGAGAAAAAATGGTCAGAAATGACAACATCAGAGAAACCGGGTGAGGCGGGCGCCTCACCCGGATCCGACCTCAAGCTAGAGGGGCCGACAGCCTACGAAGCCTGCTAGGGCGAATCCTGGCCCTGCGGCGGTGCCGCCTCCGGCGGCCGCCGGTTGCCGCGCCGCGCAGGATCCTCGGATCGGACGCCAAAGGTGTCCAGCAGCGGATTCTTGAAACCCAGCTGGCCCCGGGAGATCGCCGAAATCCGGCGCACCGCATCGCGCGCCTCCTGGGCCAGGTTGCGGCGATTCAGCACAGCTTCGTGCTGCCTGCCGGTCATCACCAGGATGCTGTCGTGCGCGGCGCGCAGGGCTTCGACTTTCTGCTTCAGCTCCGCGTAGGGAACCTCGATTCCTGGCAGGCTGGGCAGCATCGCCTCGATGTTCTGGACGACGCTTTGCCATCGGTCCACCTGTTCCGAATACGTTCTGCGTCTCATCACAACCTCCTTTCACGGACTGCCCCCAAAGGCCGTCCGTTGCGCTAAACCATTGATAGTTCTAGAGATACGTCGGACGATACAGCGCTGTGCGCAGGTGCAACGCCGCTGTGCACAACTGCAAAACGCGAGAGCACCTGTGCGCTGGTGGAATGCACAACTGCAAAATGCCGGAGCACCTGTGCACTGCCCGATTGCACAACTGCAAAATGCCGGCGCACTTGTGCGCTGCCGCTGCGCACAAGTGCAAAATCCGCGGGCATATGTGCACCAGCGGGATGCACCGCTGCAAAGTGTCGGCGCACCTGCGCGCCGCCGGATTGCACAACGACAAAACGCCGTTGCACATGTACACTGCCGCTGTGCACCGGTGCAGAGGCGATCGACTTGGCGTTCGGGAGCCGACGATCCGGGGTCACGACGGAGCGCCTTGCTGCAGGCAAGAGCGCCCCGAGTAGCCGGAGACTGCGCAGAGGCGGCCGGCCTCTGCGCAGCACCTTTGTCGGTTGCGGCGACGTCTTTCCCCGGCGAATGCCGAATGCGAGCGGCTTTCGCGCCGGTCAGCAGCTCGGCTGGCTCACGAGTCGCGCAACCTCGAGATCCGGGCCGATAAACGACCCGCGGTACGACCAGATCGAAACCGTCACCCGATCGCCCCGGTACGCGAGGGTCGGTCCCCGAAGGCCGAACGGCACCTCCATCGATTCGATTACGCTCATTGCATGGCGGAGGAACGTGAGCGAATCGGCTCGCGTCCGAAAGTGGAAATGACGCAGGATCTGCACTCCGCCGGAAAGCAGCTCCCAGCCGGGCATCTGCTGGAGCCAGAGCTGGATCCTCTCGGCCTTGAGTGAAGGCGGCAGGACGGTCGGGTACGGCGACAATGACGAAGCCCTTGCGCTCATGACGAGCACCTCCATGGTTGGGGTCCGGCCGGAGAATTCCGGGCGGACAATGACCCTCGAATGCGAGAACCGCGGAGCGCCGGCTTCCGGAAACGGGAGCCGAGGATTGCGGCACCAGCGCCTGGGGCGCAGTGGCGTGTTTGGGTAACCGGCGGTCCGTGTTCATCGCGAGACGAACCGTACGGCGTCGGAATGTGCAACTTCCAGGGCATTTTCGAGCATAGGCCCTTTGCTCGAATTTGGCCTTGAATCGCCTGGGCGTTCTGGTGTAGCTTCCTTCGCTTTTTGCGGCGGCGCGCAGGGGGATACGGCGCGCCGCCGGCCTCTATGCGCCGGTGAGGAGAAAAATTTCAGGAAATTTCATGCGGTCGATTCGCACCGCAGACAACAATACGGCATCGCCGCGCACGAAAGTCATGCTCCGGGTATTGACCGGCGCTTAGAGCGCCGGGGGTCGCCCCCCTTTTCGTTTTGGCCGTTTCGAAGAGTTGACCTGACCGGCCGCTATGCGAAGTCCGGCGCCTCGTCGTCCACATCGGCCGGGCCGTTTTCGCGCCGTTTCGGCCCAACCTCCTGCCCGGCCCGTTCGAGGTCGCGCAGAACGTTCCTGAGCAGCGCCGCGTCAAGCGCGGCGGCCTCGGTGGCGCATTCCAGCAGGACGAGCGAGGCGAGCCCCTCGCGGGCGACGCCGAGCGAGCGGAAGGTGGGGACCAACTCATTGACGATCAACGCGCGCGCTTCGGCGGGACGGCGCCGATGGACCAGCGTGACCGCCAGATCGAGACCGACGAGCGCGGCTTGAAACGGCAGGCCGAGTTGTTCTAACTGCGCTTTGACCCGACGTAAGAGACGCTCAGCGATGGCGTGACGGCGGAAGCCGGCATAGATCCGAGCGTCGTACCAAAGGAACTTCGCCCAATCGCTCGCGCCCATGTGGCGGTGGTACTCCGCGCGAATCTCTTCGCTACAGTCCGAAGCGTCTTGGAGATTGCCGAGTTCAACGTTCCAGGCGATGGAGAGCTGGATCGCGTTGAGCTGCAGTTCCAGACTTTTCGTCCCGTTGAGCAGGCGAAGCGTCTCACAGACCAGTTGCAAGGCTCTGGAGCCCATCCGCTTCGGTGAATCTCCGACGGTCGATAAGGAACGATCCGTACAAGTCGCCCAGATTCAGCAGGGCCTCCGCGCGTCCGATGTCGGCCTGCCAGGCCTCGAGCCCGGCTTGGAACGCCGCTTCGGCCTCCAAGTGCCGGCCAAGCAGCCGGAGGAGGTTGGCGCGTTCGGTGTGGATCTCGCAGGCCAGACCTTCGCCTCGTGGTCCGCTGCCGGATGAGCTCGCAACCGCCTTTTCCACGCGCCGAAGCGCTTCCTCGAGCAGCGCGATGCCGAATTCCGGATCGTCGCGGCGGAGCTTTCGCACCTCCGCGATCAGCGCCTCGGCACGCTCGCGCTCGACCTTGCGGCCCTGCCAACCCTCTATCGTACGGCGGATCCCGCGGTTGACCCGCGCTTCATAATGGAACAGCGGCAAGCGCCCGGCACGCCAGCCCGCCGCGAGGCCGAACGCGACCGCGCAGTCCGGGCAGCCGCGCAGGAGATGACGGACCAGTCGGCGGGCCGGCCCGCGGATTTCTTCTGCCGAAAGCGTTCCCGTCGCCATCCTTTCCGCGAGCGACCGCGCGATGAACCGATCGGCGCATAGGATCGAAGGCGCCGCAGGAACCTCACGCGAGTCGCGGACCGCTGGGCCTTTGACGGGGTTGGGATCGAGGGGAGCATCAGGCTCATCCATCGGCGGCCTCCCGGAGAATTTGGGCAAAGGGTGATCGCCTGGAGTCTCTCACGCAGGGTTGATTTTGTCGAAAGGAAAAAGCCGCCCGGGTGTACGACACCTGAGTGAGGGAGCGTGCTTTAGCCAGGGGAGATCGGCCGAACTTACGGTTATGATTGCCGTAAGGAGGGTGCGATGCCACTTCCAGACGAATTGGTCGAGCGGGTCCGCGAGCTGGCAGCCCAAC
>DASYKS010000078.1:0-2938 GCA_035995205.1 Thermoanaerobaculia bacterium
CGCCCGCATGGCGGGTTTCAGCTCCGGCGAGCTCGACCTCTACGACCGTGCCAAGATCGCCGAGCAGGACGCCCGCGGCGCCCTCAGTCTGGCCGAGCGGCTGGGCCGCGAGGAAGGGCTGCGCGAGGGCCGCACCGAGGGGCTGCGCGAGGGCCTCACCGAGGGGCTGCGAGAAGCGGTCCGCACCCTTTGCCAGGCCCTCGACATCGAGCTCGATGCGGAACGTGAGTCCGTCCTGGCCGGCTTGGGAGCTGCCGAGTTGAAAGAGCTACAAGCCCGCCTTTTGCGCGAGCGCCGCTGGAGCTGACAGATCGATGTCCTGATCTGCTGAGAAAAATCCCGGGACCGGGCGCATAAGTCGCTTCCGGCCGCCGAGACACCGTTTTCAGCCGCCCGCGCCGGCTCGGAAAACTTACCTCAGCGAGAGCTCACCCAAGGGGGCGTTGCCGCGGGGTGCTTCCAATGGACGTTGACGTATTGCCGGAGGCCGCTCAACACGCCCTGATGATCGGACGTAGCGCAGCCTCCTCGAGAAGCTGTGGCCATAGAGCCTGGGGCTGCGCCTGTGCGATCGCCGCGAGCACCGGATCCGAAAGCGCTCTCCGGCAAATCCGTGCAGCTTTCTTGGAGTCTCCTGCCTTCATGTGCCGACCGTAGAGATAGCGGAGGTCGAGATACGCATCCTTATAGAGCTCGTGCTCGATGTCTTGGTCCACCACATCGTCGAAAAGCCGCTCCGCCGGCAGCTTGTGTCCGAGGGCGTCCAATAGTCGAGCGCAAGTAACTTTGGCGCGAATCTGCGGCCGAATCCGGGAAGTGGTGGCAAGCCGGAGCGAAGCATGCCGGAATACTCGCAGGGCTTCGCTCGGCTTACCGACTCCGATCAAACACTCCGCTCGCAGAAACTCCGCAATGAGTCTCAGGAATGAATCCTCGGCGGGGATCAAAGGGGCTGCGCGATCCAGAGCCACCAATCCCTTGTCGGGCTCGAAGGGCTCCCAGGCGTTGGCCACTTGGATCAGTGTGCGAGCGACCAGCGCCCATTCGGCGAGGCTTTCATAGATCGCTTGGCACTTTTCCAGGGCGTCCAATGCTGGGGAAACTTGGCCCTCATCGACCAACGTCGATGCGGTGATGGACAGCAGGACCGCTTTCAGACGGCGGTCGCCGGTCCCGTCGTTCAGGTGGCGTTCCGCATTTTCAAGAGCCTGATGAGCCCGTCGCCATTCGGCCGCCAGCCGCCGGGCGTTCGCGACCGCGGTCCAGACTTCGGCTTGGAGATCGTGGCTGATGCTGGGAGTCGACTTCTGTCGCTGGTGCATGGCCTCAATGGCGAGAAAAGCGAGCGAGGCGAGGAACTCAGCTTCCTCCCCGTTCGCCGTCTCCTTCAGCTCCCCAAGCAGGAGCTTCAGGAAGGCGGAGGTATGGCAGGCCTTTGCCATCCGGACGCGATCCCGCTGACTGCGCCTACTCGGAAGGCGGCGCACCTCGGCCCACCCAGCCATTGCAGTCAGCGACTCCACCCCCCATTGCCGTTCCCGGTCGATCAGCTCGAACACCATCTGAAACGGACCGCGCTCCAACTGCCCCGGGTGGCTTTCGGCGCGGATCTCTTCGCGCAGGGTTCCGGCCGCCGCCCGGCAGCGCTCGCAGACGAGCAGATGCTGCGAAGCGTCCTCGGCTTCGAGGGGGCCACCCTCACCGCTCAGAATCCTCCGTACAGCTTCCCACTCGACGTGAGACATTTAAGGCATTCCTCGGATAGACGCTTTTTCGAGTACTTAAGTCTACGGCGAAATAGTTCCCTGCGTACAGTTCCCGGCAAAGAGAATGGCGAAGGGCGCGGAAAGACGCTCTTCGCCCGGTGGAGGACCAAACGGCTGGAGTAAGGAGGAGGGGAATCGAAGGGTGGAATCAACCGAAATCCCGATCCTGACGACCGAGCGGCTGCTCCTGCGGCCCTTCCGCGGGAGCGATTTCGCGGACTACGCCGCGATGTACACGGACCGCGAAGTGCTGCGTTATCTCGCCGGGGGGCCGGAGCCGTGGGACCGCGGTCGGTCTTGGCGCCACATGGCCTATCTGGTGGGGCACTGGCAGCTCCACGGATTCGGCATCTGGGCGGTGGAGGAGAGGGCGACGGGAACCTTCGTGGGCGCGGCGGGCTTCGCCGCTCCGGAAGGCTGGCCGGGCTTCGAGCTCGCCTGGACGCTCGCACGGCCCTTCTGGGGTTTCGGCTATGCGACCGAAAGCGCCCGCGCCGCTCTTTCTTACGCCTTCGACATCTGGCGTAAGGAGCGCGTGATCAGCCTGATCCATCCGGAAAACCGCGCGTCGATCCACGTCGCCGAGCGGCTGGGGGAGAGTCTCGAAGGCCGCATCCACCATTTCGGCCGGGAGATGCTCCGCTTTGGCATCGACCGGGAGAGCGACGCTTTGCAGCGCTGGCAGGATGGGCGATCCGACGAGATTCTTCTGGCAAGCTGAAAGCGGGCTGTCTTCGTCGGTGCGGCTCGGCTATAGGTTCGTCCACGAAGCGGCCTGCTGGAGGCTCGGCCGCGGGTTTTCATGGGTCTAGGGCTAACAGTTCCGGGGAGGGATGGATTCGACGTTGCACTGAGCGATTTCGGTGCAGTTGTTGTCTAGCGTATTGCAGGTCGGGACCCGCGTAATGCCGCCGAGGGCGTGCCTAAGGTCTCGGTCCGCGAGCCGGCGGACGGTTTCACGGTGCAGGCTGAGCTTCTTCTTGGCCTTGTTCATTTCCGGATTCTCCTGGGATCTGGCCGAGCGCTCCATCATCTAGTGTAGTGCGCCCGATTTGTTGAACCTTAAGCGTGACTCGTTCGTATCTTCCTATGGGAGGATTCAAAGATGCGAGTCGCGCCGGAGATTCTGCTTTCCCCCGAGGAGAGTCAGCAGCTGGAGAAGTTCGCGCGCG
>DASYKS010000079.1:0-63950 GCA_035995205.1 Thermoanaerobaculia bacterium
GGGATCGATCAAGCCGCACACGAAGTTCAAGGGCGAGGTGTACGTGTTGACCAAGGAAGAGGGCGGCCGTCACACGCCGTTCTTCAACGGGTACCGTCCTCAGCTCTACTTCCGTACCACCGACGTGACCGGCGTGGCGACGTTGCCGGCTGGAACGGAGATGGTGATGCCGGGGGACAACATCAATCTGGAGATCACGCTGATCGCTCCGATCGCGATGGAAAAGGGCGTCCGTTTCGCGATCCGCGAAGGCGGACGCACGGTCGGTGCCGGTACCGTCACCGAGATTCTGGCTTGAATTGACGAGAAGTCAGGAGCGAAGGCCAGTAGCTCAAGCTGGTAGAGCACCGGTCTCCAAAACCGGGGGTTGGGGGTTCAAATCCCTCCTGGCCTGCCATTTTCCCGCTCGCGAGGGTGGAGTCGAAGAACGCCAATGACGCCTGAGAAGATCGGTTGGATCGTAACAGCGGTAGTCGTGGCCGGCCTGGCCGGCCTCGGATGGTGGGTGTACAACGCGGGGCATTGGGCCAAGTCGCTCGTGTTCTTCGGCGAGGTTCGCTCGGAGATGAAAAAGGTCACGTTTCCGCCTCGGGACGAGGTGGTGGCGACGACGATCGTGGTCATCGTCGCTAGCGTGATCTTCGCCATCTACCTTTGGGTGGCGGACTTCCTGATCCTGCGCGGCTATGAAGGTCTCTTCAAGGCACTGGGTTCATGACCGAAGCGGCGGCGGCGATCGATAAGAAGTGGTACATCGTCCATACCTACTCGGGGTTCGAAGAGCGGGTCAAGGAGACGTTGCTCCAGCGAGCCGAGGCGCTCGACATGGCCGGCCACTTCGGCGATGTCCGCATCCCGACCGAGACGGTGGTCGAGTACAAGAACGGCAAGAAGAAGGAGACACAGCGGAAGTTTTTCCCCGGGTACATCCTGGTCGAGATGGCGATGTCCGACGCGGCGTGGCACGTGGTCAAGAACACGCCGAAGGTCACGGGCTTCGTCGGCATGGGCAAGAAGCCGACGCCGCTGTCCGAAGAAGAGGTCAATCAGATCCTCGAGCAGGTGGTGACCGCGAAGGAAAAGCCGAAGCCCAAGTATCTCTTCGAGAAGGGGGAGCAGGTGCGGATCACCGAAGGCCCCTTCAGCAATTTCACGGGGCTCGTGGACGAGGTGAACCTCGACCGCAACAGCCTGAAAGTCATGGTCACGATCTTCGGCCGGCAGACGCCGGTCGAGCTGGATTTCTCGAAGGTACAGAAGATCTGAGACGAATGACGAATTGCGAATCTAGAATCTCGAATTCTGGATTCTCGATTCGACATTCTTGATTCGAGCGGAGCGGTTTATGGCTAAGAAAGTCACAGGGCTGGTCAAGTTGCAGATTCCGGCGGGTCAGGCCACGCCGGCGCCGCCCGTCGGCCCGGCGTTGGGCCAGGCGGGCGTCAACATCATGGATTTCGTGAAGAACTTCAACGCCCGCACGCAATCTCAGATCGGCCTGATCATCCCGGTGGTGGTCACCGTCTATTCGGATCGCAGTTATACCTTCATCACCAAGACGCCGCCGGCGGCGATCCTGCTCAAGAAGGCCGCGGGGATCGACAAGGGCTCGGGCGAGCCGAACCGCACCAAGAAGGGCTCGGTGACCGCCGCCCAGGTCGAGGAAATCGCGAAGTCCAAGATGCCCGACCTGAATGCGGGGAGCTTGGAGGCCGCGGTGCGGATCATCGAAGGTACCGCGCGCTCGATGGGCGTCGAGATCGTCGGCTAACGGTCAAACGGGGAGAATTGCGTCGTGGCCAAGCACGGAAAGAAGTACTCACAATCGTCGCAGAAGGTGGACCAGCAAGTGCATCCGCTGGCCCAAGCGGTCCATATCGCCAAGGAAGTCGCGTTCGCCAAGTTCGACGAGACGCTGGAGATCGCCATGCGGCTGGGGGTCGACCCCAAGCACGCCGACCAGATGGTCCGCGGCACGGTCGTCCTGCCGCACGGGCTCGGCAAGACCGCCAAAGTGCTGGTCTTCGCGAGCGGCGAGAAGCTGCGCGAGGCGGAAGCCGCGGGGGCGGATTACGTCGGCGGCGAGGAGCTCGCGAAGCGGATCGAAGGGGGCTGGCTCGACTTCGACGCGGTGGTCGCCACCCCGGACATGATGCGGGTCGTCGGTCGTCTCGGTAAGGTGCTCGGCCCCCGCGGCCTGATGCCCAACCCGAAGGCCGGCACGGTCTCGATGGACGTGGCGAAGGCGGTCGAAGAGATCAAGGCCGGCAAAGTCGAGTTCCGGGTCGAAAAGACCGGGATCATCCACGCGCCGCTCGGCAAGCTCTCTTTCAGCGCGGAGCAGCTGGCGGAGAACGCCAACGCCTTCATCGGCGCCGTGCTCAAGGCCAAGCCCGCCGCGGCGAAGGGCAAGTACGTGAAATCGGTGAGCCTTTCCTCGACCATGGGCCCCGGAATTCGCGTGGACGAAGCTGCTATGACGGTCTCTGCGGAAGCCTAGGAGAGGGAAACGATGCCGCTCACACGAAACGTAAAAGAACAGATGGTCCAGGACTATACGGACGGCCTGGCTGCCGCGCCGCATGCCTTCCTCCTGGGCTACAAGGGCATCAGCGTTCCGCAGGTGACGGAGCTGCGCGAGAAGATCCGCCAGAGCGGCGGCCACTATCTGGTGGTCAAGAACACTCTCGCCCTGCGCGCGATCGAAGGGGGTCAGCTCGCCGACCTCAAGGAACACTTCATCGGGCCGACGGCGGTCGCCTACTGTCTGAAAGATCCGGTCGCGCTCGCGAAGGCTTTGACCGATTTCGCCAAAAACGCGCCGGTCCTGGAGTTCAAGGCCGGTCTGGTCGAAGGCCGGCAGATTGCGGCCAACCAGATCAAAGCCATCGCCGAGCTGCCGAGCCGGGAAGCACTGCTTGCGAAGCTCCTGTACCTGCTCCAGTCGCCGATCTCGCGTTTCGTTCAGACGCTCGCGGCGGTGCCCCGGAGCTTCGTCGTGGTGCTCGACCAGGTCGCGAAGAAAAAGGAAGAGCAGGACGCTTAGAGAGCGGCCGGATTCCGGTCCCCTGCGTCCTCCCGAATCGATACGTTCTCAAGAGACTGAAAAGTCCTGGAAGGAGAAGAAAATGGCCATTGCGACCGAAGATTTCATCAAGCAGATCGACGATCTGACCGTCCTCGAACTGAACAACCTGGTCAAGGCGCTGGAAGATCACTATGGCGTTTCCGCGGCTGCGGCGGCTCCGGCGGCCTCTGCCGGTCCGGCGGCTGCGGCGGCTCCGGTCGAAGAGCAGACCGAGTTCACCGTCGTCCTCAAGGACTTCGGCGCGAACAAGATCAACGTCATCAAGGCCGTCCGCGAAGTGACGAGCCTGGGTCTGAAAGAAGCCAAGGATCTCGTCGAGGCCGCTCCTTCCACGATCAAGGAAGGGGTCTCGAAGGAAGAGGGCGAGACGATCAAGAAGAAGTTCGAAGAGGCTGGAGCGAAGGTCGAGGTCAAATAACTCGTCCGCCGCGCGCTCGTCATAGAGCGCCTGACTTCGCTCAACTCGTGTTGCAACGGCAGTTTCTAGCGACCCGCCGGTGAGCACAGTACCCGTCGAAGCCCGGCTTCGGCGTTTGCTTCCTTACCGCGGGAGGGCCTACGATCGATCTGGACAGACCTCCGTTGGAAACGAACTACACCATGCCCGCCGACCCATCGATGAGCTTCGATGGAGAGGGCATGGTGTCTTCTGCTTTCCAGCGAGTTTTTGGGCCGTCGTCGTCGGTGCCCTCGATCGGTCACGAAACGCACCCGTTGCACAGACTAGCCACTGCACCTTACGCCGCGGACCAGCAGCTCGGACTACGGAGTTAGCAAGGACCAGCCATGGAACGATTCGCCCTCACTACCCACGCCCCCACGCGCCCAGGTTATGAAAGCCTCGGCACGGAAGGTCATCGCAAAGATTTTTCGCGCATCGCGACGTCACTGCCGATCCCCAATCTGATCGACGTGCAGCGGCGTTCCTACGAGCGCTTCCTCCAGATGAACCTGCTCCCCGAGGAGCGGGCCAATCAGGGCTTGCAGGCGGTTTTCACCGGCATCTTCCCGTTCTCGGATTTCCGCGAGACCTGCTCGCTCGACTTCGTGAAGTACTCGATCGGCGACTGGCAGTGCAAGTGCGCGGAGCTGAAAGGCCTCGAATACCTCCGCATGACCTGCACCAACTGCGGCTCGAAGATCATGACCGACCACCCGCACGAGGAGACGGTCACCTGCACCTCGTGCGGTTTCGTCAACAAGAACCGCGTGACCAAGTGCGACATCTGCGGCAACCCGGTCGACCTGCAGCTCAAGTACTCGATCTCCGACTGCGGCGAGCGCGGCATGACGTTCGCGGTACCGCTCAAAGTGACGTTCCGGCTCTTCGTCTACGACAAAGACCCGGAGACCGGCACCCGCATGATGCGCGACGCCAAAGAGGAAGAGGTCTACTTCGGCGACATCCCGCTGATGACGGACAACGGTACCTTCATCATCAACGGTACCGAGCGGGTCATCGTCTCGCAGCTGCATCGCAGCCCGGGCGTCTTCTTCACCAAGGAAGGCGCGCGCGCCTATCTGTCGAAGATCATTCCGTACCGCGGTTCCTGGGTCGAGTTCGAATACGACCAGAAGGACGTCCTGTCGGTGCGCATCGACCGCAAGCGAAAGTTCCACGGCACGGTATTCCTGCGCGCCTTGGGGTTGGAAACGGACGAGTCGATCCTCCGTCAGTTCTACACCGGGGTGGGCCTGGTTCCCCAGGGTGAAGGCAAGTTCACGCTGTCCCTGCCGCCGCGGGTGCTCGAATCGGAGCGCCTGAAGGATCGCCAGAGCCGCGGCCGGCGCGAGGTATATCCGGTGTTCGCCGGAGTGACGCTCAAGAAAGAGCACCTCGCGAAGTTCGACGGCGGCGAGTCGGTCGATTTCGAAGTGGACACCGAGGATCTGGAGCGCGCGTTCTTCCTCGCCGACATCGTCGACCTGGATACCGGCGAGGTGATCTTCGAAGCGAACGAGCTGGTGCCCGAAGCGATTACCGAGCGTCTCGAAGGGCGCAACCACACACCGATCGAGGTCTTCTTCCCCGATTGGGAGCTGGTGGGTGCGACGCTTTCGAACACGCTCGCCAAGGACACGACGAAGAACGCGAAAGAGGCTTTGATCGAGATCTACCGCCGCATGCGGCCGGGCGATCCTCCGACGCTGGAAAGCGCCCGGTCGCTGTTCTACGGGATGTTCTTCGACGCCAAGCGCTACGACTTCTCGCGGGTCGGCCGGTTCAAGTTCAACATCAAGTTGGACACCGACGTGCCGGTCGAGCAGAAGACCATGTCGGCGGACGACTTCTTCCGGGTGATCGAGTATCTGCTCCGGCTCCAGAAGGACGTCGGCCGGGTCGACGACATCGACAACCTGGGCAACCGCCGCGTCCGCGCGGTGGGCGAGCTGCTGGAGAACCAGTTCCGGATCGGCTTGGTCCGGATGGAGCGGGCGATCAAGGAGAAGATGTCGGTCCATCAGGACATCGACTCGGCGATGCCGCACGACCTGATCAACAGCAAGCCGGTCATCGCAGCGATCAAGGAGTTCTTCGGCTCGTCCCAGCTGTCGCAGTTCATGGACCAGACGAACCCGCTCTCCGAGGTCACCCACAAGCGCCGGCTTTCCGCCCTCGGACCGGGCGGTCTCTCGCGCGAGCGGGCGGGCTTCGAAGTGCGCGACGTTCACGCCACGCACTACGGCCGCATCTGCCCGATCGAGACGCCGGAAGGCCCGAACATCGGCCTGATCTCGTCGCTCGCGACCTATGCCCGGATCAACGACTACGGGTTCATCGAAAGCCCGTACAAGAAGGTCGAGGCCGGCCGCGTGCTCAACCACTACCGGGTGATCAAGGTAGCGGACGGCCCGTTCAAGCTGGGCCAGATCGTCACTGAAGATGAGCTCGACGCGGAGAACACGAAGCTCAAGAAGGCCAACAAGCGGCTGGTCGAGGTGGAGGCGCACGCCTTCTACCTGTCGGCCTGGGAAGAAGAGAAGTACATCATCGCCCAGGCCAACGCGCCGTTCGACGAGCGGGGAAACTTCACCGGCGATCGAGTCATCGCGCGCGCCGGGGGCGATTTCGTAACCGTCGAGCGCGACCGGATCGATTACATGGACATCAGCCCGAAGCAGCTGGTTTCGGTCGCCGCGGCTCTGATTCCGTTCCTCGAAAACGACGACGCGAACCGCGCGCTGATGGGCTCGAACATGCAACGCCAGGCGGTGCCGCTGCTTCGTAGCGACTCGCCGATCGTGGGTACGGGCCTTGAGGGCATCGTGGCCCAGGATTCCGGCGCGGTCGTTCTGTGCAAGCGGGGCGGCGTGGTCGACTCGGTCGATGCCGAGCGAATCATCGTGCGCGTCGAAGGCGAGGACATCGACACCGGCGAGGCGAAAGAATTCGGCGCCGACATCTATCAGCTGATCAAGTTCCGCCGCTCGAACCAGAATACGTGCATCAGCCAGAAGCCGATCGCGTACGAAGGACAGCGGGTAAAGAAGGGCGACGTCCTGGCCGACGGACCGTGCACAGAGCTCGGCGAGTTGGCTCTCGGAAGGAACGTCCTGGTCGCGTTCATGCCCTGGCGCGGTTACAACTTCGAGGACGCGATCCTGATCTCGGAAAAGCTGGTCCGCGAGGACTACTACACCTCGATTCACATCGAGGAGTTCGAGATCGAGGCGCGCGACACCAAGCTCGGGCCGGAAGAGATCACGCGCGACATTCCAAACGTCTCGGAATCCGCGCTCAAGGATCTCGACGACAGCGGCATCGTGCGGATCGGCGCGACGGTGAAGGCGGGCGACATCCTGGTCGGCAAGGTGACGCCGAAAGGCGAGACCCAGCTGACCCCGGAAGAGAAGCTGTTGCGGGCGATCTTCGGCGAAAAGGCCGGCGACGTGCGCGACGCTTCGCTCAAGGTGCCGCCGGGGATCGAAGGGACGATCGTCGACATCAAGATCTTCTCGCGCAAGGGTGTGGAAAAAGACCAGCGCGCCAAGGAGATCGAGAACTACGAGATCGGCCGGCTCGAAAAGAACGTCAAGGACGAGGTGCGAATCCTCACCGAGGAGCGCAACAAGAAGATCAAGGAGCTGTTGGTCGGCCAGAAGGCCGGTTCGGCGGTCAAAACCCGCAACGGCCAGGAGCTGCTGGCGGCGGGCGCCAAGATCACGTTGGAAGTTCTGGAGCGCCTGTCGCGCCAGGAAATCCTTCGTCTGCCGATCGCCGAGAAGCGTTTGCTCGACGGCGTCGAGATCGTCTATCGGAAGACCGACTCGCACATCGAAGTGCTGCACCGCGTAAACGACGAGCGGATCGGCCTGCTGCAAAAGGGCGACGAGCTGCCGCCGGGAGTGATCAAGCTGGTGAAGGTCTACGTCGCCATGAAGCGCAAGCTTCAGGTCGGCGACAAGATGGCCGGCCGCCACGGCAACAAGGGCGTCATCTCCCGGATTCTGCCGGAAGAGGACATGCCCTACATGCCGGACGGCTCGCCGGTCGAGATCGTGCTCAACCCGCTCGGCGTACCCAGCCGAATGAACGTCGGGCAGATCTTGGAGACCCACCTCGGCTGGGCCGGCAAGGTCTTGGGCTTCAAATTCGCGACCCCGGTCTTCGACGGCGCGCAGGAATCCGACATCAAGGATCTCCTCGCGATGGCGAAGCTCCCCAGCTCGGGCAAGACCTCGCTCTACGACGGAATGACCGGCGAGACGTTCGAGCAGAAAGTCACCGTCGGCTACATCTACATCTTGAAGCTCTCGCATCTGGTCGACGACAAGATCCACGCCCGTTCGATCGGACCGTACTCGTTGATCACGCAGCAACCGCTGGGCGGCAAGGCGCAATTCGGCGGCCAGCGTTTCGGCGAGATGGAAGTCTGGGCGCTCGAAGCCTACGGCGCCGCGTATACCCTCCAGGAGTTGCTCACGGTCAAGAGCGACGACGTGGAAGGGCGGAGCAAGGTCTACGAAGCGATCGTAAAGGGTGATGTTCCGGAGCCGCCGGGCCTGCCCGAATCGTTCAACGTTCTCGTGCGCGAGCTCCAGAGTCTCTGCCTCGACGTCGAACTCCTCAAGACTTAAGGAAGGGAGGTCTACAAGTGCAACCCTTCAGCAGCATGGAAAAGAACCAGGCCCCGAAGGACTTCAACGCGATCAAGATCTCGATCGCGTCGCCGGAGAAGATCCGGGCCTGGAGTCATGGCGAAGTCACGAAGCCCGAGACCATCAACTACCGGACGTTCAAGCCGGAACGCGACGGTCTCTTCTGCGCCAAGATTTTCGGTCCGATCACCGACTGGGAATGCTTGTGCGGCAAATACAAGCGGATGAAGCACCGCGGCGTCGTCTGCGACAAGTGCGGCGTCGAGGTCACCCGCTCGCGTGTTCGGCGCGAGCGGATGGGCCACATCGAGCTCGCCTGCCCGGTTTCGCACGTCTGGTTCTTCAAGGGCCTGCCGTCGCGGATCGGGCATCTGCTCGACATCACGCTGCGCGACCTCGAGCGGATCCTCTACTTCGAGAGCTACGTCGTCATCGATCCGGGCGACACGGAGCTCAAGGAGAAGGAGCTGCTGTCCGAGGAGCGGTTCCGCGAGCTGCGCGACAAGTACGAGGACGGATCGTTCGTCGCCAAGATGGGCGCCGAGGCGATCAAAGAGCTGCTCGCGCGCATCGAAGTCGATGAGCTGTCGGAAGAGCTGCGCATCGTCATGCGCACCGAGACGAGTCAGATCCGCCGGCTCAAGGCGGCGAAACGACTCAAGGTGGTCGACGCGTTCCGGCGCAGCGGCCATCGGCCGGAATGGATGATTCTGGACGTCATCCCGGTCATTCCGCCCGAGCTGCGTCCGCTCGTTCCGCTCGATGGCGGCCGGTTCGCCACCTCGGATTTGAACGACCTCTACCGCCGCGTGATCAACCGCAACAACCGGTTGAAGAAGCTGCTGGAGCTGCGCGCGCCCGACGTCATCGTGCGCAACGAAAAGCGCATGCTCCAGGAGGCCGTGGACGCCCTGTTCGACAACGGTCGCCGCGGTCGGGTGCTCAAGGGCTCGAACAACCGTCCGCTCAAGTCGCTGTCCGACACGCTCAAGGGCAAGCAGGGCCGCTTCCGGCAGAACCTGCTCGGCAAGCGCGTCGACTACTCCGGTCGTTCCGTTATCGTCGTCGGCCCGGAGCTGAAGCTGTCGCAGTGCGGTCTGCCGAAGAAGATGGCTCTGGAGCTGTTCAAGCCGTTCATCTACAACCGGCTTGAAGAGAAGGGGCTGGTCGGCACGATCAAGGCGGCCAAAGAGATGGTGGAGGCGGAAGTCGATGAGGTTTGGGACGCTCTGGAAGAGGTCATCCAAGACCATCCGGTGCTGCTCAACCGCGCGCCCACGCTGCACCGGCTCGGCATTCAGGCGTTCCAGCCGACGCTGATCGAAGGCAAGGCGATCAAAATCCATCCGCTCGTCTGCGCGGCGTTCAACGCCGACTTCGACGGCGACCAGATGGCGGTCCACGTGCCTCTTTCTCCGAAGGCGCAGATCGAAAGTCAGATCCTGATGATGTCGGCGAAGAACATCCTGTCGCCGGCTCACGGCCGGCCGCTCACGGTGCCTTCGCAGGATCTCGTTCTCGGCGGCTATTACCTGACGCTCGGCAAGCCGGGCGCCAAGGGCGAAGGACGGATCTTCCCCGACTTCGATACGGCACTCCTCGCGCTCGAAGCGGGCGAGGTCGAAACGCTGTCGAAGGTGAAGGTGCGCTACTCCGGGCCGTACATCAACCTGGAGAAGGAATACGACAACCAGAGCATCGTCCACGCCGAGCTCGAAACGATCGAGCGGCAACTGATCGATACGACGGTCGGCCGGATCATCCTCAACATGAACCTGCCGAAGGAGATCCCGTTCGTCAATGGGGTGCTCAAGAAGCGGGGTCTGCAAGACCTGGTGAGTTACTGCTTCATCGCGCTCGGCAACGAGAAGACCGTCGACATGCTCGACGAGCTGAAGAGCATCTGCTTCCTCTATGCCACCAAGGCGGGCATCTCGTTCGGCGTCGACGACATGGTGGTCCCGCAGCGGAAGAAGGAACTGCTCGACCTCGCCCGGACCGAGGTGATCGAGATCGAAAAGCAGCGAACCTCCGGTGTCATCACCGCGGGTGAGCGGCACAACAAGATCATCGACATCTGGCACCGGACGACCGAGCGCGTTTCGGAAGAGATGTTCAGCGACATGAAGCAGGCCGAAGAGGAGTCGGGCGAGTTCAACCCGATCAACCTGATGGCCGACTCCGGCGCCCGAGGCTCGCGCGAGCAGGTCCGGCAGCTGGCCGGCATGCGCGGTCTGATGTCCAAGCCTTCGGGCGAGGTCATCGAGACGCCGATCACCGCGAACTTCCGCGAGGGGCTCTCGGTGTTGCAGTACTTCATCTCGACGCATGGCGCCCGCAAGGGTCTCGCCGACACGGCGCTCAAGACGGCGGACTCGGGCTACCTCACCCGCCGGCTGGTCGACGTGGCGCAGGACGTGATCATCAACGAGGTGGATTGCGGAACGATCGACGGCATCAACGTGACGGCGATCATGGAAGGCGGCGAAATCCTCGAGGCGTTGCGCGACCGGATTGTCGGCCGTACCGCGCAGGAGGACATCTACGATCCGATGGCCGGCGATCTGATCATCGAAACCGGAGTCGAGATCACCGAGACGCTCGCCAACGCCGCGCAGGCCGCGGGTATCGAACGGGTGAAGATCCGTTCCGTGCTCACCTGCGAGACGCGGCGCGGCGTCTGCGCCAAGTGCTACGGGCGTAACTTGGCCTCGGGCAAGATGGTCGAGATCGGCGAGGCGGTCGGCGTGATCGCCGCGCAGTCGATCGGCGAGCCGGGCACCCAGCTCACGATGCGTACCTTCCACTACGGCGGTACGGCGTCGCGGGTCTCCGAGCAGTCGAAGCACGCGGCGAAGAACCCCGGTTGGGTCAAGTTCCTGAACGTCTCGACGGTCGAGTCGAAGCGGGGCGCCTTGATCGTCGTCAACCGGAACGGCAAGCTGCTGATCACCGACGAGAAGGGGCGCGAGCGCGAGCGGTACGCCCTCACCTACGGTTCTCAGCTGCTGATCCACGAAGGGGCCGAGGTCCAGCCGGGGACAGAGCTGGTCACCTGGGACCCGTTCACCTACGCGATCCTGTCGGAGATCGGCGGCAAGATCGAGTACCAGGACATCGTCGAGGGCGAAAACGTCCGGGAAGAGACCGACAAGGTCACCGGTCTGTCGCAGAAGATCATCGTCGAGGCTTCCGCGAACGAAAAGCGGGTGCCGGCGGTGATCATCCGCCAAGGGGAGCGCGAGAAGCGCTACATGCTCCCCTCGGGCTCGCACCTGGTGGTCACCGAAGGCCAGACGGTCTACCCGGGCGACACGCTGGTCAAGATCCCGCGTGCGACCACCAAGACCAAGGACATCACCGGCGGTCTGCCGCGCGTCGTCGAGCTGTTCGAAGCGCGCAGCCCGAAGGAGCCGGCGATCATCACTGAGATCGACGGTTCGGTCCGGTTGGGCGACGTCCACAAGGGCATGCGGAAGGTCATCGTCGAGAGCGACTCGGGCGACATCCGCGAGTACCTGGTGCCGCGCTCGATCCACATCAACGTGCAGGAAGGCGAGCGGATGCGCGCCGGCGATCCTCTGATCGACGGTCCGATCAACCCGCACGACGTTCTGCAGGTCTTGGGCGAGAAGGAGCTGCAGCGGTATCTCACCGACAAGATCCAGGAGGTCTACCGGTCGCAGAGCGTCGCGATCAACGACAAGCACATCGAGGTGATCGTTCGCCAGATGATGCGCTCGGTCAAGATCGAGGAGGTTGGCGATACGGAGTTCCTGATCGACGAGCAGGTGGATCGCTGGAAGTTCGGCGAAGAGAACGACCGAGTCATCGCGGCCGGCGGTCGTCCGGCGGTCGGTCGTCCGCTCCTCCTGGGCATCACGAAGGCGAGCCTCTCGACCGAAAGCTTCATCTCGGCCGCGAGCTTCCAGGAGACCACGCGAGTCCTCACCGAGGCGGCGATCAGCGGCAAGATCGACTACCTGCGGGGGTTGAAGGAGAACGTCATCGTCGGACGGGTCATCCCGGCCGGTACCGGCATGGCGCACTACGCCAACTTCCACATGGAAGAGGAGCAGTTCGAGCACGAGCAAGAGGCCGAGGAGGAACTCTTCTTCGAATTCGGAGACGAAGAGATCCGCACCCTGCCCCAGGAAGTGCTCGAAGCTGAGTAACGCTTCGGTTCGCTGCAAGAGAAACACGACGGCCGGCCCGCGAGGGTCGGCCGTTTTTCTTGCTCCGAAGCCTGTCGCGGTGTACGCTATGCGCATGAAACGTACAAATCTTGTGTTGAACGAAGCTTTGCTCGAAGAGGCGACCCGCATCAGTGGGGAGCGCACTTATTCGCGAACGGTCGACCGGGCTCTCAGCGATTTCATTCGTCGCGCCAAGGCCGGGCGAATCCTTGAGCTTGCAGGGAAAGGCTTCTGGGAGGGAGATCTAGCCGAAATGCGAGGCGACTCCGAGCCTACCCCCGCTGAGCTGAAGCCTCGCCGTGTTGCTCGTTGACACCTCAGTTTGGATCGAAGTGTTGCGGAAGCCGGCCGGTATTCAGCTCGATGAGGTCGGCGCGATCGAGGAGATTGTGACCTGCCTGCCGGTTGTGCAGGAGGTGCTGCAAGGTTTCCTCGACGATCGAGTGTATCGAATCGCCCGAGACGCGATGCTCTCGTTCCCGATCGTGGAGTCGCCTCTAGAAACCGATGCATTTGTCGAAGCAGCGGAGCTGTACCGGACGGCGCGCCGCGCCGGAGTTACGGTCAGAACCGGATTCGATTGCCTGATTGCGGTCTGCGCTCTTCGTCACGGCCTGACCGTGGTTCATCGCGATCGGGACTTCGACGCACTGGCGCGAATTTCTCCCCTTCGCTCGCGAAGAATTTGATGTGGCCAATTCTCGCCCGCCTCCTCCGCGGCCTCGCGGCACCGCGGTGGCCCTGGTTTGCCGCGCTGTTTTCGGCGTTGCTGATGCTCCCCTCGCTCAACCTCGGCTTTCAGCTTGACGACTTCCCGCAGCGGCTAATTTGGCTGGGCCAGACCGAGATCCCGATCCATCCGTTGAACGCTTTCGCTTCTGTGGATGGCTCGGAAGCTACGAACGCGACGTTCCGGGATCTCGGCTTCACGCCCTGGTGGTCGCCTCCTGATCTCAAGTTCGCGTTCTGCCGGCCGCTCTCGGCGGCCACGCACTGGCTGGATTTTCGACTCTGGCCCGAGTGGCCGGTGCTTATGCACCTGCAAAGCCTGGCATGGCTTGTTGCGATGGTGCTCGCCGCCGGATTCGCTTATCGCCGAATCTTGGGGCGTGAACCAGGCTCTCTACCTTGGGTCGGCGGGCTCGCGGCTCTCCTATTCGCGGTCGACAATTCGCACGCCCTGCCCGCGGCTTGGCTCGCGAACCGGAACGCACTGATCGGCGGGACGTTCGGACTGCTCGCGCTGGTCGCGCACGATCGATGGCGTCGGGACGGTTGGCGGGCGGGGGCGATCCTCGCGCCGATCCTTCTGGTGGTCGGTCTCCTCTCGGCGGAGATCGCGCTCGGTGCCGCGGCGTTTCTTCTCGCCTATGCCCTGATGATCGAGGAGGGACCGATTGCGCGCCGGATCACCTCGCTCGGCCCGGTTCTTCTGGGCCTCGGTGCCTGGGTGGTGTTCTACAAGCTCGAAGGATTCGGCGCCTGCGGGTCGGGCCTCTATGTCGATCCGGGTTCCCAGCCGGTGCGTTATCTGGGTGCGCTTTGGGATCACCTTCCCGCGCTCTGGATCGGAACTTGGACGCCGTTTCCGGCCGATTTGGTGAGTGCGTTCGCCGGGCATGCCGGCCTGTTTGCCGTGATTGCCGCGATTCTCGCGGTTCTCCTCAGTCTCCTCTTCTTGCCGCTTTTCAAGAGCGATCGAGCTGCCCGATTCTTCGCGTTAGGGATGCTCTTCTCGCTGGTTCCTTCGGCGGCCACCACCCCTTCGAACCGGTTGCTTCTCTTCGCCAGTTTCGGCGCCCTCGGTCTGGTCGCCCAACTTGCCGGACGAGGAACGCCATCCCGATGGGTGACCGCCGGACTTGTCACCTTGCTGATCTTCCATTTGCCGCTCGAAATCCTCGCCGCTCCGTTCCACGCGACCTCGCCTCGCCAACTCGGCGATCCTGTGCTCGCTGCCATGAGCAGCTTTCCGAGCCCTCCGGAGGTTGTGAGGCAGGACGTCTACGTGCTGAATCCGCCCGACTACTTGACGAACCTGAGTTACGTCCCCGCGATCCTCTCCTACCAGCATCGGCCGCTGCCACATCGCGTTCGGGGTCTGGCGGCCGGGCCGGTGCCCCTCTCGGTGGACCGCCCGGATCCTCAAACGCTCACCCTCGCGGCGCGGGAAGGTTTCCTTCGTGGTCCCCTGGGTCGCTTGTTTCGAAGCGAGGTCCGTCCGCTTCGTGTGGGCGATCGGGTCGACCTGCCAGGCGTCACGACCCACGTTCTCGAAGTGACCGCGGACGGGGCACCCTCGCGGGTCGAGTTTCGGTTCGACCGGATGCTCGAAGATCCGGCGCTTCGATTCGTGGTCTGGAAGGAAGAGGGCTATGCGCCGTTCGTATTACCGAGGGTGGGGGAGAGGGTCGAGATTCCAGCGCCGCGCGGCGCCTTTGAGCGGCTCGCCGAGGGCTTTGGCCCTTAGTCGTCGAGCATCTGTTCGAAGCGCTGCTTGTCCCCCGCCTTCATGTAGGCATCATGAGGGGTGATCTTTTTCTGTTGGACCAGCGCAATGAGGGCATCGTCCATCCGCTGCATGCCTTGGGATTTTCCGCCCTGGATGATCGTCGCGATCATCGGCGTATTCCCTTCGCGGATGATGTTCGGCAGGCCGGGGGTCTTCAATAGGATCTCGTTCACCGCGATGCGGCCTTTACCGTCGGCGGTCTTCAAGAGCTGTTGGGAAACGACCGCGGCGAGCGATTCGGAGAGCGTGGTCCGCACCTGCGCCTGCTCGTCGGCGGGAAAGGCGTCGATCAGCCGGTCGATCGTATTCGCGGCGCCGTTGGTGTGAAGCGTGCCGAACACCAGGGAGCCCATTTCGGCCGCGGTGATCGCCAACGCGATCGTTTCCAAATCGCGCATTTCGCCGACAAGGACGACGTCGGCATCCTGGCGGATCGCGGAGCGGAGCGCCGAGGCGAAGCTCTCGGTGTCGGTGCCCACCTCGCGCTGCGAGAACAGGCAGTGGCGATTCTTATGCACGAACTCGATCGGGTCTTCGATCGTCACGACATGCTTGGGGTAGGTCGAGTTGATCTTGTCGATGATCGCGGCGAGCGTCGTCGACTTGCCCGAGCCGGTCGGTCCGGTGACCAGGACGAGGCCCTGGTGCAGATGGGCGAGCCCTTCGATCGCGGGCGCCAGGTTCAACTTTTCGAGCGAGACGATGTCTTCCGGAATAATCCGGAACACGGCGGCGGCGCCGTTGCCCTGCCTCAGGAAATTGGCGCGGAAGCGGGCGATTCCTTCGAGGCCGTAGGCGAAATCGAGATCGCCGGAGTCGGTGTAACTCTGCCACTGCGCTTCGGTCGCGATCTCGCGTAGGAGGGAGAGGAGCCCGGGGTGATCGAGCACCGGCCAGCCTTCGATCGATTGAAGCGAGCCGTGAAGGCGCAGGCGAGGCTCCAGCCCCGCCGCGAGGTGAAGGTCGGAGCCGCCGCTGTCGCGCAGCAGGTGGAACAGCTGGTGGAGGCGTGCCATCAGCGCGGCCCTTCCCCGGGCACCACGGGAGGCGGCGGCAGCATGAACTTCGCCGGATCATCGGCGTGGCGCAGGCCCTCCTCCTTCGTGATCATGCCGGACTTCACCAGCTCGGTGAGGGAAGCGTCGAGCAGGAACATGCCGTGATTGCTGCCGGTCTGGAGCACCGACTTGAGCTGGAATGTCTTGTTCTCGCGGATCAAGTTGCCCACCGCCCGGGTCGCGATCAGGATTTCGAGCGCGGGCACTCGGCCTGTTCCATCGGCCCGGGCGACCAGACGCTGCGAGATCACCGCGCGCAGCGATTCGGCCAACATGGTGCGGATCTGCTCCTGCTGGTTGGGCGGAAAGACCCCCAAGATCCGGTTGATGGTGCGGATCGCGCTCGACGTGTGGAGTGTCGCGAGCACCAGGTGTCCGGTCTCGGCGGCGGTGATCGCCAGAGAAATTGTCTCCAGGTCGCGCAGCTCGCCGATCGCGATCACGTCCGGATCTTCGCGCAGCGCGGCGCGCAACGCCCGCGAGAACGACTGCGTGTGGTTGCCCACCTGGCGCTGGTTGACCACGCAGGAGAGCGACGGGTGGAGGATCTCGATCGGATCTTCGATCGTGATGATGTGATCGCGGCGGGAGGCGTTGATCTGGTGCACCAGCGCCGCGAGCGTCGCCGATTTGCCGCAACCGGCCGGCCCGGTGACGAGCACCAGCCCCTGGTGAAAGTCGGCGAGCTTGGCGAGCGAGGCCGGCATGCCGAGCGATTCGAGCGTCGGAGGTTTGGGCGGGATGACGCGAAACACGGCGTCGGTACCGCGCGCCTGGCGATAGACGTTGGTCCGGAAGCGGCCGAGCCCGGGCGAGTCGTAGGCCAGGTCGACCTGGCCGGTGCGCTCCAGGATCTCGCGCTCCGTCGGCGAAAGGATCTCCGCGATCGCGGAGGCGGCCATCGTCGGGTCGACCGACTGGCCCTCGGTTTCGACCATCCGGCCGTGGCGGCGGTAGCGGATCGGCGCGCCGCTATGAAAGTGAATGTCGCTCGCGCCCTGGCTCACCCCGAACTCCAGGATGCGTTCGAGCCGCGGAACGGACCGTGCCTCTCCGGTTGGCGCCGTCGCTCGGGCTGGAACCGGAGCAAAGGGCGCCGCAACAGGACCGGGAATCGAGGTCGGCGGACGGACACCCGTGGTTTCGAGAGCGGGCAGCGGCGCCGGGGGGACCCCGGGAATCCCCGCAGGGCTCGCTGGTCGGGAGGGGGGCGACGCTGGGGACGCAACCGCGGTGGGACCAGGCACGGCCGGAGCCGGATTCGGCGCCGGGCCGGTGATCGGCACGGTCGGCGCGCTCGGCGCAGCGGAGGGGGTAGCCTGGCGGCGCTGTACTTCGGTTCGCGCCGCTTCGAGCTGCGCCAGACGCTGCGGCGAAAGGACCCCGAGCGCGAGGAGCGCCGCTCCGAGGTCGGCGCCGGTCGCCTCTTGGTACTTGCGCGCTGCCTGCAACTGGTCTTCCGCGGCCAGTTTGTAGTGGAGCGCGAGGCGCCCGAGGAGCGCGTCGTCGGCGCTGGAGCTCATATTGGCGCAGAGGCTACCAGACTCGATCCGGAAAGCGAGCGACGGTGTTACCATTCGACCAACGTGCTCGGAGACCTCGCCATGCGATGCTCGCTCCTCTGTTTCGGTCCCGCCGTTCTCCTCTCTCTTGTGCCCCTCGGCGCCGCGGCCGACGATGTCTACCTCAAGAATGGCAAGTCGTTTCGCGACGTGATCGCGACCGAAGAGGGTGCGCAGGTCCGCCTCAAGATGCCCGGCGGTGAGCTGGCGATCTCCCGGGCGCAGGTGCTGCGGATCGAGCGGGGAAGCTCGCCCTACGGCGAGTACCTCACGCGCAAGGGCGCCCTCGGCAAGGGGCCGAGCGCGGAGGCATGGCTCGGTCTCGCGCTCTGGGCGCAGGGTCAGGGGCTCGAATCGGGCGTCCGCGAAGCGGCGCTCAAGGCGGCGACCCTCAATCCCGGGCTCCAGGGCCTTCCGCCACTGATGCGCCCCCTCGATTACGTACTGGAAAGCGATCTCGGGCGATGGATTCCGTACGAGGAATCGATGCGCCGCAAGGGTCTGGTTCACGATGGCAGTCGGTGGATCACCGCCAAAGAGATGCAGGATCGGGAGCGGGCGTTCGAAGAGGAACGAAGCCGCAGAGCCTCGGCCCGGGAGACGGAAGCGCGCGACCGGCTGACCCGCCAGCTGGAGATTTCGCTGCTCAACGCGACGTTGGAGCGGCAAGAAGCGGCGAGGGCGGCGGCCGCCGCTCCGGCCGCGCCGGTGTTCGTTTCCTACGGCTGGCCCCTGGTCTACCTGCCGGTGCCGGCCCCTCATGAGCCTCACCCCGGGCCGCGCACCCAGCCGGAGCCGACCGCGCCGAGCCCGACGCCCATTCCGGGTGCCCTCCCTCAGGGGAGATCCAATCGGTTCACGCGGATTCCGGGCAGTCTGCTGCCGGACGACGGAAACTAGCAAGCTTCGGCCCCGCGATTCATCCGGAGCCACGGCGACCGGCAGCGTTTTCTCGTAGACTCCTCGCCGGCTCGCGGTGAGCCTCGATTTTCGAGGAACTTCCATGACATCCGTCGATTCCGCCGCGCCGAGCGCGGTCGAGGCCCCTCGCGCGTCCAACGTGCTGGCGATCGAAGCGCGCGACCTCAAGAAAACCTACTCCGGCGGCGTCGAAGCGCTCCGCGGGGTCTCCTTCTCGGTTCGCCCGGGGGAGGTGTTCGGCCTGCTCGGACCGAACGGGGCGGGCAAGTCGACCGCCGTGAAGATCCTCACCACGCTCTCCGAGCCGACCGGGGGGAGCGGCAGCGTTTTCGGGTTCGACGTCGTCCGCGACGCCCGCGAAGTGCGCCGCCGGATCGGTTGCGTCGCCCAGGCCTCGGGGGTCGATCACGCGGCGACCGGGCGCGAGAACCTGGAGCTGCAGGGCCGCCTGTTCCGCATCCCGGCGCCCGAGCTCAAGCGCCGGGTGGACGAGCTGCTCGACCTGTTCGCGCTCGCCGAGGCCGCGCATCGGCCGGCTCGGACCTACTCGGGCGGCATGAAACGCCGGCTGGACGTCGCGATGGGCCTGGTCCATCGGCCCGAGGTGCTCTTTCTCGACGAGCCGACCACCGGGCTCGACCCGGAGAGCCGCGCGGTCCTCTGGCGCGAGGTGCGCCGCCTCGCCTCGGGCGGGCTCACCCTGCTGCTCACGACCCACTACCTGGAAGAGGCGGACCAGCTCGCCGATCGGCTGGCGATCGTCGACCGGGGCAGGATCGTGGCCGAAGGAACGCCGGACGGGCTCAAAGCCAAGCTCGCGGGCGATCGGATCTCTCTCCAGCTGGTCGAGTCGGGGCGCGGCGGGGAGGCGCGGCAGCTGCTCGGCGGCCTGCCCGGGGTCACCGGAGTGCTGGCCGACGCCGATCGCGCGGATCGGGTCTATGCCCACGTGGTGGATGGCGCCCACGATTTGCCCACCGTGCTCGGGGCGCTCGAACGCGCGGGGATCGGCGTGGCCGGAGTCGCACTCACCCGGCCTTCGCTCGACGACGTCTACCTGAACGCCACCGGCCACGCCTACCAGGAGAGCTGACCCATGGAATTCCTCCGCGATACCTGGATTCTCTTTCTCCGTCTGGTCCGGGCGACGATGCGCATGCCGGTCTTCATCATCCTGTCGATCGCCCAGCCGATCCTCTGGGTCGCCATGTTCGGCGCCTTGTTCCGCTCGGTGGTTCAGATTCCCGGCTTCGGCGCCACGTCGTACGTGCAGTTCCTGGCGCCGGGAGTCGCGATCATGACCGCGCTCTTCGGCGCCGCCCATTCGGGCATGGGCATGCTGGTCGACATCGAGCGCGGCGTCCTCGACCGTCTGCTTGCGACACCGGCCGCGCGCGGCTCGATCATCGCGGCCCGTCTGCTCAATTCGGGGGTGCAGGTGTTCCTTCAGGCCGGGTTGATCATCGGCGTCGCCATGCTCTTGGGGGCGAAGGCGCAGGGGGGAGTTTCCGGCATCCTGCTCGTGATGCTCTCGGCCTCGCTGCTCGGCGCTGCGGTGGCCGCTTTTTCCAACGCCGTGGCCCTGCTCGCGCGGCGGCAGGAGACGGTCATCGCGGTGATGAATTTCGTGATTCTGCCCGCGACCTTCACCTCGTCGATGCTGATGTCCGCCAATCTGATGCCCGGTTGGGTTCAGAGGGCGGCGAACGTCAACCCGGTGAACTGGGCGATCGTCGCCGCGCGCGACGGGTTCGAAGGGACGGCGCCGCACGAGCTCCTGGTCCGGCTCGCCCTGCTTGCCGCGTTCGCGCTGGTCTGCGGCCTCTTCGCGACCGGCTCGTTCGGCCGTTACCGGCGCGCGATGTAGACGGCGCGCTAGACTGTCGAAGCCGACCCCCGCCATGACCGAACGTCCCCCTCGCCACCGCTTCTTTCTCCGGCTCTCCGCCTTCGCGCTGACCTTCCTGGCGCTCGCGGCGTCCGGTATTGCGGGAGCCCAAGAGATTCCGCCCGCGCCCACCCGTTGGGTGACGGATCCAGCCGGCTTCCTCTCGGCCGAGACTCGCGATCGCCTCGACGCGCAGCTCGAAAGCTACGAGCACAGCTCCGGCCACCAGCTGCTGGTCTGGATCGGCTCGACGGTCGAGGGCGGCGCGGTCGAAGATTTCACGATCAAGACCTTCACCGCCTGGAGAGTCGGCCGCAAGGGGATCGACGACGGCTTGGTCCTGTTCGTGTTCGCAACCGACCGGAAGGTCCGGGTGGAGGTCGGCTACGGTCTGGAGGGTCTGGTCCCCGACATCACCGCCAACCGGATCATCCAGGATCGAATTCTGCCGAAGATTCGCGCGGGCGACCACGACGGGGCGATCACCGACGGGGTGGCCGGCCTGACCGAGGTGATCGAGAAAGGCGCGGTGCCCGGAGAATTCGCGGCGCCCTCCGGTCGAGAAGGCGCCGATCGCGCGGAGCCGGCCGATCAGCCGATGTCGCTGGGCCAGAAGATCCTGTACACGCTGCTCGCGATCGGCATCCTGATCTTCGTCATCACCAATCCGGGCCTCGCGTTCTGGCTGCTGCTCCAGATTCTCTCGGGCTCGGGCGGCGGGCGCGGCGGTGGGGGAGGCGGGGGAGGTTGGAGCGGCGGCGGGGGGCGTGGCGGTGGCGGCGGCGCCACGGGTTCCTGGTGAAGGAGAAAAACCGATGATCCTCACCCGGCGAGGTCTGTACCGAGCGATCGACAAGGATCGCGTCGAGAAAGCGATCGAAACGGCCGAATCGATCACCTCGGGCGAGGTGCGAGTCGCCGTCTCGCCTCTCTTCTGGGGCAATGTGCAGAAGGTCGCCGACCGCGCCTTCGATCGGCTCGGCATGCGTTCGACCGCCGAGCGGAACGGCGTCCTGTTGTTCGTGGTTCCGTCCCGCCGCCGCTTCGTGGTGCTGGGCGACTCGGGGATTCACGAGAAAGTCCATCCCGACTTCTGGGAGGAAGTAGCCGCGGAGATCTCCAGCCACTTCCGGAAGGGCGATTTCACCGGCGGCATCGTCGCCGCGCTCGAACGTCTCTCGACCGAGCTGGCGACTCATTTTCCGCGCCGGACCGACGACGTCGACGAGCTACCGAACGCGGTGGAGTTTCTCGACTAGCTGCTCTTTTCGGATGGAATTGGATGGCTGACTGTCTCGCTCCTGGGCTTAGCATCGCGCCCTCGCCCATCGACGGCAAGGGATGCTTCGCGACCCGGACGTTTCTCAAGGGTAAGAAGATCGCTGAGTACACGGGAGAGTTGATCTCCCGCGTCGAGATCGCGCGCCGGGTCAAGCGGCGCCGCCGCCATCGGATCTGCGCGATCGACACCTACTGGGCGATCGACGGCAGCCGGGGCGGCAACGGCACCCACTACATCAATCACTCCTGCGCGCCGAACTGCTATTTGAAAGTCGCCGCCGGCCACATTCTGTTCTTCGCCCTCCGCGAGATCGCCCCCGGCGAAGAGATTCTGCTCGACTACAAGTGGACCTGGCACCCCGACACCAAACGCTGCACCTGCGGCGCGCCGAGCTGCCGGGGCCGGATCAATCGGTAGAGGCGGGTCTTCTTAGGCAGCGGTCTGCCGGGCAAAAGGCGGAGCAAGAAGTCGGAACAGGGCAGGCAGCGGATGCCGGAGCCGAATCCTGGAAAAATCGCCCTTGCGTCGCCATTTCTCCTCGATTTTCGGCGGCAGGGACCAGCGATCCCTGGGCCGGGATCAGCGATTTTGCCGCAAAATCGTTGGTCCCTCGGCCGGGACCAGTGATCCCTCGGCAGGGATCGGCAAATTTGGCGCAAAATCGTTGATCCCTCGGCCGGGACCAGTGATCCTTCGGCCGGGATCAACGATTTTGTCGTAAAAACGTTGGTCCTTGGGCCGGGAGCGGTGATCCCTTCGTCGGGAGCGGTGATCCGGGCCCAAAATGATCCCGCCGGAGGGAAGGCGGGCGCCAAACTCCGCCTACCCGCCGAGTCCTAGTTCTTCGATCGATTGAACCTCGAAGATCCGACCGGCGATCGTGCTGAGCCGGTCGACGGAGCGAATAGCGGCCAAGCGCTTCTGGAGCGGCGCGGGCACATCCCCGAAACGCTGGCCAATCAGGCGGATGACCGTACTTCGCACACGATCCGCGCCTTCCTCTCGGCCTTCTTTTCTGCCCTCTCGCCTGCCCTTGACGATTCCCTTCGCTTCGATTTTGTCAGCCCAGGTCATTTGCATCGCTCGGATCTCCGGAGTCTCTTGGGCGCTCACCACAGAAGCGTACTCCTCCGCGTCGCGTCCTTTCAAGGGTAAGTAGGTCTCGACACAATTCATCAACAGGAGCCTCTGGTGCTCGCGAATCGGGGCGGTCGCGATCTTCGTCATCGCCTCGAATTTGACCGCGCGCGGCCGAGACCCCCTGGCTTGGCCAGGGCGGCAAGGCCCCAGGCGAGCGGTTCTGGGCGAGCGAGCAGCTCTTCGGCGGGTAGGTTGGAGAGGCCGAACGAGAGATAGCGGAAGCGGTTGACCTCGTGCCCGGCTGCCTCCTAGACATGAGTCTGCCAGACGACTCCGGGCGGGCCGCCGCGCAGGAAGACGACCAGGGAGACCGACGGCTCCGGGTGCTGGCTGCGCAGGCGGATCGAGTACTCCCAAAGGCGATGGCCAATCTCTTTCCCCGCCTTCCTCTCGATCTCGACGTGAACCAGGAAGGCACACCCTCCCGCCGGATCGGGAATAGCGCCGAGGAGATCGACGACTCGGTGCTCCTCCTCTGGAGCATCCAGGATCAGCTCCTTGTCACGGAATTCGACCTCCGCTTCGGCCGGGAGCCGCGCGGCGAGTTGGGCGTCCACCAGAAGGAGTAGGTCCCGGAAGAGCGCGCGGAACAGCGATTTGAACAGGTGATCGTGTGGGGGCACAGCGAATTTCTCCTTTCGCCGCTCTAAAGACGTAAACGACCCCCTTCGATCTTGCAATTTGCGCCGATTCGTCCATCTACCCCCTCACGCTCTATCTCTGCCGCGCCGCGGAGGACCAATTGCTGGACACGGTGCGCGAAGCTGCGCTGGGCAGCAGTAGCCGCTTGGCTATCCTCGAAAAGCGATCAAGCGCCAACCCGCGGCCACCGCCGCCACAGGAACACCATCCCCGCCGCGTAGAGCAGCGCTCCTGCCCAGGCGGGGGCGAGGTGAGTGAAGATCAGGTAGCCAATCCGGTAGTGAATTCCGATCGCGCAGGCGAAGCCGGCGAGTCCGGACAGGAGCAACGCTTGCCAGAGGGCGCGGGTGAGCGGGGCTTTCCAAACGATCAGAAAGACGGTCACGCCGCAAGAGAGCAGGCCGCCGCCGAAACCGGCGCGGTCGTGGGCGATGAGGGGGAGCAGCCGCGAGGAAATCTCGCCGATCTGGGAGGCGGAAAGGCCCATATAGGCCAGGTCTTCCGGCACGAAAACCGTCGTCATGCCGACCGCCGTGATCACCGAGCCGGCGAGCGTCATGCCCAAACCCGAAAACAGCAGCAGGGTCCGGCCGATGCCCGCGCGGGTGCGCCATTCGAGCGATCGCCCGGGGGAGCGTAGCGAGCGCCAACCGCGCCGCGGTTCCGTGGTCAACAGGCGGCGGGTGCGCCACATCCCCAGGAGGTACAAAGGAAGAAGCGCGAGCGTCGCGGTGCCATGCCAGGTGTCGAGATAGCCGTAGCCCAAATAGCTCAAGAAGCTGGCGAACCCCGTGGCGCCGCTTGCCGCGAACACCCACCAGGCCCATTCCTCGCCACGCCGGAGCGGAAACTCGGCCAGCCAGAGGTAGAGCGTGCCGATCGCGATCAGCACGCCGCCGAACGACACCCGGTCATGAAACATGAAGTGAACCACCCGGCATTGCGCCAGGTTGCAGAGGGCCGAGGCGTCCATCCCCAGGTACGCGATGTCGTGGGGGAGGAAGGAGCCGGTGACGGAGAGAAAAAGCATGAAGCCGCCGGAGAGGATCAAGGCGAGCCCGGTCAACGAAAGCAGCGGCCGGCCGTCGCCGATCAGAGCCGCCCATAAAGATTCGGCCGCCCGATCGTCGGAGCTGGCTCCTCCGTTCATCGCGGACTCAGGGCTCAAAAGAGCAGCTGGATCGGGGAAAGGCCTCGGCTCTCGAAGTACGGATCGAGCCGCCGGGCGAGCCGTGGCCAATTGTGGTGCGGTACCTGCGGGTAGAGGTGATGTTCCAAGTGATACAGATGCTCAAGCGCCACGAGGGAAAACAGACGGCCACGAAACAGGCGTGTCTGCGTGAGCTCGCCGGCTCCGTCCGGGTCGTGAACCAGGTACGCAGTCATGAAGGGATAGATCCAACTGCCCGCCACCATGAGCCCGAGATAGAGCGCGGGCAGGGGAGTCCAAGGCAAGAGCGCCAGGCAACCGGTCGCGAAAACGGCGACCAGCGTCACCTCGGCTCGTACCCATAGGCGATGAGGGCCCGGCTGGCGCAGAGCGAAGATCCAAAGTCGAACCTGTAGCGTCACCCCGGAGAGCAGCGCGCGATACCAGGGCATTCCCGCCGCCGACCCTTCGATGTCGTCGGACGCCGGGAAGTGCGCATGATGGTGCAGGTGGACGGCGCGGTACGCGTGGCCGCTGCGGAAGGTGATCAGCTCCACGGCGGAAAGCAGGATCTCGTTAAGCCAGGCCGGCAATCGCAGATTGCGATGTACCAGATCGTGCGAGGTCGAGGCGTAGGTCAAGAAGCTCAGCAGCACCGGGCAGGCCAGGGCGGCAAGCCAGCGGCCGCGGGCACCGAATGCGAAGAACGATGCGGTGAGCGCGAACGGCAAGACCAACGACCATGCCTTGCGCCACCGGGAGACCTCCAGCAGGTCCCGGCCCAGAGCGTCTAGACTCGGCAGGTCGCGCGGGCGATTCGACATGGGATGAGTCCGAGTCTGCAAGAGATCGCTCGCCACCGCAAGGCGCCGTCGAGTACGCTTGGACGGCATCGGACCGCAAACGGCGGCGGGAGACCGAACATGAACCCAAACGAAGAAGCCTCCGGAACCGAGATCGTGAACACCCGGGAATTCGATGCGCCGCGCCAACGCCTCTTCGAGGTGTTCAGCAATCCGGACCACCTGATGCATTGGTGGGGTCCGAACGGCTTCACCAACGAATTCAGCGAGTTCGACCTGAGGCCGGGCGGAGCGTGGCGCTTCGTGATGCGCGGCCCCGACGGCGCGGAATACGAGATGGCGAAGGAATTCGTCGAGGTCGTGGAGCCGGAGCGGGTCGTTCTCGACCATCTGGACCCAACGCATCGCTTCCGAATGACCATGATCTTCGTGGAGCGGGAGGGGAAGACGGGCCTCACGTGGCGGATGCTGTTCGAGGATCCCGCGGAGGGCGCCCGGATCGAGGGGTTCATCCGCGTTGCGAACGAGGAGAACTTCGACCGGCTCGAGGATTACCTGGCGAAGTTAGCTTAGCCGCGTCACGGCGTCTGGGATCGATTGCGCTCGCGGCGCCGGTAAGCGTAAATCGCGGCCCGTTCCTTACCGACCGTGATCTCGTCGGCCAGGCGGTAACGGCGTGTGAACCACCGGGCTTGCGTGTTGATCCTGCTTTCCCCGGTCAGAACCACGAAGTCGGCGCGGCTCGCGAGCAGGGCACCGGCCCAGTCGCCGTTGGCAACAGCGGCGATGTATTGCGGCGAGACCAGGCCGAGGAGATCGTCGACGGGCCGGTCGGCGTAGAAGGCGAGCGTGCCCACCTCGAACGCGGCCACTCGGGCGGTTGGGGGAGTGGATTGAGCGAGCCACGCGCCGGCCCGGCGATAGAGCGCCGCCCTCGGGCCGGCTTGGTCGACCGTTCCCCATTGACGGGCGGCGGAAATGCCCGCCGCGATCAGGGCGAGCAGCGCCGGCAGCGCGAGGACCCACCGCCATGATCTTCCGCCCCAGGCCAAGCTCTGGGCGAGGCCAAGCAGCAGCGCGATCAGCGGCAGGATCACGTACCAGGACCAGAACGACACCCCGAGGATCGGATAGGCGACCGCCAGTGCCGCGCCGAAGCCGACCAGGAGGGCGAAGACCGGGTCGCCCACGCGACGAATTCGCGCCAACCCCAACACGCCTCCGAACACGCCCCACAGCACGGCGACCGGTGCCATCCAATCGCCGAAGACGCGCGCGAAGACCGGCCACGCCGCGGGCCAGAACCCGAGGCCGCTGCGCGTTCCCGCCCGTTCCGTGCCGTTGGCGAACGCTTGCTTTGCGGCGAGCGTCACCGGCAACACCTGTCCGAACCAGAGCCAGGCGCAAAGCACCAAGAGGCCGACGGTGAGCGCCGCCCCGACGATCAGGCGAAGGAACGGCTTCCTTCCTCCGAGAGGAGTTGCCCCCACGAAGAGGCCTAAAAGGGCCACGCCGAGCAGCGCATCCGGCCGAAAGCCCACCGCCAGCCCGGCGAGCACCCCGGCGAGAACGGGTCGCCGCACGGCAAGCAGCGCCGCTGCCGCCAAGAGAACCGCGACCCAAACCCAAGCGAAGCCCTGAAGCGACCAACAGAACGGGAGAGCCAGAATTAGGCTGCCGGCGACCACCCCCGAGAGGGCCCGACCCGAACGAGCGGCCCCAACCAAGACGAGAGCGGCGAGGGCAAGCAATCCGATCGCGTGGACCGCCGTGGCGAGGATCGGGAGCGAAGCACCGGTAGCCCACCGTGCGGCACCCAGCAACAAAGCGAGCAAGGGCTCCGTGCAGCCGAACACCCGCTCGCCCGGGTTGAACAACAAGCCCTGCCCCCGCGCGAAGTTCTCGGCGTAGCGGAGGGTGATGAACGCGTCGTCGGAGAGGTTTCCCGCGGTTCGGACCGCCGCCCAGAGAGTCCAAGCGGCCCAGGCTGCAAGCACGGCCCAGAGCTTCGGATCGGGCCGCTCGCTCCTGCGGAGTTCCATGGGCACGATTACCTGGAGTAGGTGTCGTAGCCGCCGCTCGGCCGTCTGCGCCCGCCGAGCACCAGCAGCAGGATTGGTCCCGCGATGAACCCCCCGATATGGGCGAACCAGGCGACTCCGCCGGTTGCGGCGTCGGCGGAGCCGATCGAGGCGAGGCCGGGTCCCAGCTGGAGGAGGAACCAGAGCGGCAGGAAGATGAGCGCCGGGATCTCGATCGTGGTGAAAAAGATGAAGATGAAAACGAGGGTTCTGATCCGCGCCGTCGGATGAAGAAAGAGATAGGCGCCGAGCACGCCGGAGATCGCGCCCGATGCGCCGATCGCGGGAATCTGCGATGCCGGGTTCGCGAAGGCGTGCGCGAAGGTCGCGACGTACCCCGCGAGCAGGTAGAAGATCAGGAAGCGCCCGTGGCCGAGCCGGTCCTCGACGTTGTCGCCGAAGATCCACAGGAACAGCATGTTGCCGAGGAAGTGCAACCAGCCGCCGTGGAGGAACATCGACAGCAGGCCGCTCCACAGGCCGGCGCCGAAATGGAGGATCACCGGCGCTTCGTGGAGGCGCGCGGGGATGAACGCCGATTGGAACAGAAACCCGTCGAGCCGCGGCCCCAGTGACAGCTCGTAGAGGAAGACCAGCGCGTTGATCGCGATCAACAGGATCGTGACCACCGGGGTGCCTCGGCGCGGCTGGTTGTCCGCGAACGGAATCACGGTCCGACCTCCTCCCTCGGAAGGTGGGGATCGACCTCCGGCCGGAGCCTTTCCCACTCTTCGGCGGAGCGGACGCGATGGACGCGCATCAGGTTGGTCAACGGCCGTTCGCGGATCGGGTGGCCCATCAGCACGATGATCCGGTCTCCGGCGGTCGCGAGCCCGGCGAGCTGGAGCTTTTTGTCGACCACCTGCATCATGCCGTCCAGGTGCTCGACGTCGCCCTCGGCGAGCAGCGGACGGACCCCCCAGACCAGTTGGAGCTGGCGGGCGACCCGGGGGTCGGGCGTGAACGCGACGATCGGGGCTTCCGGCCGATAACGGGCGGCCAGCCGCGCGGTAAAGCCGCTCTGGGAAAACGCCACGATCCGGCGCACTCCCAGCTCGTCGGCGGCGAACACCGCGGCGGCTGAGACCAGGTCGGGCACGTCGAGCGACGGATCGCACTCCGGCCCGGTCGCGGTCGGATCGAGAGGCGTGTGGCGCCGCACCTGCTCGGCGCCGAGCGGCCGGAAGGAGGTGCGCGGCGGCCGGCGGCGCCGGTCGTAGGCCTCGGCTTCGAGGATGATGCCGGCCATCGTCCGTACCGTTTCCACCGGATAACGGCCGATCGTCGTCTCGCCCGAAAGCATCAACGCATCGGTTCCGTCGAATACGGCGTTCGCCACGTCGGTCGCCTCGGCGCGCGTCGGACGCGGCTGCTCGATCATCGATTCGAGCATCTGGGTGGCGACGATCACCGGTTTACCCGCGCGGCGCGCGGCGGCGATGATCTCCTTCTGCCAGACCGGAACGGTCGCGAGCGCGACCTCGACCCCCAGATCGCCGCGGGCGACCATCACCCCGTCGGAGGCGGCGCTGATCTCGTCGAGATTCTTGAGCGCCGCGGCCCGTTCGAGCTTCGCGATGATCGGAATCGCGCCACCCGCCTGAAGGGCGAGAGCGCGGACCGCCTCGACGTGCGCCGCCTCGCCAACGAAGCTCGCCGCGAGATAGTCGGCCCCCTCGGCCACCGCGAACGTGATGTCGCTCACGTCCTTGGCCGAAATCACGAACGGCAAGGCGGAATCGGGCAGGTTCAATCCCTTGCGGCTGCGGATTGGGCCGCCGTTGGCCACCCGGGCGGTGAGCACCGAGCCCTCCCGGGCCTCGATCCTCAACTCGATCAAACCGGCATCGATCAATACCCGCTCGCCCGGGGCGAGGTGGGCGAGGAACGCCGGATCGTCCACCGGCAGATCGGCCCCCTCCGCCGCCTCGCCCAAGCGCACGATCTCGCCCGCGACGAGCGTCCGCCGGTCGCCGGGAATCAGGCCGAGCCGATAGCGCGGCCCCATCAGGTCGAGCACGATCGGCACGTGCCGGCGCACGTCGAGCGCCACCCGGCGCACCCGGCTGATCGTCTCGCGATGCTCGTCCTGGGTCCCATGGGACAGGTTCAGTCGAATCAGATCGACGCCGACCTCCAGAAGCTCGCGGAGCACCGACTCCTCCGAGCTCGCGGGGCCGAGCGTCGCCATGATCTTGGCGCGTCGTTCCGTCATAGGGGCCGAAGTCTACGGCAGGCCGCCGGCTCGCTCCCTGTTTTTGATTGCGCAACACTTCGGCCGTATCAGTCGTATAGTACACCGACGCACAAAGAGACCCCCACGGACGGAAGCCTCGGCCGGTGGTTTGGAGGGCGGATGATCGAGCTGGAAGGGCTGGCCAAGACCTATGCCGACGGGACGCAGGCGCTTCGGGGAGTGGACCTGCGCTTGGACCGGGGGATGGTCGGTCTGTTGGGTCCGAACGGGGCGGGCAAGACTACTTTTCTGTCGATTTTGGTCTTGGCGCTCGAACCGAGCGCGGGGCGGCGGGTGTACGACGGATTGGATGCCGCGCGGGCTCGGTCGCGGCCGGCGATCCGGCGCTCGATCGGTTACCTGCCGCAGGACTACCGGCCGCTCGCGGGGTTGACCGGCCGGGAGTACCTGCTCCACTGCGCCCGTTTGCGCGGAGTTCCGCTCGGGCGCCGGGCGCTCGAAGAGCGGGTGCGGGAGCTGCTCCGCGCGGTGGGGCTGTCCGAGGCCGCCGACCGGCGGGCGATCGAATACTCGGGCGGCATGCAACGCCGGCTCGGGGTGGCGCAGGCGATCATCCATTCGCCGCGCCTTTTGGTGGTCGACGAGCCGACCGCGGGGCTCGACCCGGAAGAGCGGATTCGGTTCCGGACCCTGATCGGCGAGGTCGCCGAGCAGACCGCGGTGCTGCTTTCGACCCACATCGTCGAAGACGTCGAGGCGACCTGCCCGCGCCTGGTGGTGATCGGCAAGGGGCGCCTGTTGTTCGACGGCACTCCGACCGAGCTGCTGCGCGGCGCTTCCGGGCGTCTGTTCCGCTTTCCCGCCGAGGAACCGCTGCCGCCGGGGGCGGTCGAGGTCACCTACCGGGCGGATCGCGAGGGGGCGGTCGAGCGGGTGGTTTGGAGCGAGACGCCGATTCCCGGCGCCCCCCCGCGGCCGGCCGGGCTGGAAGAGGCCTACGGTGCTTTTCTGGCGCTTCGCGGCGTGGCGGACGTCGCTTCGCAGAACGCGGAGACGGCGTGAAACTGATCCCTCTCACTACCGCGTTCGTTCGGCACGAGCTCCGCATCCAGTGGCGCTCGCTACGCTTCCGCGCCTTTGCCGTCGGCTACGTTCTGCTCGGCTGCGTTCCGGCGGCGGTGATCCACCTGCGCCGCGAGCGGCTCGACTACGTGATCGGGGGCGCCACCTACGCGAGCGCCACCTTGAGCCTGTTGCCGTTCCTGTCGGTGCTCTTGGCCGCCCTCCTGTCGATGGACGGCATCAGTCGCGAGCGCGGCACCGGCGCCTGGACCACGGCGACCCTTTCCGGGGTGACCAACTCGGGCTATCTGCTGCGCCGCTTCGTGGCGCTCTTGGCCCTCCTTCTTCCCTTGACCGCGATCCCCATTCTCTTCGCGGCCGGCATGGCGTGGGCCGACGGCGGCGCCGGGGGCGCAACGAACCTGGCGCCGTTCTTCGGCCCTTGGCTGCTTCATGTCGTTCCGTTGACGATCGCCTCCTCAGGCCTGGCCCTCGGCCTCGGGACCATCGGCGGCAACCCGGTCGGCTCGTTCCTACTTGTGCTCCTTGTCTTCGGCGTCGTTCCGGCGATCGGAAACGAAGCGTTGAATCGGTTCCGGATGCGTTTCGATTCGCCCCTCACCGGACTGGACATCGTTCCGGCGCGGTGGACCCTGACGCTGGTCGCGATGTCCTTCGAGGCTCAACAGGACAAGTGGCGGTGGAGTTTTCCGCTGCCGGAGACCGAAGCGGGGTTCGACCTTGGGACCGCGGCCGAACAGGAGCTGGCCGAGGGGCTGCTGTTCGTGGCGGCGGCCGCCGCCGCCCTCGGAATCGCCGTGCTCTTCATCCGGCGCACCCGGCCGGACGTGCGGCCGCAGCGGATCCGGCCGGATCATCCGCTGCGCAACTTTCTGGTCTCCTTCGGTCGTCTGCGCGAGCAGTACACGCCGGACCCGTTACCTGCGCCCGCGGATTTTCTGGTCCTTACCTGTGCGCTGGCCCTGGCGGCGGGTGCCGTCGGGCTCGAAGTCGAGCGATCCGTGCGGTACGAGAAGTTGGCCGGGAGGCGCTGGAAAGCGGAGACGGGCGGTGCCCCGGCGCCGATGGCGGTGGCGGTCGTGCCGGACGCGTGGCGGATCGAAGGGGGATTCGACGCGTCGGGACGCGTGGCGCTCTCGGTCCGCGGCACGCTCAGGAACAGCGGGGATCGGCCGCAGGGGCATCTGGCTTTTTCCCTCAACCCCGGCCTGGAGCTGACCTCGGTGGCGGCCGATCGCGGTCGGGTGAGCATCGACCGAGTGTGGGACCGGCTGGCGATCGAGGTCGATCCGCCGATCCCGCCGGGCGGGCGCCGGGAGCTGCGCTTTCGGCTCGGGGGGCGGCCCGGCGCGACGAAATTCAACCTTCCTCCGTGGCAAGGCGGAGATCTCGCCTCTTTCGCGCACGCCTACGAGAAAAACCGCAACGCGCGTTTGGGGCACGACCGGACGGATCTCTCGCGCAGCTACCAGGTGCCGGCGATCTCCGGATTGCGGATCGACCTTGTGGCATCCGACTTGACGCCCGTGCCCCGCTATACGACGTGGGCTCCGGTGGCGGACGGCAACGTCGCCGACGAGGTGTATTTTCCCTTGGCCCGGCTGGAAATCGCTCTCTCGGTCCCTCGCGGTCTCCTGGTCGCGGACAGCTGCGGCGGCCTTTCCGATCCGGAGCGAACAGCGGGCGGCGCCGGGCGGCTGGATAGCCGGTGCACGCTCTCGTTGCCCGAGCTGACCGTCCGGGGCGGGCGCCAACGGCTGCTGCCGGAGAGCACCAAGAACGGCACGGCGGTCGCGGTCTTTCCGGCCCATCGCGCCGCGGGCGAGCTGCACCTGGGATTCTTCGCCGGCAGCTCCAAGATGATGGAAGAGGCCTGGCCGGGTGCTGGCGGGAGTGGCGGCGGAGGCGTCGGCGATTCCGGGCGGCTGATCATCCTGGAGTGGCCGGCCGAAGAGATCCACGATCGCAACCATCTGTCTCTGTTCAACGGCCGCTATCGCGACCCGTTCGAATCGTGGGTCACCGTGACCGGCAATCTGGCCTTCCTCGGCGAGACCGATCTGATTGCGACCGCACCGCTGCCACCGGAGCGCCTGGCGGCGGAGATCGTCTCCTCGCGTCTGGCGAGAAGGCGTCGGTTCGCGCCCGACGAGTCGCTGTTCTTCCGCCAGCTCCTGCGGACTCTCGTTCTCGAACGGCTCGGGTTAGGGCCGCAATCCGGGGCGCTGGTGGGGCCGTTCTCGCTGCAACGGTTGCCGGCGGTCAAGTCTCCCGCGCTGCACCCGCAGAGCTACGGCTATTGGTTCGATCGCTTTCCGGCCCTGATCGTGGCGCTCGGCCGCAGAGCCGGCGCGGAGGCGCTCCGGGCGACGGTCGAAGAGTTGCTCGCCCCCGCGGCCGGGCACGCGGAGACCCCGGCGACCTTCGCTGATTTCGCGGCGATTTTGAAGCGCCGGAGCGAGCGCGACGTCGAGCCGATGATCCGCGACTTCTTCCTTTCGGGCAAGCTGCCGGACTTGGTGCTCGAAGGGGTGGATTTCCAGCCCGTCGGCAGCGGCTGGCGGGTGATCGGCCGGGTCCACAACGAGGGCGATGGCGAGTCGCTCTGCCGCGTCGTCTTGACCACCGAGCTCGGGCCGGTCGAGACCGAGGTGCGGGCCGGAACGGGAGAGAGCACGCCGTTCGCGTTCGCGACGGCACACCGGCCTCAGGGGGTCTTTCTCGACCCCGACCAGGAGTGCCATCGACTGGTACGACTGGGCGCGCCGCGCGACCGGGTCTTCTTTCAGGGCGTCCACCGATGAAGGGGACCCTCAAGACGCCGCTCTCGCTGCCGCCGAGGCTCCGCAAACCGGCGGAGCGCCTGCGCCGCCTGTTGCGGACGACGCGCCTCTCGCTGGAGCTGCTGCTCGGCCGGCGGCTGCTGATGTTTGCCGTGGTCGACTTTCTGGTCGTCGGCGCGGCGCTGATCGCCATGCTGCTCGGCTCGGGGGACGAACCGCAAGCGGTCTGGTCGGGGGTCGTGCTACCGCCGTTCCTGCTGCTCGGCCTGCCGGCTCTCTCCGGGATCGTCGAGGTCGAACGGAGAGCCGGCTGTCTCGATCTCGCGCTCACCACGCCCGCCGCCGAAGGGTACTTCCTGCGCCGTGTGGCCTCGGTGTGCGGCGTGCTCTGCGTCCAGGGTTGGCTGCTGATGGGCTTCGACTGGCTGTACGAGGGGGGAGCGGGTTTCCCGCTGCTGTCGGTTCTCATGCAGGTGCCGATCATCTCCCTCTTCCTGGGCGCCACGGCGCTGTTTTGGGCGGTGCGGCTCAAAAGCGGCGGAGCGGTCTGGCTGGCGTCGATGGGCACCGTGCTCGCCTTTTCCCGCTGGTTTTTCGCCAATCCGATTCCCGACCGCCACCAAGGCGTGTTCAACGCCTGGCTGCCCGGTCCCGAAGAGTCGCTCTCCTGGCTGGGCGGCGCCCTCGTGCTCGGCGCCGCCACGCTGATCCTTTTCCTCTATGCCCGTCGGCGTCTGCGCCGGCCGGAGACGCTCGTTTCGTGATGGAGACCGCGATGAAGACCAAGGCCCCGAAGAACCGCATTACTTTCCCGTTCGCCGCCGTTATTTGCTTCCTCGGCGCCTGCGCCCAGGCGCCGGCTCCCCTGCCCGAGGAGGCGCCCGCGGCCCCGGTGCGGCTGGAAGTGGCGAAGCGGGAGGCGTTCCAGCCGGAGCTGGTGGTTCTCGGGACCGTTCAGCCGGGCGGGATGGCCGAGGTCAGCGTGCCGACGGGCGGCAGGATTCAGTATCCGGCGCGCTTCGCGGCCGGCCTGGCCGCGGGCGCCGACGTTCGGGCGGGAGAGGTGCTCGCGCGCATCTCTTTCGGCGACGCCGACGCGGAGCTTGCCGAGGCGCGGTTGCAGGTGAAAAGGGCGGAATCCGAGGTAGCCCGACATCAGCGGGCGTTCGATGCCGGGGTGGAGGCGGCGGTGGTCCTCGCGTCGCAAAAGGCCGACGCCGATCTCGCCCGGAGCCGGCTCGCCGCGGCCGAGAACCGGCTCGGCCGGCTCTCGCTGCGCGCGCCGCTCTCCGGGCGGCTGATCGTCGACCGGCGGATCGCGCCGCAATCCGAGGTGGCGGCGGGCACCGTCCTCGGGCGGATCGCCGCCGCCGGGGCACTTTCGGTCGAAGGGCGGGCGGCGGCCGCGGATCGCGACCGCCTGCATGCCGGGCTCGCCGTGCGTTTCGGGAGCCAGGGCGGGGAGACGGGAGCGGGCACGGTGCGCGAGGTGGCGCCGGTGGTGGACGCCGGGGGCACGGTGAAACTGATCGTCGCGGTCGGCGATCCCACCGGCCTGCCGGGTCCCGGCGAAGGGGTCGAGGTGCGGGTTGCGCTCGACCGCCACGAGCAGGCGCTCACGGTGCCGGAAGAGGCGTTGGTGGTGGCCGAGAGCGGCAGCGCCCTGTTCGTCGCCCAGCGCAGCCAGGGCCACCTAACCGCCCATCGGGAGTCGGTCGAGACGGGAGCCCGGGGTGGCGGCCGGGTCGAGATCCTGCGCGGCCTCTCGCCGGGCGACAAGGTGGTGGTCGGCGGCGCCGCGCTGCTCGCCGAAGGCGATCCGATCGCGGCGATCGAAGGGGAAGCCCCGGGCGGGGAATCCGGAGCGACGGGCAGATGATCCGTCGCGCCGTCTCCCGGCCGATCTCGACCCTGATCGGCGCCTTCACACTGGTCGTCCTCGGGCTCGTCTCGCTGCTCCGCCTGCCGGTCTCGCTGCTGCCGGCGCTCGAACGGCCGCGGCTCGACGTGACCGTCTCGGTCGCGGGCCGCTCGCGGGAAGAGGTGCTCGATCGTTTCACCCGCCCTCTGGAGCGACGCCTGGCCGCCATCTCGGGCGTCACTTCGGTGCGCACGACGACAGGGGACGGCTTCGTCCGCGCCCGGGTCGAAAGCGAATGGCAGACCGACGCCGACCGCCTGCGGATCGAAACCGAACGGCGCCTGGCCGACCTCGACCCGGAGGGCGAAGCGACGCTGGCGGTGGAAATGACCGCCGGCGATCCGGAGCCGATCGTCGAGGTCGCGGTCCTGGGCGGCGCGTCGGGTGCCGCGCGGACGGATTTCGCCAAGAAGCTTCTGGTGCCGGAGCTGGCGCGGATCGAAGGGGCCGGGCGGGTCGAAACGGTCGGTCTGACACCGCGCCACGCGGTGGTCTATCCGCAGGCCGCCGCGCTCACGGCACGGGGCTTGACGGCCGCCGACCTGGTGGCCCGCCTGCGCACGGTGGGGATCGACGCCGCCGCCGGCCGGGCGCGGTCCGGCGCTTCGGTCCGGCCGCTGCTGGTGCGGGAAGAGGCGACCTCTCTCGATGCCCTGCGGGCGCTGCGCATCCCGGGGCCGCGGGGGGAGAGCGTGCTCGGCGACGTCGCGCGAATCGAGTTTGAAGAAGTGCAGGACGGTACGTTCTTCCGCCTCGGCGGCCAGGACGGCGCGTTAGTGCGGGTTTTCCGCGCGCCGGAAGCGAATGCCGTCGCTCTCTCCGCCGCGGTACGGGCACGCACGGCGGATCTCTCCGCCCGCGCCAGCTCCGGACTGAAGCTCGCGGTGGTCGACGACCGCAGCCGCGAGGTGCTGGGGGCGCTCGGCGAGCTGGGTCTCGGCGCCCTGTTCGGTCTGCTGCTCGGGACCGCGGTGCTCCGCTTGATCCTCGGTAGCTGGCGGCCGACGCTCGGCCTCGCGGTGGTCGTGCCGGCCTCGTTGCTCACCGCGTTCGTCGGTTTCTCGCTCTGGGGCGCCGCGCTCGACGTGGTCTCTCTCGCCGGCCTGGCGCTCGCCGCCGGCATGCTGGTCGACAGCTCGATCGTGGTGCTCGAAGCGATCGAGACCGCCCGATCGCAAGGCTCGCCCGAGCCGGCGCTCGCCGGAGCGCGCCAGATCGCCCTGCCGGTGATCGCGAGCTTCTGCACCACGGCCGTGGTCTTCCTGCCGTTGATCTACCTGCGGGGTCTCGCCCGCGCCTTTTTCGGCGTGCAGGCATTCGCCATCGTCACTTCGCTTGCCGCCTCGCTGCTCTTTTCGTTGACCGTGACACCGGTCCTCGCCGGGAATCGCGGGGAGCGCGGCGGGCTCGGTGGAAAAACCGGACGAAGCGTCGGCCGAGGCGCCTATCTGCGCTTTCTCGACCTCGTGCTCGCCCGGCCGCTGCCGGTCGTCGTCGCGGCCCTCGCCGTGACGGCCCTCGCCCTCGTCGCGTTTACCCGCCTGCCGCGCGAGCTGGTCCCCGAGGCGGTCTCGGCGGATCTCGTCGTGCGTTGGCGTCTGGCCCCGGATCTAACCCCCGAAGCGGCACGGCGGCTGGGTCTCGCGGTCGAAGAGCAAGCCGCGCGGGCGGTGGGGATCGCCGGTCGGGCGAAGCCGGAACAAACGGCGCTCCAGCTGCCGCCGCCCGAACCGGGCGAAGACCGCGACGAGACCGGGCGGTTGGTTCTCGCCTTCCCCGACGTCGCGAGCGCCGCCTCGGCCCGCCCTCGTCTGCGCGCGGCGCTCGCCCGTCTGCCCGATGTCGAGACCTGGATCGAGCCGCGGCCGAGCGCTTTCGTCGACGCGATCCAGAGCGCCGGCCGCCGGCTCGAAGTGGTGGCTACCGCCGCCGATCCCGCGCGAGCGGAGGCGCTGGCCGCGCGCGCCGCGCGGGCGCTCGGCGCCACCTCCCAGGAGCGGAAACGGGCGGGTCAGGGCGACCGGCCGCTCGCCGCCGTGCTCCTCTCTTGGGATCTCCCCCGGCTGGCGGCGTTGGGGTTGGACCGCGCGGTCGTGGAGAGCCAAGTACGGCAGAGCTTGGGGGATCAGATCGCCGGGCGTCTGCATCTCGAAGGGACCGAGCCGGAGATCCTGGTACGCGCCGTCGAGCCGGCCGACCCGCGCCTGCTGCCGGTGAATATCCCGGGGGTCTCCACCGGCCCCGGCGAGCCCGGTGTCTCCGGGAGCTCCGGCGGTGTGGTGCCGCTCGGCGCCCTAGCTCGGCTGGTGCCGGGAGCGCGCCCCCCCTACCTCGAACGGCAGGATGGGCGGCCGGCGGCGCGGCGCGCGTTCGAAGCGGTGCACGGCGATCCGGAGGTGGCCCTCGCCCGGATGACCTCCGCCTCGAAGCGCGGCGCGGGCGAGGAGATCGCGCTCGCCGGCCAGGCGCTGGAGCTGCGCCGCGCCTTCGGCCAGCTCCGTCTGGCGCTGCTGCTCTCGTTCGCCCTGGTCTTTTTGACCGTCGCCGCGCTCTACGAGTCGTTCCGCATTCCGCTCGTGGTCATGGTGACCGTGCCGGTCGCCCTGGGCGGTGCGCTCGGCCTTCTGCTGCTCGCCGGCCAGAGCCTCAACATTCTTTCCTTCTTAGGTCTGATCCTGCTCGGCGGGATCGTGGCGAACAACGCGATCGTCCTGGTCCATCGGATCGAGGAGAACCGCCGTGCCGCTCCGGCGGACGGCTCGCCGGATTCTCCGAACGAATCTCCGAAAGAGAGAATCACTGCGGCCATTCGCCGCGCCGCCGCGGAGCGCTATCGACCGATCGTGATGACCACCATCTGTACGCTCGCCGGGATGCTTCCCCTGGCCGCGCTCGGCGGTGCCGGGGTCGAGCTGCGGCGGTCGCTGGCGCTCGCCGTGATGGGCGGAACGCTCACCTCGGTCTTCGCCTCGCTGCTCCTGGTGCCGGTGCTCTACCGGGCGCTTGCCCGGAAGGAACCCCGTGCGGGTGGCCTCCGGGGCGGAGCAAGCGCCGCCCCTACGACGTTCGACGGGGCGGGTGGCTAGATGCGAGCGATTTCCCGCCTGGTGGCGACTTCCGGGCTGCTGCTCTTGGGGGCAGTCGCCTTCGAACGGCTGCCGCTCGATTACCTGCCGAAACGGAGCTTTCCGGAGCTGACGGTCGGCTTGACCCTGCCCGAAGCGCGGGAGCCGGCGGTCGTCGCCCGCGACTGGGTGGAGGAGATCGAAGCCGCGATCCGTTCGCTCGGCCGGGTGACCGGCACGGCGGGAGAGGTGCGCTCGGACGGGGCGGAGTTGCGCGTCCGTTTCGCGCCCGGAACCGATCCAGAAAGCAAGGCGGCGCGCCTGGGATCCGAGCTGACGGCTCTGCGGCGCCGGTTGCCGCACGGAGCCGTTCTCTCGGTCGACCCGGCGGCCCAGGTCGAAGGGAATCTGCTGGCTCTCGTCTGGCTCTCCGGAGTGACCTCGGACGCCGCGGCCGAGGCCGCCGCCGAGGAGCTGCGCGGCGTGCCCGGGGTCCGCTCGGTGGACGCTCTAGGCGTCCGGCGCGAAGAGTTGCGGGTGGAGCTGGCCGCCGGAGCTCTCGATCCGGCCGGGGCCGCCGCGCGCGTGCGGGCGATGCTCGACGGCGCGCTGCGGCAGAGCGATCTCGGCCGTACGGTCCAGGGGGACCGGCGGTTGCCGGTAATCGTGTCCGCCGCCACGGCGGAAGATCTCGGCCGGCTGCCGGTACGGCTCCCTGCCGAGGGCGGCGAGCCGGGGATGAACGAAGACGCCGTGCCGTTTTCGCCCGTCGCCCCGCTATCAACCGTGGCCTCGTTGCGCGCCCGCTGGCCCGATCCGACCTTCCGCGTCCGCTACCAGGGAAGGCCCGCCCGCGCCCTGTTCGTCTGGCGGGCCGAGGGTGCGCAGGTACTCGCCGCCGACCGGGCGTTGCGACGAAAAGTCGAGCGGATGTCGGCAGGGCCGGGCGGGGTGAAGGGCACGATCGACTGGAGCGAGGCGGAGCCCTTGCGCACCCTGCTCGGTCATTTGGCGCTGGGCCTCCTGGTCGCCGCGCTGGTGGCCGCCGCTCTGGGCTGGCGCTTGGCGGGCCGGCTCGGCGCCTTCACCTTCGGCCTGGCTCTACCCGCCGGCCTTGCGGCGGCGGCCAACGCGCTCTGGCTCGTGGGCGTGCCGCTCCACGTCACCACCCTGGTCGCCTCGGTGCTCGGAGCGACGGCGGCGCTCCCCGCGGCGGCTTTGCGTCTCGGTCGCAGCGGCGGGCGGGGCTTCTGGACTCTGGCGGCGACCACCGCGGCGACCGCCGCCGCGGTGCCCGTGGCGGTCGCCTTGGCCGGCCGGGAGCTCGGGCCGCTGCTGGCCGAGCCGGCGCGCGCTTTTCTCCTTTCGACCGCCGCCGCGGTTCTCGCCGCGGCTCTCCTGCCGGCTGCTTCGCGGCTTCGCGGCGAGGATCGCGAGAACCTTTCGGATCGCGGCGGATCGTCAATCGGGCGCGGACGGATCGCCGCCGCGGCGAGCGCTCTTGCCGCGGCATTCGCGGGATTCCAGCGCCGCCTGCTGCGCGACCCCGGCACCGCCGCGCTCGTCCTGTGTACTTTCTGCAGCCTGGCCGCCGCGCTGTTCGGACCGGCGCTCGTGCCCCGGCCGGGCGACCTGTCGCCCGACGGCGGCAGCTTCGACATCCGGCTCAACCTGCCGGACGGCGCCACTCTCCTTGAGACCGAGCGGCAGGTGCGCGGGGTCGAGGAGCAGCTCGCCAAGACCGAGGAGGTCGAGCGCTTCTGGAGCAGCTCGCGCGCCGGCCGCGCGCTCGTGCGGGTGGAGGTCCGCCCCGAGGATCGGCGCCCCGACCGCCTTGCCTGGCTCGCCACGACCATCCGCTACAAGATTCCGGGGGCGGCCGCGGCGAAAATCGAGACCGGCGCGGGGGCGGCCGGCGGCGGGGCGTTCGTCCTCGATCTCGAAGACCGCGCGAAAGCCGACGAGGAAGGTCTGTTCTATCGCATGGTCCTCTCCGGCGGCGATCTCGACCTGCTCGTCACCGCCTACCGGCGCATCCTCTACCGGCTCGACAGCTTTCAGGTGCGTCCGCACTCGATCACCGGCTGGGGCGATCCCTCCGTGCTCCTGACCCTGCGGCCGAAGCTCGACGCCGCGCCGCAAGACGTCGCGGAGATCGCCACCGCCTTTGCCCGAATCAGCTCCGGCCCCGTCCCGCTGCCACTGCCACCCGGCCCGGGCGGCGTATCCCGGTCGCTGGTGGTCGTGACCGCCGGAGCGCCGGCCGATCCCGATCGCGCCGTCCCCCTGGTGGCGAATCTGCTCGATCGCCCGCTCCGCCTTGGGCGTCGCACGCTCGTCCCGGCCGCAACGCTCGCGCTACACCAGGATTCGGTGATCCCCCGGGTGAGCCGCCAATCCGGCCGCTTCGTGGTGCCGATCGAGTTTCGCTTGCATCAGAGTGCCGAGGAGGTGCGGGTCGCGCGGAGGAAGGAGATCGACCGCAGCCTCGCCCAGCTTCGGCTGCCGGCCGGAGTCGACCTCGAGCGGCCGGCGCTCTCCCTTCTCTTCTGGCAGCCGGACCGCCTGCGGGTGATCGGCCTGGCCCTCGCCGTGCCGCTCCTCCTGTTTGCCGTCGCCGCCTGGCGTTTGGGCGGGCTGATCTCCGCCCTGGTGGCTCTTACGCCGCTCGCGGCGGGTCTGTTCGCCGCAACACCGCTCGTCGCCGCCACCCTCGGTCAGGTCGACGAGCTGACGGTTCTCGCGCTGGTGGCGAGCCTTTGCCTTACGCTGCCTTTATCCGCCGAGGCGGCGGAAGCGGCGAGCGGGGGAGCCGAAGGAGCCGCGAGGCAGACCGGCGCGGGCGACCGGGCGGGCGCCGGGCTCTACCGCGGTCTGCGCCGGGAAACCCCGTGGCTCGCCGCCTCGCTGATTCCCGCCGCCCTCGCCCTCGCCCTGCCGACCCTGGGCGCCGACTTCATCCGCTGCCGCTGGGTGGTGCCGATGCGCGCCGCCGCCCTGTGCGGCGCCGTCGCCCTGTCGGTCGCCCTGCTCGTCGTGCCGCCGCTGCGCCTCGCCGCCGTCCGCTGGCAGACCCGCGACCCGGAAGAAATTCGCCGTCGGCGGCAACCGCCCGAGTGGAGCGCGGCGGGCGCCGTCGGCCCGCCGAAGCTCGCCGTGCGCAGCCTGACCAAGAGGTACGCCTCGGGGCACAAGGCGCTTTTCGGGGTGAGCTTCGAGCTGACTCCCGGCATTACCGGCCTGCTCGGGCCGAACGGAGCGGGCAAGACCACCCTTCTGCGCCTGCTGACCGGCCTGCTCTCTCCCACCCGCGGCTCGGTCTCGTTCCGCGGCGTGACGGTCAACGCGGACGATCTCGCCGAGTATCGGCTGCGGATCGGCTTCCTGCCTCAGGAGTTCAATGCCTATCCCGATTTCACGGCCGAGCAGTTCCTCGACCATTGGGCGATGGAACGCGGCATCGACGACAACCGGGTACGTGGATCGGAAGTGGAGAGGCTGCTCGACGCCGTCGGCCTCGCCGAGCACGCACGAAGGAAGGTGCGTGATTTCTCCGGCGGCATGCGGCAAAGGGTAGGCATCGCCCGCTGCCTGCTCGGCGCGCCGCCGATCTTGATCGTCGACGAGCCGACGACCGGTCTCGACATCGAATCGCGCGGCCGCTTCCGCCAGATCCTCCTGGAGCAGGCGGCGGATCGCATCGTCCTCTTCTCGACCCATATCGCGAGCGACATCGAAGCCGCGGCGTCGCGCATCCTCCTGATCCACCGCGGCCGGCTGCGCTTCGATGGCAGGCCCGAGGATCTCCTCGCCCAAGCCCGCGGCCGGGTTTTCACCGCCCTGATTTCCGACGCCGAGCTGGCCGCCTTCAGCCACCGCTACCGGGTCACCGCCCGCCTCCGCCGCCTGGAGGGGCTGGAAGTCCGGGCCGTCGCCCGGCCGGGAGACCTCATCGAGGGCGACCTCGCCGAACCGAACCTCGAAGAGGCGTACCTGGCCGAAATCGAGCGCGTCGACGCCAAAGAGGGGCGCGAACGGCGGGCGGAGAGTTTTTCGTTCTTGGGAGGGTGAAAGCAGCGGACTCTACGGCAGCGCGGAGCGCCAGTTCTCGATCGTTAGTCCCTTGACCCGGACGAACTCCCGAACGTTGTCGGTGACCAGGACGGCACCCAGCGCGAGAGCGTGAGCGGCGATCAGGAGGTCGTTCGGACCAATGGTAGTGCCCAGGGCCTGGAGGCGAGCCCGGATTCGGCCGTACTTGGCGGCGGCCGCGAGATCGAAATCCAGCGGCGTCACTTCTTCAAGGAGACGATCGAGGCGCGCATGGTTGCTCTGGCGTCGGTCGCTTTTGTCGGCGCCGAATCGCAGCTCGGCCACGACAATCGAGCTCAGCACGACTTCCTCGGGCCGGAGCGCCACGAATCGGCGCGTAACCTCGGGCCGGCGGGCCGAGAGAACGTCGATGAAGGCGTTCGAGTCGAGCAGGTATCTCACTCTGAATCGAAATCCGGGCCGGGGCCCAAGGGAGGCGGCTGCTCAACGTATGGAAAATCGCAAGGTGTCGCGATCATCTCCAGAAATTCTGGGCTCCAACTCCGATTCACAGGTTCTAGGATCACACGGTTGCCCTGCCGGGAAATCCGAACCTCGTCCTGTCCTTCGAAGCGGAACTCTTTAGGCAGGCGGACTGCCTGGCTACCACCGGTTTGGAATAGCTTGGCTAGCTCATGCATCGGTAGAACCTCCTGCTCCGGCAGGAGTATATACCTAGTGTATCTATCTTGAGTGTCGCGGGCCTCGTGCCGAGCCGCCCCTGCCTCCAAGGTCTTCGTTCGGAAACATTTCATCCTACGGGGCCGGCGCAACGTCGGTGGAGACTCAGTGATAGAGGTTCGTCCGCTCCGGCGGAGGCAGTCCTGGGACGGAGGGGTCGCCGTGGACGCGAGCCCAGGCCAGCCGGTCGCGCAGGCTTCCCCGCCATACCGTCGCCAAGCGGGTGCCGTTCGCCCCGGCGGAGCGCTCTTCGAGAAGGTCCGCCGCCGGGTCGGTGAGCCAGTAGACGACCGCGCCTTGCCGCTCGAAGTGGATGCCGACTTTTTCGGTGCCTCCGCGCAAGACTTCCACCTCCAGCTCGGCCGCGGCGGAGCCGGACGAGAGCTCACCCCGCTCGATGATTCGATAGCCGGGAGGGGGAGCCAAGATCACCGCCGCCAGCTCGCTCGGCCGGCCAGGACCGAGCTGGGACAGGAAGAAGCGCCCGAAGGCGTAGAGCGCTCCGAGACCCAGCAAGACCAGCAGCCCGACTTTCGCGATCTTCATGGCACGACCTTCCACCCACCCCCGACCAGCGGCACCGTCGCGCAGGCCGGGCCGCCATCTTTGCCGGTTCCCGCGATCCGTGCCTCCAGAAGAGCGCCGTCTTTCGCTTGAACCTTTGCGATCAAATCCCAGCCGATCCCGCCCAGCTGGATCTTCGCGCGCCGGGTCCAAACGGAAGCGTGCTGACCCGCCGCGGTGCCCGAGTTGACGTAAACGAAGCGACCGTGGGGAGGTCCTTGCGCGAACGGACCGCGAAAATTAGGAGGACCCTCCTGTGGATCGCCATGGACCCGCAGAGTGAAATCGAACGTCAGATGCTCCTCCGTAATCTCGGCCGGCGGCAGAAGCTCGTCCTTGCCTTTCTGGACGGCGAAGGTCACGCCGCCCGGCGGGCGGAGAACGAGGATGCGAACGGGGAGATCGGGGTGCATCAAACCACTCTAACAGCCGGACTTTACCGAAGCGGAGCTTTTCCCCGGGACCGCCGAGCACCAGCTCGGCACCCGGAGCGGCGAAGATCGCTCCAACGGCCGAGCCGGAGCTCGGCTACGCGTGAGCAAACTCATCGCGATCAGTTGGAGCGCGAAGCTGATCATCGTTCAATCCCTCGGTTTTTCAAGGCGGCCGACGTAGGACGCGAAACTCCCTGCCTACGGTCTCAGGACATCGTATGTCTCAGAACATCGTATTGCCGTGCGCGGATTCCTTGGGTACCCTTTGCAGGACGTCCCAATGTTCGAGGATCTTGCCGTCGTCGTCCAGGCGGAAGATGTCGATTCCCGCCCAGTGATCTTCGCCCGGCCATTCCTGATGGCAGTGGAGCATCACGTAGTCTCCCTCGGCGACGGTGCGCTTGAAATGAACCCGTTTGCCCGGGTACTCGCGCGCCATGCGCTCGAAGTAGGCGATGAACGCCTCCGGGCCGTCCGCGACCTCCGGGTTGTGCTGAATGTAGGTGGCGCCCACGTACCGGGCGACGGCCTCGGCCGGCCGGCATTGATTGAACATCAGATCGTAGAACGCCGTCGCGTTCTTCTTGTTGCGTTCGAGTCGATCGGTCATGAGGCTCAGGCCACTCGCGGTGTTTGGAAAAATCGTAGCACGCGGATGAAACCCATAGAAGAACTGGAGCCGGAAGAGCCGGTGCCGTGCGGGGATTCTATTCCCCTCGACCCGGCGGATTCGAGATCAGTCCTCCTCTGAGTCTGGCGGAGTGGGGGCCGCCGCGGCGGATTCGTGCGGCCTGACGGGCGGTGCCGGATTGGGGAGGTGGGGATGGGCGACGCGAGGATCGGCCGGCGCCGCGGCGGATTCGTGCGGCACGACGGGCGGCGCCGGATTGGGAAGCAGGGGATGGGCGACGTGAGGATCGGCCGCCGCGGAGGGGTGCGGCATGAAGGGTGGTGCCGGAGCGGGGAAAGGGGGAGCGGCATGGGCGGTGTGAGGGTCGGGCGCGGCCGCCGCGCCCATGGACGGCGATTTCGGTTGATAGCGATGAACCCGACCTGTCGCCTCGCGTACCACCATGCCCTCGATCGGCCGGCCGGTCATCGCTCCGATGTTGCTCCCATAGCCGACGAGGGTGTTGGCTTCGGGGGTGATCCCCATGAAGCCCATCGGCGAGTGGGCTACGCCTGAAGCCGACGAATCCGGCAGATGGCCGACGTAGTGATGCCGCTCGCCGTAGGCGTGCGGTGCTCTTTCTCTCTCTCTCGCGGTGATCGCACTGGCCGCTTTCCCTACGGAGGTGCCTGAAGCAGTTGCGGTTTTAGCGGGATTGATGACGGTGCGGCGTCGTCCCTGCGTCCGCTCGTGGTCCAGCCAGCGGTTGGAAATCGCAGCATATTGACGCGCATGACTCGCCGTCTCCTCTGAAATCGGATAGGGCTTTGTCTTCCCTGGCAACGAGAACGTGGGCTGCGATAGGTCGATCACATGGTGGCCCGGCGGCGTTCTGGGCTCCGCGCGGTCGACGGGCGACGCGGGGCGCATCGGCGGCGCCAAACGGACCGGCGGCCCGCCCGGATTGTGAACGCCCCGTGTCTCGGCGAAATAGTCTGGCGGAATGTCGGCGAGCTGGGGGTGTTCTCCCTGAACGCGGGCAATCTGCGCTCCGCGGGCTTCCTCACGCTCCGCGGCCGATTGCTGGGGGGAGTAGTAATCGAGCATCCGCCGTTTGGCTCCAGCACCTGGAGGGACGGTGGTGGTCAAGCTCGACGAGGAAGGAGGCGCCGGGGCCGCGACGACCGGGGAAGCGGGGGGCGGAGGTAGCGCGTTCGTGTTGGGCGCCTGCATCGCGCTCGAGGCGTCCGGGTCCACTTGTGGGGATGGGCTGCGCTTGCGCTTGGTTTGGTGTGACTCTCCTCCTCCTCCTCCTCCTCCTCCTCCGGTTGCGCCGACCGCTTCGTCTTCATCGGAAGCTGCCGCCGCCGCGGTAACCGTGCTTGCCGGGGGCACTACGGCGGCCGTCGTTGAGCCCGCGCCCGGTGGACCAAAGAAGCCTCCGATTCCCCTCTGGCGGCTCGCCATGACGGTTGTCTCGTGTAGCTCGGCGGCTTTTTTGGTCGGGAAGGTGCGCCCCGGGGCCAGGGAGGAGGTCCATTTCTTCCCCGATCCGGTGACGACTCTCTGGATCGGCCGTAGGGGGGAAGCCTTGGGCGGTTCACCCGTTCCGCCGACCGGAATCCGCGCGAAGTCGTGGCCAGGAGGCACCGGTCCCGCGACAGCAGGTGCAGAGGCCTCCGCGGTCTTGGCGCGAACCGTCGCGTATCCTTCGGACGTCGTCGGCGCCGCCTGGGGCCGCCGAACCAGCTGCCGCACCGCCTCTCCTTTCGCAGAAAGTGCGGGGATTCTACCTCCCGCTCGCCGTCCGGCAGAAGACCCGCAACTATTTGTCGGCAGGCCCTCCGATCGGACATGATGACCGCTTCGTCGTCGATTGAGCTCCGGCACTTCGCGACCTCATCAGACCCTGCGCCCCGTTTCCTGCTTCGACCGACACTTCTCCTAGAGCCATGGAACTCGACACGCTCGCGCCCCCCCGCCCTTCGACCCTTCACGCCTTCCGCTCGGTGCCGCGGACGGGCGTCGTCTATGTCACCAAAGAAGCCGCGCTCCACGGCTACCGCTCCGGCCATCCGGAGTGGGCGAACCTCGGCCAGGGGCAGCCGGAGACCGGGTCGCTGCCCGGAGCGCCGCCGCGGATCGGGGAGGTCGCGATCGACCCGGGCGACCACGAATACGCCCCGGTGCCGGGGATCTGGGAGCTGCGCGAAGCGGTCGCCGATCTCTACAACCGGCTGTTCCGCCGCGGCCTGCCGTCGCAATACAAGGCCGAAAACGTCGCCATCTCGGGGGGCGGGCGCGCCGCGCTCACCCGGGCGGTCGCCTCGCTCGACAAGGTCCACTTGGGCCACTTCCTGCCCGACTACACGGCGTACGAAGAGCTGCTCGACATCTTCAAGCTGGTCTCGCCGATCCCGATCCTGCTCAACCGCGAGCAGGGCTACCGGTTCACGGTCGAAGAGCTGCACCGGGAGGTCTCCGGCCGCGGTCTCTCGGCGCTCCTGCTGTCGAACCCGTGCAACCCCATGGGCAAGGTAATCTCCGGCCATGAGCTGTCCGACTGGGTGGCCGCCTCCCGCTCGCTCGACTGCGCGCTGTTGATCGACGAGTTCTACTCCCACTACGTCTGGCGGCTCGGCTCGGGCGAACCGGGGCCGCTGGTCTCGGCCGCTCGCTATGTCGAGGACGTCGATCGCGATCCGGTGATCCTGGTCGACGGCTTGACCAAGAACTGGCGCTATCCGGGCTGGCGGGTCACCTGGACGATCGGGCCGCGCCAGGTGATCGAGGCGGTCGAGAGCGCCGGATCGTTCCTCGACGGGGGAGGCAGCAAACCGCTCCAGCGCGCGGCGATCCCGCTGATGGACCCCGATCTCGTGCTCGCCGAGACCAAGGCGATCCGCGACGCCTTCCTTCCCAAACGAGAGCTGATGCTCTCGCGCGCCCAAGAGCTGGGTCTGCGGATCGACAAGGAGCCGGACGGGACCTTTTATGCCTTCGCTTCGGTCGCCGATCTGCCCGAGGGAATCAACGACGGCATGAGCTTCTTCCGCGCCGCGCTGGAGCACCGGGTGATCTGCGTGCCGGGCCAGTTTTTCGACGTCAACCCCGGCCACCGCCGCGCGCCGCGCCTCTCCCGCTTCCACCACTACGTCCGGCTCAGCTTCGGCCCGAGCTTCGAAGAGGTCGCGAGAGGGCTCGACCGGCTGGAGACGATGATCGCGGGCTACCGGCGGTAAATCCCCTCCTGGGTGCGCGGGCGTCTCGCCCGCAATGGCGGGCCAGAGGCCCGCGCACCCAGGAGCCTCGGGATCAGTGCCCCGGCTGCGGGGTTGGAGGAGTCGGCGGGGCCGGAGGGGTTACAGGCGTCGGCGGCGGATCGAGCGACGTCGCGGGGTGGGACTTACCGCGGTGGCAGGTCGTGCAGTTGACGACCGCTGGCTCTTCATCCTTCCGTTCCGGGTAGGCCGTGATCGTCTTCGACACGTCGGCCGCGAGCGCGGCCATTCTCCGCGTGATCTCCTTGTTGGGTTTCGCGTCGGAGGACCAATCGGCGGGGGTGTGGCATTTGACGCACGAGACGCCGAGCGACCGCGCGTAGCCGAACTCCATGATGCGCAAGACGTTTTCCGCCGGCACCCCGCGCAGGAGCTTGATGTTCTTGAAGACCGTCTCCGCGGGCTCCTTCTCATGTCCGGCGATTTGGGTCCGCAGTTGGGCGAGAGCCGCCGCCTGATCGAAGGGGATCGGCTGCTCCACCGCGATCGGCGGAGGGGCGAGTATGCCCTTCACGGAGGGCGGAGGTGGCGGGGGAGTGGGGGGCTGACCGGCCGCGGCGCCGCCGAGGACGAGAGAGAGGAGTGTGAGGGCGAAGGCGTTCTTCATGATTCCTCCTTAGGGGATGTCAGGGAAAACCACTCGTAGCTTCGAGGTCGATTCCTGCTGCGGTCTTTCGATGTCCTCCGGCCAAGACCCCAGAGCGGCAAGAAATTCGGCAGGCCAGGTTTCCGGCGTTCGGATCGACCTTCCCTCGGGCCTCATGCATTTCACGCGCCGACTCATTCCCGAAGAATAGCCCACCCGTTCTAGGATACGCCGCATCATGCCCTCGAGCCCTGGTGGTTCCTCTCCCGCGCCGCGCCTCGGGGCGATGCGGCGGGTCCGCGGCGATCTCTACGAGCTTGCCGATCTTCCCTCCGATCCCCGCCTTTCGAATGCCGATCTCGCGCCCACTTCGGTGGCGCAGCGGACCTGGTCGACGTACCACATCGCTTCGCTCTGGATCGGCCTCGCGGTCTGCGTGCCGACCTACATGCTCGCGGCCGGGATGGTCGACGGCGGGATGAGCTGGTGGCAGGCGATGGCGACGATTCTGCTCGGCAATCTGATCGTTCTGGTGCCGATGGTGATGATCGCCCACGCCGGGACCCGCTTCGGGATTCCGTTCCCGGTGCTCGCCCGCGCCTCGTTCGGCACCTCCGGCGCGCACGTCCCCGCGATCCTGCGCGGCCTGGTCGCCTGCGGCTGGTTCGGCATCCAGACCTGGATCGGAGGGCAGGCGATCCACGCCATGCTCACCGCCGCCTGGGGCGGCTGGGCGCGGGTGCCGGGAGGGCAGTGGCTGGCGTTCGGCGTCTTTTGGGCTTGGAACATGTACATCGTGGTCCGCGGCAGCGATTCGATCAAAGCGCTGGAGGCGTGGGCCGCGCCGTTCCTGATCGTCTCCGGGCTGGTGCTGCTCGGCTGGGCGGTCTCGCGGGCGGGAGGGTTCGGGCCGATCCTCGCCCAGCCGAGCCGCTTTACGACCCCGGGTGCCTTCTGGCGCTTCTTCGTTCCCTCGCTCACCGCGATGGTCGGCTTCTGGGCCACCCTCGCGCTCAACATTCCGGACCTGTCGCGTTACGCCCGCGACCAGCGGGCGCAGGTGCGCGGCCAGATGTTCGGCCTGCCGATCACGATGACGCTGTTCTCGTTCATCGGCGTCGCGGTGACGTCCGCCGCGGCGATCATCTTCGGCCAGGCCATCTGGGATCCGGTCGCCCTCCTCTCGCGCGTCGGGAGCCCGCTGGTGATCTGCATCTCGCTGTTCGCTCTCCTGATCGCCACCCTCACCACCAATGTGGCGGCCAACGTCGTGGCACCCGCGAACGGTTTCGCGAACCTCTGGCCGGCGAAGATCACCTTCGCGATCGGTGGTCTGATCACCGGGGCGCTCGGGATCTTGATCCAGCCCTGGCGGCTGCTCTCCGACTTCGGCACCTACATCTTCGGCTGGTTGGTCGGCTACTCAGGGTTCCTGGGGCCGATCGCCGGGATCGTGATCGCCGACTATTGGCGGGTTCGGAAGGCGAACCTGTCGCTCGCCGATCTTTACGCCGCCGATGGGATCTATGGCCGGTGGAACGGCAAGGCGTTCGTCGCCCTCGCGGCTGGGGTGGTCGCGGCGTTGATCGGCCTGCTCGTGCCGAGCCTTCGACCGCTCTACGACTATGCCTGGTTCGTCGGCTTCGGCGTCGCGTACGTCCTGTACTCGATTCTGATGCGCGGTACGCCGCCGCTCGACCTCTCGCCGGTTCGCGACGGCGGCGAGTGACGCGGAGGCTTTCCTGGGAGCGCCAGGCTCCAGCCTGGCAACGATCGATTCGACAAGCTAGCCGGTGCGCCGAAGGCAAAAGCGGCCAGGCTGGAGCCTGGCGCTCCCAGGGGGGGCGCCAAGGAACAGCGCGCTCGGAGCCGTCCAGACGCGGTAGGCTTTGTGGGCTGGCACGGATTGGTTTTTCGGGAGGTAGACGATGGAAGCGCAAGTCCTCGGGGAACGAGTTCCCCGTAACGAAGACGCCCGGCTGCTCACCGGCCGTGCCCTGTTCGTCGACGATCTCGACCTGCCGGGGATGGCGCACGTGGCGTTCGTGCGCAGCTCGCACGCCCATGCCCGGCTGGTCGGCATCGACGTCTCCCGCGCTCTCGCCCGAGAGGGAGTGTTCGCCATCTATACCGCTGAGGATCTCGGCGACTACTGGCAGCACGGCCCGCTGCTCGTTCCGCCGCCTCCCGTGCCCGGCATGACGTTTCATGAGCGTACGCAGGTGCCGCTCGCCAAGGGGAAAGTCCGGCAGGTCGGCGAGCCGATCGCGGTCGTAGTCGCCGCCTCCCGCTACCTGGCGGAAGACGCGCTCGAAGACATCGAGGTCGAGTACGAGCCGCTTCCCGCGGTGGTCGATCTGGAGCGGGCGCTGGCCCCCGACGCGGCTCTCGTCCATGAGGACGTCGGAAGCAACGTCGCGGCCTACGTGCCGCAGAAGAAGGGCGACTACGCGGCGGCGCGCGCCCAGGCGGATTTCGTCCTCTCTCGCCGCTTCTCCTACGACCGGGGCGCTTCGGCGGCGATCGAGAACCGGGGCGTGGTGGCGCAGTGGGATGCGCGCGCCGAGCGGTTGACGGTTTGGGACACGACCCAGGCGCCGATCCCGATCCGCAACGGCCTTGCCGCGATGCTCGGCCTGTCGGAGCACCAGGTGCGCGTGGTGGCGCCGTTCATTGGCGGCGGCTTCGGGCCGAAGATCATGATGTTCTATCCGGAAGAGGTGCTGATCCCCTGGATCGCGATCCGTCTGGAACGGCCGATCAAATGGATCGAGGACCGGGCGGAGAACTTCGTCGCGACGACCCAGGAGCGCGGCCAGATCCACGACGCCGAAATCGCGATGACCAAAGACGGCCGCATTCTCGGAGTCAAAGACTCGTTCCTCCACGACACCGGCGCCTACGATCCGTACGGTCTGACCGTGCCGCTCAACAGCCAATGCACCCTGATGGGTCCGTACGACATTCCGGCCTACGACAGCGAGTTCCGCGCGATCTTCACCAACAAGCCGATCGTCACCCCCTACCGCGGCGCGGGGCGCCAGCACGGCGTGTTCGTGATCGAACGGCTGCTCGACCTCGCGGCGCGCGAGCTGGGGATCGATCGAATCGAGATCCGGCGGAAGAACTTCCTCACCCCCGACCAATTCCCCCACGACCACGTGATCATCTATCAGGATTTCGCGCCGCTCTATTACGACAGCGGCAACTACGCCCCGGTGCTCGACAAGGCGCTCGCGATGATCGGTTACGAAACCTTTCTCGCCGAAGAGCAGCCGCGCCTGCGGGCGGAAGGGAAGACCGCGGGGATAGGAGTCGTGGCCTACGTCGAAGGAACGGGGATCGGCCCCTTCGAAGGGGCCAGAGTCCAGGTGCAGACGAACGGCAAGGTGACCGTGGTGACCGGCGTGGGCACCCAGGGCCAAGGGCACTTCACCGTGCTCGCCCAGGTTGCGGCCGAGCAGCTCGGCGTGCCGGTCGCCCAGGTCGAAGTGGTCACGGGAGACACCGATCAATTCCATTGGGGGACCGGCACGTTCGCGAGCCGGGGTGCCGTAGTGGCGGGCAACGCGGTGAACGAAGCGGCAAAACGGGTGCGCGGAAAAGCGATCCGGCTCGCCGCCGAAAAGCTCGGAGTCACGGAAGGAGAGATCGAGCTGGCGGACAGTGCGGCGCGGGTGGCCGCGAGCCCCGGCCAGTCGATCCCACTCTCCGAGCTCGCCTCGCTCGCCAACCCGATGCGCGGCGCGGTCAAGCCCGGGGCAGAGCCGGGCCTCGAAGCGACGGCCTATTTTGGCCCCTACCGCGGCGCGACCGCGAGCGGCGTCCACGCGCTGATCCTGGAAGTCGATCCCGAGACGTTTCATGTCGAAATCAAAAAGTACGTTGTCGTCCACGATTGCGGCCGGGTACTCAACCCTCTATTGGTCGACGGCCAGGTCCATGGCGGAGTCGCGCAAGGCATCGGCAACGCCTGGTTCGAGCAGCTCGTATTCGACGACAACGGCCAGATGACGAACGCCTCGTTCATGGACTTCCTCCTCCCCACCGCGCTCGACGTCCCGCGCATCGACGTCGGCCACGAAGAGACCATCTCGCCGCTCAACCCGCTCGGCACCAAAGGAGCCGGAGAAGCCGGAGCCATCCCCGTCGGAGCCCTGTTCGCCCAAGCGCTCGAAGACGCCTTCGCGATTCCCGGCCTGGAGATTAACGAGATCCCTTTGAAGCCGAGCCGGCTGTGGGAGCTGGTGGAAGCGGCGGGGGCGAGTTGTACCTGCCGATGAGTCGAGATGTTTCGCGTTCTAGCGATGAATCTTAAGTCAAGAGATATATATCTACTGGCTTACCATGGCATGATACCTTGCTTTAATGTCTCGAAGGCCTTGGATTAGATTTGGATCCATTGTGAAGAATCCGTGCTCTGTTATGTCGCGCATCTCGCGAGCTGAACGAGGAATTGAAAATATCGCTTTGTTTTTGTCAGATATCCAAAAATATATAGGCAAAAGCGTGTCTATTCCGTGAATTGTCTCATCCCTTAGAATCACTAAGACCTTCTTGTTCTCTTCTTCCAGTGCCGCCAGGAAATCTTCTTTGCGTAGTTCCTCGGGCTCAACTCGGATTTTATGATTGACCAGAAATCTACGCAGCTTCGCAGTGCTCTCCTGCTTCCAACTGGTCCATCTTGTTCCGACAGGAGGAAACTGCTCAATCGTTAGCGCTTGCCTCGGTGCAAGTGACAGACAGGTCAGTTCTACCTCGATGTTTTGCGCCTTGCTCTCTAATGCTTGCTTATAACTGAGAAAAGAATCGGGATTGGAGAAGCATCCGTAGGCGGGGAAGTCGCAGCAAATCTCTACTACTTCCGACGAACCTTGAATTAGTTCCACGATATCGTCCAAGAACTTTGGAAAAGCGTTTAGGTGTCGAGTCGAAGCAGCTAACCTTATTTGCTCGATGTCCGCAGTTATTTCCTCGATGCTCTCTGTTAGCTTTTTTGCTTTCTCTGTCTGCGAGCGGAGTTCTCGAGAATGAGTTATTGCCAATATCAATGCAATAATTGTAAGCAATGTAGCGACAATATCACCTAGGCTCATGTTCAGATCTCCCGTGAAGAAGTAGAATTTTTCCAGTAGCATGTTTTAAACAGGAGAGTTAGTCAAGCTCTCGTTGTGCCATGTGTGGAACGTCGGCCACGAAGCGACGGTATCGCCGCTCAACCTGCTTGGCACAAAAGGAGCCGGAGAAGCCGGGGCCGCTGGCGCGCCAGGAGCGCGTGGCTTCCTGGAAGTCGGTACGGATCGCGTCAGGAGCTGAGAGCCTGTTCTCGGCCCACCATGCGGCAGCCCTTTGAATCTGCGCCGAGGCATGAGGGGTGACTTCAACTTCGAGCACCTCGGTCTGGCTTTACCTGCGGAGACGCTCGATGAGCTCGTCTGCGGAGAAAGTCTCCCCTCGGTCGGCTTCCGCAATGGAAGCCAGCAGCTGCGGTTCGAGATCGGCCGGAACTTCGAACCTTTCGTCCGTTTCGCGAGCGATGATTGTGACGACCGACCCCACAGGGAGGAGATCTCCTACGATGACGACTTTGCCGTCTACGACCGTGCCTGTAGCGAGTTGCATGGGCTAAATCATACACCACGAAGGTAGGGGCATTAGTCTCCGCCCTCCGGCCGTCTCGGTGGCGTTTTCAGCAGCCTGAGTTCCTCCGACGCCCTGGAGTATGCTCTTTCCATCCATGCCGTTCTTCGCCCACAGCGCCCCCTCCCGGTCGGATTGGGAGCCTCTCTCGCACCATCTTTCCGAGGTGGCGCACCGAGCGGAAGAATTCGCCGCGCCGTTCGGTGCGGGCTCGGAAGCGCGCCTCGCGGGCCTCCTCCATGATCTGGGCAAATACAGCGAGCGCTTCGTTCGCCGATTGAAAGGGACGGAAAGCGGGCTCGATCATTGGTCGATCGGCGCTCTTGCCTCGGCGGTGGTGGCGAAAGCGAATGCCCAGGCTGTGGCGTTTGCGATCCACGGCCATCACGTGGGCCTCGCGAGTCCGGAGATTTTTCAGACCCTGCAAGCGAAACCGGCCCCGGCGAGTTGGACCGAGACCGACCCGAGAAAAGCGCTCGGCCTGCTCGCGGCCGACGGCCTGATGCTGCCGGAGGTTCGTGCGTCGATCTACGACCGGCAGGGTCCGTCGGCCGCCGCCATGGTCGACGTCCGCATGCTGTTCTCGACCCTCGTCGATGCCGATTTCCTCGCGACCGAGGAGCATTTTCAGCGCTTCGAGCCGCGCTCGATTCCCCGGCCGAACGGGCCGGCGCTCGATCCTGGCCGGGCGCTTTCGCTCGTTCTCTCCGCAATTGAGAAGAAGGCCGCGGCGAGCGACGCGGCCCCCGCGGTTCGCGCGCTGCGGAACGATCTGCTGGAGGCCTGTCTTGCGGCGGGGGACCAGCCGCGGGAACGGTTCACGCTTACCGCTCCCACCGGATCGGGCAAGACGCTCGCAATGCTCGCGTTCGCGCTCCGCCATGCGCAAAAGCACGACCTCCGGCGGATCGTCTTCGCGGTGCCGTATGTCGCAATCCTCGAACAGACCGCGGCGATCTACCGCGATCTGTTCGCCCCCGCGTTCGGCGAGGACTACGTGCTGGAGCATCACAGCCTGGCAGGCCTCGCCCCCGATCCGACCGCGAAGGAAGAGCCGAGCGACTCCGAACGCCGCCGCCGTCTGCTCGCTGAAAACTGGGACGCGCCGATCATCCTCACCACCAACGTCCAGCTTCTCGAATCGCTGTTTGCCAATCGGCCTTCCGCCTGCCGCAAGCTCCACCGGCTCGCCGATTCGGTAGTTCTATTCGACGAGGCGCAGACGATTCCTCCGGGGCTCGCGATACCGACGCTCGCCGCGCTCTCGCGTCTCGCCGAGCGCTACGGATCGACGGTCGTTTTCGCGACCGCGACCCAGCCGGCGTTCGATCACCTGGACTCGCAGGTGCGCCCCTTCGCCGCGGCGGGTTGGGCGCCTCGCGAGGTGGTGAGCAAAGATCTCGGCCTGTTCGAACGGGCACGTCGGACCCGACCGGTCTGGGATCTCGACCGGAAGAAGAGTTTCGCGGAGATCGCGGCCGAGATCGTAGAGTCCGATCAGGGGCTCGCGATCGTGAACCTGAAACGCCACGCGCGCGACCTCGCGGCGGCGGTCGAAGCGCTCTCATCCGAAGGGCTGTTCCACCTCTCGACGAATCTCTGCCCGGCCCATCGCGAAAAGGTGCTCGGGCAAGTCCGCGAACGTCTCGAGACCGGCGCTCCCTGCCGGTTGATCGCGACGCAATGCGTAGAGGCCGGAGTCGACGTCGATTTCCCTCGGGTCTGGCGCGCCTTCGGACCGCTCGAATCGATCGCCCAGGCGGCCGGACGCTGCAATCGCAACGGCCGCGGAACGGAGCCCGGGGAGGTCCGGATCTTCGTCCCGGAAGAGGAGGGCTTTCCCCCCGGCGCCTATAGCCAAGCCGCGATGGCGACCCGGACGCTGATTGAAAGGCTCGGTGCGGACGCGATCGACCTCGACGATCCAGCTCTCTACCTTCGTTACTACCGGGATTTCTTCGACGGAAGCCGGATCGCGGAGGGGAATGCCGATTTGCTCGATGCGATTCGCGGGCACGATTTTGCCGAGGTGGCCCGGCTCTATCGGTTGATCGAGAAGGACGCGATCGAGGTGCTCGTCCCCTACGACCCGGAGGCGTTCGAGGCGCTGCGCGCGGAGGTCATCGCCGCGGGTCGGCCGCTCTCGCGCTGGGTGAAGAAAGCCCGCCGCCACGCCGTCAGCCTGTACCGTCCGAAGCGGGGCGACGAGGTCTGGTCGGTTCTCGCACCGCTCTCGGCCGTTCCAAACAAGAAAGGGGAACGCGACGAGCGGCTCGAAAAAGACGAGTGGTTCGTGCTGACCGGAGCGGGGGAGTACGACCGCGAGTTGCTCGGCCTGGTGGGAGCGCCGAAGGTGTGGATCGCGTAGCGCGCCTGGTCACGGGATCCGGGACCGCCGGCGTCCTCGTCGGCGTTTTTCAGTTTCTGCTCCGGCATGGTTCGCCGGAGCCCCCCTTCTCGCGTCTCTCTATAGGCACCAGCCCAGGAGGTCCCATGGCCGGCAACCCGCAAATTCTCGAAGTCTGGGGCGATCTCGCCTGTTTCACCCGTCCGGAGCTGAAAGTGGAGCGCTTCAGCTATCCGTGCATCACCCCTTCGGCGGCGCGCGGGGTGTTCGATGCCATCTATGCCAAGCCGGTCGAGTTTCGGTGGCAGATCCGCCGGATCGAGCTGCTTGAAAAGCCTGCGTTCTTGGCGCTGCGGCGCAACGAAGTGAAAGAGAAGATCAACGTCACCGCGGTCTCCGCGTGGATGGAAGGCAAACGCGAGCCGGAGCCGATTTGGGCGGACGGCGACCGCGAGCTGGTCGGGACCGATGAAAAGGGGCGGACGCAGCGCCAGACGATGGCGCTGCGGAACGTACACTACCGGTTGACCGCCGAAATCGTCCCCTGGCCCGGGCACGCGGGGAAGCAGGCGGCGCTCGAAGCGCAGTTCCGGCGTCGGGCGGAGAAGGGGAAATGCTTTTACCAACCCGCCATGGGATGCCGGGAGTTCCCCGCATTCTTCGAGCTGGTCGATCCGGCCGCAGGCGGGTCCATCAAGCCGCCGGTTGACTTCGACCTGGACATTGGACTGATGCTCTACGACGTGTTCGACCTGTCGCGGCCGGGGACCTCGAGCGACCGTCCGGCGGTGAGCCTTTTCCGCGCGGCGATCGAACGCGGCGTTCTCGAAGTACCGGCATGGGGGAGCGCCGCGGTGCTCCGATCGGGAGGCGAAGGCTGATGCTCGAAAGTCTGGTTCGTTACGCCACCTCCCACCGACTGGTCGCCGAGCCGGGCTTCAAGCCGAAGGAGGCGCGCTGGTCGATCCAGGTCGATCCGGCGAAGGGCTACCTTGGCCTCCAGGAGCTGGGCCAGGCGGGGCCGAAGAACAAAGGGACGACATTCGCGATGTGCCCCGACCTCACCCAGCCGGAGATGAAACGCGGCGGGGGGGGCACTCGCCATTTCCTGCTCGATCAGGTCGACGTGGTCGCCCGCTGGGCGGACGAGCCGGATGCCAAGCTCGCGGCCAAGCATTCCTACTTCGTGGGCCTTCTCCGCCAAGCGGCCGAGGCGATGCCGGGTCTCGCCGCCTGCGCTGCGGCGCTCGAAGATCCCGAGCAGCTCGCGCGGCTTCAGGCGGATCTTCAGGCGAGCAAAGCGAAACCCACGGACAAGGCGACCTTTGCGCTCGCTCAGCCTGAAGGGGGCTTCGAATTTCCAGTGGTCTCCGACGCCTGGCACGGCTGGTGGCGAGGGTTCCGCCGCACGCTTTCCCGCGACGGCGGGGCGGACGCTCCGAGCGAAGGGGGCGAAGCGGCGGCCACCGTCCGCTGTCTGGCGAGCGGCGAGTTGGTCGCTCCGGTCGCGACCCAGTTCATGATCCGCGGGCTGGCCGACGTCGGCGGTCTGCCGACCGGGGATGCGCTCGCCTCGTTCAAGCAGGAGTCGTTCTGCTCCTACGGTTTCGTCCAGGGAGAGAACGCACCGGTCTCTGAGGAGATGGCCGCCGCTTTTCGCGCCGCGCTCGAACATCTGTTGACCCGGAACGTGGTGCGCTTGGGCGATCTCAAAGTCGTCTACTGGTTTCGCGACGCTTTGCCGCCCGAAGAGGATCTCTTCGAGATCTACGGCCAGGGGCAAGAGCTCGCGCCTGGGGCCGAGCGGCTGGCAGCGCGATTTCTCCGCAAGATCGAAACGGGGGAGCGCGGCGATCTCGCGAACAATCGCTTCTATGCCCTAACGCTTTCCGGCGCCTCGGGCCGAATCATGGTCCACGACTGGATTGAGGGCTCGTTCGAAGAACTCGCCCGGGCGCAGCAAGGGTGGTTCGAGGCGCTCGAAATCGTCCGCCGCGACGGCACGGGCCTGGCGCGCGATCCTAAATTCATGGCGGTCGGCGGAGCGCTTGTCCGCACGCTTGACGACTTGCCGCGGCCGTTGCGCGTGGCACTCTGGCGCAGCGCTTTGCGGTCCGATCGGCCGATGCCGCAACAGGCGCTCGCGATGGCCCTCGCGCGTTTTCGACTCGATGTCCTCGATCCCGACACCTCTTTGAACCATGCGCGGGCCGGTGTGCTCAAGGCCTGCCTGCTGCGCTCTGTCGCGACCTCTCACGGAGACCGAAATCTTATGACGCACTTGAACGAACAGCACCCTTCCGCGGCCTACCACTGCGGCCGGCTGGTCGCCCTGCTCGCCGAGCTGCAACGCCGGGCGCTCGGCGATGTCGGGGCCGGCGTGGTCCAGAGGTACTACGCCGCGGCGAGCGCCACGCCCGCCCTTGTGCTCGGCCGGCTCCTGCGCACGGCGCAGTTCCACCTCGACAAGCTAGAAATCGGATTGCGCCACATCCTCGACGGCCAGATCGCCCAGGTGCTCGCCCAGATGGGCGACGAGCTGCCCCAGACCCTCGACCTGCCGGGGCAGGCGCTGTTCGCCCTCGGCTATTACCAGCAGATCGCCCACGACCGAGCCGCCGCGGCGCTCCGCCGCGCCGAGCGCAACGCGCCGACGGCGGTCGTTTCGACCGCCCGTTTCCTCCACCTGGATGACACCGACCCGGAGATCGCCTCGTGAACGACACCCCTACGCTTGCCAACCGCTATGAGTTCCTTTTTCTCTTCGACTGCGAGAACGGCAACCCGAACGGCGATCCCGATTCGGGCAACGCGCCGCGGGTGGATCCGCAGGATCTCCACGGACTGGTCTCGGACGTCGCGGTCAAGCGCCGCATCCGCAATTACGTTCAGCTCGCCCGCGGCAACGCGATGCCGAACGCGATTTTCGTCGAGCACGCGACGAACCTGAACCGGCCGATCGCCCGAGCCCATGAGGAGACCGGCGGCAGCGTGCCGGACAAGGGCAAGGCGACCAAGTCGAAGGTCGAAGCGGCGAAACGTTGGATCTGCGACAACTTCTTCGACGTTCGCACCTTCGGCGCGGTGATGTCGACGGGGGCCAACGCCGGCCAGGTGCGGGGCCCGGTCCAGATCGCCTTTTCCCGTTCGGTCGATCCGGTGCTCGCGCTCGACGTGTCGATCACCCGCATGGCGGTCGCCGAAGACGTGAAGGGCAAGCGGACGAGCGCCGAGTTGGCGGAGTGGGAGGCCGAGCAGTCGGAAGACCAGCTGCGAACGATGGGCAGAAAGTCGCTGATCCCCTACGGCCTCTACCTGGGGAAGGGCTTCATCTCGGCGCATCTCGCGGCCCAGACCGGCTTCTCGGATGCTGATCTCGCCCTTCTCTGGGAGGCGGTGCTCGCGATGTACGACCACGACCGCTCGGCGAGCAAGGGTCTGATGGCGACGAGGAAACTGTTCGTCTTCCGTCACGTCGGGACCGACACGGACGCCGAGCAGCGGAAACGTCAGGCGATGCTCGGCTGCGCCGGAGCGCACACGCTGTTCGACCTGATCGAAGTGAAGCGGAAAGAAGGGATCGACGCGGCGCGGAAGTTCTCCGACTACGACGTGATCGTCCATCGCGATCGGCTGCCGGCGGGGGTGGAGCTGATCGAGCTGCGGTGAGGGCGATGACCGACCCCTTCCCCGAAGACGACCTCCTCCCGATCTCTGCCCTCCAGCACTACGTGTTCTGTCCGCGGCAGTGCGCGTTGATCCATGTCGAGGGGATCTGGGCGGAGAACCCGTTGACGGTTTCGGGGACGCAGCTTCACGAGCGGCTCGACGAGAGCGGCGGCGAGGCGCGGGGCGATCTTTTGACCGCCCGCGCTTTGCCGCTCCGGAGTCTGCGCTTCGGTCTCGCCGGCCGGGCGGATGCGGTGGAGCTGCACCGGCTGCCCGCGGGGACCGACGGGGGAGTGGAGCTACCGGGCCGCTCCGGTCGTTGGCGTCCGTTTCCGGTCGAGACCAAGCGCGGCAAGCCGAAATCGCACGACGCCGATCGCGTTCAGCTCTGTGCCCAGGCGCTCTGTCTGGAAGAGATGCTCGGGGTGGAGGTTCCGGCGGGCGCTCTGTTCTATGGCATGCCGCGGCGGCGTGAAGAAGTCGCGTTCGACGCCCCTCTCCGCGCGGCCACCGAGGCGGCGGCTCAGGGGGTGCGCGACTTGATCGCCTCGGGCACCACGCCGCGGGCGGTGCGGGAGCCGAAGTGCGATCGCTGCTCGCTGTTCGATCGCTGCCTGCCCGATCTGGCGGGCCGCTCGGTACGCGCCTACCTGGACGCGGCGCTCGCCGCGGGGGACGAAACGGCATGAAACGGCTTGGCAATACTCTCTACGTGACCACGCCGGGCGCCTATCTCGGCAAGGACGGCGAAGCGGTCGCGGTACGGGTCGAAGAGACGGTCAAGTTGCGCATTCCCGTCCATCTGCTCGACGGCATCGTCTGCCTGGGTGCGACCGGTGCGAGCCCATACCTCCTCGGCTTCTGCGGCGAGCAGGGGGTCGCGGTGTCGTTCCTGACCGAACAAGGGCGGTTCCTTGCCCGGGTGCAGGGGCCGGTCTCGGGAAACGTCCTGTTGCGCCGCGCCCAATACCGCACGGCGGACGCGCCCGAGCGTTCAACCGGCATCGTGCGCTCGATCGTTGCGGCGAAGATCGCCAACACCCGCGCGGTGCTGCGCCGCGCCCTGCGCGACCGGCCGGAAGGGGAGGGGAACGGGGTCATCGAATCGGCGGTCGCCCGGATCGGCGCGCTCCTGTCGGGATTGCGCGGGGCACCCTCGATCGACATCCTGCGCGGTCTGGAGGGTCAGGCGGCGCGGATCTACTTCGAGGTGTTCGATCGCCTGATCGTCCAGCAGCGCGAGGCCTTCTCGTTTCACGGCCGCAGCCGCCGGCCGCCGCTCGATCCGGTGAACGCCCTGCTCTCTTTTCTCTACGCCCTGCTGCGGCACGACGCGGAGTCGGCGCTCGAAGGGGTCGGCCTCGATCCGGCGGTCGGTTTTCTCCACACCGACCGGCCCGGCCGCCCGGGGCTCGCGCTCGACCTGATGGAGGAGCTGCGCGCGTTCCTCTGCGACCGGCTCGCGCTGTCGCTGATCAACCTGCGCCAGGTCCGTCCGGAGGGGTTCGCCACCCGCGAGACCGGAGGGGTGGAGATGGACGACGCGACGCGCAAGGAGGTGCTGGTCGCCTACCAGAAGCGCAAGCAAGAGGAATTGCTCCACCCCTTCCTGCGCGAGAAGGCGCCGGTGGGGCTGTTGCTCCACCTCCAGGCCGCCCTTCTCGCGCGCCACCTGCGCGGCGATCTGGACGCGTATCCGCCGTTCTTCTGGAAGGGTTGAGGTCTCGGCCGGTGCTCGTCCTGATCAGCTACGACGTCGCGACGACGACGCGGGAAGGTCGTCGCCGCCTGCGCCGGGTCGCCAAGACTTGTCTCGACTTCGGCCAGCGGGTCCAAAACTCGGTGTTCGAATGCCTGATCGACCCGACGCAATGGGCGATCCTGCGCAACCGGCTGCTCGCCGAGATCGACACGGACGAAGACAGCCTGCGGATCTACTTTCTCGGCAAGAATTGGCGCGGTAGCATCGAGCACCATGGCACGAAGCCCAGCCTCGACCCCGAAGGTCCGCTGCTCGCGTGACCGATTGGTGCGGAATTGGGGTTTCGCGGACGCCGAAAACGCGAGACGGGCCGCCGGCTGTGCGAATCTGGTCCCGCGCCGTGCGCAGCTTGGAGCGGAGAGCGATCTTCTCACCCAAGCGGCCGCAGTAACGTCTCGGCTCCGTGCGAGATTGTGATCGGCATGTGCGATTTTGGAGCGCAATCGTACTTTTTCCAATGAGGAGTGTGCGTTCTTCGCGTGAGTCTGTGCAGATGCCGCGTGATCGCGTGCCCCGATGTCCGGAAAATTCACTTGGCGACCCCGCTCGGTGGGTCTAAGCGCTCGGCCGACCGATCGGCTCTCAGGCCATCGCACGTGTTGCCGTCGATTTTGTGCGCGTTGCGGGAGATGCGGGGTTCTTTCACCGGCGCCTCCCTGTTTTTGGGTTCGGTTCGCACAAGTCTTATTCCCGTTCGCACATTCGCCTTTCAGCCGAGGGGTTTGCTGTGTCAGGTTCGCACTGTTCTGGATTAGAGTCGCACAGAGCTGAACCAGAAAAGGGGATTTGATGGCCACGAATGTCGAGCTGGACGAGGATCTGGTCGAGCGCGCCTTCCATGCGACGGGAATTCGCACCAAACGGGAGCTGATCGACGCGGGATTGCGCGCGCTCCTTCGGCTTCACGAACAGCGCGAGATCCGCGACCTGCGCGGGCGCCTGCGATGGGAAGAGAGCGAAGGCGTTCCAGGCGTGCCGGGGAAAAGCTGATGCAGGTTCTGGTCGACGCCACCGCCTGGATCGCCTATTTCCGCGGCGATGTCTCGCCGCGCACCGACCTGCTCCACGAGCTGCTTGGATATGGCCCGCTGGTCACGGCGGATCTTGTGCTCGCCGAGCTGTTCCGCGGCTTTCCCTCCGACGCCGACTTAGAGCAGGCACGGGCGGCACTTGCCCTCTTTCCTCGCTACCAGATCGGCGGCCAGGATCTGTCGCTCGCGAGCGCCGGTTTTGCCCGTGTCCTCGCCGCCAAGGGGGCGAAAGTGCCGCCGCTCGCCCAACGTCTGATCGCCACTTGGTGCATCCAGAAGAACATCGCGCTCCTTCATGCCGATCCTGCCTATGAAGCGTTCGAGCGAAACCTCGGGCTCAAAGTGCCCGATCCAGGGATTTGACTCCCCGGCCGACGCGGTAGAATCTCAATGCTATGACCTCCCTTCCCGAGGATTCCCGCCTCGGCCGATTCCCGTGCGCGAACCGGAAGCGAACACGCTCCGTCCCTGAGGTTCGCGCCAGCCGCACGCCGCTGATTCTAAAGCCCTTCTCCCCAAGGACCCCGCCGAGGCCCACCCCGCTTCGCCCATGAAACCACCGCTTCGCGCAACCGCCCCGCCAAACCCCACATACCAAATGCCTTAGGATTGGCGCCGTCGCCCTCCGTGCGGGGGCGTGGATTGAAACAGCGATAGCTCTGTTCGTCGGGATCTATATCGGCGTCGCCCTCCGTGCGGGGGCGTGGATTGAAACGTCAGTGTCCCCTGCATGTGACGGGTGGGGGATCGTCGCCCTCCGTGCGGGGGCGTGGATTGAAAC
>DASYKS010000080.1:0-19977 GCA_035995205.1 Thermoanaerobaculia bacterium
CGTCCGCGGCGCCAACGCCATCCTCGCCCTGCGCTGTGCCAAACTCTCCGCCCGCTACGACCTCTTCTGGAAACGCAGGTCTGAACGCCAACATGTACGGGCCGCCTAGCAGCCCTTCCTCACTTATTTGTCGTACACCCCGAGCGGGATCGGGTAGCTTATTCTCTTTGGTCGATCTTCTGAATGGTGTAGAATCCGTTCGCTTTGAACCCCTAAGTCTTTGGATCGAAGGAGTTGCGCACCTATGCCGCCGGGTTTGACCCAACTGCTCAAGTCGATGGTCGAGCAGGGAGGCTCCGACCTCCATGTGACGACGAACTCGCCCCCTCAGATCCGCGTGGACGGCGTGCTGCGGCCGCTCAACCTGCCGCCGATGACGCCGACCGAGACCAAGCAGCTCGCCTACTCGATCCTGACCGACACCCAGAAGCATCGGCTGGAGGAAAACCTCGAGATCGACTTCTCGTTCGGAATCAAGGGGCTAGCCCGGTTCCGCGCCAACGTCTTTCACCAGCGCGGAGCGATCGCCGCCGCGTTTCGGCAAATCCCGTTCGAGATCAAGACCTTTCGCGATCTCGGCCTGCCGGCTATCGTCGAGCAGCTGTGCGAAAAGCCGCGCGGCCTGCTGTTGGTGACCGGCCCGACCGGCTCGGGCAAGACGACGACGCTCGCCTCCATGCTCGACAAGGTGAACCGCGAGCGCCACGAGCACATCGTCACCATCGAGGATCCGGTCGAGTATCTGCACAGTCACAAGAAGTGCATCGTCAATCAACGCGAGCTGCACGCCGATACCCATAGCTTCTCGAACGCCCTGCGCTCCGCCTTGCGCCAGGATCCCGACGTCGTGCTGATTGGCGAGATGCGCGACCTGGAAACGGTCGAAGCGGCGCTGCGGATCGCCGAGACCGGACACTTGACGTTCGCCACCCTGCACACCAATTCCGCGGCGCAGACGATCAACCGGATCATCGACATGTTCCCGGCCCACCAGCAGGGCCAGATCCGGGTGCAACTATCGTTCGTTCTCGAAGGGATCCTATGCCAGTCGTTGCTGCCGAAAGCTTCGGGCAAAGGGCGGGCGATGGCGATGGAGGTGCTGGTACCAACCGCCGCCATCCGCAACCTGATCCGCGAAGACAAGATTCATCAGATCTACGGCATGATGCAGGCGGGCCAGGCCAAGCACGGTATGCAGACCTTCAACCAATCGCTGGCCACTCTTTACTTCAAGAAGCTGATCAGTCTGCAGACCGCGCTGGCCCGTTCGTCCCATGCCGACGAGCTTCAAGAGATCATCAATCGCGGCCCGGCGGCGGTGACCATCCCCCCGACGGCTAGGGGCGATGTGGCCCGCGCCTAGAGTGCGGCGCCCGAGGAGTCAAGTCAGATGCCCAACTTCGTCTGGAAAGGCCGTTCGCGGACGGGGCAGGCCCAAGAGGGTCAGCTTCTCGCCGAGAATCGGGAGGCCGCGATCGCGGTTCTGCGCCGACAGCAGATCCAGGTCACGACGATGCGCGAGAAGGGCAAGGAGATCAAAGTCCTGCCCCGGCTTCCGCGCCCCATCGGCTCGAAGCGGATCTCGATCTTCACCCGTCAGTTCTCGGTCATGCTGGACGCCGGCCTGCCGCTCGTCCAGTGCCTGGAGATCCTCGGCGAGCAAGAGGAGCACCAGGGGTTTCGGGCGATCATCAACACGGTGCGGACCGATGTCGAGTCGGGCTCGTCGCTCGCCGAAGCGATGAGGAAGCACCCCAAGGCGTTCGACAACCTGTTCGTCAACATGGTGGCGGCGGGCGAAGCCGGCGGTATTCTCGACATCATTCTCCAGCGCTTGTCGACCTACATCGAGAAGATCGTCAAGCTGAAGAGCCAGGTCAAATCGGCGCTCGTCTATCCGGTGACGGTCATCCTGATCGCCGCGGGCGTCGTCACGATCATCCTCTGGAAAGTCATCCCGGTTTTCGCCCAGCTGTTCGCCGGCCTGGGCAGCGAAATGCCGTTCCTCACCCGGATGGTGATCGGGGCGAGCAACTTCGTGGCGCGATTCTTCCCGTTCATCCTGATCGTGCTGGTCGCGCTCGTCTTCTTCGTTCGCCAGTACCACAAGACGTACCGCGGCCGACGCGTGCTCGATGGCATTCTGCTCAAGATCCCGGTGATCGGCATGCTGCTGCGGAAGATCGCCGTGGCCCGGTTCTGCCGTACGCTCGGTACGCTCACGGCGTCGGGCGTTCCGATCCTCGACGGTTTGGAGATCACGGCGAAGACCGCCGGCAACTCGATCATCGAAGACGCAGTGATGTCGGTGCGTAAGAGTGTGGAAGAAGGGCGAACGATCTCCGAGCCGCTCGGCGACACCAAGGTCTTTCCGCCGATGGTCGTCCAGATGATCAACGTCGGCGAGCAGACCGGCGCCTTGGACCAGATGCTGTCCAAGATCGCCGACTTCTACGAGGAAGAGGTGGACACCGCGGTCAACGGTCTGATGAAGCTCCTCGAACCGCTGATGATCACGATTCTCGGCGTCGTCATCGGCACGATCGTCGCGGCGATGTATCTGCCGCTCTATTCGATCCTGTCGAAGATCGGCTGACCCCAAAGGCTACCGAGAAGCGCCCGGCGGCGAGCCGTCCGGGCGCTTCGAGACTCCGCCGCCTTTAAGACCCCGCCCGCCTCATACCGATGCCTGCACTCGCCCGTCAACTCCGCTGGTACATCGCGATTCGCCTGGTGGCGATCGGCAGCGTGCTGCTCCTCTTCTTCCTTCTTCAGCTGGCGGACACGAGGCAGGCGGCCGAGCTTTCCGAGCTGGGCGCCCCTGCCGCCGCGGCGACGGTCCATCCGCCGGCCGATGCGAGCGCCCAGGCGCAGGGGGTCAAGCCGGGCGAAACCGGGTCGCCCTACGGCTTCCTATACGTCATCGCGGCGCTCACCTTCGCCGCGACGCTCGTCTACCTGGCGCTCCTTCGCATGCTGCCCGGGCACTACCAGCTTCAGGCCTATATTCAGTTTTTCGGCGATTTGCTCTTGATCACCGCGCTGGTCTACCAGGTCGGGGGCATCTCGAGCCCGTTCTCAATGCTCTATCTGATCGTCATCGCGGTCGCCGCGACGATTCTGCGCCGTCGCGCCGGCCTCGCGGTCGCGACCGCCGCCTACGTGCTCTATGCCAGCCTGCTGTTGTCGATCCATTTTCACGCCGTTCCGCCGCCGATCTATGCCGGCGACGAGGCGTCGATCTCGCGCCTGACCTACAACCTCGCGGTTCATCTGTTCGGCTTCTATGCCGTCGCTTTGCTCACCTCGTATCTCGCGCACAACATCGCCCGCGCCGAGTTGGAGCTCGAAGCGAAGAAAGGAGATCTTGCGGATCTCCAGGTGGTTCATCGCGACGTGATCGAATCGATCAGCAGCGGTCTGGTGACCGCCGATCTCGAAGGGGTGATCAAGAGCGTCAATCGAGCGGGCACCGAAATCCTGAGGAAGGGCGAGAGCGATCTGGTCGGCGCTCCGATCTGGAGCTCCGGCCTGTTTTCCGCCGCCCTCTGGCGGGAGCTGGTCGATGCGAGCGGCCAGAGCGGCAAGGTGCGGTCCGAGGTCGAGCTGACCTATGGCGGGACGGCCGGCTATGTCGGATTTTCGATCTCGCATCTCGCCGACGCGGACGGCGTCCAGCGCGGCTACATCCTGATCTTCCAGGATCTGACCCGCTGGCGGCGCCTGCAAGAGGAGATGCAGGTGAAAGACCGGATGGCCGCGGTGGGAGAGCTCGCGGCGGGGCTCGCCCACGAGATCGGCAATCCGCTGGCGGCGATCTCGGGCTCGGTGCAGATGCTGTCGGCGAACCTGCCGACCGAGTCCTCGCAGCGCCGCCTGCTCGACATCCTGCTCAAGGAGAGCCAGCGCCTCGACCGGACGATCAAGGGCTTTCTGCGCTTCGCCCGGCCGCGCGAGCCGTCGGCTTCGGCGTTCGACGTCGGCCATCTCCTCACCGAGAATTTCGAGCTCCTGTTGAACAGTGGCGAGGTCTCGGAGCGCCATCGATTGACTCTCGATCTCGATCCCCTGAGCACCACGTTGGTGGCCGACGCCGACCAAGTGAGCCAGATCTTCTGGAACCTGGCGAGGAACGCGCTGCGCGCCATGCCCGAAGGGGGCGAGCTGCGCATCTCGGGACGGTCGGCTCGCGAAGCCTATCGGCTGCGCTTCGCCGACACCGGCCGCGGCATGTCGCCCGAACAGCGCGCGAATCTCTTCCATCCGTTCCGCTCGTTCTTCGACGGCGGCATCGGGATCGGAATGGCGATCGTCTACCGGATCGTCCAAGAGCACAGCGGCCAGGTTTCGGTCGAGAGCCGCCCCGGCGAGGGAGCGACGATCACGGTGGAGCTGCCTCTTTCGCCCCCGAGCCCGGCCACCGCGGAGCTTGCCGTCGTGGAGGCCGGCAACACATGATCTCGACCAACGCGCGTCTCCTGGTGGTGGACGACGAGCCGAGCATGCTCGACATGCTCACCCTGCTGTTCGCCGACGAGGGCTACCAGGTCGAGACCGCCCGTTCGACCGAAGAGGCCCGCCGGGTCCTCTCGCAGGGCGGTCTCGACCTGGTCCTCTGCGACATCATGATGCCGGACGGCAACGGTCTCGACCTGCTGCGCGAGATCAAGACCTCCAACCCGAACGCCCCGGTCATCATGATGACCGCCTATACCTCCACCAAGTCGGCGATCGACGCGATGAAGCTCGGCGCGTTCGACTACATCTCGAAGCCCTTCGACGTCGACGAGCTGAAGATCATCGTCCAGAAGGCCTTGGAGCGCGCCGAGCTGGTGGACGAAAACGTCTACCTGAGGAAAGAGCTCGAAAAGAAATATACCTTCAACAACATCATCGGCCGCAGCCCGCGGATGCAGGCGATCTTCTCGCTGATCGAGCGGATCGCGCGCACCGCCTCGACCGTGTTGATCCAGGGCGAGAGCGGCACCGGCAAGGAGCTGATCGCCCGGGCGATCCACTACGCGAGCCCGCGCGCCGCGAATCGAATCCTCGCGATCAACTGCGGAGCGCTGCCGGAAACGCTGCTCGAAAGCGAGCTTTTCGGCCACGAGCGCGGCGCGTTCACCGGCGCGGTGCGGGAGAAGAAGGGACTGTTCCAGGAGGCCAACCGGGGCACCCTCTTTCTCGACGAGATCGGCGAGATGTCGCTCACCATGCAGGTCAAGCTGCTGCGCGCGCTCCAGGAGCGGAAGATTCGCAAGGTGGGCGGCAACGCCGAGGAATCGATCGACGTCCGTGTGATCGCCGCGACCAACCAGAACCTGGAAGAGCGAATCGCCAAGGGGGACTTCCGAGAGGATCTTTTCTATCGGATCAATGTCATCCCGATCCAACTGCCTCCCCTGCGCCAGCGACGAGAGGACATTCCCCTGCTGGTCGATTTCTTTCTCCAGAAATATTGCTCGGAGATGAACCTGTCGCCGCGCCAGATCTCGATCGACGCGATGCGCATGCTCGAGGGGTACGACTGGCCGGGCAACGTGCGGGAGCTCGAAAACATGATCGAGCGCACGCTCGCGCTCGCCCATTCCGAGACGATCACGACCAAGGACATGCCGGTTCAGCTGCTCACGCAGCGCAAGAGCAGCGCCGAGATCGTGACCCTGCCCGAGGAGGGCCTCGACCTCGAGGCCTATCTCGAAGACATCCGCGCCCAACTAATGGTTCAGGCGCTCGAACGGACCGGCGGCGTCCAGACCCAGGCCGCCGAGCTGCTCGGCATGAGCTTCCGCTCGTTCCGCTATTACGCCAAGAAAGCCGGCATCAAGGGCGGCACCGACAACGACGAGGATTGAAGGGCCTTATTTTTCGAACATCTGGTCCACCGGCACGATCTCGATCGCGGCGGGTTTGATCTTCGTTCGCTGAATCAGCTCGTCTTCCGCCAGCAGGTCGGCCGAGACTTCCGTGCCGTATTTCTTTGGGATCGGCAGATCGCGCTCCAGCCCCGCTTTAAGCTCCGTCGCGTCGGCGGTCACCAGAACGATGCGCAGATTGGCGGTTTGCAGGTATTTCCGGATCGCCCGGTTGACGTCGTCGACCGAGAGCTTCGCGAGCCGCTGTTCGATCTCGTCGATGAACGGCGACATACCGTAATAGCGGCTGTCGAGCGCGAAACCCAACCGATCGGACAGGGTTTGCGTCCAGAGCTTCGTGTAGTTGGTAAGGAACGATCGGGTGAGCTCGAAATCGGCGGGCGTCATGCCGTCCCGGATCAGCCGGTCGAGCTCGTAGAGGATGCCGCGCAAAGCGAACTGCGCGTCCGACGGCTTCACCGGTCGCACCCAGAGCGAAAAATACTGCTGGCGCCGCGGCGAGCCCGGCGTCGGCGTGTTGGTAAACGGCGGAAACGGGTAGTACTCGAGGTACGCGTAGTCGCCGTAGTTCAATCCGCGCTTCTCGCGCAGCTCCTCGTAGAGCACGCCGTGCGAGGTGCGGTGCTCGCCCAAATAGCTGGTGGCGATCAGCAGCGGATAGTAATCGGCGGCCGCCCGGGTGAGGGGTAGAGGGAAGCCGAGGTGAATACCCACCGAGGCGGTCGCTTTCTCGATCAGGGTGATGCGCCGGCCCGAAACGACGGGTGGAGGCGGCAGCTCGCGGGCCAGGGCAGCCCCGAGCGGCAGCTTGGCGAGACCGGTCTTGAGCTGGGCGATCCATCCTTCGGGATAGCCTCCGCCCACGCCGAGCAGCAGGCGGCTGCGGGTGAAGCTCTCCTGGTAGAAGCGCTTCACGTCGTCGAGCGTGATGTTCTTGAGGCCCGCCACCGTGCCCGCCGGGGAATGCGCGTAGGGGTGGCCCGGAAAGATCGCCCCCTGGATCGCCTCGAGGCCGAGCAACTCGTCGTTGGAGGCACGAAGCGTGGTCGAAAGGGTGACCAGCAACTGCTCTTTGTTGCGCTCGAAATCGGCCGGCGCGAACGCCGGCCGGGTGACCGCTTCGACCAGGAGCGCCGTGTATTCCGCCAGCTTGTCGCGGTGTACCTGGCCGGTGATCGTCGTCACCTCGCGGTCGGTCCCGACGTCGATCGAAGCAGCCATCGGATAGAGCGCCTCGACCAGGTCGGCGTAGCTTCGCTCGGTCGTGCCCGCCTGACCGAGCATCAGAGCGGTGAGCGCGGCGAGCCCCTCCTTACCGGCAGGATCGTCCATCGAGCCGACGCGGAACAGCAGGCGGACGGCGACCATCGGCGAGCTCGGGCTCGGCACCGCGATGGTCTCGATCTTCGGATCGATCGGCGCGGCTTGGACCGGCTTGGGTACGGGCGGCTTCTTTTTTTGGGTTGCAGCTTCTGCCTGCGGACCGAACAGGGTCAAGAAAAAGAAAGCGAGGACACCCCGGCCCAACTTCTTGGTCGTCATGGTCAGTTTCCTCCCGGGGTGCCGTTCGGGTCCGCCGGCGCCGGTGCGGGCTCGATCGGCGTCTGGTAGAGCAGCATGATTTTCGTCTCGCGGCTTGGCACCAGAACCTCGCGTGCTAGGCGCTGCACGTCGGCAGGGGTCACTTCCGCGTAGCGCCGATAGAGCTGGTTCAGCGTCTGGACGTCGCCGGTGATCGCGAGCATTCCCGCGAGCTGCTCGGCCACCGCGCTCGGGCTGTCGAGGCTCGCGGCGAACGCGTAGCGCAGGTGCGACTTGATCCGGTCGAGGCGCACCGGGTCGACCGGCTCGCGCCCCAGCCGCGCGAGGTGGTCGGCGATGGTTTTTTCCACCTGAGGGATGACGTCCAGGGAGCGCGCCCGGACGTAGATGTTGAACAGCGAGGGGTCGCGTCGCGCCGATATGCCGCCTTGCAGGTTGTCGGCCCATTGTTTGTCGACCACCAATTCCTGGTAGAGCGGAGCCGATTCGCTGAACAGGAGCTGGCCGATCAGATCGAGCGCCGCCCAGTCCACCGACGCGGTGGAAAAGGCCGGCGCTTGGTAACCGTAGAGGATCTGCGGCCGCACCGGGTTCGGCCAGTCGAGCCGGGACGATTTCGCTTCGGTCTGCTGCGGTTCGACCGGCACTTCGACCGGCCGATATCCCCGTTGCCAGTCCCCGTAGTAGCGCTCGGCGAGCGCAAAGACCTGCGTCGGATCGACATCGCCGACCACCAGGACGATGCAGTTCTCCGGTCGATAGAAGCGCTGGAAGAACTGGCGGCTGAACGCATATTGCTCGGGCATCGACTCGATGTCGGCCAGGAAACCCATCGTCGTGTGCTTGTAGGTATGGCGGGTGTAGGCCAGATCCTGGATCTTCTCGAACAGTTGCCGCAGGGGGTTCGACGCGTTCTTCGCGTACTCGCCGCGCACGGCGAGCGCCTCGGTGCGGAAGATCGGTTCGGTGTATTTCAAGTTCTTGAACCGGTCGGATTCGAGGTCGACCATCGTCTCGAGCTCCCGTTTCGGGCCGACGATGTGGTAGAGCGTCAGATCGTCGTCGGTCGAGGCGTTCGAGTCGGCGCCCATCCGTTTCAGGATCTCGGTATAGCGATCCTTGGAGTACTTGTCGGTGCCGCGGAACATCATGTGCTCGAAGAAATGCGCGAACCCGCTCTTGCCGGGTTCGATCTCGTCGCGCGAGCCGGTGCGAACGACCGTGTAGTAGGCCACGGTTCCCGGGCTGTCGAACGGCACCACGATCACCTGGAGCCCGTTGGCCAGCGTCTTCTGTTGGACCGGAAAGGGAAAGATGTCGGCGGCCCGCGCCGAGAAGGCGCAGGACGCGAGCACGGTCAGGGCCAACGGGATTCCAAGGCGGGGTTTCACGGTCGCATCTCCTTTTTCTGCGTCGCTCGGCACTCCGACTACCACCCGGAGCGCCACGTATCCTAATCTACGGGGAATGAAGAGGTCGGTTCCCGTCGCCGCTCCCCTGGTCCTCCTATTGCTCCTCACGGCGCTCTGCGCCCTCGTCGCACTCCGCTCCGGCGTTCGCCCGGCGGCGTTCGCGACGGCCCCACCCACCCCGCAGGCAGCCAGTGCCCCGGCCGCTCCCCGCTCCGAAGGGCTGGCCGCCCGGCGCACACCGGTCGTCGCCGTGGTCGAGAAGGTCGCCCCGGCGGTGGTCAACATCTCGGCCGAGTCGATCGTCCGCGAGGTCGATCCGTTCTTCGGCCAGTTCTTCGGACCCCGCAGCCGACGCTCGCAGTCGCTCGGCTCCGGGTTCGTGATCGATCCGACCGGCATCGTGGTGACCAACGCCCACGTCGTCGAAGGGGCGTCGAAGATCGTCGTCACCCTGCTCGATGGCCGGGAGCTGGACGCCGACGTGCTGGGATTCGATCACGACGCCGACCTCGCGGTGCTCAACGTTCAGGGCGCCAAGGGGCTCCCCGCGGTGCCGCTCGGCACCAGCGGCGATCTGATGATCGGCGAGAGCGTGGTCGCGATCGGCAACCCGTTCGGGCTCTCGAACTCGGTGACCGCGGGCGTGCTTTCGGCGCGCGGCCGATCGGTCCCTTCCGAAAGCGGCGAACGGAACTTCACCGATTTCCTGCAGACCGACGCCTCGATCAATCCCGGCAACTCCGGCGGTCCCCTGGTCAACATCCTCGGCGAGGTGATCGGTATCAACACCGCGATCGTCTCGGGAGCCAACAGCGTCGGTTTCGCGATCCCCGCCGACCGGGCGCGCCGGATCGTCGACGACCTGCTGCGGTTCGGTGAGCTCCGGCCGCTCTGGACCGGCCTCCGGTTGCTCACGGTGGATGCCGAGATCGCCCGCCGCTATGACCTGGACGTCAACCGCGGCGCCCTGGTCTACAAGGTCTATCCGGGCTCGCCCGCCGCCCAGGCCGGTCTCGCCGAGGGGGATCTCGTGACGGCGGCCGGGGGTCGCCCGGTCGCGGCGCGCGAGGACGTTACCACCGAGCTTTATTCGCTCCCCGCCGGCCGCGGTCTCGCGCTCGACGTTCGTCGCGCCGGAAAACCGATCCGGGCGACGCTTTCCCCGGCCGCCCCACCGCGCGGTCTCGGCCTGCGCATTCTCGAAGAGCAGATCGGCATGTCGGTCGAGATGGACCGCGGCTCGATCCTGGTCAAGCAAGTGGCCGACAACAGCGCCGCGGCGCGCGCCGGGCTTCGGGCCGGCGACGGCATCCTCGGTGCCAACGGCCGCGAGCTCCAGGGTCTCGACAACCTGGGAGAAGAGGTTCTCCGTGGCTTCGACCGAGGGGGGCTGCCCCTGGTGGTCCAACGGGGCCGGTATTCCTACAACCTGGAGTTTCCGTTCTAGCTCCGGAACGGAAGTGTCGATGACCAAGCGACTCAGCCGCTGGACGCTCGGGACCGGGGTGCTTCTGCTCGCCGCGGGCATCGGCTTCGGGCTGATGCGGGAAAACCGGCTGCAGAACGGGGTCGGCCGACTCCGGGCCGACGCGCGCGATCTCTGGTCGCAACCGTTGTTCGACCTGGGGAGCCTGCCGGTCTCTCCGGCGTTCTTGCTCAAGGCGGCGGTCTTTCTGATCCTGCTGAACCTGCTCGCGCGCGGCAGCGGGCGATTCCTCCAGAAGAGAGTCCTGGCGCGGACCGCGATCGACGAAGGCCAGAAGTACGCGATCTCCCGCGGCGTCGGCTACGTTGTATTTCTTGGCGGGCTATTCATCGGACTCCAGGCGGCCGGGATCGATCTCAGCAGCTTTGCGATCGTCGGCGGCGCGATCGGTTTCGGCATCGGCTTCGGTCTGCAATCCTTGGCCAAGGATTTCGTCTCCGGCCTGATTCTGCTGATCGAGCGGGGGGTGAAGGTAGGGGACCGGATCGAGGTTTCGAACCTGCTCGGCGATGTCAAGCAGATCGGCGCCCGCACCACCTGGGTCCAGACCAACGACAACGTGGTGATCCTGGTGCCGAATTCGGAGCTCACGGCGCGGGTGACGAATTGGACCGCCCACGGCCACCTCGCCCGTTTCTCGCTCGACGTAGGAGTGGCCTATACGAGCGACCCGGAGGGGGTACGGAATGTTCTGATCGAAGTGGCGCTGGCAAACGAAGGCGTGCTCAAGGATCCGGCACCGGACGTGGTCTTCGTCGGCTTCGGCGACAGCGCCCTCAATTTTCAGCTCCGGGTCTGGACTTCGCGCCACCTGCGCACCCCGCAGACGCTCAAGAGCGAGCTCTATTTCGCGATCTTTCGCCGTTTCCGCGAGGATGGGATCGAGATTCCCTTCCCGCAGCACGAGGTGCGGGTGATCCAAAACCCCGAAGCCGCTCCCCCTTCGAACGCGACAGAGCCAGACCTCGAAGCCCCGCCGGCCTGACCGCTCCGAATCGAAAACCGAGCCCGATGAGCCACCGCATCGCTCTGCTCGTCTCTGGTGCGTCCGGCATGCTTCTGCCGCGCCATGTGCTCGCGCGGCTCGCCGAGCACCCGGACATCGAGCGCATCCACCTGGCGGTCTCTGCGGGCGCGAGCCAGGTGCTCCGCCACGAGCTGGGACCGGAGAAAACCGGCGCGCCCGACCTGGTGGATGCCGCAGGCCTTGCCGAAACGCTCCGGGCGAAGATCCGCATCCATCGCGACAACGAGCTCGATGCGCCGATCGCCTCGGGCTCATATCGGCTCACCGGCTCGGTCGTCCTGCCATGCAGCGCGGGAACCCTCGGCGCGCTCGCGACCGGCTCGGCCCGGACGCTTGTTCACCGCGCAGGAGCGGTAGCCCTCAAGGAGCGCTGGCCGCTGATCCTCGGTTTCCGCGAGACCCCCTATAGCCTGGTCCATCTGGAGAACATGCGCCGCCTGCTGATCGCCGGAGCGACCCTTCTGCCCCCGGTCCCGGCGTTTTACATCGGGGGGGAGGATCTTCCCCGCTTCCTCGACCATTACGCGCTTCGAATCCTCGACAAGCTCGGCATCGACACCGAGGGCAAGGGGCTTCGCTGGGGGACCGAACCGTGAAGATCGTATTGCCGGGTGGGACTGGCCCGGTGGGACCCTGGTTGCCCCGGAGCTGAGCTCAAACCTCCCGCTTACCGCTTGCGGAACAGAAACAGGTGCTGCGTCGGCAGACTTTCGATCCGCTCGACCAGCTCGAATCCGGCCGGGGTCCATTCGGCCAGAACCTGCTCGACCGACATGCGGTGTTCGAGGCTGATGTGCAGCGCCGTATCGCCTTCCAGGCGGTACTCGACCAGGGTGACCCGCCCCCCCGGCGCGAGCGCCTTTCTCAGGTTGGCGAGCATCTCCTGCGGCTTTTGGAACTCGTGGTAGACGTCGACCAAGAGGATCAGATCGATGCCGCCAGCCGGCAGCTTCGGATCGGTCTCGGTGCCGAGGATCGTCTCGATGTTCGAGATTCCATCTTCCTCCGCCCGCTGCCGCACCCGCTCGAGCATCTGCGGTTGAATGTCCTCCGCATAGATGACGCCCCCCGGGATCACCCGCCCCGCCATCCGCCGCGCAAAATACCCCGTGCCGCAGCCCACGTCCGCCACCCGATCGCCACTCTTGAGCCTTAGGATCTCCAGCAGCTCGTCCGGCCGCTCCTCCGCCTCTCGATCCTCCCGCTCAAGCCATTCCGAGCCGGTAAACACCTGGGCCGGCTTTCGATGCGAAACCGGGTGCTCGGAGCAGGCGACCAAAATGGATGAAACCAGAAGGGCAACGAGGACGACAGGATGAGGGATGGAACGAAGCAGACGGCGCGCGTTCATTCGGACAGTCTACTCGCGGCTGCGGCTTGAGCGTTGCCCGCGTACCGCCAGTTCCCGTTGAAGGAAGGGCCGATCCCTGTAGACTTCGCTCTTCACGAGAGGGGTATCCATCGATGCTTGAAAACTTGACGATCGATTCGTTCGCGGATCACAAGGGCTCCGGCTTTCGCCTTGTCGCGGCGGAGAACGTCGCGTTCGACATGACGCTCGCCGAAGTGACGTCGCTCGGAGATTCAGGCGTCCGCCAGGCTTTCTCGTTGATCTTCCATTCGCCGGCCGGGGCGCCGATCGTGCCGCAACGAATCTATCGGCTGGAGCACGCGGAACTCGGCGAGCTCGATCTGTTCGTGGTACCGCTCGGCCCGAAGGGGGGAGTTTTTCGCTACGAGGTGATCTTCACTTGATTTCGGCGTACGCCGGAGACGCCGCCGCCGGACCCGGAGCCACGCCAGGCGGAAGATATTCCATCAAGAAGTAGACGCTGTTCTCGCCTACCCGCTTGAAATCCAGGCGTTCATAGAGACGCAACGCTGGGTTCATCTGCTCGACGTGAATCGTGAGCGGCAGGCCGGCCTCCGTCGCCTCGGCGATCAGGCGGTTCAAATACACCGTTCCGATTCCCCGATTGCGGTGGCTCGCGGCGACGGCGATGTCCATCAGGCGAATCTCTTTTGGCCGCCGATGGACGAAAAGTCGGCCCGCGCGTTCGCCGTTGGCTAGGATAATCGACAGCTCCGCGCCGGGGTAGTTCTCGCGATAGAAGACGTCCTGCGCCTGGTACTGCATCGCACAGAACGCGAACTTCTGCTCGGGTGTCCAATCGACCACCGATAGCTCCTGCTCTCTGGTGCCGGCATAAAGCTCCAGCAGGAACGGCCGGTCCTCTTCGGTGACCGCGCGTAGCGCGAGTTCGGGGGCCATTCTCCCTTTCCGCTCGCGTCCCTTAGGGGGTTTCCGGCGCGAGCTCGACCGCCATCAGGATCGAGGCGTAGCGTAACGCAGCACGCGAACTAGCGATCGAGGCGAGATCGGTGTCGAAGGCCCAAGCTCCCGCGGAGAGACCGAGGAGGTACAGACCCCGACGCAGACGCGGCATGCCGGGCTCTTGGTCGATGGTAAATCGCGTGGCGAAGCTTGAGACGACGCCCGCGGCGTCCTTGACCACCACGGTCAGCTCCAGCGGCGATTCCTGGGCATGCTCGAACTCAAAGCGCAGTGGCGGGCTGGGGTTCCACCCGCCCCGACGACGGAAGCTCCAGGCCGCGAAGCGGTTTGGCCGATCGTCGATCGGATCGTAGGAAGGAAAGATCACGTCCAGATCCGCGGAAAGCGGTAGCAGCTCGCGCTGCTTACCGTCGATCGCCCCCGGTGGATAAAGACCACGAATCGCGATCCGAAGCGACCGGCCATAAAGCTCGCCGTCGCCCGCCCAAAGAGAATCCGCGGGCACGATGTGGAACCCTGCTTGGGTATCCACTTCGAGCCCGGGACGACGCACCGCGCGCGGCAGGCGCTTCAGGTTGGGGAAGAATTCGCTGCCGTCGACGAAACCGACGGAGAGCGGCAGAACACCTTTTCCTTCGGTCTGTCCCCATGCTACATCGGGAAGGGCGGCGGCAAGCAGCCCGACCGAAGAGAGTGCGAGGAAATCACGGCGGCTCCACTCGCAGGATGGCGACAAGGGACGAACAGCAAAGAAAGAAGACATGGCATAGCCTCGCTTAGGTTCCGGTAGAAGCGGCTCCTGGAACCGAAAGTTGCGCAGGTCAATGCCCGGCACGCTAGCACAACCGCAGAGCGGAAAGCGCGCGGAATCAACACTTTAGACCGCCGGTACATGTGCGATCGAGCGAAGTAGAGGGTGGGCGAACGGCTCCCCCCGGGGGGAGAGCACGCTCTACTGCAAGAAGCCTCTAAAGAGGCTTCAAGTGCGAGGGGGAAACACGCCCTGAAGGGCGATGTTGAAGTAGAACGTCAGGTACGGCTGCAGGTTGTTGTGCGGCTGGTCGCCGCCCGCGGGGGCGAGGGCACTCGGGCTCAGCGACGTCAGCGGGCCCGGGGCGGCGTACTGACTGATGTTGATGCCGGTGGCGAGCATCTCGGCGTTCGGCGACTGGCTGATTCCGTCGGCCGCCGAGGCCCTCTGCGCGTGGCTGTGAGCAGGAATTTCGGACTCGAGAAGAGAGACCGTCTCCGAGCCGCCGGTCTCGCCCAAATCGTGCAGCGACAGTCCCGGGCCCTGCCCGGGGTGCATGGGAGCGCGCCCTTGCAGGTCGGGAAGCGCGAAGTTGGACTTGCCGTTCCCTCCGTAGGTGGTTCCCAGGAGAGAGAAGAGGGCCGTGTTCTGCGACAGCGGCAACAGTTGACCGTCGCACCACGCCCAGCCCTTCGGAGCGAAGTTGAACGGGAAGATGCGGATTTCAGCGACAAAGGGATCCATGTCCCCTCCTAGGTCGGGCTCGGGAAGATCCCGAACAGAGAGATGATGAAGTCAATGCACAAATAGGGCTGGAAGTTGGTATGCGGCTGCGAGCCGCCGACTGAGCTGACCGCCTGGGGAGCGAGGTTGGTCTGTGGGTTGTCCGAACCGTAAGGCGTCTGGCTCGACAGCGGGGCAGGAGCGAGCGTCACGTTGGTCGACGGGGTGGTGCCGGAAGCGGCGTTCAAGGTCGCCAGACAGGGATGGCTGTGCGCCGAGATCTGGTTCACCGTCAGGGTAATCTCCTCGGCACCGCCGGTCTCGGCGAGGATGAAGGCGTTGCCCTGGTGGATGGGGAGGCGGCCGCGCAGGTCCGGCAGCGCGAACGTTGACTCTCCGTCGCCGCCGTAGGTAGTGCCGATGAGCTGGAACAGAGTCTCATTCTCGGAGATCGGGAGGAGCTGGCCTTCGCAGAACATCCAGCCCGCGGGCGCGAAGTTGCCCGCAAACATGCGAACTTCTCCGACATAGGGTTGTGCCATCGTCTCCTCCTAGGTTGGGCTCGGGAAGATTCCCTGCAATGCGATGCAAAACGACAGGGTTAGGAACGGCTGCATATTGAGGTGGGCCTGCGACCCGCCAACCGAGGCGATCGCGCCCGGCGCCATCGCAATCAGGTTGGTGGCTGCGGCATAGAGGTTCGCTCCGGAGCTCTGCGACAGCATCACGCCCGAGCCGGCGGTGCTGGTGCTCGACAGGCCGGTGGTCGCACTGAGCACGTGAACGTGCTCGGGGAGCTCAGCGATGGAGAGCGTGTGCGCCTGCTCCCCCCCTCGCTCGCCGAGCGTGTGGCCGCTGCCAACATGGATCGGCGTCCTGCCGCGCAGGTCGGGAAGAGCAAAATTCACCCGTCCGTCGCCACCGAACGTCGTGCCCAGCAACGAGAACAAGGCTTGGTTCTGATTGATGGGGAGGAGCTGGCCGTTGCACAACGCCCAGCCCTTCGGTGCAAACACGAAGCTCATGATTCGGACCTCAGATAGGAACGGTTCTGCCATCGTACTCCTCCTTTTTCATTCGTTACCCCCTTGCCATGAAGCCCCAAGTCCTAAGGCAGCGAGCAGTTGCTGAATCCGCTCGTCGCCGAAATGAGCAGCGTGGCGCTGCCAGCCGGGTTGAGACCGTTGACGAAGGTCTCTACCCCCGGCGTGCTGGTCGCTCCCATGCCGTTGACGCCGAAGGCGTGGACCGTCGAGCTTGTCCCCTGCTTGCGCAGCCCGATGCCCTGCGATCCACCGCTTCCTGCCGAGGTGTTCCCCGAGATGTTAAGACAGACGTCGTCGTCGCTGCCGGCGGTGGTGTTGCCGGCGTCGACGCGGATGCCGGGGCGCACGCCGGCCTGGGGCGCTTCGACATCGTTGTTCTGGATCTTCACCTTCATCAGGCCGGTCGCCCCGCGGGCGGTGGCGAGGATGCCGTTGCCGTCCACGTTCCTGATGACGTTGTTGTTGATCGTCCACGTCATGTCCGGGGTGTCGGTGACGCCGAAGGTGACGCCAGTGCCACCGCTGATACCGGTGCTGCCGCTGGTCCCGGGGTGGTTGGCCTCAATGAAGTTGTTGTTCGTGGTGGCGGTGAGCGTGGTTTCGCCGTTGGCCCCGACGCCGATGGTGGTGCCCGTGGTGTTGGCGAGCGGCACTGCCAGCGTGCCGTTGTTGGAGATGTCGACGTTACCCTGGCCCTTGCCGCTCACGGTGTAGAGAATGGCCGAGGTATTCATCCGGTTGGCCGCGCTCTGGCCCCGCACCGAGTTGTTGGTGATGGAGATGATGTTGGTGCCGCTGCCAGCCACGCCGACGGTGCCGGCCACGCCAGCGGCGTTGGAGTTGCCGCCCTGTACTTGGATACCGCCGGCGCTCGGGAAGTTGGTGATGGTGTTGCTCGAGATCGTCGCCTTCGTGAGGTTCGACACCGTCGTCGCCGAGCCGAGGATCTGGAAGTTGATGGCGTAGCCGAGCGAGCTCGCCAGCGTGGTGCCGCTGGTGATGGTGTTGCCGGTCACCACCGCGTCGTTGAGGGTGCCGTTGAAGTTCTGCACCATGATGCCGTGCCAGCGGGCGTTGGTGAGGATGTTGTTGGTGATGGTCAGCGTCCCCGAGACGTTGGTCTCGGTTCCCGCGGCCTGGTCGTTGAAGGCGACGTTGGAGTCGTCGGGCGACCCGCCGGTGCCGGAGTTGTCGATGAAGCTGTTCTGCAGGGTGAAGCCGTTGACCGCCGTCCCCTCAATGCCGCTGCCGGCGGTGTTCTGGATGCCGACGCGAGTGAAGGTTGGCGCCAAGGTGCTGGTCATCCGGACGCCGTGGCTTGTCGTGTTCTGGATGGCCCCGCCAGTGCAGGTGGCGAGCGAGGTGCACGAACCCGCGTTGCCGGTGACGGCCAAGCCGCCCGTGGCGCCTGTGTTGTTGAGCACGATGCCGCTAGCGGCACCGTTGGCGGAAATCGATCGGAACGTCAACCCGCTGGCCCCGATCGTGGTGTGAACGACGTTCAGCGCGATCCCCGTCGAGGTCTGCAGGGTATTGGTGGAGCCAGTGACGGTCACCGTGCCGCCGCTGGTCGCGAGCGGCCCGGGGCCGGTCGCCGTGAACGCCGGGTTCGCTCCCGTATTCGCCGTGATTCCACCCGAGAAGCTGTTCGTCGCACCGGCGTTGTTCGTCAAGGAGATGCCGCTGCCGGTCTCGTTGATCGCGCCGGTGAAGGAAACTGTGTCGCTCGTACGGCTGGTCACGACGACCGCGTTGCCTGAGGTATTGGTGACCGGGATGCCCAGCGTGATGTTGCCGTTGCCGCCGCTGATATTGACCGCCGTGCCCGAGGCGCCGACCGGATCGGAGATCAGACCGGAGTTGGCCGAGAGCGTGGTCGATCCGGCGCCGCCGAAGGCGTTGACCAGAGACAGGCCATTACTGGGCGAATTGGTGCTGCGCAGGAAGTTCAACGCCGGCAGGTTGAACGAGGCATTGTTCACCGCGACCGCCGGGCCGCCATTCGAATCGATCGTCGCCACGTTCGCAGTGACGCCGATGCGGAAGCCCGTGCCCGCGCCGGCGTTGATCGCGCCGGTGCTGGTAACGCCCAGTCCCGTACCGCCTTCGTTGTAGATGTCAAGATCCGTGAACGACAGGTCACCCAGCACCGACGCCAGGATCATCCCCCCTAGGCCAACACCGTTGCCGGATGCTCCGATAACCGCCGTTCCACCATTGACAGCGGTGAACGGGGCGCCAGCCGCCCCGTCGAAGATAGCGCTGGTAATGCTGATGCCGGTGCCCACCGTGCTGCCGTCGACCACGTTGTTCGCGAAGCCGGTGATCGTCGTGGTGCCGGCGGCCGAGCCGTCGATAACGATGCCGTTACCGGCTGCAGCGACGTTGCTGTCGTCGAGGACCACCCGCAGCGCGCTCGCTCCTGCAAGGGTCCGAGCGTCGAAGGCGTTGCCGGCCGTGGAAGTGATCATGTTGCTCGACGTCGTCACGGTCGCGGTGCCCGATGCGTTCACGCGGGTGTCGATGCCGTTACCGGCCGAAGTGACCGTGTTGCTCTGGACCGTCGCGGAGAACGCGGCCGTGGCGCCTGCGTTCAGGTCGATGCCCTCGGCCGTAGCGCCGCGGACGTTGTTGTTGCTGATTGTGATCCCCACGGTGTTGCCGCCGGAGGAGGTCACATCGATGGCGTTCGACGTGGCGCCGGTCGCCTCGAGGTCCAGACCGCGGATCTCGACGTTGCTGCGGCTGCCCGCCGTCGCCGGAACGGAGACGACATCCGTGCTCGCGGCGGTAGTCCGAATCCGCGCCTTGTTGGCGGCCGCCACCAGCGGCGTGCCGAAGCCGGGCACGTTCAGCGCAATCCCTTGGCCCCAGAGCTTCTGGCCATCCTTGAGCGAGATGCTTCCGACGTGTGGGGTCGTGCCGGTGTTCCCTTCGAAAACGTAGATGATGTCGCCGTTGTTCGTCGTCGCCGCGTTGAACGCTGCGATGCTGTCGAAGGCATTGGTCGAGCGGCCGTCGCCGCCGGCCGCGTTGTTCGCGTCGATCACGTCGCGGATGTACCAGACCCGCTGGCCGACCGTGACATTGACCGTGCCGGTGGTGGTGTCCAACGTATCCGTCACCTGGAAGGTGAAGGAATCCGCCCCGGTGAATCCGGTGCCGGGTACAAAGGTGAACGAGCCGTTGGCAAAGATCGAGTAGCTGCCTCCGTTACCCGTGACGCCGGATGCCGCCACCACGCTCAGCGAGCCGGGGCCGTTGTCGGGATCCGTGGCGCCCGATTTGGCGAGCAACGCGACCGCATCCGCCCAGGAGGCCACACCGGGGAGCGTCGCGCCAGCCACGTGCAGTTGCGTGTTGCCGGGCGTGGTGTAGGTCACTGCATTCGGGAGCTGCGGCGGGAAGTTGACATGGAACGACTGCTGCACCTGCGGCGCCGGGTTGTAGGTGCCATTGCCGGCCTGATTCGCGTTGATCACGCACGTCCCGCCGCCGATGAACGACACCGTCGAGCCAGCAATTGTGCAGACCGCGGCGGCCGACGGGTCGATGGCGAACGTCACCGTGAGACCCGAGGTTGCCGTCGCCGTCACGGTGTAGGTCGGACCGCCGATCCTCGCCATTGCCGGAGGCGTCGAGGTAAAGGCGATCGTCTGATTCTGTTTCACCACCAAGAACGACTGCTGTACCTGCGGCGCCGGGTTGTAGGTGCCATTCCCGGCCTGATTCGCGTTGATCACGCACGTTCCGGCGCCGATGAACGACACCGTCGAGCCAGAGATCGTGCACACCGAAGCGGCCGACGGGTCGATCGT
>DASYKS010000081.1:0-5927 GCA_035995205.1 Thermoanaerobaculia bacterium
CGGTTTCGACAACCCGGTGATCGAAAGTTTCAACATCCGCTCCGAGCACCGGAGGAAGGAGAGTCGTAAGAAGGCGAAACCCGCCGCCGCCGAGCAAAAAACCGCCTGATCTCGCAGGGTACGCCGTGCGCACCGTCCCGGGGAGCTCCCACGGATAGCAGGCACGGCACACCCGACGATGCGAGAGATCGCCAGTCGTTGAAGTGGAAGGGTGGGGCTTGGCCGGCCTCACCCTTTTTTCGTTGGAAGACCCTCCCGCAAGGGACGGCGTAACCGAGCGAGGTTTTCAAACCCTCGCAATCCCTCCGTGCTGATCAGGGCTGTGCCGACTGGAACCCATGGCCCAAGCGAGGATCGAGCAGGAATTCCGTCGCAATCCCTCCGTGCTGATCAGGGCTGTGCCGACGTGAACGGTGGGAGCGCTTTTAGCTCGACGCCAAGCGCCTGTCGCAATCCCTCCGTGCTGATCAGGGCTGTGCCGACGGTTCGGGCGGCGGAGTACATTGCCAATCTCGGCCGTGTTCGTCGCAATCCCTCCGTGCTGATCAGGGCTGTGCCGACTGCTGCCTCTCCAAGGGCTTGATTCTAAGCCGCTTCCGGCCTCGATTTTCTCTACCGCTTCGGTTACGCCTATACGGCGCTGCATTTCGCCTCCGCCATGGCCGCCTGTGGGTGGGCCAAACGATTGTCAAGGAACGACTTCCGGCTCCATCCTCTACCTACCCACCAAATTTCCCTGCCCGGCTTAAAAGTTGGCACGCCGTTTGACGCGGCGGCCGGCTTTTTTAGATCACGTAGACCTCCGGATCTTCCGTCCTCATGCCTCGGCCGAGGATCTCGACCTTTTCGCGGCATTCGGCGCAGAGGCGGTAGATCCGTACGCTGTCCTCTTCGGCGACCACCTTGGCCTCCAGTTTCGTTCGCAGCCGATCCAGCGCCGCGTCTTCCAGCAGGCATTCGAACACCGAGTATTGTACGCGCTCTCCAAAGTCCTTCAATAGCGCGGCGATCTTCGTGCGGCGGCGATCGTCCGGCACATCGTACGAGACCAGAATCAGCATGGCAGGCGGAACGCGCGGTAGGGCTCGCCCTGGGTGAGCGCGCGGGCCAGCCGCTCGGCTTGGCGGCGGAAGAGGTCGCGAAAGCTCACGGAGCCCTCATCGAGCGCAATTGGTTCGGCGAGCCCTTGCTGCCAGGCGGTAAAGAAGGTCTTGAGGCCTTCACGGCTGAGCACGACGCCTCCTTCCGGGCCGGCGACGAAATCGTGCCGCGTGAGCCGGCCAAGGGCGAGAATGGTCGCGGCGAAGCGATCGACCAGGGGCGCGCGGAATTCCTCGAGCAGGTCGAGCGCGAGCGAGGGGCGGCCGTAGTCCACCTCGTGAAAGAAACCGAGATAGGGATCGAAGCCCATCGCGTCGAGCAGCGACTGCAGCTCGTTGGCGACCAGCACGTAGCCGAACGAGAGGAGGGCGTTGACCGGATCAGGAGGCGGCCGGCGCTGGCGGCCGGGAAAGGTCCAACCGTCCGGCAGCAGTCCCGGAAAGGCGCGGAAGTAGCGGGCGGCGGCGGAGCCTTCGATCCCTCGCAGCGATTCGAGCGACGTCGCCTTGTCGAGACCGTGTGCCGCCGCCTCCAGCTCGTCGATCGTCTCGCGGTCGATCCGGTCGGGGTGCCGTTGGCGATGCCGGGCGAGCACCGCGGCGGCGTTTTCGACTTTCCCGCGCACGAGCTCCCTGGCGATCTCCAGACGAAACGGATCGTCCCGCGCCGCGTCGTACTGGCGCATGCGCAGTGGCAGGTTCTTCGCCTTCGGCGGCGTGAGCTGGCCGCGCAGGCGGCCGGAAACGGTGAGGAAGGCCAGCTCGATTCGAGCTTCGCGCAGGGAATCTCGGCGAGCGTCTCATGCTCTTTTTCGATGATCAGCCGATCGCCGGTCTTGCGCAGGATGGTGCCCTGTTCGGTCAGGTTCGAGAAAGTCGAGCCTCTCGTCGAGCCGCTCCCGGAACTCGCCGATCGTCACGCCGTCCGCCCCGCGGCAACCGCCGTTTTCGGCCACATGGTCGAACGCCGCATGAAAGTTCGCTCGGTCGAGCACCGCTTCGAGCTGGGTGCCGACTGGAGGAAGGGGAGGGACCACATGGAAAGACGCGAGAAATCGCCGGGCGGCGGGCCGGCTGCGGACTGCGCCCGGTCGTCTGGTCCCGGGAACTCAAGCTGTCGGACCTCCGTCTCGGGGTTTCGGACCTCGGTCCGGATCGTCCGGACCTGGTTCCCGGGGTCTTGGACCTCGGTCCGGATCGTCCCGGCCTGGTCTCGGGGTCTCGGACCGCGGTCCGGATCGCTCGGACCTGGGTCCCGGGGTCTCAGACCTGGGTCCGGATCGTCCGGACCTGGGTCCCGGGGTCTCGGAACTTGGTCCGGATCGCCCGGATCTGGTCTCGGTGTCTCAGACCTGGGTCCGGATTGTCCGGATCCGGGTCCCGGAGTCTCAGAACCTGGTCCGAATCGTCCGGACCTGAGTCCGGGCCGTCCGGAATTGGGTCTTGGCGGTCGCGATCCCGGTCTGGGTCGTCCGGACCTGGGTCGCAATGATTGAGACCGCGGCCCGAATCGTTCGGACCTGGGTCCGGGTCATCCGGATCTGAGTCTTGGCGGCCTAAAATTGGGTCTTGGCGGTTGCAATCCCGGTCCGGAGGATCCGGATCGAGATCGCTGACGGGCGCCCCGGCGGTGCCCGTCCGAGATGCCCTTGCCGAAGCGCTGGCGCCAGTCCGCGTGACGAGCAGAGGGTCCTTCCCCCAGGGCGGGGGCGGGTTGGAGCCGGCGATTGACGCAGAGCGATCGGTCACCTAAGCTTAGTCCTGTCAACTTAGTCCACTCGGGAGCGCCATGACTACCGTCAATATCCACGAAGCGAAGACTCAGCTCTCGAAGTTGGTGGAGCAGGCCGCCCAAGGGGAGCCGTTCGTAATCGCCAAGGCCGGAAAGCCGTTGGTGAAGGTGACTGCGCTGAACGCCCCCTCAGCACCGCGGCGGCTGGGCTTCATGGCGGGCGAGATCGTCGTACCCGACGACTTCGACCGAATGGGCGAGGCCGAGATCGCCGCCCTGTTCGGGATCGGAGCGTGAAGCTCCTGCTCGACACGCACATCCTCCTCTGGGCGGCAGGCGAGCCCGAAAAACTCTCCGCGTCGGCACGCCAACTCCTGAACGATCCACAGAGCGAGCTGCTCTTCAGCGCCGCAAGCCTCTGGGAGATCACCATCAAGCGTTCCCTGGGCCGGGAAGATTTTCGCGTCGAGCCGCGCTTGTTGCGCCGGGGCCTGCTCGACAACGGATACCAGGAGCTGGCTGTCACGAGCCAGCATGCGGTGAGCGTCGACGGCCTGCCCCCTTTGCACAAGAACCCATTCGACCGACTGCTGCTGGCCCAGGCCCTGAGCGAGGGGATCACCCTGGTCACCGCCGATGCGGCCTTGGCCGGCTATCCCGGGCCGGTGCGCAAGGTTTAGGTCGCCGACCCCGGAAGACACCGAACGAAGCGCCGGAACCGGATATTCTAGGATCAAGCGGGTCGTCGACGGGCCGGAAGCCACACAGGAAATCGCCCGAGCCACCGCGCTGAGCGCTGAAGCCGCCCGGCGAAACGATAAAATCACCGCGGCGAGCGCGTTACTTCGCGCGGATTTCTGTGCTTGGGTCTCGGTCGGCTGGTAGACCAACTGAATGATCGAGCGCTCCCGATTCAGGGATTCCCTGATTCGAACCGTCTCCTACCGAAGATCCTGTCCCGGTGCCAGATCAGGTAGGCGCGGTGGCTGGGGGTGAGACCCCTGACGGCCTGAGGAGTGGCCAGGCCCAAGACGTTTCGTGCGCCCTCGCCGAGTCCATCCCATACCTGCACTTCTCCGTCGTCCGCCACCGTGATGAAGCCCCCGTCAAAGGCGGCGTCCAGGTGCGGGGCCAGTAGGAGCCCGTTGAACACGTCGAGTCGTTCGGCGTCGCTCCCGCAGTCCGCCCAAGGCTTGATATGGCTCGCGCGCAGGAGCTCGGGAACGGCAAGGCCGGTGACGGCGCAGCGGCCTTCCCAGTATTCCAGGAGCCCGGCGCGAAAGACGTTTTGGCCCACGCGCTGGAGGACGAGGCGCTCGGCCTCGGTTGAGCGCGGCATGGTCACGGTCTGTCTCTCGAAGGTATGGAGTAGCTCGTGGGGCAGGGTCTTCGACAGCTGGAAAGCGCGGCGGACGAGGCGGTGAAGCGATGGGATGTCGCTGACCGCGCGCGCCGCAAGAGCGCCGGCGGGGAGGGGAGACGTGGTGGTGATGCCAAGGTCCAGTGCCGCGGCAACGTTGCTCTGGGAGAGCGCGACGACGAACAGCGCCTCTCCGGGTGCCGAGAGCCAGATACGCAGGGGGCTCTGGGTGCTCGCGAATGTGAGCCATTCGCCCTCGCGCAGCAGCTCGCGGTCGAAACCGTTGTCGACCGCCAGCTTCTCGAACAGGGTGAGCGTGGCGGCGGAGGGGCCAAAGGTCATCGGTGGCTCTCTCGATTCCTGGGTGCCTTCCCGTTCACGGTCCCTCGCGCCGCTCACGGGCCGCCAGCCACGCTCGACCCTTCTCGGTGAGCCGGTAGCGCTGGAGCCGGCTCGTCGGATTGTCCGGGATGGTTCTCTCGATCAGACCGGCCGCGACCGCAGGCGTCAAGTAGGCGTCGTAGAAATGCTCTCGGTGCTTGAGGCCCAGCCGCTTCTGGAGGTCGCGGCGCGCCATCTCGCCGGTGATCGCGTGAAGGAGGCGCTGCACCTCCGCCGAGGGCTCCGCTCCCGCACCTTCGACTTGTCCGGTGACTTGTCCGGTGACTTGTCCGGTATCTTGCGCGGTGACCTGCGCGGTCCCTTCCTCTGGGGCGTCCGCCGGCTCGGGCCGCCAGAGCGACTGGACGAACTCGCCGCCCTCCTGCCGGAAACCCGGTGCCGGGAGCCCGACCTCTCTGCACAAAGCGATCATGTCGAGGATTCCACTCCCCGCCTTCTCGATATATCGGGCGAGGAACATCGGCTCCGCCACGAGCGGGTTGCGCGGGATGGAGGCATGGGGCCGCGTGAGCTGCTCGAAGCTGAGGGTGGCGGGCAGCCTGCCGGGGTTCCACACTTCGAGCCGGTCGGCGAAGAGCATGACCTGCACGCTCGCGTTGCTCGCGTAGTCGCGGTGGGCCACCGCGTTGACGATCGCTTCGGAGACCGCCTCGCGGGGGATCTCGTAGGTCAGAGGAGCCTCATTGCTTTCGGCGCGGGTGCCGACCCTCGCCGCGAGCTTGGAGAGGACGAAGTCGACGGCTCGATCGACGAGCTCGAACACGGTGCCTTTGAAGATCTGGTAGGACGGGATCGGCTTGCGCACTTCCTTGCCGTGGAAGTGCATGCACTTGACCTCGGAGCTGGTGAGGAAGCGCTGGGGCTTCGTGCCGAAGAGCAGCACCGCCGCATGGCTGGGCTCCACGCCGTCGAGGAGATCGAGGTGCGCAAGTGCCGTGAGCATCGGCGTACCGGGCCCGAGGGCATATCCGCGTTGCGACTGGGCGCGCGCCAGGAAGAGGTCAAGAAGGTCGGGCGAGAGATCGTCGACGGTCGCGCCAGGGCAGGCCGCCGCGTCGAAGGGACGCGTGCGCAAGTGTCCGGTACGTTCGAGGTGCTCCACGAGGCTCGCATAGACCGCGCCTGTCAGGTCGGCGACGTCGGTGACGCGCTTCCGGATGAGCTGACCGCCCGCCTTGCGAATCAATGCCAGCATACGCGGGTCGCGGCGCGCGTCGCCGGCACCGCGCACGAAGATCAAACGCACTTTGCCGCACCGGGTCGCCTCGTCGAACTCGCGCTCGGTGGGAGAGGCCCCCGCCGCGTCGGTCGAGCCGTAGTCGTCGCCGAAGAG
>DASYKS010000082.1:0-79830 GCA_035995205.1 Thermoanaerobaculia bacterium
CTGCTCATCCTCGACGAGGTCGGCATGGATCCGGTGCTGTTCTTCAAGCTGCTGTTCGAGCTGCCGGACGAAGGGGACAACCCATTCCTCGCGCTGCTCTATCGCAAGATGCTCGAAAGCGGCGCGATGAAGCCCGAGCACCTGATCGTCCCGCCCGAGCCGGCGCCGATCCCGGCCGATCAGCTGCGCCGCTTGGTGCGCGAGGAGTTGCACGACGTGCTCGCCCTCGCCAAGAGAACTCCATCCCGCGAAGAGCGGTTGGCCGAAGAGCGCAAGCTGACCGATCCCTTGATCGGCGACATCGTGGAGGAGATCAAGCGCAAGCAGGCTCCGAGATCTCCCCGCAAGAAGGCTGGGGCGGAAACCGCGGGCTGAGCGGACAGAGGAGGGGCGGAGCTTGCCTCCGCCTGCGGTTGGCGCAGATCTCGGGCGGAGGCAAGCAAGCTCCGCCCCTACATCAGTCCGGCTTCGGTTTCATCCTACGGGGCCGGCGAAAGCCCGGGCAAATAAAAAGACCGCCGGGGTTGCCCCCGGCGGTCTTTGGTCCTACGGCGAATCGAACCGGCTTTAGCGGAAGTTGAACTTCACGCCGAGACGGATGATGCGCGGGCTGACGACCTCGGTCACGTAGTCGCCGGTGGCAATCTGGAGACGGCCCTGACGCTGCAGGACGGTCGCCTCGTTGGTCGCGTTGAAGACGTCCGCGCCGACGGTGAAGCCGAAGTCCTTGAACGAGAACTCCTTCTCCACGCGCAGGTCGAGGATACGAATGTCGTCAAACCGGAACGAGTCCTGGTCGGCGGTCAGCGGGATGTTGACGCCGAACGGACCGTCTTTCGTGTTACGGGCAGTACCGCCGCTGACGCGCTGGAAGTACTGGATGGGATAGCCCTCGCGGCCGTTGAGGTTGCCGGCGATGTTGAAGCCCCACGGACGGTCGGGAGCCACCTGATACAGGGCGTTCAAGCTGTACGACCACGTGCTGTTGATGAAGACGTTACCCTTCGAACCCGAGCCGGTACCGGAGCCCTGGACGACGACGTCGCCATCGTTGACCGCTTGGCCGCCGGAGCCGTTGTTGATGGCGCGGGTCGGATCCTCGTTCTCGCTGTTCGGAGAATTCCAGGTCCAGTCGGACCAGGTGAAGTTGCCCCGGGTCATCCAGCGATTGGAGAGGCGCTTGTTGAAGGTGAAGGAAACGCCCTTGTAATCCTGCTCACGGTCGCCGTTCTCGAGCAGGAAGCCGCCGCGGGTGGAGACACCCGGGCGGAGCTCCCACACTTCCAGCGGGAAGGTCGTGCCATCCGGCCGGGTGCGGGTGATGTTGGTGCGCTTGACGTAGTCGCTTGCCTGATGCACGCGACCGGTGCTGCCGAGGTTGGCTCCGACGATCGAGCAGTCGGCGCTGGTGGGGCAATCGAACACCAACCGCTCCTGCTCGAGGAGGTCGGTGAGCTTCCGATAGGTGAAGTTCAAGCCGATGACGAACTCGGGCAGCAGAGCGTGCTCGACGCTCAACAGCACCTCGTCGGTGAGCGGGGCGTCAAGGTTCGGATCGACCCGGTTCGACTGAATCAGCTGGCCGTTGGTCTCATTGACGTTCGGGCTGGTGTAGAGGAAGTAGAACTGCTGGGCCAGCGTCGGCAGCGTGGTGTTGCCGATGCCGTGCGTCGGGCCGTAGAAGTAGGAGTAGCTTTGCGGACCGGCCGGATTCAGCCAGGCGATGAAGCCGGTGGCCAACTGGTCGGCATACTGCGAGTAGCTGGCGCGGAGCAACGTCTTGTGCTCGGTGCCGAGGGCGTAGGTGAGGCCGAGACGGGGGACGATCGTCTCCCACTCGAAACCCGCACCGCCGCCGGCGTAGGTGACGGTCGGCAGGTGAACCGTGTCGATCGGGTTGCCCGGAAGCACGGTGCCACGGTTGTCGCCGCCCTGCTTGTCGTAGCGGACGCCCACGTTGGCGGTCAGGTTGCCGACCGAGAACGTGTCCTGAATGAAGGCGCTGGTGTACTCCGCCTTGACGTCGATGAAGCCGTTGCGGGCATAAGCCCAAACCGAAGTGCCGCCGCCGGCGTCGACTTCGTAGCCGTCGCCGGAAGTGCGCGAAAGCGTGGTCTGGTCGACGGTGCGGAAGCTGGCGCCGTACTTCAGCTCATGGGAGAGGCTGCCGGTGTTGAAGAACGACGAAGCGTCGGCCTTGTACTGGCTCTGGGGCCGTTCGATCTCCGCCAGGAAGTAGCTGTTGTGCCAGGTGGCACCCTGGAGGAACGGCGGAACGTCGCCGCCCTCGGGGACCAGCTGGAAGCCGCCGTTGACGACCGAATACAGGCCCGTCAGGTAGAAGTTGGAGCTGAAGATCTGCGTGTCCTCGACCTTGTACGCGGTCGGGGAGGGACCGAACTTGCTCTGATCCCAGGTAGTTTCCTGCGGCCGGGTCGGACCGGCGTTGCGGCCGATCTTGACCTTGTCGCTCTGCCAGGCGAACGCGGTCGCCGAGTTGCTCGCCGAGATCTGGGCGTTCACCTTGGCGTTCCAGTCCTCCAGGGTGGACAGATCCTGGAAGCCGTTGATCGTGCGCAGATCGATCTTCGGCTTGGCATAGGAGCCCCAAACCCACAGACGATCCTTGACGATCGGGCCGCCCAGCTCGCCGCCGTAATCCTGGACTTTTTCGATCTGGTTGCCTTGGGCGAAGATCGCCTGGGCGGTGTTGCCGTTCCACGGGCCGGCTTTGCCGAACTCGCTGCTGCTGATGTCCAGATCCGACTGGTTGCTCTTGTCGGCCTCATAGTAACGGCCCGAGCCGCGCCACTCGTTGGTGCCGCGCTTCGTCACCATGTTCAGGACGACGCCGCCGGTCGCGATCGAGGCGTCGCCGCCGCCGGTCGTGACCTGCATCTCTTCGAACGCGTCGAAGTCGTAGTAGCCCGGCGAAGAGCCGGTGGCCGACATGTCGGTGATCGTGACGCCGTCGAGCGACCAGACCGCCTGGTCGCCGCCGGAACCGAGACCGACGTACTGCGACTGCTGGCCCGACTCGTTGCCGCCGACGTTGATACGGTCGGTGAGCACGCCCGGGGTCGACTGCAGAACGGCCCAGGGGTCGCGCGCGGTCGGAATCTTCTCGAGCTCGGTCGAGGAGACGGTGTTGCCGCTGGAGATCCGCTTCTGGTCGAGCAACGGGCTCTCGGCGGTGACCGTGATCACGTCCTCGACCGCCGCCGACAACGTCAGCTCGAGCGAGGTGTTACGGCCGACGTTGATCGAGACGCTCGGATAGTTGAGGCTCGAGAAACCCTCGAGCTGCGCTTCCAAAGCGTAGATACCAGGCGACAGGCCGAGGAAGCGAACCTCGCCCTGCGCGTTGGTCACCTGTACCTGCGGCGCGCCTTGACCCGAAAGAGTCACGGTCACGCCGGGCAGGGCCGCGCCCTGCTCGTCCGAGACCTTGGCGTACAGGTTGCCGCTCTGCAACTGAGCGAAGGCAGTGCCCCCGACCAGCAGCAAGAGCGCGGTGACGGCGAAAATCCGTCCCCAAGTGGTGCTTTTCATACGGTTGAACCTCCCTCTAAAGGTGGTTGTGAAGCCTTCCATCGACGGAAAGACGGGGTGGATCGTCGGTAGGAGAAGGGACATACCCTCTGCTTGCCGCGCCTCCTTTCCTGCCCGGAAGTGACTGTTTGGTACTGCAACTCTAGCCAACATGGTGACAACGGGTCAAGCAAGCCGGGTGCCGCCCTCATTTCGACGGCGTCTGCTGCTCGAAAGCCTTGATCTAGCAGTAGGTTAGCACGACTCGGCATGCGCTGGAAGGCTCCGGAGGACCGCTTTGATTCAAGGCTCTGGACGGGATTCTCCGGTTTTTTGAACCCAGGGAGCCCCGCCGGCCGCCGCATCTCCCCCTTCCCGTCCCATAGCCGCCTCGGCGCGTCGCCCGCACGGACGGGCGCGGACCTTGCTATGGTTTAGTCCATCATGCGCGGCGCCCTGCTCCTCGTCGCCTTTCTCGGAGCTTCCATCCCCTTCGGCTGCACCCCCTACCAATCGTTCGACTCGGTAGCCGCGCTGCGCACGGAGTATGCGACCCGGCTCGGGGCGGGCGCCGCCGCCGATGTCGCCGTGCCGTTCCAGCTCTCTCCCGCGATCGAGGCCGAGCTGACCGCCAAGCTGGCGCCCCTGCCGAGCCAGCGGCGGAAGATCAACCAGATCCTCGATTTCATCTTCACCTCGCTCGACCTGCGCTACGAGCTGCAGCCGACCCGCAACGCGGTCGAGGTCTTCCGCGACCGGCAAGGCAACTGCCTGTCGTTCGTCAACCTGTTCGTCGGCATTGCCCGCCACCAGGGTCTTGCGCCGTTCTACGTCGAGGTCGTCGACTACCAGCGATGGAATCGGCGCGAGGGGATGGTCGTCTCGCAAGGACATATCGTCGCCGGCCTCTATCTGGAGGGGGAGCTCAAGACCTATGACTTCCTACCCTACCGGCCCAAGGCCTATCGCGATTTCAAGCCGATCGACGACCGCACCGCCGCCGCCCACTACTACAACAACCTGGGCGCCGAGGCGCTCCTCGGCGGCGACGCCGACAAGGCCCAGCGGCTGCTCTCGATCGCGGCCGGCATCGCCCCGACGTTCGCCAAGGCGCTCAACAATCTCGGCGTGCTCGAATCGCGCAAAGGCAACTATGACCGGGCCGCCGAGCTCTACGACCAAGCGCTCGCCAGCTCGCCGGAAGACTCGCTGATCCTGACCAATCTGGCCCGTCTCTACCAGCTCACCGGACGCTCGACCGAGGCGACCGCGATCCTCGGCCGGATCGAGGCGGCGAACACGACGAATCCGTTCTTCTTCGTCTACGAGGCCGAGGTCGCGCTCGCGCGCGGCGACGAGCAGAAAGCGCTCGATTACCTGACCCGGGCGCTGCGCCAGGACAGCGAGGTGCCGGAGGTCCACGTCGGGTTCGTCAAGGTGTACATCGCGCTCGGCGATCTGGAAAAGGCGCGCCATCATCTCGAACGGGCGCTCAAGCTCGACGCCACGAACCCCGAAGCGCAGGAGCTCGCGCGCATGCTCGGTCCGACGGACCAGGAAAAACCGGGCAAGGAGAAGCCGTGAGCCCGACCCGCGCGAGCAGGCGAAGCGTGCCGATCCCGCGCGGGCAGGTTCTGATCACCGCCCTGACCGTCGCACTGATCGCGGCGACGACGTTCGCCTTCTTTCCACCCACCCGGGCGGCGCGGGCCGAGGAGCTTTCTCCCGCTCGCGGGTACGCTCTGCTCTCCGGCTTGATGTCCGAGCAGACAACGGAACGCCAAGCGGCGGCGGCGGCGTTGATCGCGGCGGGCGATCGCTCTTTGATTCCCGGCTTGGTCGATGCGCTGTTTTTCATTCCCAAGACGCGGCGCGCGGAGGCGTTCGAGGCGCTCTCGGCGCTCTCCGGCGAGCAGGTCCCGGCGCTCTATCTCGACTGGGTCGAGACGGTCGGCGCGCATCCGGAGTGGCGGCCCAAGGCGGGATACGGCCCCTGGAAGGCGAACCTGCTCGCGCGCATCGATCCGACCTACGCCAAGATCTTCTATCCCGGCGCGCCGGTTCGCATCCGCCTGGAAGAGATCGTCTCGGGCGGCGTCGGTTTCGAGGGGATTCCGGCGCTCGACCGACCGACCACGATCCCGGCGACGAAGGCCGGATATTTACACGACGACGAGAAGGTTTTCGGCGTCCGGATCGGTGGCGAGGCCCGCGCCTATCCGCTGCGCATGCTCGACTGGCACGAGATGCTCAACGACGAGGTCGGCGGCCGGCCGGTGACGCTCAGCTACTGCACGCTCTGCGGCTCGGGAATTTTGTACGATACCCGGACGCCGAACGGCAAGCCCTACACCTTCGGCACGTCCGGATTGCTCTATCGCAGCAACAAGCTGATGGTCGATCGCCAGACCCTCTCCCTGTGGAACAACCTGACCGGTGAGCCGGTGGTCGGCCGTCTGGCGCAGAGCGCGATCCGCCTGCCCATTCTGCCGCTCACGCTCACCACCTGGAAGGAATGGCGCGGCCGTCATCCCGACTCCACGACGTTCGCGCTCGACGCCGCGCTGGTCGGACGCTTCGGCTTCAACTATCAACCGGGCGCCGCGGACCGGCAGCGGCGCGGCGTGTCGTTTCCGGTTTGGAACAAGAGCGCGGCGCTCGATCCCAAGGCGGAGGTCTTCGCCTTGCGTCTCGGCGATCCGCCGAAGGTCTATCCCGTAGAGACGCTGATCGCGGAGCGTCTGGTCAACGACCGGGTGGGCGATACTGCCGTCGTGCTGCTCGCCGATCCGGAAAGCGGCGCGGTGCGCGCCTTTGCCCGCGGCGACCGGACGTTCCGGTTGGCCCCCGGCGGCGAGCTGCTCGATCAGGACGACCGCCGGTGGCGGATCGAGGAAGAGGCGTTGAGCTCGGAGGCCCAAAAACCGCTCGAACGCCTGGCCGGCCATCAGGCGTTCTGGTTCGGCTGGTACGGGTTTTATCCCGGTTCGGAGATCTATCGCGGCCGGGCGGGGAGCGGCGATCCCTAAAAAGCAGGTCCGGGCAAGCACCCGGTTTCGGTTCGGAGGAGAGCACCATGCGCGGTTCGGCTCAACAACTTTTGTCGACGATCCTGATCCTGGTACTGGTCGGGGGCGCGCCGGGCGCCGTTCTCGGCCAACCGCCCGCCCCGCCTGCCAAAGAACGGTTCGAGGACGTCTCGCGCGTGGTCGCGGTCGAGGTGCCGGTCAACGTCGTCGGCCGCGACGGGCAGTCGATCCGCGGTTTGAAGTCGACCGACTTCGAGATCTACGACGACGGCAAGAAGCAGTCGATCGAGAGCTTCGAGGTGGTCGACTTGAACGTCCTGTCGCCGAGCGCCAATCCGGAGAACCGGGCGCGCGCCGAACAGCTGACCGCTCCGTCGCGCCGCCATTTTCTCCTCTTGTTCGACCTCTCGTTCTCCTCCGTCCCCGCGATCCTCAAGGCACGCCTCGCGGCGCGGGACTTCGTCCTCCATTCCTTGGCCCCCACCGACCTCGCCGCGGTCGCCACGGTCTCGTTGGAGCGCGGCCCGCGGCTGGTCGTCACCTTCACGCCGGACCGCGCGCAGCTCGCGCGCGGCATCGACACCTTGGGCTCGAAGAGCGATCTGGCCGGCGAGCGTTACGACCCGCTCCGCTTCATGGTCGACCAGGCGCAGATCACCGCGGCCGACGCCTCGGGCGCCGGCCAAGGTCAGCTGCCCAACCTGAAAGACGACCGCGTCGGCGGAGTGCTCGGCGAATACCTGGCTTCGCTCAGCGTGATGAGCCAGAAGGACCAGCGGATGTTCGACACCAGCCGGGTGACCGCGATGAGCCGAACTCTCGGCTCGGTGGCCAAGAGCCTCTCCCACCTGAAGGGCAGGAAGCAGGTGATCTTCTTCTCCGAGGGTTTCGACAGCCGCCTGATGCTCGGTCGCGGCGCGGCGCAGGTCGACGACGCGGTCCAGGAGGCGCAGGAGATCGCCAGCGGCCGGTCGTGGATGACCGACCTCGACAACCGTTACGGCAACACCGAGCTGCAGAACGAGATCAACCGGATGCTCGACCTGTACAAGCGGGCGGATTGCGTGATCCAGGCGGTCGACATCGGCGGCCTGCGCACGGCCGGCGGGACCGGCATCGGCGGCGGCGCTCCGACCGGGACCGGCAAGGAGGCGCTCTTCTACTTCGCCAACGAGACCGGGGGCGAGCTGTTCGAGGACGCCAACAACCTCAACCAACAGCTTCAGACCCTGCTCGAACGGACCAGCGTCACCTACCTGTTGACCTTCGAGCGCTCGGACCTGGCCGAAAACGGCGCCTACCACCGCCTGCGGGTCAAGGCGAACCTGCCGGCCGGCTCGCGGCTCTCGCACCGATCGGGCTATTACGCGCCGCGCCCGTTCGCCGAGCTCGATCCGCTGGAGAAGAACCTGCTCGCCGCCGAGGGCATCGCGAGCGCCGCGCCGCGCCGCGAGCTCGACCTCGATGTGCTGGTCGCCCCGTTTCGCGCCACTCCCGACCTCGCCTACGTGCCGGTGATCATCGAGATCGGCGGCGGCGGCCTGCTCACCGGCCAGACCTCCGATCGGCTCGGCATCGAGATCTACGCCTACGTGAGCGACGCGCAAGGCCAGATGCGCGATTTCTTCACCCAACAGGTGGGTCTTGCCCTCGGCGCCGGCCGGGAGGCGATCAAGAAGAGAGGGGTCAAATACTACGGTCATCTTTCGATCCCTCCCGGCAGCTACCGGGTCCGCATCCTGGTGCGCAACACCGAGACCGGGCGAACCGGGGTCGAATCGGTTCCTCTGGAGGTGCCGGCCTTCACCAGCCGCGAGCCCGAGCTGCTGCCTCCGATGTTCGCCGAAGCGCCGGGATCCTGGGTCCTGGTCCGCCAACGCGAAAGCCAAGAGGAGCGCTCCGTCGTCTATCCGTTCACCCTCAAGGGAGAGCCGTACGTCCCGGCGGCCCGACCGTCGCTCGCGCCCGAGGCCCAAGCCCAGGTCTATCTGGTCGGCTATAATTTCGGCCCCGGCCAGCTCGCGGTCCAGGGCCAGGTGGTCGACGACGCAGGGCGTAAGATCGAAGGCGGGACCCTCACCCTGGTCGAGCGGACCACCACCGGCATCGCCGGCCTGGACAAGCTGGTGGCGACGTTTCAGCCGAGCGGCTTGAAAGCCGGAGGCTATGTGCTCAACGTCGAGGTCACCGATCCAACGACCGGCGCGCACGAGACCAATTCGTTGCCTTTCGTCGTCCGGTGAGGCAGGAGGTGGGTTTCGAGAACCCTCGCGGGCGGCCGGTCGTCCCGCTTCCTTGACGGCTGATCCCATGATCCGCTCCGGCGAGGGCGGATCCATGGTCTGCTGTGAACGAAAATCTTTCCCCCCGACGGAGGCAGCATGACCCCGAGCACAACCCGAATTCTCTCGACGGTCGTTTGCGCGACCCTCTCGACGCTCCTTACCGGCGGCCTTCTGCGGGCGGCCGAGCCGACCCAACGCTTCGGCGGCGAGCGCACCGACGTGGTCGCGGTCGAGGTGCCGGTCCAGGTCACCCGCGACGGCCAGGCCGTCCGCGGGCTCACCGCGGCCGACTTCGAAGTCTACGAGGGGCGCAAGAAGCAGGTGATCACCGGCTTCGAGATGGTCGACCTCGCCGCGACGACCGCCACGGCGACCGGAACGGGCAACGAGGCGGCCGCGGCAACGGTTCCCCCCGCCGCGCGCCGTCACTTCCTGTTGCTCTTCGACCTTTCCAACTCCGAGCCCAAGGCGATCGCCAAGGCGCGCAGCGCCGCCAAAGACGTGGTCAAAGACCTTCATCCGAGCGATCTCGCCGCCGTCGCGACCCACAGCGCCACCAAGGGGACCAAGCTGGTGATCGGGTTCACCACCGACCGGCGCCAGCTCGCCATCGCGATCGAAACCCTCGGCGGCAGCGACCTGATCGATCGCAGCCCCGATCCGCTGAACCTGTCGATCTCCTCGGCGGGCAGATCCTCTTCGAGCGGCGTCTCGGCCCCCGCCGGCCGCGGGGACGAGGAGTTCGCCGCGAACCTCGAAGAGGACAGCACGCGCGCCCGGGCGAACGACCGTCAATTCCAGACCCAGGCGCTCACTGCCTATACCCGCGCGCTCGGCGATCTCGGCAAGATGATGGGCAACGTCGCCGGCCGCAAATACGTCGTGCTCCTCTCCGAAGGGTTCGACAGCTCGCTGCTGGTCGGCAAGGTGACCACCCAGGAGGAGCAGACCCAGATCGCCGGCGCGGTCGAGCGCGGCGAGTTCTACAACGTCAACAACGACGAGCGTTTCGGCAGCAGCCAGAGCGGCAACGATCTGGAACGGATGCTCGAGGAGTTCCGCCGCGCGGACTGCGTGATCCAGGCGGTCGACATCGGCGGCCTGCGCGAAGAGGGCGCGAAGCGGGCCAACGGCCAGGACGGCCTGTTCGCGATGGCGCAGCAGACCGGCGGCGAGCTGTACCGCAACTTCAACAACCTGGGCGAGGCGATGGGCAAGATGCTCGAACGGACCCGGGTCACCTACGTGCTGACCTTCCAGCCCGACGTCAAGCGCGACGGCACATACCACAAGATCAAGGTCGAGCTGAAAAACGACCCGCGCGGCGCCAAGGTGAGCTACCGCACCGGCTATTTCGCGCCGAAGCCGTTCGACCAGCGCGACCCGTCGGCCCGCCTGCTCGACGCCGCCGACACCATCCTCGGCGGCCGCGAAGGGGGCCTCCTCAAAGCCTCGGTGCTCGCGGCACCGTTCCCCGGGGTCGGCGACCATGCCTACGTTCCGGTGCTGATCGAGATCGGCGGCGCCGAAATGCTCGCGGGGATCGACTCGGGAGCGCTGCCGGCCGAGATCTACGCCTACGCGATCGCCGCCGACGGTTCGATCGGCGACTACTTCGGCCAGACCCTGGGCTTCGACCTGGCGAAGGTCAAAGGGCAGTTGCAGCAGAGCGGCCTCAAGTACTTTGGACATCTGGAGCTGACCCCGGGCACCTGGTCGATCCGGGTCCTGGTCCGGAACGGCCGGACCGGCGCCTCCTCCCTGCGCGTGGTGCCGGTCGTGGTTCCCACGTTTTCCGGCGGCCCCCCGGCGGTGCTGACGCCGTTCTTCCCCGAGCCCCAGGGCAAATGGTTGATCGTGCGCGAGCAGCCGCGCGGCGAGCAGAAGACCGCGCCCTATCCGTTCATGACCCAGCAGCAGGCCTACATCCCGGCCTCGCTGCCGGTGCTGCCGGCGGGCCAGGAGGCGGCGATGTCGCTGGTGGCGTTCAACCTGCCCAGCGGCGACGTCCGCGCCCAGGCCCAGGTGCTCGGCGCCGACGGCCACGAGATGCCGGGCGGCGAGCTTCGCCTGATCGGTCGCGAGGCGGCGGCCGGCGGGCAGGCGGTGCTCCGCGCGAGCTTCAACCCGACCAGCCTGAAACCCGGCGAGTACCGGCTCAAGGTCCGCCTCGCCGCGGGCGACGGCACAAACCCGGTCGAGGCGGCGACCGTGCCGTTCGAGGTGCGCTGAACCAACCTCAAGCCTTGGAGGCCGACCATGCCCCATCCCCGAGCCTCCAGGCTTTCCACCCCCCTCGTCGCCGCCGTTCTGTCTCTCCTCGCTTCACCCGCCGAACCGCAGGAGCGGTTCGGCGGCGAGCGCACCGACGTCGTGGCGGTCGAGGTGCCGGTTCAGGTGGTGCGCGATGGCCAGCCGGTGCGCGGGCTTTCCGCCGCCGACTTTTCGGTCTGGGACGGCCGCAAGCCGCAGGAGATCGTCGGCTTCGAGGTGGTCGACCTCGCGGCGCTCCCGCGCCAGGCGCCTTCGGCGACCCCCGCCGCGAGCGACGCAAAACCGGTCCCGCCCTCGGCGCGGCGGCATTTCATGATGCTGTTCGACCTCGTCTACTCCGAGCCCAAGTCGATCGTCAAAGCGCGAGCCGCGGCCCAGAAACTGGTCGACCGGCTCGATCCGAGCGACCTGGTCGCGGTCGCCACCTATTCTTCGCGCGGGCCGCGACTGGTGCTCGGCTTCAGCTCCGATCGGCGACAGATCGCGATCGCGATCGATTCGCTCGGCGTCGCCGAGACGTTCGACCGCGCCGGCGATCCGCTCAACCTGATGCTCGGCACCAGCGGCGTCGGCAGGGGCGACGAGGTGTTCCTCGCCGAAGCCTTGGAAGACATCGAGCATCACCAGGCGTCCGACCGCCGCTTCGAGGTGCAACGCCTGTCGAACTACACCCGCTCGCTCGCCGACCTGGGCAAGCTGATGGGCAACGTCTCCGGCCGCAAATACGTCGTGCTCCTTTCCGAAGGGTTCGACAGCACGCTGCTGGTCGGTACCGCGAGCGAAGAGGAACGCGCCGACATGGCCGCCGCGGTCGAGGGCGGCGAGATCCAAAAAGTGGACAACGACGCCCGCTACGGCAACACCAAGACCGGCAACGACCTCGAACGGATGGTCGAGGAGCTGCGCCGCGCCGACTGCGTGGTCCAGTCGGTCGACATCGGCGGGCTGCGCGAGGAGGGAGCGCGCAGGGCCAACGGCGAAGACGGTCTGTTCGCGATCGCCCAGCAGACCGGCGGCGAGCTGATCCGCAATGCCAACGACTTGTCGGTCGCGATGGGCAAGATGCTTACGCGGACGAGCGTCACGTACGTGCTCACCTTTCAACCCGAAGTCGCCCGCGACGGCGGCTACCACAAGATCAAAGTCGAGCTGAAAAACCCGGCGCGCGGCGCCCGGGTGAGCCACCGCGCCGGCTATTACGCGCCGAAGCCGTTCGACCAGCGCGATCCCGCCGCCCGCTTGATCGACGCCGCCGATGCGATCCTGTCCGGCCGCGAAGGAGGCGAGCTGCCGGTCTCGGTGCTCGCCGCGCCGTTCCCGGGCGCCGGCGGCAAGGCCTACGTTCCGGTGCTGATCGAAGTCGACGGCGCGTCGCTGCTCGAAGGGATGGACGCGGGAAACGCCGCGGGCAAGCCGGCGAGCGCGGCGGCCTCGCTGACCGCGACGTTGCCGACCGAGGTCTACGCCTATGCGCTCGGTCCCGACGGCACGATCGGCGATTTCTTCGGCCAGACCCTCGGCGTTCAGCTGAGCAAGGTCGAAGCGCAGCTCAAGAAAGGCGGCCTCAAGTACTTCGGTCACCTGGAGCTGGCGCCCGGCGCCTGGTCGCTGCGCGTGCTGGTCCGCAACGGCCGGACCGGCGCCTCGGCCCTGCGCGTCGTGCCGGTCCTGGTGCCCCGGCTCGACGGCGGCGCGCCCGCCCTCTTGTCGCCGCTGTTTCCCGAAGCGAAAAGCGATTGGCTGATCGTCCGCGAGAGCCCGCGCGGCGCGCAACGCGATGCGCCCTATCCGTTCGTCGCCCGGCGGCAGGCGTACGTTCCGGCGTCGCTGCCGGTTCTCGCCGCGGGGCGCGAGGCGGCGGTATCGCTGGTGGCGTTCAATCTGCCGGCCGGCGATCTCGGCGATCTCCGGATCGGCGTCCTGGTGCTCGACGCCGAGGGGCGCGAAGTTCCGGGCGGTTCGTTCCGCCTCCTGGAGCGCGAGCCGGGAGAAAATGGCGAAGAGGTGCTGCGGGCCGGCTTCGAGCCCGCGAGCCTGAAGCCGGGCGCGTATGGGCTCAAAGTCCGGCTCGCCGCCGGAGCGGCGAATCCGCAGGCTCCCCCGCTCCCCCCGCTCGACGCCCCGATCGCCGCCTTCGTGGTGCGGTGAAACCCAAGGTTCTCGGAGGTTCCATCATGCCCCCTCGTCGTGCCGGCCGGCTCGTCCTCCTTCGTGTCCTCGGCGTCCTGGTCGTTCCGGTCGTCCTTTTCGTCCCTTCGGCTTCGCCGGCCGATCCGCCGCAGCGCTTCAGCGGCGAGCGGACCGACGTCATCGCGGTCGAGGTTCCGGTCCAGGTGGTCCGCGACGGCCAGCCCGTGCGCGGACTCACCCAAGCCGACTTTACGCTCTGGGACGGCAAGACGAAGCAGGAGATCACCGGCTTCGAGTCCGTCGACCTCACCACCGCCGTGGCCGCGCCGGACGCGCCGCCGGCCCGGCCCAGCCCCATGGGCCGGCGTCATTTCCTGATGCTCTTCGACCTCGCCAACTCCGAGCCCAAAGCGATCGTCAAGGCGCGCGACGCGGCCAAGCAGGTCGTCCGCAAGCTCCATCCGAGCGACCTGGTCGCGGTCGCGACCTACAGCGCCTCGCAGGGTCCGCTGCTCCTGCTCGGCTTCACCTCCGACCGGCGCCAGGCGGAGATCGCGCTCGACACCCTCGGCGTTCCCGAGCTGGTCGAACGGAGCGGCGATCCGCTCGACCTGGTGATCGAATCGATCACCGGCACCAGCACGAGCGGCGTCGTACCCCCGGGCGGGTTCGCCGTCGGCTTGTTGCTGGAGGATCTGAACCGCCTGCGCGACAGCAACCGGACAGCCGACCGGCGCTTTCAGGCCTCGCACCTGGCCGACTACACCCGCTCGCTCGCCGACCTGGGCCAACTGATGGCCAACGTCGACGGCCGAAAATACGTCGTGCTGCTCTCCGAGGGGTTCGACAGCTCGCTCTTGGTCGGCACCGAGGAGAACAACGTCGAAGCGGTGACCAAGATCGAGAAAGGGCAGTTCTACCAGGTCGACAACGACGCCCGCTTCGGCGACACCCGGTCCGCCAACAACCTGGAACGTATGCTCGAACAGTTTCGCCGCGCCGACTGCGTGATCCAGGCGGTGGACATCGGCGGCCTGCGCGAGGAAGGGGCGCGCCGCGCCAACGGCCAGGACGCCCTGTTCGCGATGGCCGACCAGACCGGCGGCGAGCTGTTCCGCAACTGGAACGACCTGTCCCAGGCGATGGCCAAGATGCTTGAGCGCACCAGCGTGACCTACCTGATCTCGTTCCAGCCCGAGGTGGAAAGGAACGGCGCCTACCATCCGATCAAGATCGAGCTGAAAAACGCCGCCGGGGCGAAGCTCAGCCACCGCACGGGCTACTACGCCCCCCTGCCGTTCGGCATGCGCGATCCGAAGGCGCGGCGATTCGACACGGCCGAGGCGATCATGAGCGGCCACGAGGGGGGCGACCTCGCGGCCACCGCTCTGGCGCTGCCGTTCCGCGGCGTGGCCGGCAAGGCCTACGTGCCGGTGGTGCTCGGAATCAATGGCCCGTCGCTCCTTTCCGGCGTCGAAGAGAGCCCCGCCACGGCCGCCGGAGAGACGCCCGCTCCGACCAACGCCGTCCTGCCGGTCGAGATCTACGCCTATGCGCTCGACGCCGACGGCACGATCGGCGACTTTTTCGGCCAGACGCTCGGGCTCGACCTGGCGAAGGTCGGCGAGCGGGTCCGCCAGGGCGGCATCGAGTACGTCGGCCACTTGGAGCTTGCGGCCGGCGACTGGTCGCTGCGCGTCCTGGTCCGCAATGGCCGCACCGGCGCCCTGCGCGTCTCGGTCCTGCCGGTCCGCGTACCGGCGTTCGACGACGGCCGCGCGTTCCTGCTGCCGCCCCTCTTTCCACCCTCCGCCGGGCAAGCGACCACCGCGCTGCTGCTGCGCGAGACTCCGCGCGGCGAGCTGGGGGAATCCCCTTACCCGTTCCAACTCGAAGGGCAACCGTTCGTGCCGGCCGCCGTGCCCGCCGCTCCCCGGGGCGAGATCTCGCGCGTCGCGCTGTTCGCCTGGAACCTGCCCGAAAGCGACGTCCGGGCGCGAGCCCAGGTGCTCAACGCGGCCGGCCACGAGATCCCGGGCGGCCGGTTTCGCCTGGTCGGCAGCGAATCCGCGGCCGGCGGCGGCAACCTGCTGCTCGGGACCTTCGAGCCGACCGATCTGGCGCCCGGCGCTTACCGTCTGCGCGTCCGCCTGACCTTCGGCGAGGGTGTGGAGCCGGTCGACGCCGAGGCGGTACCGTTCGAGGTGAGGTGAGCGAGATTCGCTTTTCGCCTTCTGCCCGGACGCGGCCCGCGCGGTGACCTTCGAAGTACGTTGACCCGCGGCGCGACCGCAATCGCAGGTAACATCTCAATCCATCCTCCCGGAGCTCATCGTGATCCGACATCCCGTTGCCTGGCTCGCCGTCGTCGCCTTCCTCCGCTGCGTCCCCGCGTCGCCGGCCGACCCACCACAGCGGCTGACCGGCGAGCGCACCGACGTCGTCGCGATCGAGATCCCGATCCAGGTAGCCCGCGACGGCCAACCCGTACGCGGGCTGACCGCCGCCAATTTCACGATCTGGGAGGGCAAGACGAAGCAAGAGGTCACCGGCTTCGAGGTAATCGACCTCGCGGCGGCGTCCGGCTCGCCGACCGCACTACCAGCCCATCCGGGAAGCATGGGCCGCCGCCACTTCCTGATGCTCTTCGACCTCGCGAATTCCGAGCCCAAGGCGATCGTCAAGGCGCGCGAAGCGGCGCACGGTTTGCTCGTCAAGCTCCATCCGAGCGATCTGATCGCGGTCGCGACCTACAGCCCCTCGCAGGGCTCTCAGATCCTCCTCGGCTTCACCTCCGACCGGCGGCAGGTGGAGATCGCGCTCGACACCCTCGGCGTGCCCGAGCTGGTCGAACGTAGCGGCGATCCGCTCGAACTGATGCTCGAGTCGGTCACCGGCAGCTCCGACGGCGGCGTCCAAGCGCCGATCGGTCGCTACGGCGCCATCCTCCTGGACGAGTTGACCCAGCAGCGCGACCGCAACCGGGTCTCCGATCGGCGCTTCCAGGCCAAGCACCTGTCCGACTACACCCGGTCGCTCGCCGATCTGGGCCAGCTGATGGCCAACGTCAACGGCCGGAAATACGTCGTGCTCCTCTCCGAGGGGTTCGACAGCTCGCTCCTGGTCGGGACCGAGGAGAACAACGCAGAGTCGACGACCAAGGTCGAGCAGGGCCAATTCTACCTGGTCGACAATGACGCCCGCTTCGGCGAAACCCGAGGCGCCAATCAGCTCGAACGAATGCTCGAGCAGTTCCGCCGCGCCGATTGCGTGATCCAGGCGGTGGACATTGGCGGCCTGCGCGAGCAGGGTGCGCGCCGGGCCAACGGCCAGGATGCTCTGTTCGCGATGGCCGACCAGACCGGCGGCGAGCTGTTCCGCAACTGGAACGATCTGTCGCAAGCGATGGGCAAGATGCTCGAGCGGACCAGCGTGACCTACTTGGTTTCGTTCCAGCCCCAGGTCGCGCGCGACGGCGCGTACCATCCGGTCCACGTCGAGCTCGCGAACGTCTCCGGGGCCAAGGTCAGTCATCGCGCCGGCTATTACGCGCCTCTGCCGTTCGGCCAGCGGAATCCGAACGCCCGGCGGCTCGATACGGCGGACGCGATCATGAGCGGCCGCGAGGGCGGCGACCTCATGGCGACCGCGCTCGCGCTGCCGTTCCGCGGCACCGGCGGCAAGGCCTACCTGCCGGTGGTGGTCGAGATCGACGGCCCCTCGCTCTTGCGCGGCATCGACTCGGAATTCCCAACGACCGCTACCAGCGCGGCGACTCCCCCGGCGACCATCGCAAGCGCTTCCTCTCCCCCTGCCGCTGCCGCCTCGGCCTTGCCGGTCGAGATCTACGCCTATGCGCTGACGCCCGACGGCACGATTGGCGACTTCTTCAGCCAGACGCTCGGCCTCGACCTCGACAAGGTCGGCGAGAGGATCCGCCAGGGGGGCATCGAATACGTCGGCCATCTCGAATTGGCGGCAGGCGATTGGTCGCTCCGCGTCCTGGTCCGAAACAGCCGCACCGGCGCCCTGCGGCTCTCGGTCGTGCCGGTGCATGTGCCGGCGTTCGACGAGGGTAAAGCCTTCCTGCTGTCACCTCTCTTCCCGCACCACGCAACCGAAGAGAGAGGAGCGCTCTTGCTGCGTGAGAGCCCCCGCGGCGAGATGAGCGAAACCCCCTATCCGTTCCAAGCCGAAGGGCAACCGTTCGTGCCCGCCGCGACGCCCGTCGCCGCCGCGGGTCAAGCCGCGCGCGTCGCGCTGTTCGCCTGGAATCTGCCCGCGAGCGACGTGCGGGCACGCGCCCAGGTGCTCGACCCGACCGGCCGCGAGATTCCGGGGGGCAAGCTACGGCTGCTCGGTAGCGAAAGCGCGGCCGGCGGCGGCGACCTGCTGCTGGCGACTTTCGAGCCGACCGATCTGGCACCCGGCCTTTACCGTCTGCGCGTCCGCCTGACCTTCGGCGAGGGCGTGGAGCCGGTCGACGCCGAGGCGATACCGTTCGAGGTGCGGTGAGCGAGATCCGCTTCCGCCTTCTGCCAGGCCGCGAGAAACCGATTCTCGACGGCCACCCCTGGCTGTTTTCGGGCGCGATCGCTTCCGCCTCCGGTCCAGAGGATGCCCCCGTCGCGCGGGTCTTCGCTTCGGACGGCCGCATGCTCGGCATCGGCTTCCACAGCCCGCAGTCGCAGATCCGCGCCCGGCTGATTCCGTCGCCGGTCGGTGCCACGCGGCCGGCCGCGATCGATCGCGCGTTCTTCGCCGAGCGGCTCGCCGAAGCCGCGGTGCTCCGGCGCGCCGTCGTTTCCCCCGACACGACCGGCTACCGGGTCTTGAATGCCGAGGGGGACGGCGTACCGGGATGGACGGTCGATCGCTTCGCCGACGTGCTGGTCAGCCAGATCACGGTCGGAGGTCTGGAAACGCTCCGCGCCGAAGCCTACGCGGCGCTTGCTGAAGCGTTTCCCGGCCTGCCGATCCTGCAAGTCAACGACCTGCCGGCGCGCAAAGGGGAAGGGCTCACGCTTCTCGACGAGGTCATCGCGGGCGAGCCACCGGCCGAGGCGGAGTTTCTGGAATCCAGCCTGCGCTTCTCGGCCGATCTCGACGCAGGACAGAAGACTGGGTTCTACTGCGACCAACGCGAAAATCGCCGCCGCGTCTCCCGCTACGCCGCGGGGCGCAGCGTGCTCGATCTGTTCGCCCACACGGGCGCCTTCGGCCTCTACGCCCTCGCGGGAGGCGCCGCTCAAGTGATCCACGTCGAGTCCTCCCCCAAAGCGATCGAGCGCGGCCAACGGCTGTACGAAGCGAACGGCTACGCCGCCGACCGAGGAGAGTGGGTGAAGGCGAACGTGTTCGAAGACCTGCGCGCGAGAACCGATCGCTACGACCTGGTGATCTGCGACCCGCCCCCCTTGGTCCGCAAACGCCAGGATCTCGACGCCGCCGCCCGCGCCTACAAAGATCTGAACCGCCTCGCCTTCCAACGCACCGCGCCGGGCGGCCTGCTCTTCACCTTCTCCTGCAGCGGCGCGGTCGACACGAAGCTCTTCCGCCAGATTCTCTTTGCCGCCGCCGTCGAGGCCGGAGTGAGGGTAGCCCTTCTAGAGCCCCTGGCCGCGGCGCCCGACCACCCGGTTTCGATCGCCCACCCGCAGGGCGAGTATTTGAAGGGGTGGATGGCGATGGTGCGGTAAAAGGCAGAATCCGGCCCATCCACGCTTAAGTGTTAACGTTTAGTCCAACCCATGAACCTGGTGTTTACCTGGGACCCGAGGAAAGCGGAGCGAAACCTTGCCAAGCACGGAGTGAGCTTCGCGGAAGCTATTACGGTCTTCGTCGATCCTCTTTCGCGGATCTTCGACGACCCCGAGCACTCCTCCCAGGAAGTTCGGGAGTTCGTCATCGGACATTCGGGCCGCCAGAGGCTCCTGGTGGTATCTTTCACCCAGCGCGAGCGCCAGGTCCGCTTGATCGGAGCGAGATCGGCGACCGCTCACGAGAAGCGCGACTATGAAGAAAGTAGATGAAGCCGAGGACGACCTTCGAGCCGAGTACCGGTTCGACTACTCGACCGCCCGTCCCAATCGATTCGCTGAGGATATGGGTCTAGGTGCCTTAGCGGTCGTCCTTGACCCCGACGTCGCCGCCGTCTTCCGCTCGTCGGAGGCGGTTAATCAGTTGCTGCGCTCCGTGATCTCGGCGCTTCCCGAGTCGACCCTCGCGCCCGAGCCCAGGAAACGACGCGCCAGTTGACCCGCCTGACTGCGGGCCGTCTCAGGCATAGGTTCACACCCATAACGGAACAACCTCCTTGTTCCGATCAGGCGCTCGCAGGCCACGAAATGTTTCACCTGCTAAAAAATTACGTCACCTCCTGAAGATGGCCGAATTGGGTGTCGTAGGTGCGCAAATGGCGAAAGCGAATCACCGCGGCATCTTCGACCTCGCCGTGGAAGATCGCGTTGTGCCACCAGACGTTGTCGTAGACCGGTCCCTTGCGATGGACCTCGGCTTGGCAATCGAGCTGTAGGCAGCGGCTGCGGCCGATTTCGCTCCGGTCGTCGAGATTGAAGACGTAGAACACGAGCTGGCAGCGGGGATCGGCGGAAAGCGCGCGAAACAGCGGGGAGTCGTTGGAGGTCAAAGTGGTCAGGCTCCCGGAATCGAAGTCCGCCTCGTCCCGGTAATACCCCTTCAGGTATTTGATCCCCCGGTCATACAGCTCGCGCGAGCCCGCGGCCACGTAGTTTTGGTACAGCGCGCGAAAATCCTCCGTCTTCGCCGCCAGGGTATCGGGATGCGGCAAGACGCCGCAGATGATCGAGTGCGTGGTGACCGACAGGGGAAAACCGGGCCGGCGCACGGTGAGCAAGGGAGCGACTCCCACGTGCGGCGCCCCGCCGCGTTCCGCCATGGTATGGGCACGCAAGCGGATCTGCCAGCGCAGAAAATCGGGCGATAACGGTTGCGGGGACCAGTTCGAGAGCACGGCGGAACCTCCGGACGGTAGGTTGAGCGGATTGTAGGGGCTAGAGGTGACGGAGCGCGTCGGCGGGACCGAGAACTCGCACCGCCGCGCCTCGATCGGTCCAATGAAACGAGCCGTCGACGCCAAAGACGTCGCGCAAAAGGTCGGTATCGAACAACGCGCGCGGCGGTCCTGTGGCGTAGAGCCGGCCGCGAAGAATCACGGCGACTCGATCGGCGACCGTCGCGCGGTCGAGGTCGTGCAAGACCACCGCGACCCCTGTTCCGCGCTCGCGGGGGATCCTCTGCAGCAGCTCCCAGATCTCCGCCGCGGCACGCAGGTCGAGCGCCGCGAGCGGCTCGTCGAGCAGCAGGTAGACGGCCCTCTGGGCGAGGACCATCGCAAGCCAGGCGCGGCGGCGCTCCCCTCCGGAGAGGGTCTCGATCGTTCGCCGCCGGAGCGAGGAAAGATCGGTCCATTCGATCGCTTCCGAGATCGCGTCGGCGTCCTCGCGCGAAGGCCCCGAAAAAGCGCGCCGGTGCGCCGTGCGCCCGCAGGCGACCAACCGCTCGACGGTGAGTCCCTCGGGCGCTTCGGGCGCTTGGGGCAAACGGCCGACACGTCGAGCGAACGCGCGGGAAGACAGCTCCGCCGCCGGCCGGTCTTCAAGCCGAACGCCGCCGGAGCGCGCCACGAGCTGGCGGGCGAGACCCGCCAGGAGCGTCGACTTGCCGGAGCCGTTGGGGCCGACGATCGCGAGCAACTCGCCGCGGCGAACTTCGAGCGTCACCCCGCGGAGCGCCTCCCGATCCGCGCGCGGATGACGGAGCGAGAGAGCGTCGGCGAAGAGCCCCGAAACTTGTTCGATCATGGAGTTCTCCGCCAGATCAGAAAGAGAAAATAGGGTGCGCCGACCGCTGCGAGCAGAGCGCCCACGGGCAGCTCGATCGGCGCCGCGACGGTTCGGGCGAGCAGATCGGCCACACCCACCAGCAGGGCGCCGACCACGGCGCTGGTCGGCAGCCAAAAGCGGAGGTCTGGACCGGTCGAACGGCGAACCCAGTTGGGCACCACCAGGCCGACGAAGCCGATCAACCCGCCGGCCGCAACGGCGGAGCTGGCAAACAGCGCGGCGAGCGCCGCGGCGCCGAAGCGGGCGCGCCGTACGGCGAGGCCGACACCCGCTGCCGAATCGTCATCCAGAGCGAGCAGGTTGAGCGGCCGGAGCGCGAGCGCCGCGAGCAGCCCGGCGAGCGCGGCTCCTACGGCCACGAAGCCCGCCTCCCGCCAGCCGGCCGCGGCGAGCGAACCGACGGTGAAGGCGACGAATGCGGGCGCCCGGTCGGCGAAGAAGAAGGTGAGTAGCGCGATCGCCGAGAAGCTGAGCGCCTGGAGCGCCACGCCGGAGAGGATCAGCCGGAGCGGGCTGCCCCCCGGTCCGCCCGCGAAGGCGAGCGCGAGGGTGATCCCCACGACCGCGAGCGCGCCGCCGAAAGCGAAGAATGGCAGTAGGAGCGTCGCTTCCGGCGCAAAGATCAAAGCGGCCACGGCGGCGGCACCGGCGCCGCCTGAGACTCCCAGCAGACTCGGATCGGCGAGCGGATTCCTGACCATCGTTTGGGTCAGCACACCGGCCGCCGCGAGCGAAGCGCCCACGAGAAAACCGGCGACCACCCGCGCCAACCGGACGTCGAAGACGACCCGGTGGAGCGGATGGCCGGATTGAACCAGCGCGGCGGGCAGATCGCGCCAGGGGACTTCGACCGCGCCGCGCGAGACCGAGAGAGCCGCGAGCAGCGGCAGCAAGAGGGCGAGACCGAAAGGCAACAGCCGGTGCCGGCGGATCGCCTCGCCCCACATGCGAAGGCGCGCGAGTGCGACCCTGAAGGTCACCGTCCGCCCGCCGCCCCGGCCTTTACGGATCGGGCCGGCGCCTCGGCCGCAATCTCCTGAAGCGCATGTGCAGCGCGGCCCATATCGAGCCCCGGATTGCCGGCGAAGAGCGCCGGATCGAGAGTCCGGATGGTCACCGGTCCGGTGTCTTTCTCGGTTCCGATCAAGCGCGCGAACCGTTCCCGGAACGCCTTTTCGAGCGCCGCCGCATCGCCATGGGCGAGCAGAAGCGCGATGCGCGGATGAAACGACGTGAGCAGCTCGGGGCTGACCTCGACGTACCCCGGAATCGCCTCTCCCCCCGCCGGCCAGGAGGGGATCGAGCTCTTGAACCCGAGCTGGCGCAGGAGATCGCCCAGCCAGGTCCGCTCGGTGATGAACAAGAAGCTCCCCGGCGCCCCGAACAGCGGCAGCGTTTCGACCGGCCGCGCGAGCCGGGCGGCCGCGATCTCGCGGCGGGCCTGGGCGATCCGTGCCGCGATCGCCTTTTCAGCTGCGGCCCCGCCGATCTTTTGCGCGACCCGGAGCAGGCCGGCGAAGGTCGAATCGACCGAGCCGCCGTCGATCGACATCACCTCGCCACCGATCTCTTGGAGGCGCGGCACGAGCGCGGCGTGCAACCGCCGGTCGATCACGGTGATCTCCGGACGGAGCGAAGCGAGCGTCTCGAAGCTCGGAGTGTGGGCGCTGCCGAGGTCGGTCGCCCCCGCCGGCAGGGACGCCCCGGGCGAGCGCCGAACCGAACCGACGACCAAGACCCGCCCGGGCAGCTGAGCGAACGCCTCGGCGACGTAAGGCAGAAGCGTCGCGAGCCGCACCGGACGAGCCGCGGCGCGGGCCGGAAAGGCATTCCCCAGGACGATCGAGCAGACGATCGCCAGGCCGAACCGGAGCAAAATGCCGCAGCGCATCATGCGCCGGCCTCCTCGACCACCAGCTCGCGCCCGCCGTCGAACACTTCCCGCAGACCGCCGAAGCGCTCGAACCGCTCGGAGGACCAGGGTTCGCCCGACGGGCGGTGGAGATAGATCGCGAAACTGGGCACCGCCTCGGGGGCAGTGCCCAGCTCCAGGTAGAGCACCTGCCGTCCGGAGCGCTCGTGAATCTCGTCACGGGTGCGGGCGAAGCGAATGGCGCCGAGGTCGATATGCCAGTGGTACCCCTCGGTCATGGCGTTCAGCCACCCTCCGGCGATCCCGAAGCCGCGAATTCGGCAAATGCACTCGAACACACTGCCCGGGGTGGTGACGATCACCCGCAGATCGCCGAGGTCTACCAGTTCCCCGAACAGGCGCGCGAGCGTCCAGGGCGGCCCTTCCTGCGGGGAGGAAACGCCGGCCGCCGATTCCTGTACGTCGGTTCCGCTCATCGCCTCACCCGGATTGCCGCCGAGATCGATCGGCCGGGCGACGTACAGCGATCGAGCACGGACGAGGTGGCCGACAGCCCTTGAATTTCGGCCCACTCCCAGTAGGTCTCGTCGAACGCATTCAAGAGACCGATCTGGAACGACAGGCGCTCGCGCGGAGTCCAGGTCGCGAAAAGGTCCAGGCGCTGGTAGGAATCGGGAGCGAACTGCGCCACGATCGTCCGGTCGACGTCGCCTTTGGCTCCCACTACCGTCCAGTTGAGATCGACCCCGAAGCGGCCTTGCGCCTCGCGGTAGCCGATCCCCAACACCCCCTTGGCGGGAGGAACCGAGTTGAGCGCCCGGCCGGTGTCCTTGTCCTCGCCATCGGCGGTCGCCACCGCGGCGCGAAACTTCAGCGAGCGCCAGGACACCTCTCCGTTGAGCTCTGCGCCGCGAATGCGCACCCTGGCGAGGTTCTGCGGCTGAAACAAAATCAGGCCGCTGTTCGGATCGATCCCGACCGTCACGGTATCGATGAAATCGGCGTAGCGGTTGTCGAACAGCGTGACCGCGAGGGCGGAGCGGCGGGCCGACAGCCGCCAGCCGAGCTCGAACGAGTCGCTGGTCTCCGGGGAGAGATCCGGGTTGGGCAGCGTCGTGTAACCCTGGCTGAAATTGGTGAAGCCGTTGTTGACCGAGCTGTACGGCGGCGCCCGGAAACCGCGGGCGTACTGGAACGCCAAGCGCTGCTCGGAGCCTAAGCTCCAGATCAGACCGAGCCGCGGCGAAATCGCCTGATCGGACAGATCGACCGGCGGCAGCGTGCCGGGATTGCCGGACAGGAAGAGCGGGTCGTTCTGGTCGGCATTCAGCTCGTAGCGGTCGAACCGCACGCCGGGAACGATCGACAGCCGGCCGTTCGCCGCCGAGATCTCGGCCTGCGCATAGGCGCCCCAGGTGCGCACGCTGCTCTCGGGGAAATACTTGGTCGGGACCACTAGGGCGCTCGGGATGATGGCGCCGGTCGCGACATTGACCTCCACGCGGTCGCGCAGCTGGTCGAACCGATCTTCAACCAGGGTGACGCCGTACGTGAGCAGCCCCTTGCCCGCCAACTCGCGCGAGAGTTGCAGCTCGCCGCCGAGGCTGTCCTGCTCGAACCGGAGGATGCCGGCGCGGGAGCTGGACCGGATTCCGGTGGAGAGAGTCACGGCGCGCGCTTCGAGCGTCTTCTGCTCGGTCTCGGCCGACTGGCCGAAGACCCGCGCGAGGAGAGTGTCGAACAGGCCGAAGCGGCGGCCGACCAGCGACCGCTCCAGCGAAACCCGCTGGCGTTCGGTGCGGTCGTCGGCGTCGAAATTCGTGGTGTTGGCCGTCCCGACGACTCCCTGCAGGGTGAACAGGTCCGTCTGGGTCCGGGCCTCGGCGCCTTCGACCGCGAGCTTCCAGCGCCCGCCGTCCGCGGTGCCACAAAGCAGCTTGCCGAGCACCTGGTCGCCCCGCCGGTCCTGCGGGTTCGCCACGGTGCGCCGGGCGTCGAACGTCTCTCTCGAACCCTGGTTTTCCCGCTCGGAGCCTTCGCCGTGAGAAACCACCAGGGAGCCTTGGAGGTTGCCGCGCTCGAACGCGGTCGAAAGTCCCGCGTCGGTTCCCTGATCGCGGCCGTCATAACCGACGCGCAGACCGAGATAGGAGGGACCGCCATGCAGCAGGTCGGCCGGATCGCGGGTGACCACCGAGACCACGCCGCCGAGCGCCGCGCTGCCGTAGAGCGACGAGCCGGCGCTTTTCACGATCTCGACCGACTCGACGGCGTCGAGATCGAGAAATGCCCGGGTGACGGAGACCGGACCGAAATCGAACTGCTCGGCGGTCGGCACGCCGTCGACCCGCGTGAGCACCCGGTTGCCTCCGATGCCGCGGACGGTAAAGCCGTTGAGGCCGAGGCGCGTCGGCTCGCCCGCGACCTCGACGCCGGGAACGAAGAGGAGCAGATCGCGCGCGTCGGTGGCGAGGCTTTCGTCGATCGCCGCTCGGTCGATTACCGCCACGGCGCCGGGAACCTCGGCGACCTCGCGGGAGCTGCGGGTGGTGCTGACCGTGATCTCGTCGAGGAAGGTCGTTTCGTCGGGAGCGGGGGTCGAAGCCGCGGGCTCGGCGGCGAACAGGGGGGCACCGAAGAGCGACGTGACCGCGAGGAGCGCGAGCGCGGTCCGGCGCTTTGGGGCGGTCGAGAAAAGGAACATATACTCGCCTCCGTAACAATGGGCTCGGCGGGGCGACCCGTCGGGCACCGGTTACCGGGCAGCTCGGCCACTTCTTCTCAGGGGAGAGCCGGGCTGCCCATCTGTTTCCTGAAGCCGTGGCCGCCGCGAATGCGAAAGGCCAAGCATCAGGAGGCTTATTGAGATTTAATCTCAATACTTGATTTGAATTCTGGACCGATCTAGTCTGATATGTCAACAGCGCGTTCGTGAAGCCCACGTGGAGCCCTACGCCACCGGTTTTGCCCCCATGAAAAAGCGAACGGAGGGACTACTTCTCCCCATCCAACAAACGCAGGATCGCGTCGCGGATCAGGTCGGGGCGTTCCCAGGGGATCAGATGGCCCTGCTTCGGGATGCGCATCATGTGGACGGACGCCCCGGTCAGCATGCGCTGGGCGAAATCCGCGTTGGCGGGCGGCACGAGGGCGTCGCCGTCGCCTTGAATCACCTCGACCGGCATATGGATTCCGCTCCACAGGGGCATCATCTTCTGCAGCTCGCCTTTGAGCGGCCGGATCTCGTCGTTGGCGAGCTGGAGGATCTTCGGCACGATCGAGCGCACGACCGGCCAACGCGCGGCTTTCTGATACCAGGTGGTCTTTTCGAGCGCGGGATCGATCGACCCGGCGACCAGAACCAGGCCGGCGACTGAACCCGGATCGTCCATCGCCAGACGCGCCGCCACCGGCCCGCCGAGCGAATGGCCGACGACGATCGCGGGGCGCCCCGGAGCGGCCTGCGCGAGCACCCCGGCGAGCATTGCGGCCTGGCGCGCGAGCGAGGTTTCGAGCTGGCCGTAGCCGGACTTGCCGAAACCCGGCCGGTCGACCGCGATCAGGCGGACGCGCTCGACCAACTGCGGGTCGATCATCAAGTCGGTCGCGTCGTCCCAGGACCCCGGCGAACCATGGATGTAAAGCACCGGCGGCGCGTCTTTCGGGCCGATCTCGGCGGCGAAGACCTCGCGCCCGAGCACCTGATAGGAGTGGAAGCTGGGCGGGGTGCGGCCGATGAACGCCTTGGAGTTATCGGGCGGCCCGAACGAGACGCAACGGAGCAGCGCCAAGGAGCCGAGGCCGAGCACCACCGCGAAGAGGGCGAACTTGCGCGAACGGATTTTCATCGGGGAGTCCATCCTGGCCCAGAATCAGTTGATTCTGCCAGAGGAGTAGCAGTCCTGGTCCAGAATCGGTGATCCCGCCACCCGTGATCCCCCTACTCCTCCCCCCGCGCAAACCCCTCACACACCCGCACCGGCAGCGGCGGATAGCGCAAGAACCGCGAATCCTCCTCCGCCAGCCCACAGCGGACGAACGCGCTCCGGACCGACACGGCGAGCCACAAATGTTTGCACTCCGCGCATAACCCCGGCGGAGCGGAGAGCAGCGAGAGCTTCTTCTTCGCCTCGGCGCCTTTTTCCAGGCTCATGGCGCCGCCACCGCGGTGACTTCCGGGGGCACCGTGGGTTCTCCTCCCCGGATCAGACGTTCCAGGCGTTCGGCGGGGCCGACGAGAACTAGCAGATCTCCGGCTTCGAGCGTGGTGTCTCCGCCCGGGATCATGTGCTCGTCTTCTCCGAAGGCTTTGCGGCGGCGGATCTCGATCACCCGGGCGCCCCAGGTTTGGGGGAGCTTGGCTTCGGCGAGGGTCTTGCCGATCAGGTCGGGCGGCACGGGGACCATTTCGAGCGCGAAATCGGGCGGTAGCTCGACGTAGTCGCGGCTGGTCTGGTCGTCGCGGCTGGAGACAAACTTCGCGAGCATCGCGGGGCGACCGAGCACCTCTTGGGCGTAGACCGCGAGCAGGTCGCGTTTGGACAGGACGCCCACCAGGCGGTTTTCGGCGTCGATCACCGGCAGGCGCTCGAACGCGCTCGCCGCGAACATCTCGGTCACGCGGTGAAGGCGCTCGCTCTTCTTCACCACGTTTTCGACCGGCGTCATCAGATCGTGGGCGACCACCGCGGGCAGGTTCTCGGGGTCCTCCAAGGCGTGCTTGATGTCGTGGAGCGAGATCGCGCCGAGCAGGTGTTTCTCCGCGTTCACCACGAACAGGCGCTGGCGATGGGCGGCGAGGAACTTTTCGACCACGGTCGGGTAGTCGTCTCCCGGGGAGAGGGTGTCCGGGTCGGGGCGCGCCAGGTCTTCGGCCTTGAGCGCGGCGAGCGCCGCCTCTTCCATCCGCATCGAGACGTCCACCCCGCGGCGTTCCAGCGACTCGGTGTAGATCGACGGGGCGTAGAGCTTCCGGGCGAGCACGGTCGCGGTGATCGCGGCGAGCATCATCGGCAGGATCAGGCCGTAGTTGCCGGTGAATTCGAAGGCGATCAGGATCGCGCTGATCGGCGCGTGGCTGGTGCCCGCGGCGATCGCAGCCATGCCGACCGCGGCGTAGGCGCCCGAGGCGGCGGTAGACGCCGGCCAGAGGTCGTGGATCGCGGTGCCGTAGGCGCCGCCGACGAGGGCTCCCACCAGGAGCGACGGCGTGAACATTCCCCCGGCGCAGCCGCTGCCGCTGGTCAAGGCGGTCGCCACGAGCTTCGCCAAGGGCAGCGCGAGCAGCAGGAGCCAGGGCAGCTTGCCGTGGAGCGCGAGAGTGATCGTTTCGAAGCCGTTGCCGTAGACGTAAGGGACGTAAAGGCCGAGCGCCCCCACGCCGAGCATCCCGATCGCCGGCCGGAGCGGCCGGGGGACGAAGCGGAGCGCCCGGAACAGCGCACCCGAGCCTCTCGCGACCTGAATGAACAGCGCGGAAGCCAGACCGCCCACGATCCCGAGGCCGACGTAGGCGAACAGCTCGCGCCCGGAGACCAGGGCGAAATCCGGCACGGCGTAGATCGGCGCGGTCCCTTTGAGCGTGCGGACGACGATCGTCGAGAGCACGGAGGAGACGACGATCGGGCCGAAGATCTCGAACGCGAAGTTGCCGAGGATCACCTCCATGGCGAACAGCGCGCCGCCGATCGGGGTGTTGTAGAGCGAGGCGACGCCCGCCGCGGCACCGCAGCCGAGCAGGATCTTCACCCGCTGCGGCGACAGGCCGAAACGCGAGCCGAGCCAGGTGGACAGCATCGAGCCGAGGGAGACCATCGGCCCCTCGCGCCCGAGCGAGCCGCCGCTACCCACCGTGGCGATGCCCGCAACGACGGCGAGCAGCACCGGTTTCGGCTCGACGCGTCCGCCGTGGAGCGCGACCGATTCGATCAGGCCGGAGGTGCCGTGACCCGAGACCCGCGCGCGTCCCCACCAGAGGATCAAGCCGACCAGCAGGCCGCCGACGACCGGCGCGCCGAGCCGCACCCAGGGGGGTGCCGTCTGCGCCGCGGCGAGTAGGTTGGTGCCGTCTCCCCAGAGCGCGCGCTGGAGCAAATCGGTGAGCCAGCCCACCGCGAGCCCCAGAAATCCCACTCCGACGCCGGTGGCGGCGACCAGAAAATAGAAGATCCGCTCTTCGCGGCTCGACAGACCGAACCGGCGGGCGAGGGTGAAGTCCCAACTGCGGACGGACTCCTGGACCTTTCGCCACAAGGCTTTGGCGCGCTCGGACATGGTCGTGGTGAATGTATCAGGCCGGGGATTCCGCGGGTCGATTCGGCTTGAAACCCAGCTTGATCGCGACGTCTCCGTGACGATTTCCCGAAAGGCTCCAAATAGCTATAGACACATCGACCCGTTTTATGCGTATAATTCGATAGACCAAGCCTCCCGGGGAGCCACCGGCGGCGTCCGCCGTCGGACCGGATTCCCCACCGGCGGAAGGGTTAAAACCTTCCGTCCCTCTTTGGCCCACCTTTGCAGCGGTTCTTCGGAGCCGCCCCCGCGCAGGTAGGCGAGGGGGTCGATCCTTCCGGATCGGCCCCCCCACCACTCCAACCTTCTACTCGTAACGAAGCGCCGCCGAAGGATCGAGACGTCCGGCTCGCCAGGCGGGCACCCAACTCGCGACCAGCGTGACGAGCAGGGCAAAGCCGACGATCGCCAGAAGATCGCCCGGCACGACCCGGAACGGCACGTAATCGATGAAGTAGATCGCCGCGATCTCGGGCTCGAAGCGGATCAGCCGGAAGGTGGTCAAGATCCAGCAGGCGCTCGTGCCGATCGCGACGCCGATCAGCGTGCCGGCGAGGCCCAGCGCCCCGGCGAACAGCAGGAACGTCGTCTCCAACTGGTTCGGCGGCAGGCCGAGAGCGGCGAGCGTCCCCAGATCGCGCATCCGCTCGCGCACCAGGACCACCAGCGTCGAGGCGACGTTGAAGGTCGAAACCAGGACGATCAACCCGAGGATTCCGAACAGAGCGATCTGTTGCAGGCGGAGCGCCGCGAACAGCTCCTTGTTCAGCTCCTGCCAGGAGGAGACCAGGAATCCCGAGCCGAGTGTCTTTTCCACCTGGTCCGCGACCTCGCGCGCGCCGGCTGGATCGTCGAGCGTCAGCTCCAGGAGGTCGGTGCCGGCTCCGCCCCCCATCAGCTCCTCCACCACCGGCCGGGCGAGCAGCACCCAGCTTTGGTCGAACTCGGCAAAGCCGGTGGCGAACGTGGCGCTCACCCGCAGGCTGCGGTAGCGGAAGCGGGGGCGCCCCTCGGCGAGGCCGAGCGAGACCAGACGGATCACGTCGCCTTGCTTGGCGCCCAGGTGCTTTGCGAGGTTTTTCCCGAGCACTACGCCCGCCAACCCGTCCGAGCCGATTGCGATCTGCTCGGCGCGCGCCGCGAGCTGGCCGCCCCCGGGATCGACGCCGCGGAGGATCACTTCGACGTCCGTCGAGCTGGCCGCGCTGCCGGAACCCGCCGGCCCTGCGGCCGAGGCCCGGGCGCCGTCGAACGACAGCGAGCCCTGGCCATAGACCACCCGGCCGACCCGCTGCACCCCCGCCACCCCGAGCAGGCGCTTCGCAGTGTCGGCCCCGACCCGGCCGCTCCCCTCTCCGGCCAGCGGATAGATGACGACCGCGGCGTTGCCGCGCACCAATTTTCGCTGGAGATCCTCGCGGTAGCCGGTCATCAGCGCCATCGCGACGACCATCGCGGTCACCCCGAGGGCTGTGGCGAGCAGCGCCGATCGGGCCGTTCCGTCGAGCAAGCGGCTGCGGTGGCTGTGATCTCCCCGAAGGAAACGCCAGGCGAGCAGGGCGGGCAGCGGGCCGGCGAGTGGCGGCTTGGGTGTCGCCGGCCCCGCCGACGGATCAGGCGCCATGCGCGACGTCTGCGACGAAGCGATCGAACAGCTCCGCCGCGTCGTGCGGCCCGGGGGCGGCCTCCGGGTGATATTGCACCGAGAGGATCGGCTTGCCGGCGACCGCGAGCCCTTCGACCGTGCCGTCGTTCAGATTCACCTTGCTCACCGCGCAGCCCGCGGGGAGGGTGTCGGGATCGACCGCGAAACCGTGGTTCTGGCTGGTGATCTCGACCTTACCCGTAGCCACGTCGCGCACCGGCTGGTTGCCCCCGTGGTGGCCGAACTTGAGCTTGAAGGTGCGCGCGCCGAGCGCCAGGCCCAACAGCTGATGGCCGAGGCAGATGCCGAGCACCGGATTGTCCGCCGCGAGGATCTCGCGCACGGCATCGATGATCCCCGTAAGCGCCTCGGGATCGCCCGGGCCGTTCGAGAGCACCACGCCGTCGGCACCCAGGCCGAGCGCCACGCTCGCCGGAGTCGAAGCGGGCAAAACGGTCAACCGGGCGCCGAGTAGGGTGAGCGAGCGGAGGATGTTCTGCTTGGTGCCGAAATCGTAGACCGCAAGGTGGCAGCGCTCGGGACCTTCCGCGGCCATCTCGTAGGCGGTCTCGCAGGTCACTTCCTCGACCAGCGCCCGGCCGGTCATAGTGGGAAAATCGCGCACCTCGGCGAGCAGACCTTCCACGTCGGAGCGCTCCGAGGTGACCACCCCGCGCAACGCGCCGCGCTCGCGCAGACGGCGGACGATCGCCCGGGTATCGACCCCATGGAGCGACGGCACCTCCGCCCGGTCGAGATAAGGAAGCAGCCCCTCTCCCCCTTCGCTGCCGGACGGCTCGCGGGTGAACTGGCGGGCGATGAAGCCTTCGACCCACGGCCGGCGCGATTCAGCGACCTCGCGGTTCGTGCCGTAGTTGCCGATGTGCGGCTGGGTCATGACCACGATCTGGCCGCGGTAGGAGGGATCGGTCAGCACCTCCTGGTAGCCGGTCATCGAGGTGTTGAACACGACCTCGCCGAAGCGGGTGCCGATGGTCGCCGCTTCGCCCTCGAACACCGAGCCGTCTTCGAGCACCAGAAGTCCGGAAACAGGCTGCATGGTCGGGAAGGCTCCTTACGGCGCGACGCCCGTCGAGACCGCCGACATCTGCCGCCCAATGGCGGGAGCCAGCGCGCGCAGGTCGTCCATCAGCCGGTCGAGCTCGTTCGGCACCAGCGCCTGCTCGGCGTCCGAGAACGACTCTTCGGGGCGGTCGTGAACCTCGACGATCAGGCCGTCGGCCCCCGCCGCGACTCCAGCGCGGGCGAGCGACAGAACCATGTCCCGGCGCCCCGCGGCGTGGCTCGGATCGACCAGGATCGGCAGGTGGCTGATCTTCTGCACCGCCGGGATCGCCGCGATGTCCAAGGTGTTGCGGGTGTGGTCGGTGAACGTCCGGATACCGCGCTCGCACAGGATCACCTTTTCGTTCCCCTGGTCGAGGATGTACTCCGCGGCGAGCAGCAGCTCGGTCACTGTCGCGGTCATGCCGCGTTTGAGCAGCACCGGCTTGCCGCACCGCCCGGCGCGCTTCAACAGGGTGTAGTTCTGCATGTTGCGGGCGCCGATCTGGACCACGTCGGCATATTCGGCCACCGGATCGAGCACGTCGATGTCGAGCGCTTCGGTGACGATGGCCAACCCGGTCGCCTCCCGCACCCGGGCGAGGATCTTCAAGCCCTCCACGCCGAGCCCTTGAAAGCTGTAGGGAGACGTCCGCGGCTTGTACGCTCCGCCGCGCAGCAGTTGCACTCCCGCCGCCTTGACCCGTTCCGCGATCCGCAGCATCTGCTCGTAGCTTTCGACCGAGCAGGGTCCGGCGATCACCGCGAGGTCGGGGCCGCCGATCCGCACGCCGCCGACTTCGATCACCGTGTTGTTCGGCTGGAACTCGCGCGAGACCAGCTTGAACGGGTGGCTCACCCGGATCACTTCGAGCACCCCGGCCGCCGATTCGAACGTCCCACGCTCGACCGCGCCCAGGTTGCCCGTGATGCCGATCGCCGTCCGCTGCGCCCCCGGGATCGGATGAGCGCGCAAGCCCTTGCGCTCGATCTTTTCGACCACGGCACGGATTTCGTCCGGAGTCGCATCCATCTTCATTACGATCAGCATGATCTGTTTCGCCGTCTCGTCATTCGTCCACGCTCGACGGTATCATAGCGACCGCGCCGGTCCTTGTGGCGCACCCCCACCTCTTCCCGAGGAGCTAGCCCATGCATCGCCGATCGCTGGTTCTTGCCATTGTCTCCCTGCTGGCTCTGCTGGCCCTCCCGAGCTTCGCCTATACCGTGGTCTTGAAGGACGGCTCGAGAGTCCAGGCGCAGAAGAAATACCGGATCGTGGGCGACAAAGCCATGATCACCCTGGTGAACGGCTCGGAGAGTTTCCTGCTCCTCACCCAGATCGACATCCCGGCCACCGACCGGGAGAACCAGACCGACTACGGCGGCACTGCCGTCGTGATCGGCTCCGACAAGTCTCAGGCCCCACCGCCGGTGCAGGCTCCGACCCAGTCCAAGGCTCCGCCCCGCAGTCTCGCCGAGCTAATCAACCAGCGCAAACTGGATAGCCGCGTGCCGCCGGCACCTACGGTCCGCCCCCAGAGCCCTTCGGTCGCGCCCGTCATTCCGCGGTCGGCGAGATTCTATGAGACCCCGGCCGGCAAGACCTCCCGGCGGGCCTATCCGAACACGGCGGTGACCGACTCCTTGGCCTCATACCTGCGCGGGCAGGGCTTGGACGAGTTCCGGCTCTACGCGGGATCGAAGAGCGGCCGGGTCCTGGTCGAAGCGACCACCGCGTCCGAAGCCTCCGCGTTCAAGGCGATCACCGTGGCGGCCAACGCCCTCCTGGAGGTCAAGGGTCTCCAGGTCTCGGCGCTTGAGCTGACCATGGAAACTCCCGCGGGCGAGCGTGCCGGCACGTTCCTGATCACCCCGGAACAGGCGGCCCAGCTTTCCGCGAACAAGATCGAGGTTTCCGCGTTCTACGTCCAGAACGTCCAGTTCTGAGCCAGCGAATCCGATGCTCCGTGTAGGGGCGCAGCATGCTGCGCCCACGCCCGTCCCGTCATTGCCTGGAAGGAGATTTCCATGTCCGATTGGATCGAAGAAGGCGCCGCCGCGCCCGACTTTTCCCTCGCCGCCGACGATGGCCGCGAGGTTCGGCTCTCCGCGCTACGCGGCAAGCCGGTCGTCCTCTACTTCTACCCGAAGGACGACACCCCCGGTTGTACCAAGGAAGCGTGCGCGTTCCGCGATCGCCGTAGCGAGATCGAGGAGCGCGGCGCCGTCGTTCTCGGCGTCTCGCCGGACACGGTCGCGAGCCATGGCAAATTCCGCGACAAGTACGATCTGAACTTCCCGCTGCTCGCCGATCCCGACCACGCGGTCGCCGATTCCTACGGCGCCTGGCGCGAGAAGAACATGTACGGCAAGGTCTCGATGGGCATCCAGCGCTCGACCTTCCTGATCGACGCCGCCGGCATCGTGCGCAAGGTCTGGAAGAAGGTCTCGGTCGACGGCCACGACGAGCAGGTGCTCACGGCGCTGGCGGGGCTGTAACCGCCGCCTCGCCGCGGCTACCGTAGGGGCGGACCTGCGTGTCCGCCCTGGTTTGCAGGCAACACTGTCTCCTCGCCAAGGGCGGCCACAGGGGGCCGCCCCTACGCCGGATGCGAAAACCATCTGCCCCCAAGGGCGGACACGTAGGTCCGCCCCTACGACCCCATGCCCAACATCCGCCTCCGCGCGCGCGCCGCGCTCCTGTTCTCGACCCTGATCTGGGGCACGAGCTTCGTGATCGTCCAGCGGGCGATCGCGGACCTGCCCGTGTTCCACCTGCTGGCGTTCCGGTTCGTGCTCTCGCTGCTGCTTCTGCTGCCGCTCGCCCGCGGGGTCGCTTGGCGGAAAGAAACCTTCCAACAGGGGGCGATCCTCGGTCTGCTGCTGTTTGCCGGCTTCGCGCTCCAAAATTACGGACTACTGGGGACGACCCCTTCCCGCTCGGCGTTCCTCACCGGGCTCTCGGTGGTGATCGTTCCGTTCCTCGGCAAGCTGCTCGGGCGGACGATCAAACCCGGTCCGGCGATCGGCTCGATCGTCGCCGCGGCGGGGCTCTGGGTCCTGTTCCGTCCGGCGGCGGAAGGGGCAGGGGGCGCGTTCACCTGGGGGGACGGCTTGACGCTGATCTCGGCGTTCGTCTTCGCGGTCTACGTTCTGGCGGTTGAAACCGCCGTCGCCCGCGAGCCGGTGCGAGGCTTGGCGATCGTCCAGTTCGGGTTGATCGCCCTGCTCTCGGCGCCTTCCCTGCTCCTGGTGCCCCCGACCCGCGCGGAATTCACCCCCTATGCCTTGTTCGCGATCCTGGTCATGGGGGTGCTCGCGACCGCCGCCGCCTTCCTCTGCCAGCTCTACGCGCAGCAGCATCTCTCAGCGGTCGAGGCGGGCGTCCTGTTTACCCTGGAGCCGGTGTTCGCGGCGGCGTTCTCCGTCGCCCTGGGGGTCGAGGCCTGGAGCGGCAAGCTCGTCTTGGGCGGGGCGCTGGTGGTCGCCGCGATGCTGGTCACCGAGCTCTGGGGCGGGGCGGAAGGGGTCGGGCCTCCGACCTGAGGTCGACCTGAGGGCCGTTTGTCCCCTTTCGGGGGCACCGGATACACTCCCTTCTCGGCTCGGGCAAATTCTTCACCGAAGGCAAGGAGTGGTCATGGGGCTTTTCCAAGAAATGGCGACGATGGGACACGAACGGGTGGTCTTCTGCTCGAACCCGGACGTGGGCCTGCAAGCAATCATCGCCGTTCACTCGACGGTCCTCGGCCCGGGGCTGGGCGGCGTGCGGATGTGGCCCTACGCCAATACCGACGAAGCCCTGCAGGACGTCCTCCGCCTGTCGCGCGGGATGACCTACAAGGCCGCGGCGGCCGGGCTGACGCTCGGGGGTGCCAAGGCCGTAATCCTCGGCGATGCGAAGAAGGACAAGACGGAGGCGCTGCTGCGCTGCTTCGGCCAATACGTGGAATCGCTCGGCGGCGACTACATCACCGCGGAGGACGTCGGAACGAGCGTCCGCGACATGGAGACGATCCTCGCCGAAACCCGGTGGGTGACGGGAGTCTCCGACGCCATGGGCGGCAGCGGCGACCCCTCCCCGGTGACCGCGTTCGGGGTTCTCCAAGGAATGAAGGCCGCCGCCGAGGTGGCCTACGGCGAGGCGGCGCTCGCGGGCAAGAGCGTCGCGATTCAAGGGCTTGGCAACGTCGGCTTCCACCTCGCGGGCTACCTCCAAGAGGAGGGGGCGACGGTGATCGGCGCGGACGTCTACCCCCAGGCGCAGGAGCGGGCGCGCGCGGCCGGCGTCGAGATCGTCTCGACGGACGAGATCTTGGGTGTCACCTGCGACATCGTCGCCCCCTGCGCGCTGGGGGCCACGATCAACTCCGAATCGATCCCGACCCTCAAATGCCGGATCGTCGCCGGAGCCGCGAACAACCAGCTCGCCGACGAGGATCGCGACGGCGCCGATCTTCACGCCCGCGGCATCCTCTACGCCCCCGATTTCGTCGGCAACGCGGGGGGCCTGATCAACGTCTACAACGAGCTGATGCCGAGCTACAACCGCGAGCGCGCCAAACGCATGACCCTGGGAATCTTCGACAACATGATGCGCGTCTTCGAGATCTCCCGCGCCGAGTCGATCCCGACCCAAATCGCCGCCGAGCGCTTGGCCGAAGAGCGCATCCAAAAGATGAAAGGCCTTCGCCCGAAGCACTGGGGGCGACTGATCAACGGCGCCCGGTGAAGCGGGCCGGCACCTCAACCATCGATCGATGTCCCACCATCAGACCGCTCGCAAGGCTCACCGGTATGCGTGGATCCGCTTTCTGCCCTCCGGCGCCTCGATTTTCTTGGCTTGCGGCCTTGGAGTGGCCGTGGCGGCCGCTCGCGAGGGCTACACCACCTTCCAATTTGCCCATGCGGGCGTGACCGTCTCAGGCACAATCCTACAGAAGACAACTTACAGGTTGTTCAGGGAACGATGGCCAAGTAGATTTGTGGCCGCTTCCTATGAATACGTGGACCTTCATGGCAACTGGCACCTGGGGTCAAGCACCGAGTTCCCTCCTGTTCGACCGGGCGACCCAGTGCAGATCACCTATTTGAGATTGTCACCGGAAGTGAGCCGCCCCGAAAGTCCGACCGATTGGACGGCGTCCATCGGCTATTCCGTGATCGCATCGATCTTCTTCGGAATATCGAGGTACCTCGCGAAGGTCACGCCGCGACGGACGAAGTCGCCGCCATCCACTCCCCCACGGCCTCGGCGAAGCGCTCCGGCTCTTCGAAGAAAGCCTGGTGGCCGCTCCGCTCGAACAACCCGACCGTGAGGTTCGGGATCTTCTCCGCAATGCCGTCCCACATCCCAAAGGGCACAACGTAGTCGTAGCGGCCAAGCGCGAGGTAGGTCGGCACGGTGAGCTCGGTGGCCCCGACCGTGATGTCCCATGACGGCGTGAGCGTCCCGAGGACGTGGCGGATCAGATCCGGCTTCCAGATTGCTTCCGCGTACAGAGGCGCCGGATCGAAACGGGGATCGAAGAACCGCTGGGGCGTCTGGGCCAGGAGAACTTCGAGGAACGGAACGCCCGGAGTCAACCGGGCGCGGTTTTCTTCCCAGAGCCGCTTGCGCTCGTCCGTGGCGTCCTGTTCGAAAAAAGCGGCGGCCCGCGCGCCGAGCGCGGGCATGTCGCCATTCGGAGGAGTTCCCACGGCAATGACATGCGAAACGCTCTCCGGCCGGCGCCGGCCGTACTCGATCGCCAGAACCCCGAGGATCGAAGGTCCCAAGACGGCGACCCGCTCGACCCCGAGATCTTTCCGCACCGCTTCCAGATCCTCGGCGAGCCGGTCGAACGTCAAATCGGCGGCCTCCCCGGTCGAAAGACCGCTCGCCCGCAGATCGACGAACACCAGCCGCAACCGATTGGAGGTCGCCTTCGGCATCATCCGCTCGGTCGGACCGGTGCCGAAGCCACAGAGGACGAGGCACGGAAGACCTTCCCCGCGAAGGGTGTAGTGCAGCTCGGCGCCTTCGACAGCTACCTTCATAGTGCCGCCTCCTTCGAACTTGTAACCCGTGAAATCCCGCCGACCAGCGCGTTCAGCAGCCAGGGGAGCACCCCGCAGATCACGACCATCGCGAGCGAGAAATTGCGGATGCCAAAGATCGCCTCGATTGCATTGCCCGGGCAGGGCAGAGAGGTGCCGAGACCATAGCCGGCCAGTTCGAGCGGCACCATCGCCACGACGCCCCAGGCGAGCTGATCGAGGGCTGAACGACGACGCAAGAGAATGGCGACCGGCACCACATATCCCCAATAACAGGTCACCACCTGCCACCAATACGTGAAGTACGCGATGCACAGCAGGTGGCCGAGCGCGTTCATCGTGAGCCCGAGCACCAAGGCGACGGGGAGGTAGAAACGGAGGTCGAATTGGAGGGTGCGGAGCCGGCTCAAGAGCATGGAAGTCGATTCTATGGCGGGGCCCGCTCAAGCGCTCGGGCTCCGTCCAGAATAGACTCTCGCGCCGCGATGCCCTCTCTCTCGATCGTCATCCCCAACCTCGACTCGCCGTGGATCGGGCGGACCCTCGCGGGAATCCGAACGCAGTGGAACCTGCGTCCGCGGCACGAGGTGATCGTGGTCGGCAGCGACCGGCCGGGCCAAGTGCCGCGGGATGGCTCGGTGCGGTGGATCGAGACGGCCGAGCGGGTGAACCCGGCCGCGGCGCGGAACCGAGGGGTCGCGGAATCAAAGGCGGAGAAAATCCTGTTCATCGACTCCGACTGCCGGCCGTTTCCCGGCTGGGCGGAGCGGCTGGCGGGGGTGCTCGATCAGGCCCCCATCGCGGGCGGAGCGGTGACCTTCCCGCACGGGCCGGAGGAGACGAGCGTCTGGGCACTGGCGGACAACATCGCCTCGTTCCACGAGTTGCTCTCCGATCGACCGGCCGAGGTAAATACCCGCAGGGCCATCGGCAGCCTGAACCTCGCCGTCCGGCGCGACGCCTGGGATCGGATCGACGGTTTCGACGAGGCGCTCACCACCAGCGAGGATTTCGATTGGGTACTCCGCGCCCGAAAAGCGGGATTCGCCACGGCGTTCGTGCCCGATGCAATCGTCGAGCACGCGGCGGTCCGAAAGGATCGCGCCGCGCTCGAAGCCCACGCCGCCTGGTACGGCTCGAACTTCCACCTCTTCAAGGAGCGCCACCCGGAGACCTACGGCACCGGCCCGACCTGGAGCTCGCCCAAGCTGCTCGCGGCGACCGCGCCGCTCAAAGCTTGGACGGGCGCGCTCGCGATCTTCGCCAAACACCCCGAGCTGCGCGGCTCACTCCACGCCCTCCCCGGCGTGGTCGCCTTCCGGCGCGCTTGGTATCAAGCTGTGATCGCGGGCTGGCCACGGCCAACGGGACCCGGGAAGGACGTGCCATGAGCACCGAGAATCAATTCCCGGTACGGCGGTTGCGCCAACAGCGTTGCTAGCGGATCTGGCGCACCTCGACCGCTAGATCCAAGTCGGACCAGTGCCGATCAGAGATTAGGCCTGGGAAGGGGCCCGCTGTATCCCGAGAGCAAGACAGCCTCGGGCTCCGAGGGAGAGTCCAAGGTCACGGGTGAGGGGGCGGAGCATGCTGGACTGAAGCGCATCGGCACTGCCAAACGGGCGAATATCCAATTCAATGTACGAGAGCATCTCCTGCACTGCCGCCTCGGGCATTCCTTCCTCGGCCAGCTTTGCCGCGACCTCTGAGAGGTACACGGCACACATCACCGCACCTTGGAATTGCGCCTTCCACGATTTCGCCTCCCGGTTCGAGGTGAAGGAGGGCGAGGAGAGCCGAAGCATCCAACACCAGGCTACTCACGCGAAGCCTCGTCCCTTCGCTCAGCGATCAACTCGTCGGCGAGCTGGCGCTCCGCCGGAATGTAGGCGCGGACCAGCTCTTGAGCACGCCGGATCCCTGCTCGGGGTCGAGATATGGATGTTTTCACCATCAAGGATCAGCACCACCTCGTCGCCCGTAGCGACTCCGAGCGCCTTCCGGTACTCCGCAGGGATCACTAGCCTGCCACCTTCGCCGATCGTTGCCAGATGCTTGGTCATCTGCCACCTCAGGCTTCTAAGCATACCATCTCAACGATTTCTCCATGAGGCCCCCCGGCGAACGACGGATGACCGCTGACGACCCAGTTCCTGGTGCCGGTCTTTTCTGACTCTGCCGAGGGGGCGCCGAGAGACCGAACGGATGGCGCCACGTCCCCACGCGCTGTTTACCGACGAGTCGAGCGTTTTGGCAGCGACGATCTTCGCGGACTCTAGTTCCCGAGCTGACGAATCTGGATCTCCGTCCAAGCTGTCGATTGGGGGGCGCCGCGAAGGTCTTTGAGCCCAACTCGAGCAACTGTCCTATTGGGACTCGCCTCAAGAACAGTGCGGAACCACCTTCCCCTAATGGCCGCCGCACACTTTTGGGATCGCCTCACCCATCGGCATATACGGTGAATGACCTTAGGTTAACAAGCCATTCTGATAATATTCGCGTCGGCTCTACATAGCCAACGATCCTTGCCCAGACTACTACCAATGTCTACCCATGTTTCCGGTATGTAACCTTTAACCCTAACGGGGGATCACCACCTTCAAGGCTACCTAAATCCAATTTCGCAAACGGTATCCCTTTTGCAAGGTTTCCGAGTTGCTTCGCATATCTCGACCTCAACCAAGAGAAGGGCATCGCAATGTCAGTTCTATCTCTATAAAAGAACGCTTCCGCCGCATCTATGATTCTCTCCAAATGAATTTTGGTATCAACTCCAAAATACTTCCTGTACTGAAGCACCCAATCGTTCCCGAAACGCTCAAACCAAGACTCCTGAAGGAAGCTCATTAGCTTCAGGTGGTACAATGACCTGTTCTTGCAGTAGTGATATACGATCCGCAACCTTTCGTCACGGTCGAAACTGAAGTACGTACCGCTAGATTTCCGCAAACCATGCGGAGCGTCAGCAAGGGCTCGTGCCCAGAGGTATCCTACCTTCTGAGTAGTACTTTCAAGCAGGGCTCTCCCCAGTCTAGTCAGTCGCAATCGCTCACCAGATAGCTCATCAAGCTTAGAAGGGTCTGCTTCAGTCGGGTGAATCTCTACTAGCTTCGGTGGTTCTCCTGGACGCGCACAAACATCTCCCAAGGCAGCTCGAAAATCTTCGAAACAAAAGCCCAACAAGCTAAGTCTTTCATGGACCGATTTAACCGTTGGAAACTCACTATGCCTCCAATATAAAGTACTCTTCGGAGAAAGATTAAAGAGGCAGGTTAAAATAAGGTGCCGAATATCAGCCGTGCTGGCGTAGTCGTTTCTGATATCTCCGGGGTGGTCTGCTTTCAGGACATCATAGAGTGGAATTCCCTGAGTCTCTCCATACTGGCGCAACCAAAGCAGCAGTAATGTCTGCAGAAAACCTTCGTCAGATAAATTCGCAGATATATCAAGTCCTTCGCGACCTCCAAGTTCGATCAGATATCGGAGAAACGAGTGGTATATCCCAATAACCGATCTGATGCTGCCATTTGCCAGGTCGTAGACTCTTTCACGCAAGAATTGGCTGACGACGGTAGAGTGAACGATCTCTGATTCAGCGGAATCTTCTGTATATAGTTTGCCAGAAAATGCCCGCCTTTTTCCTAAGATAAAAGCTGGAAGGTCGAGACCATCAGTGGGTAGAAGTAGGCCGTCATGCTTCTCTTCATGAATTGATACTTGCACGAGGACATCCCCTCCCTCTCCCGGGCGAGGCTCGACCCCTCTCACATTTTCTCGTCTTATCGCAATGATCGTTGTGCATGACGAACCCATTCTGAGCTGCCCATCTGTCACGCACTGCATGAGTGCGGGCTGAAAATGGCCAGGTACGCGATCAACATTGTCGATGATCAATACAATTTTTTTAAAACCAAAAAGCTTTTGAGCCGCGACCACAAGGTGCACCATCCTGAGTTTTGGTTGTGTGGCCGAGAGTGCTTCTTGGAAAACCTCACGGTTCTTTTCGAATTGAAGTCGAAGCGCGATCTCCCTTCCTTTTCGACCCAGCTGGTTATTTTCATCTAGGTTTGTCCGAGCGAGATTAGACTCGAGTACTAAGTCCGTAACAACTCCTGGGTCGAAGGAGTCAGTCGAGTCTGGTCTCCCAGCGAGCAACCAAGCTAGCATGTTAAGAAAGTCGGCCTTTTCCGGAAACAGCTCAGAGTATGCAAACTGAAGCAATGCTTGTCGAAACTGCTCTCCGGCATTATCGGAATTTAAAGTTGACAGAGGACCCTGATCCCAATTCCTCTTCACATCAAAAAGTAGAGTTCTGACGCTAGGGTGGCGCTTCTCGAGGATTCTCTTTGCATATCTTAATGCAGAGGTCTTTCCGCAACCCCGGCCGGCCACGAGACAGACAACTGGAACGCTACAGAGCATCTCGTGTGCCAAATTCTCCTCGAATTTTTCATCGCCACGAGTAACATAGAGTTCGTCGAGAAATATGTTCTCCGTTATTACAGTTAGAATTGCATCTTTTTTTCCGCGGAGTGGAGTTTCAAAGCTCGCATCAACTGCGTAGGTGACTACGTCAAGGGCTAGGTCCCAGTAGTCTGGATCAAAGGGCAGCATTCAGTCTCTCCGGGTGGTCAAATAAAGTTTCCAAGTGCGATTCGAGTAGCTTTTCACATCTGTCAAGGACGGCATCGTTGCCACGCCCAACACTTCGCAGACTTAGATATGTTGCAAGGAGCGAGAGATTGACTTGGTAGCCTTGCGCTTGCTGTTGGAGCGCAAAACACTTTCTCTGCCATTTTATGTCATCAAATTGAATGAATAAAGTTACGATGATTCCAAAAAAGGCACACCCTGAGAAGAGAGTATTGAGTCCACCAAAGGAGTCACCGAATTGCGCCTGCTGTGCGAGGCTCGGTAGCTGCCCTGCAAGGCTGCGTTGGTAAGCAGTCTCGACAGTCGCGAGGACAACGAGGACGAAGCAAACAGCAGTCAGTACCCGTATCATAAGGAATCGTCGCACTTGCATATGAACAAACCTCCAGAGCCTGTCCTGTGATGTCCATTCTTACCTGTTTTCCGCCATCTTCAAGCAAGAGTCCCGCTAACGAGTGGCGAAACATGGAAACATGCGAGGTTCACGTGAAAGCCGAGGGTTGCAGCAGCGCGTAGCGGCGAAGACTGCGCGAATGGTTGGTCCCCAGCCTGCGGCAGGCTCGGTTCACGAAGAAGTGGCTTCCCTCTCCCAACCCCTGGAGCCCACAAGGCGGCGCATTCGCGTATCGCGGCCAACGGGCCTTGGTCGGTGATGTGGATCATGCGCTCGCGGGCTCCCTTTCCTAGTACGCGAATTCGGCCTAGATCCAGGTTCACTTCCTGCGGGGTCAGGTTGCAGACCTCGGAGATGCGGGCTCCGGTGGCGAAGAGGGTCTCTAGGACCGCTATGTCGCGGACTAGGGCCCGGTACTCGGCGGAGGCGGGGTTGGCTCGCTCTTTCGCTCGGTAGAGATGGAGGAAGAGGCGTTCCAAGTCGGGGAGACCCACGGTGCGGGGGAGGCGGCGGGTTTCGCGGATGCGGACGTCCATTTTACGGAAGGGGCTGGCGAGAAGGATGTCTTCCCGTTCGAGGTAGCCGAAGAGCGCTTTGAGGGTGGCGACCTTCCGTTTGACGGTCTTTTCCTTGTGGCGCTCGAAGAGGAGGCGGATGAAGTCTCGCAGCAGGGTCTTGTCCACGGCCGCGACCGCCAGCACTTCTCGCTTCTCCAGGTGCTCGTGGAACTGGCGGAGGTCGATCGAGTAGGCTTTGAGCGTCTTGGGGCTCAGATTCTTCTCGTAGCGTCCATGGAAAAGAAATGACGAGATTGCGTCCTGTGCGAGCATGTTGCTCCCCTTCTCGGCCACCCGGGTTGTGGAAAGGGGACATCATAGAGCCAACTGGACCCGGGGCCGGAAGCCGAGCGCATTCGATGGGCGGCCGAGGCTCTCGTCTGTCCTGTTAGACTTCCGATCTACGACAGCACCGTGCGTCGGCAGGCTCAGACGGAGGTGGGCCGGCCGAGCTCACCGGTGAGACGGCCCGGCTCAGGGGTAAATCGGCCCAGCTGGGTAGGGAGCCGGCCCAGCGAAGAAGTGAACAGGAGTAGGTCAGGAGTTGGGCGGCCTAGATCACCAGGGAGATGGCTAGAACCGCCGGTGAGCTGGCTCAGCCCGGTAGTGAGGCGGCCCAGAACACTAGTGAGCTGGCTCAGCCCAGTAGTGAGCTGGCCCAGACCAGTGGTGAGCTGGCTCAGCCCAGTGGTGAGCTGGACCAGCCCAGTAGTGAGCTGGCTCAGCCCAGTAGTGAGCTGGACCAGACCAGTAGTGAGCTGGCTCAGACCAGTAGTGAGCTGGACCAGACCAGTAGTGAGCTGGCCCAGCCCAGTAGTGAGCTGGCTCAGACCAGTAGTGAGCTGGCTCAGCCCAGTAGTGAGCTGGCCCAGATCAGTAGTGAGCTGGCTCAGCCCAGTAGTGAGCTGGCTCAGCCCAGTAGTGAGCTGGCCCAGATCAGTAGTGAGCTGGCCCAGACCAGTAGTGAGCTGGCCCAGATCAGTAGTGAGCTGGCTTAGCCCAGTGGTGAGCTGGCCTAGATCACTGGTGTACTCGACTTAAATACCACCCCCCGGCCGGAGCCCACCCCTTGACCACCGAGAAGCGGTTCCTCTCCTCGACGCTCGCGGCGTATGGGAGCCAGATCGGCCGGGCGGTGCTGCGGGCCGGGTCGGATGTTCTTCTCGCTCGATTGATCTTGCCTCGGGATCATGGGCTGTTCGAGGTGGCGCTCGGGATTGTGGTGATCGCCGGGATCTTTCGGGATCTGGGCCTCGGGTATCAGCTGATCCGCGACGAGCGGCAACCATATGGGACGGTCTTCGCCTGGACCGCGAGCACGGGGGCTCTGTTGGCGGCCGGAGTGGCGCTTTCGGCTCCTTTGTTCTCGGGATTCGGCCAGGGGCGTCTGCCCGCGATCTTGCCTTGGTTTGCGATCTACATCTTCTTGGACGGGCTCGCGGTCGTGCCGAAGCTTTGGTTCGAGCGCCGGCTGGAGGTCGGGCGGCTGGTCGGACCGGAGCTGCTGCGGGGTTTGACCATCGCGACGATCGGCATCACCCTCGCGTTTCGCGGCGCGGGGGTTTGGGCGTTGATCTGGGCGGAGCTTTCCGGGGCGGCGCTGTTCGCGGCGCTGCTGTGGATTCGGGCGTGGGGGAAGATTCCCCTGGAGGTCGACCTTCCCCTGCTGCCGAAGCTGATCCGCGAAAGCAGCACGCTGTTCTTGATCGCCCTCGCCGCGCTGCCGATGCCCTACGTTGCCCGTTTCGCGCTCGGCTCTCGCGGCGAGGCGGAGATCGGCTATTTCGGCAAGGCGCGCGGCTGGGGTTTTCGATTGCAGGAGCTGGTGCTCCCCGCGGTCGCGCGGGTGCTGTATCCGGCGCTGGTTGAGTATCGCAACGACCGGCCGCGATTTCTCGTCGCGTTCCGGCTCGGCACCGTGTCGATCCTGGCGCTTGAGACGCTCGCGGCGTATTTTCTGTTCTTCAACGCCCATCTCGTTTTGGTCGGGATTCTGCTCGGACCGGCTTGGGAGCGGGCGGTGCCGATCCTTCAGGCGCTCTGTTTCGTGCCCCTCACCGATCCGATCTCCCGGCTGGGCGGCGAGGTGCTGAAAGTTGAGCGGGAGGACCGGATCTGGCTCGCGATCGTGCTGCTCAACTTCGCTTCGCTGGTCGGTTTCGGCATTCCGTTCGCCCACCGCTGGGGTGGCGTGGGGGTCGCCTGGGCGCATTTCCTGCTGCTCGGCAACCTCTTGATGACCTGGCGGGTGGCGCAGATCGCGGGCGCCGAATTCTGGCGGCTGGCGCGCGATCTGGCATTCGTCTATCTGTTGCCGCTACCGCTGTTCCTGCTCGCCGCCTGGCAGTTTCCGGCCGGATCATGGGCGCGGCTCCTCGTTTCGCTCGCCGCCTGCGCGGTCGCCGGGCTCGGGTATCTCACGCGGTTCCGCCGGCCGTTCCGCGAGTTTTTCTTCGCCGGAGGCAAGCCCCTATGACCGGGCCGAGGAGGATCGCGTTCGTGATGCCCGGGATCGGCATCGAGAACCGGGGGGCCGAGGCGTTCGTGGTCGAGCTGGCGGCGGCTCTGGCCGGACGTGGATTTTCTCCCGTGATCTTTTCGCGCGGAACGCCGCCTCCCACCCCGGGAGTCGGTCACGAAGCAATCCGCGCCGTCGCTCGCGATACGCGCTGGCTCGACCGGGCGTATCGCGCGACCCGGCTGGGCAAAAAGGTGCTTGATACGCTCTATCTCGATCCGCTGTCGATCGAATGGGGCACGGCGGCTCTGTCCGCTCGGGGTCGGATCGCCCGCGGCGGGTTCGATCTCCTGGTGATGGAAGGGGGTCTCGTAGGCGCCCGGGTCGCCCGGTGGCTCAAACGGCGGCGCGGCCTGCCGTGGATCGATCTCGCGCATGGCAACGACCCTAAGTGGGAGGGGGCGTTCGCCCGACAGAATCCCGACCGCGTGGTCTGCTTCACCGAGGCGGCGGCACGAATGATCCGTGAACGAGCGCCCAAGGCGAAGATCCAGGTGATTCCCCACGGGGTCGATCTCGAAACGTTCAGCCTCTCGGTCGAGGCCGTGGCGCTCGATCTCGAACGGCCAATCGTTCTCACCGCCGGGGCGATCGATTCCCACAAAAGGATGGGACTGGCCATTCAGGCGCTCGCCCGGCTCGGCCGCGGCAGTCTAGTCGCGCTCGGCCGCGGGCCGGAGGAGGAGGCGCTCGATGCCCTCGGGGCCAAGCTCCTCGGGAACCGGCGATATCTGCGCACCGCCTTGCCGCGGAGCGAGATGCCGCGGTGGTACGCGGCAGCCGATTGCTTTACCCTTCCTTCGCGGACGGAGTCTTTCGGTTTGACCTATCTCGAAGCGATGGCGTGCGGGAAACCCGTGGTTGCCACAGACGACGCGGTGCGCCGCGAGGTGATCGGCGAAGCGGGCCGATTCTGCGACCCGGAAGATCTCGACGCCTACGCCCGGGCGATCGGCGAAGTGCTCGATGCGAGCTGGGGCGAGGGGGCGGCGAATCGGCCTCGCCTTCGCGCCGAGCGCTTTCCGGTCGGCGCCACGATCGATGCCTATGCCGCGCTCTGTGCCGAGCTTGCCCGATAGATACTCTTCCAACCGATCATGCCCTCCTTCCCTCCGGTCCTGATGCTCCATCACGTCGAGCGGATGCCGTTGGTGCCGCCGCCGCTCCATGCGAATTCCTATCTGCCACGGGCGGAGTTTGCCGCGTTTCTCGATCAGCTGGCGGCGGCCGGTTTCCGGACGGTGACCCTCTCGGAGGCCTGTTTGAAGAGCCCGCTGCCGCGGCGGGCGGTGGTGCTGACGTTCGACGACGGCTGTACCTGCTTTGCCGAGCATGCCTGGCCAGAGCTTGCCGCGCGCGGCATGACGGCCACGCTGTTTGCCTTGAGCGGCGCGGTCGACGGCGCGCTGGGCGGATCGAACCGCTGGGACCGGCAGAGCTCGGGCGAGATGGAGCGCGAGGAGCGGTTGCTCAACGGGCCGGAGCTTGCCGCGCTCGCGCGGGCCGGCGTGGAGATCGGCTGCCACGGCAAGCTGCATCGCGATCTGACGGCCTGCACGGCGGAGGAGCTGGAGGAAGAGGTCGCGTCCGCGCGCGGCGAGCTGGCGAAGGCCGTCGGTCTACCCGTCGCCACGTTCTGCTATCCCTACGGCCGGCTCGATCTTCGGGCGCGCGCCGCGGCCGAGCGGGCGGGGTATCTCGCCGCGGTGTCGATCCATGGCGCGGCCCATGCGAAACGGGCGGACCGCCTGGCGCTACCGCGGATGATCATCAATCCGGGAGAGAGCGCGTTCGAGCGCCGGCTGAAGGCGTCTGGGCTCTATCCGCTCTGGAGCCGGCTGCCCCGGGTCGGGGTTCTGCGGGCGCTCAAGGCTTTCCGCTCGGGTGTGCGGAGGTACGCTTGATGGCCCCCCATGAGATCAATTCCACCGGATTTTGGCACCGGCTCGGCAGAGATTTTTCGCGCCTGCGCGCGGTCAAGGGGCGAGGGCTCGCCGCCGCGCTGGTCGACGCGTTCCTGTTCGATTCCGGATTCCAGGCGCTGGTCGCCCATCGCATCGCGCACGCGCTCGCCTTGGCCGGGATTCCGCTCCTCCCCGCAATGTGCCGCCGCTGGGCGATCGGAGCTTGCGCGATCGACATTCTGCCGCGCGCCAAGATCGGCGGGGGCTGCATCGTGGCGCATGGCATCGGCCTGGTGATCGGCGGGCGAACCACGATCGGCGAGGACTGCACGCTGCTCCACGGCGTGACCCTTGGCGAGGCGCGTTTTACCGAGCTCGACTGCCCGCGGCTCGGCGACCGGGTCACGGTCGGCGCGGGGGCGATCGTGCTGGGTAAAATCGAGATCGGCGACGATGCGATGATCGGTGCCGGGGCCGTGGTTCTCGCGGATGTTCCAGCGGGAGCTACGGTCGCGGGCGTACCGGCCCGAGTCGTGGGAACCACGGAAGGGAAGAAAGAATGAAGCGATCTGCCGTCCTCCTGCTCGGCCTGCTGAGCCTGCTCCTACCCGGTGCTACGCAAGCCGCAAGCCCGCCGCGCGCGATCTGCGACGCTTCGGCGGCGCTGACCGTGATCGGCGTCGATACCGCCGCCGGGCAGACGCTGCTCTCGCTACGCTCAAAGGGGGGCGATCCGCCGGGCTGGGTGATCGAGCTGGATGCGACCGGCGATCGGGCGCGGGCGTTTTCCGATCCCGCCAACGGCCGGTTCGGCGGGTCGGTCGGACCGGGCCCGGTGCTCGCGGCGGTTCCCTGCTCGGGCTCGTGTCTGCAGCCGGTGCGCTGGAGCGACGGCGCGTTCCGCCCGCTGGGCGAGCCGCTCACCGCGCCCGAGGGGGCGACGACCGCCGCCACCTATGATGCGGCGGGCACGCCCTGGTTCGTGCTGCTCGCCGGTCTGGCGAGCGATGCGCCGTTGAAGAACGCGGTAACCGGCGACCTGCGGGCTTGGGGTTGGCGGTTCGACGGCGAGTGGCGCGACCGCGGCAGCCAGACCGTCTCGGCGGTGGGCGATCTGCCCGCCTCTCCGGCCCCGGGACCGACCGACGGCATCGTCGTGGGCACCGGCCGCTATCGCGCCGGATCGCGGCCCGAGCTTTGGGCCGTCGGACTGCCGACCCTGCCGCCGGAACGGCGCGGCCAGTTGCTTGCGCTATCCGAGCACGATGCCGCGTATCTCTCGGCCGACGGCGCGGTCTATGGCTCGACCGACGCCGGGGCGAGCTGGAAACGCTCGACCTGGACGCCTTGGAGTCAGGGCGCGGCGGGACCCTGGCACGCGGGCACGGATTACTGGGTGGATTTGCCGCTCGGCGAGCGGCGCGGCGCGCTGCAGCTCGCCTGGTTCGACCGGCGGGTGCCGAATAACGAACAGTTGATCCTCACCCGGCGCGATCCCGACGGCAGTTGGGTTTCGCTGGTCGAGGCGCCGAGCGCGATCCGCACCAAGGGCGGCGACTTCCTGACGGTCAGTCACGTCCTCCTGCCGCGCGAGGGGCACTGGCTGCTGCTTTCGGGTTGCGTCGCGACGAAAGAGGGCTCCGGGCTGGTGCTCCGGACGTTCGACGGCAGGAAGCTGTCCGAGCCGAGGTATGTGGCGATCGAGGTGATGTGAGAGTTCACGCATCCAGGGCGCACACACAGGTGCGCCCCTACGCGCGTTGATAAAAAATTCCAAGGCCCGGCAGACGTAGAGGCAGACCTACGTGTCTGCCCGGGTGACCACCGGTTCGCGCGCATCCAGGGCGCACACACAGGTGCGCCCCTACGCGCGTTGATGAAAATTCCAAGGCCCGGCAGACGTAGGGGCAGACCTACGTGTCTGCCCTGGTGACCGCCCCGTTCGCGCGAATCCAGGGGCGGCCACGGAGGGCCGCCCCTACAGCGGATTGGGGCTTGAGGCGTGATCCGGCTTACTTCGGAAGCGGCGGAATGCGCAGCTTCTGGCCCGGGTAGATCTCGTCCGGGTCCTTGAGCATCGGCCGGTTGGCCTCGAAGATCACCGGGTACTTGTTGGCGTTGCCGTAATGATGGGCGGCGATCTTCGACAGTGTGTCGCCCTTGACCACTTCGTAGTAGGTGGCCTCCGGCTCCGGATTCGCGACCTTCAGCTGGTCGTCGACCTGCCCGATACCGTCGACGTTGCCGACCATCAGGACCGTCTTCTCGCGCGTCGCCTGCGTATCGGCGGTGCCGGTCAGAGTGACCTTCTCGCCGACGACGTTGACGCCGAGGTCGTCGATCTTGAAGCCCATCTCCGCAATCAACTTGACCAGGGCGACCTCGTGCTTACGGTCGTTCAGCTCTTGCACCTGCTGGGGCGTTGGGCCGCCCGGTGCTGCCGGCGCCGCGGCGGGCGCATCGTTGTGAATGATGTGCAGTTTCTTGCCCGCACTCTTGAGGAAATCGATCAGACCCATCTGTTCTCTCCTTTTTCCATCCCTGAAATCGCGTACAACTCGTAGCCCTCGCAGAGCCTTAGAAACCGCACCGAGGGGCGCTCCAGTCTATGCAAAAGGGTTGCCGGAAGCACCCGCGCCGTAGTGGCTTGCCTCACCAGCCCTCACCCCCGACCCCTCTCCCAACATGGGAGAGGGGGGAACAGCAAAAAATGTCTTAGCCTTGCTCCCCTCTCCCTTTGGGCCCTTTGGGAGGGGCTGGGGGTGAGGGCTGATCGGCCGCCGCTTAGGCGTGCCTCAGCGCACGTCGCCCTGGGAAGCGCCCAGCTCTTTGCGCAGCGCCTCCAGGCGGCCGAGGTGCTCCTTCTGGTCGGCGACCACTCCGCCGAGCGCCTCGGCGGCAGCCCCATCGAGCCCTTCGAGGTCGCGCAGCATTTTGGGGTAGAGCACGTCGTTCTCGTAGCGCTCTTCCGAGATCGCGCCGACCACGTCGGCCTCCCCGCCGAGCACCTGCTCCGACGCTTCGAGCAGCCGGACGGCGAGCTGGTCCTTCCCTTCGGCCAGATCGCGCCAGCGCCGGGCCAGGTTGTTCAATCCGTCCCGCTCGGCGCGGGCGGCATAGGCGCGAAACCGTGCGGCGCTCGCCGCCTCGGCGGTGAAGCCGGTCTTCAGGTGCTCCTGGGAACGCGGGATCCTCGACACGATGAGCTCTCCTCCACTTCGAGCTAAGATGAAAGGGCCGGACAGCAAACAGGCTCCGGCCGAGAAAACTCATTCTACGGGAGTCGCGCCCCCCGGCCAATGGATGGGTAGCGGCCGAAGGCGCGCTCTGCAACCCGGCACGCTCCGGAGCGTACGATCCTTCGGGCTCCCAAACTCCGGCCCATCCCCCGTGAAACCCAAGAAACGATCCCGCGCCGCCGTCACCTTCGCCCTGCTGCTGTTCGGCATCGGGCTGGTGGCGATCGCGCGCGCGGAGATCCCGTACGCCAGCTCCTGCGCGAAGTTGATCCTCGCGGCGGCCGGGGTCCTGGGTCTGGGCTGGCTCGCGATCCGCGCCTACCGCGCGTTTCTCTGGAAGGTCGGCCGGCGGCTCGCGTTCTCCTACTTCCTGGTCGGCGTGCTGCCGATTCCGCTGGTCACGGTGGCGTTCGCGATCGGCCTCTACATACTTTCCGGCTTCTTCCTCGGCCACCTGTTTCGCGACGGCACCCGTAAGCTGACGTTCGAGCTGCGCCAGAGCGCCATGATCGCGTTCCACGAATTGGCGCGCGGCGAGGCTCTCGCAAGCTCGGCCGGGCCGGAGATCGTGTTCGGCTACTACCGGGGCGGCAAGAAGATCGACGGCGATCCGCGCACCCCCGCCAAATGGCCCGACTGGCTGGTGCGCTCGACCGCGCCAAGACCCTTGTCCACCGAGCGAAATCGCGAGGAGGCCAACACCTTCGTCTCGCGTAAGAACGGGGCGCCGACTCTCGCCGCCGCCGCGGGCGACGCGAAACGCGGCGTGGTGGCGCTTTACGTCGGCGATCTGGAGCAGGAGCTGTCCGAACGGAGCGACCTGTGGATCGAGCTCTACCGGCCGGAGGACGTCCACCAGGACGACAACCTTTCGATCCAGGCCGGTGGCAGGACGCTCAACCTCCAACGCCTCCGCGAGGGTCCGGCGCTCGGCGAAGCGGCGAAATTTTTCAAAACGCGCTCCCGGGGCGAGTCCTTTTGGGATGCTCCGTTTCTCATTTGGGGCGAAGCCGCGGGCTCGCTGCTCGATCTGGAGAACGGCTCGCGCTCGGCGGAATACGTCGCGGCGAAGCTCCGGACGACGCCGCGGATGATCCGCCTTCACTTCTTCTCGCCGTCGGCGGAATTCGACGCCGCGATCTGGGGCGGCTTGGTGGTCGTCGTCTTCCTGCTGTTCGACGTCTACGTGGTCGCGGCGCTGATGGCGTCGGTCCTGATCTTCGGCATCTCGCGGGCGGTCAACCGGCTGTCGCGGGCGACCGCCGCGGTGCAGGAGGGAAATTTCGCGGTGCGGATTCCGGTGAAAAGGCGCGACCAGATCGGCGCGATGCAACGCTCGTTCAACGCGATGGCCGCGAACCTCGAGCTCCTGGTCGCGAGCGCCGCGCAGAAAGAGGTGCTCGACAAGGAGCTCGCGATCGCCCGCGATCTGCAAAAGAGCCTGCTGCCGGCGAAGCTGCCGGCCGGCCGAGGGGTCGAATTCGCGACCCTGTTCGAGCCGAGCGCGGCGATCGGCGGCGACTACTACGACATCCTGCCGTTCGGCGACCGGGATCTCGCGGTGATGATCGCCGACGTCTCGGGCCACGGCCTGCACACCGGCCTGCGCATGGCGATGGTCAAAGCCGCCCTCCAGATCCTGGTCGAGGAGATCGAGCAGCCGGCCGAGATCATGCGCCGGCTCGACCGGGTGGTCCGGGGCGAGAGCGGCACCCGCTTCTTCGTCACCGCGACCCTCGCGCGGATCGACCTCGAAAAGGCGGAGATCGAGCTGACCAACGCCGGCCATCCTCCGACCTACCATCTGCGCGGCGGAGAGGTTCGGGAGATCATGCTGCCCGGCTCGCCCCTCGGCGTAATGCGGCAACGCTACGGCGCCGAGACGATCCAACTATTGCCCGGCGACGTCGTGGTCTGGCTTTCGGACGGCTTGATCGAGGCATCGAACGCCCACGACGAGCCGTTCGGCTACGACTGCGTCGTGCGCGCGCTCTCCGGCCCCACCGATTCCGCGGCGGAGGTGCGCGACCGGCTGCTCGCCGCGATCGCCGCCCACACCGCGGGTCATCCGGCCGAGGACGATCGAACCCTGGTCGTCTTCCGCTACGCGCCGGAAGGCGCCGGCTGACTCTTAATCCTCCGGCCCCTCTCTCCCTGGGCGCACGGGCGTCTGGCCCGCCATTTGCGGGCCAGAGGCCCGCGCACCCAGGAAAGTCGGGGTGAGGGCTGCGTCTACCGTCCGACTCCCCAGCGCCGATCGGCGAGATCCGCAACCTCCCGGGCGCAACCCCAGGAGAGCGTGAGCCCCGAGCCGCCGTGGCCGTAGTTATGGATCACAGCATGGCGCTCATCCACCTCTTCGATCTCCAAACGGACCGAAGAACGACAAGGACGCAAGCCGACTTTCGGTGTGACGATTCGGCATTCCGAAAGCTCCGGCGCGAGTTTCGTGCAGCGGTCGAGAATCTCTTGGGTCACCTCCGGGTTGGGTGTCCGATCTTCGATGTAGTCCTCGACGGTGCCGCCGAGCACGATCTCTTCCTTTTTAAAGCGCGGAACGATGTAAGAGACCACTCCGTCCGGCCCCGGCGGGTCAAGGACCCAACGGGCCACCTTGACCCCCGAAACGCGGACTACTTGGCCGCGCGCTGAGAAGACCTTCGCGTCGCCGCATAGCTCGCGGGCATCGAGACCGGTGCAATTGACCACCCGATCGGTCTCGGCAAAGGCCTCGTTCATCGTAGAGAGAGTACGCAAGCGGAGCGTACCGCCGAGAGCCAAGAACCGACTCTGCAGAAAGTCGAGATAGACCGGCATCTCGGCGATCGGGACAGTGAATACCTCCCCTTTCCGTCCGGCCGGTAGTTCGCCTTCAACCGTCGCGCGGATCGGGCCGACTGCATCGCGCCAAAGTGATGGGTCCTGAAGCTCGGGATCGCAGAGGATTCCTTCGCACATCGAGATGCCGCTCGAAGGGTCCGCGGCCAGCTCGGCCAACCGGTCATAGGTCTCCCGCGCCCAAACGGCCACCAGCTCCGGGGGCTCGGCGTGGAACGGAAACCAGACCGCGCCGGCCACCGCCGAAGTGGTTGCGGCGGGCAAATCGCGGGTCCAGATCTCGACTTGGTACCCACGTTCGAGCAATTCGATCGCCGAGCTTAAGCCCGATACGCCGGCACCCAGGACGACGAGGGGAGGAACGGAGGGGTTCTCGATCATCAGGGGATTATCTACCGCATTTCGCGCGAGTCGCCGTCCACTCCACAACCTCTTCGGCGTCGAACAAGGAGGACTTCCCGGCGCCCGCGGCGAGCGCGAGCGCTTGGTCGAGCAGGTCGCGGCCTTCCGTGGCCGATGTCTCGGTCGCCTTGCCGGTACAAAGAAATTCGCCGAGGCGGGCCACCGCGCGGGCGAGGTCGGGATGGGTCGGGTCGTGCACCGCCCTGCGGACCGCGAGGGCGCGCCGTAGGTAAGACTCCTCGGCGGCGGGATGGTGGAGCCGGCCTTCGACGTAGGCCATGTCCCCCAGGCTCTGGGCCACCTCCCAATGGTTCTCTCCCCGCGTCTCCAAACGGATCCGGAGCGCCCTTTCGTAGTGGTCGCGCGCCGCCTGGGGATGGTGGAGCGCCAACTCGACCTCGGCCAAACCGCGCATCGGCCAGGCCGCGGTGGGATGCCGACCGTAGCGCTGGAGGGCGGCCTCGATCGAGCGCTCGAACTCAGGTCTAGCTGCCAACGGACGGTGGAGATCCATGTAGGTCCAGCCCAGGACGTTGCGGTGGATCGACTCCGCGACGTAGCCCTTGCCGGAGATTTTCTCCGAGAGGCGGATCGACTCCTGGATCGCTTTCAGGGCCTCCGGGTAGCGGCCCTGCTTCTCGCGAACCTCGGCAAGATTTACGAGCGTAGCCGCGTAGCGGGGACTTTCGCGACCGTAGACCTGGGCGAAAATCGCCAGGCACCGCTCGGTCGCCGCAGCGGACGCCCGCCAGTCGTCCATGCGAAAGAGGAGCAGGCCGTAGTTGCCCCAGGCTTTGCCGCTCTCGCCGCTCATCGGGCCGAAGGTCTCGGCGAGGATCGACAGGCTCTCTTCGAAGTTCTTCTTGGCGAGCGCGAACTCCCCGAGGGCTTTCAACGTGTTGGCGTATTGGCCGAGCAGGATGCCCACCTTGGCGTGGCGAGGCCCAAGCGCGATCCGCCGTCCGGCGAGCGCCTCTTGGTAGATCGCCTTGGATTCTCGATCGCGCCCCTGGGCGTGACGGATCAGCGCCAGCACGCCCTTGGCTCCCGCCGTCGTCGCGTGGTTCGGCCCCAGGCGCTTTTCGAGATCGGCGATCGAGGGTCCGATCAGCTTCTCCGCCCGGTCCAGCTCGCCCATCTGGACCCAGATGCCGCCGAGCAGCACGTGCATCCGGGCGCGGATGTCCGGCTCGGCAGTAAGCGCGGTCTCGACACTCCGGGCGCCCCGTTCGAGGATCTCCTTGCCGGTGAGCGGATGATCGGTCTGGTCGGTCGGATTCGCGGCGTCGAAGATCGAGGCGACCAGATCGGCGACGCGCGCCGAGGTCTCGGCCTCCCGACGCGCCTGCTCCGCCGCGGCGTTGGCCCGATCGCGCTCCCGGCCCAGCTGCTGGACGTGAACCGCCAGGCCGGTCGCCGCCGCGAGCGTGACGATCAAGGTAGCGAGCGAAGCGACGCGGTGGCGTTTGAGGACTTTCGCGGCCCGATAGGGCCAAGAGGCGGGACGCGCCCCGACCGGCCGACCTTCGAGGTAGAGGCGCAGATCTTCGGAGAGGGCGGCCACCGACCGGTACCGTTCCGCGGCGTCCGAGCGGAGCGCCTTCATTACGATGGCGTCGAGGTCCCCCGCGACGGCGCGCGGATCGTCCGCCGCCTCCCCCGCTTCTCTTCGCTTGGCGAGAGCGACGCTCGGCGGCGGCAGCAGAACTTCCCGATAACCCCGTTCGAGCTCGCCGCCCACGGTAGAGGGCTCGTGCGGGCGCTTCCCGACCAGCAGCTCGTAGAGCACGACGCCGAGGGAGAAAACATCCGTCGAGGTCGTGACCCGTTCGCCGCGGATCTGTTCGGGGCTGGCGTAGGCGGGGGTCAACGCGCGCAGGAGAGTCGCGTTCTCCAGCTCACCACCTTCGAGCTCCGGGTCGAGAAGCGCGGCGATGCCGAAGTCGAGCAGCTTCGGGTTGCCGGCGAGCGAGACCATGATGTTAGCCGGCTTCAGGTCGCGATGGACGATCAGGTTCTGGTGGGCATAGCTCACCGCGGCGAGGACCCGCAGGAAAAGGCGCAGGCGATCGGCGATCGACGCTCCGCGCGTCTGGCAGTAGGTCAGAAGATCGCTCCCCTCGACGTACTCCATGGCGAGAAACGCGAAGCCGCCGCCGGTCCGGCCGGCGTCGTACAGGCGGGCGATCCCGGGGTGCTCGAGCCCCGCGAGGATGCGCTTTTCGGCCTCGAACCGCTGAAGGAATCGCTCCGCCTCGATCCCGCCGATGACCTTCAAAGCCACCCGGCGCTCGATCCCGTCGAGATCCTGGTCGGCCAGGTAGACCCATGAAGAACCGCCGCGACCGACCAGGCGGCCGACCCGATATCCCGGAACCTCGACCGGAACGTCGGGGACCGTGACCACCGATGGAGAATCCAAAGGAGAGCGCGAACGATCGGCATGGTCCAGCAGGACGGCCAACTCCGCGGCGAGATCCGGTTCAGGGACGGCGAGAGCGGCCAGGCGCTCCCCGCGCTCTTCGGGATCGACGTCGGAGAGCTGGTCAAACAGCTCCCGCAGCCGCCGGAAGGAGCTGGCGCCGTTCCCTTCACCGTCGCGCGGACGGGGATCGATCCGCAGCGTCACGCCGAGGCTCATCGCCTATCGACCTCCTGGAGTTGTCTGAGGTGGGGGTTCATCCCCGTAATGGCGTAATACGTTACTGCATGGGGCCAGCGTCCCGGGTCTTCGATCACGGCGAAGGGGACTATCCACCAGCGATGGAGCGACGGAGAGCCGTATCTCGACCAGACGCTCCCGCTGTTGGAGCCATTGACAGCACGAACCACAGATGCAACACTGTTGGCTTGAAGGCGACGCTCCTGACCCGCAATCGAATCGCCCACGCCGACGAAGCTTTTGCAGAGGTCGTCGTGTGGAAAGTTCCGCAACCCTTACCGGGCTCTCCGCACTTGTACAAGTATCGTTTGGCTTTTGTCGATCGAGGGATCTGCGTCATCCGGTTCGACAACGAAGCCGGCAAAGGCGATCACTTCCACCTCGGCGATGTCGAAACTCGATATAGGTTCTCTTCCCTGGACAGACTCTTCGACGACTTCGATCGCGCCATCAGGAGGTACAAAAGATGAAGACCGTAATTCTTGATGTTCGATCGCCGTCGCAAGCGATGGCCGAGGCTCTGGCGGCCGCCAAATCGGGTGTGCCCCAAGGCGCAGCGCGTATTTCGTTCGCAACTCCGGAGCTGCTATGGAGAGTTCTCACAGCCAAGAGATGGGAAATTCTGAAGGCTCTCTGTGGTGCCGGACCTGTCTCCATTCGAGAGGCCGCTCGGCGAGTCGGACGAGACGTGAAGGCCGTGCACTCTGACGTCACCGCCTTGCTGCTCGCTGGAGTTCTAGATCGCACGGACACCGGTCAAATCGAGTTTCCGTACGAGGCGGTCAAGGTCGAGTTCCTCCTGCAAGCCGCGTGAAGCCAGATTCGGTGCGCGCCAGCTCGCCCTATTCGCCTTCGCCAAGACCGGGCTGGTGCACGCCGCGATATCGCGGTTAAGGTCGTCCATCCAGGTTGAGCGGACGAAGGCACCAAAGATTTTTGTGCGCTTCATTGAAGTACTCTAGTGGTCCGATTGCAGCCAAGAGGCGGCGTCAGCCATCCGCTTGTTGCCCTGGACTCGGCGACAACCATTCACTCGCACTATGCTTGGGCAACGTCAGTACGAATCGTGCTTCGGTCCTCGCTCGACCGCGATCTTAATGCAGCGCCGGAGTTCGCCTTCGGAAGTGTCGTCAGTAGACACGTAGTCTCCTCCGCAAATGATGGTGAAGTGCCAACCAGACGGTCCTCGATGGCTTAGCTGAACCTCCCAATAGTCCCAGGAGGACCGGGATCTGTCGTGGCGAACACTCCAACGCTCGCTCGTCAAACCGCTGTTAGTTACTTCGATCTTCCAATATTCGTTAACGGACGACCAATAAGCACGACCGACTTCCTTAAGAACGGAGGTCACCATTTTCCGGACTTCCTTCACTTTTCGGATTGCATCCGCTTGGTGAGTCTTGTACTCCTGCTCTTGGCTTCGCTTATCGCTCGATCGCCGCCTTGCTAAGTCATCTAGCCATCCCATGACACGTTCCTCCGGTGGCTCATTCTCGCTGCCTCTCTATTGCGAAGGATGCTTCAATCCCGAATCGACATCAATGATCCAGCGGCCGGCATAACCGTCTGTCGCCGAAAATCGTTAGGGTTTAGCGGCGGCGTCAGACCGTCCGCTTGAAACCCGGTTGCACGCCGGGTTCCGATTCCCTCTGTGCACTAACGGGCTGCAACCCTGCCGCTACCACGAGAGCTTTCCGAACTCTCAAAGTGCCGTCATGTTCAGTTTCTTCTGCCCATCCTGGAATTTTTCCCTCAGCAAGAAAGGTCTCCAAGGCCTCGATACGAAATTGTGCCGAGAATGCCTTATCCTTTTCAGATGCAAAGAACCTAATTGCAGCCATAGCGTATCCGTCGAAGTCCCGCGCGTCTGATTCAAGGAAGCAGATCTCCTCTGCATACCCCAACATCTCCTCTTGCGGGATCGGATTCCTGTTAATCCTCTCAATTACCCAGCTTGTCTCGGTCATGCCTGCTGTTATTCCTTCTCTCGCACTCTCCAGTGCGTAAGCGTGTAACCTTGCTAACAATACCTTATCCGACCTATCGTCATCCCGCTAGAGGCAGATAGAGAATCGTTCCGGCTCTACCTTTCGCCCCGATCCCGCTTCGGCCGTTCAAGCCCCAAGGACGCGGCTTTCTCGTGCAGGTAGGTGCGTTGGAGGTCGAGCAGCTTCGCCGCCGCGGTGAAGCTCCATTCGGCGCGGCGGAGCACGGTTTCGAGGTACTCGCGCTCGGTCGCGGCTTTCCATTCACGCCAGGGGAGCGGTGGCCAGACGTCCTGGGGGCGGAGGAGCCCGGTGGGCGCCGCGGTTCCTGAGGCGGAGCCGGCCAGGAGCACCGCGGGAAGCTGGTCCGGTCCGAGCGGATCGGAGCCGAGGACGACCAGGCGCTCGGCGAGGTTCGACAGCTCGCGCACGTTGCCCGGCCAGGGATAGGCACAGAGCGGCGGGTAGATCTCCGGATCGATTTCGCGTCGGCGCAGGCGGTGCCGCTCGGCGAAACGGGCGACGAAATGGTCGAACAGGAGCGGCACGTCCTCGGTCCGGTCGCGCAGCGCGGGCACTTCGAGCGGCAGGTGGGCGAGGCGGAAGAAGAGATCCTGGCGGAAGCGGCCCGCTTCGACTTCCTGTTCGAGCGGCCGATGGGTGGCGGCGATCACCCGCACGTCGAACGCCCGGTCGCGCGCTTCCCCCAGGCGGCGGACCCGGCCGTCTTCGAGCACGCGCAGCAGACGGCCCTGGAGCGCCAGATCGAGATCTCCGATCTCGTCGAGGAACAGCGTGCCACCGTGCGCCTCTTCGAACAGTCCGGCGCGCGATGCCTTGGCGTCGGTGAACGCGCCGCGGGCATGGCCGAACAGCTCGTCCTCGATCAAATGGGCGGGAAACGCCGCGCAGTTGACCTTGACCAGCGGCCTCCCGCGCCGGGCGCTCGCGGCGTGGATCGCCGCCGCGACCAGCTCCTTTCCCGCGCCGCTTTCGCCCCGGATCAGGACCCTCGCGTCGGTCGCCGCAACCTTGCGGATCGCGGTGCGCAGACGCTCGATCGCGGGCGAGGCGCCGAGGATCTCGGGCGCGCCGTCGATTCGCGACTCGAGCACCGCGACCCGGGCCGCGAGCGCCGCGTGGGAGAGCGCGTTTTCGATCGAGCGCAGCAGGCGCTCGCGCCGGACCGGTTTCTCCAGAAAATCGTGGACGCCGAGCCGGAGCGCCTCGACCGTCTCTCCTATCGATGCCTCGCCCGAAAGCACGATGGTCGGCGGCAGGCGCCCCGCCTCGGCCAGTCGGCGGGCAAAGGCGACGCCGCTTTCCCCCGGAAGCCGGACGTCGAGCAGCAGGAGGTCAATCGCGCCGCTCGGTAGGAGCCGGGCCTCGGCCTCCTCGGCGCTCGCGCACGCCTCGGCGGCGAACCCTTCGGCTCGCAGCAGCGCAAGCAGACTGGCTCGGATCTTTTCGTCGTCCTCGACGAGTAGGACTCGGGTCATCCCGCTCCTTCCAACCGCGGCAGGACAAGGCGAAACCGCGCGCCACGCGGCCCACTTTCGACCAGCTCCAGATCGCCGCCGTGGTCGAGCAGGATCTTGCGCGAGATCGCAAGGCCGAGCCCCATCCCTCCGCCGCCGGGACGGCCCGACACGTATGGCTCGAACAGTCGCGGCAGGATCTCCGGCGCGATCCCCGGGCCGTCGTCGGCGACTTCGACATAGGGTCCCATCGGCCCCTCCCCTGCTACCAGCGTCACCGTGCCCCGGCGCCCTGCGCAGGCGTTCGCGGCGTTTTCGACCAGGTTGACCCACACCTGGCGGATCATCTCTCGATCGACGGCCGCCGCGACGATCTTCTCCGGCCGTTCCGCTCGCAACGCCAGGTTCGGCCAGGCGGAGCCGAACAGCTCGACGAATTCCGCGGCCAGCGCCCCGAGATCTTCGATCCGCGGCGTCGGCCGGGGCAGGCGGGCGAAGGTGGCGAAACTGTGGGTGAACCGCTCCAGGCGGTCGATCTCCTGTTCAACGCTCGCCACCAGATGAGCCGCTTCGGGTTCCGCAACGAGCCGGCCGAGGTGATCCAACTCCAGCCGGGCTGCCGTGAGCGGAGTGCGCATCTCATGGGCATGGCGGCGCGCCGCCTCCTGCCAGGCCGAGAGATTTTCGAGCGAGGCGATCCGGCGCCGGTCTTTCGCCATAGTGCGCGACGCCTCTTCGACCATTCCCGCGACCCGACCGACGGGATCGCGGCCAGATACCCCGACCGCCAGATCGGTGCGCCCCGCGGCGAGATCGCCGAGCGCCGCGCGCAGGCGCTCCAACCTCCTCCCCTCGCGGGCCTGGCGCCAGGCGTGGGCGCCGGCCACCGCGGCGAGCACGGCGACCAGCAGACCCGAAAGGGCCATCTCGTACCTTCGAGCGATCTCGCCCCGGCTGAGAGCCAAAACCCGCAGGTGGCTGAGTAGCGCCTCGATCCGGCCGAAGCGTTGCCGGTACTCCTTCTCCCGCTCGGGCTCCGTCCGCGCCAGACGCTTTTGATCGGCAAGCGACGACTCCAGCTCCGCGAGTACCTGGGGGTGAACGCCGAAGGCGAGCCACGACCCGGTGATCTCCCGCTGGAACAGGTGGAACAGGATCAACGCCGCGGTTCCGAGCAAAGCGAACGTCGCGAGCGAAGCCCGCCAGCTCATCGTCCCGGCTCCGGTCGAAATTCCACCGTCCAATCGTAGCGGACCAGACTCCGGCGCTGGATCGAGTTGCCGAGGAACAGGTCGAGCACGCCGTTGGCTTCCCCTGCCCCCGAGTCGCCCGTGCGAGGGGTGGACGGAGCCGTAGCCGACGGCGGCAAGGCGGCAATCGAATCTTTGAACCATCGCTGCGCGTCGCGTTGCTCCGATTGCGAGAACGGCACGACCGAAAGCGCCACCTCGATCTTCCAAGGTCCGGCGGACCGATCGAGGGAGCGAATCGAGACGATCGGCAGATGCAGGTGTTGCCAGGTCGCCCGCAACTCGTCGAACGAGCGCGCCGGGGGGAGACGTTGTACTCCACCCGTGCCGATCACGCGCACTAGGTAGACCTCGTCCCACAGCTCGTATCGGACTTCGATCCGGGCCACTCCATGCACCGAGCGCCCCCGCCCGTCGCGGACTTCGATTTCGACCACGAAACTGGTGGTAAGCCCCGAGGCGAGGTGCGGCCGCACCTCCCTGCGGGAGAGCGGCTCAGGCACAGCGACGACGGTGAAAAGCCCCTCGCGATCGACTTCGAACGCGGGCACCACGACGGCTTTTGTGGCACTTGCCGAACTGGCCGCTAACCAACCCAGGAGGCCGACCCTCAGGCCGAGACCCAATGCGCCGCGGATCATGGGTCGAGCCTCCGTCGGCCGAGCTCGTCGATGTAGGAGAACGTCAGGCTGATCGAGCCCTGCGGGCGCCGATAGGTCAAACCCGCCAGGAGATTCAGGGTTTCGAGGGCGCCCTTTCCCTTGGTGAGAAGCCCGGATGCCGAAAAACGTAGATCGTTGCGCGGCTCGCCAACCTGGGACCGAAGCAAATCCAAGGAGTATCCGAGCCCCGCGGAGGCAGAGTCGCTCGTAAAGTTGAACCGCGTGCGGTCAGGGCCTTCGGTCACCTCCGTCTTGGAGCGCGATGCACCCAGCAGGCCCCAGACCGAGTGCCGCGACGTGAGCGCCCAATAGCGTTGAGCCACCGCCCCGAGGCTCAACAAATGATCGTCCGAGCGGATTCGGAAACCGTCCCTGACCTGAAAGCGATTGCTCGCCGTTCCATAGCCGGCCCCGATCGAAACGGTCCCCCCTTGGGTCGGCAGGAGCGGGTCGTCCGTCGAATCGAATCGCCATTCGAGGTTCACCGACTGCCCTTCGAAGAGGTCGGAGGTTCCGTAGTCGATGGAAGCGCGGAGAAACTGGGTGGCAGTCAGCGGCTTGCCCGCCGAAAGCGAGAGCTGGTAGGCCTTGTCCCGGTCGTCCAGGTTGGTGCTGCCGGCGGCGCTCAAATAGCTTCCGGGACCGAACAGGTGGAATTGGGTGTAGCCCACGTTGAAGTTGCCGTCTCGGTCAATCGAGCCGAACGCATAGCCGCGCGATCCGATGAACGTTCGCGCCCCTACGGCGGCATTCCAATCGAACTCCGACAGGAACCCGTCGCCGTGGGCCTCGCTCCAGAAACCGTCCAGATTGGCGACAATCGACGACGCCATCTCGATTCGGATTACCAGCACGTAACGGCCGCGCTCGCTCCCCTTTTGGAGAGCGAAATCGGCGTCGATCACGAACGGTAGGCGGCGTACTCGATAGTTCGCCTGGCGCAATTGGTCTTCATCAACCTCGCTGCCCGGCTCGATGCGCGACTCTTTCGCCACGATCTCGCGCGTCGCGGGGCGATCGACCCCTTCGACCGTGATCGACTCGATCAGGAAACGGACGGGGGCGTCGAGCGTTGGATCGTCCGTTTGAGCGGCGGCCGGTAGAGCCAACAGCAGAGAGAAGCCGAGGAGAAACCAGGCCAGACCTGGGTTCCGCGCAAGTGATGGAGTGGAGCGAAGGGTGCCGGTCATGTACGTCATCTCCCGATCGAATCCGTAACGGAAGGCTACGGGTTTCGAGCCAGGAAAGGGCAACGGCGGTGCCAGATGGGTCACAGACCTGAGCGATAGTCGTAACCTGCCAGGAACAATAGAGTTCTCCGGGCTTGAACAGCGCAAGGACGAGCCTGAGAGGATTTGAATCGTCGGGTAAAACCGACGCGGCGTGTCGGGAGTAACCGACAGGGGAGGCCCGCCTGCTACCGCCGGGCCGCCGTCCGCGCCGCCCAGGCGACCGCGCCTTCGACGATCGCCGCCACTTCTTCGGGCCGGAAGCGCGACGCCGCGGCGAGCCCTGCGCGGCGGGCGCGAAGCCAGGCCTTGCGGTCGAGCAGCAATCGTTCCGTAGCGTCCGCCATGGCGTCCGAATCTCCCGGCGGGACAAGCGCCGCCGCCCCGGTTGCAAAGCCGCGAATCGAGGGGATCGACGACGCGACGGCCGGCGTCCCGGAAGCCATCGCTTCGAGCAGCGGCAGGCCGAAGCCTTCTCCCTCGCGCGAAGGGAGCAAAAGGAGATCCGCGGCACGGATCTCCTCGGCGATCACCTCGGGCGGCACGCTGGAGAGGTAGCGATCGGGTTCGAGCTGTTTTCTCTCTTCGGCATCCAACGGCAGGATCGAGAAGCGAAGCAGGCGAACCGGCAGACCGCGCTCGCGCAGCCGGGCGATCGCGGCGAGCGCTGTCGGCACCCCTTTGACCGGAGCGGCGAAAATGCCCGGCACGGCGATCCAGGGCAGTCCGCTCGGCCCCGGCCGGGCCGCGGGTGTGAACCGTGGGTCGAGCGGCGGCGGGGCGATCGCGGCCCTCCGGCCGAAGCGCTCGGCAAGAAAGGGCACGAGGTAAGGGGAGACCACCAGCGTCGGCAGCGGCTCGCGGTAGACCGCTTCGATCTCGGGAAGGCGCGGCGCTAGATGTTCGAGCGCGCCCTCGTATCCCTGGCAGAAATGGGCGACCGGCCCGAGGTCGAGGTCGAGCGCTTGGCGCACCGTAGTCCAGAACGTCGCGATCACCAGATCGTAGCGATCGGTCGCCCGCGCCAGCTCGGAGCGATCGAGGTAGGTGCCGCCGAAGGGTATCCACGTCGGCCGCGCCCCTTCCGCCGCGAGCGTCACCTCGTGGCCGAGCCGCCGGAGCAGCTCGGCGTGTTGGAACACGACCTTGTTGCCGCCGTTCAGCTCGGGGTACGAGAGGAGATAGAGGAGCTTCAAAATTCAGCCCTCTTCCCGGCCCGCGCCCCCTGGTAGCCTCCGCCGGACAACTCCCAGCGCCCCAGCTCGCGCCCCTCTTCGTCGCTCGCGAGCAGGCTCCAGCGGCCCGCGGGCAGCCGCTCGGCGATCTCCTCAGGCAGCCGCCAGAGGCCCGCCGGCCGTTCGATCCGCTCCGCGGCGGCGGGGAATCCCGCGAGGCTCGGCGAGATTTCGATCCAGATCGGCGCGCCCGCCGGCCCGCCGGCCGCGAGCCGTTCCAGATCGAGACCTTCGGCAGGCAGCGGCGGCAGGGAGTCGATCTCTTCCCCTCCATCCGCGGGTGCCACCGCCGCGAGCAGACGGGAAAAGCCGACACCGTACCAACGGCGATAAAAACGCTCCGCCGAGGCGGCGAACCAGGCCTCCGAGGCCGGCTCGCGCAATGCGCTTTGGGCGTAGAGATGAATCGCGCGGGCGGCGGGGACCAGGCGCGATTCGAGCCCGCGGGCCGCCAGGCGCATCAACCAGTCGGTCTCCTCGAAATAGAGCCGGTACTCGGCGTCGAACGGCCCGACCGCGGCCCAGGCGTCGGCCCGGATCGCGAGCAGCGCGCCGGAGAGCGAAGGGGTGGTGAGAGATCCGCCCGCCTGCCAATGCGCCCTCGCATGTCGCCTCCAATGGGCACGCGCCCGATCGGCCCGCGAGCCGCCGCGATGCGCCGCCGCGGCACGTAGCTCGTCGCGCCGGGTGCGCCGCTCGGTGGGAGGCAGAAGAAGCCGCTCGCCGCGATCCCAGAAGAACGTGGGTCCCGCCGCCGCGGCTCCGGCGTCCAACTCGGCGAGCAGAGCCGCGAGGCAACCGGGACGCACCAGGACGTCGGGATTGAGGATCACGATCGCGTCTTTCGGACCGGCGTCCAGGCTGCGCTCTACCCCTACGTTGACGCCGCCGGCAAAGCCTAGATTTTCTCCCGGGTCGAGGATCTCGATCCCCAGCGCGCCGAGCCGCTCTCGCCCTTCGGGCTCGCTGCCGTTGTCGACCAGGACGATCGACGCCTCGGACCCGGGCAGGTCGGCTCGCAGCGCGGCGACGCACTCCGCGGCGAGGTCCGGGGTCCGGTAATGGACAATGACGATCGCGAGGCGCCTCCCGGCCCGCCGGGCGGTATCTGGGTCGCGGGGCTCGACGGAGCCATCCGCCGCGGGCGGGATCACGCCCGGCGCGCGAACGTGCATTTATTGCAGATGAAATTCGCGGGCGCCGGATCGAGGCCGTAGATCATCCGCCGCATCTTGGCCAGCTCCGGACCGCGCAACACGTCGAGCACCGAGGTCTCGGTGAGATCGCCCACGATGTGAAACTCGTCGTAGTCCTCGCAGCAGAGCACCACCTGGGCGCGCGGCGTGATGTGCAGGTGCTCGATCGGGCGCGAGCCGAGGTTGTCGCAACCGGCGAGCCGCTTGCCGTCCCGCGGCACGCCGAGGCCGATCTGCAGGTAGCCCGCGCGGTCCATCACCTCGAACGACTTGACCTCGAAGCGGCTGCCGGCGAAGCGCGCGCCGATCTCGGCGAAATCGCGCCGGTGATTCTCGTCGCCGGTGCCCAGCACGATCACGTCCATCTTTTCGGCGACCGCCCGGTCTTTGGCGTACTCCAGGTTCTTGAGCACCAGAGGCAGTTGGTCGCCGCCGCGCTCGGTCTTGTAACGCTCGCGGTCGAGGGTCGAGAGGTTGATCGAGAGAAACCGCAGGCCACCCATCTCGACCAGCGCGTCGACCCGGTCGGGGGTGAGCCCCGAGCCGTTGGTGAGCACCGCGGGCGGCAGCCCGGCGGCACGGATCGTCCGCACCTGCTCGACGAACCGCTTGTCGAGCGTCGGCTCGTTGTAATTGATCATGAACACGGCTTCGATCGTGTCGCGAAACGCCGCGAGCTCGCCGACGATCCGCTCGTAGAGCGGGGTCGGCATGAAGTAGTCCTCGCGCGGCGCGATCGAGACCGGGCAGAAGTAGCAGGCCTGGTTGCAAACCGTGTGCGCTTCGAGCGAGACGATCCGGAGCCGGAACTCGCGCGACGGATCTTCGCCTTCGGCGAGCAGCCAACGTTCCGCCACCAGCCGGTCGCGAACCTCCGCAGCCAGATCCTCGATCGACGACAGGCCGGAGGCCAACCGCGAGATCTCGGCGAACCCCGGCGCTCCGGGGACAAGATCGATGCCGGTGAGCGGATGGTAGATCCGCTCGGCGTCGACATGGGCGAACGGGTGGAGCGCGAGCCGCGTTCCCTCTTCGGGCAGAACCGCGAGCGCGGTCCGGGATTCTCTACTCATGCGGGAAGCTCATCGTTCGCTGGGGACCTTTCAAGAAGCACTTGGCCGCTCCATTGTACGTCCCAAGCGTGCTCGACGTTGACCAGGCCGATCCGATAGTCGGGGCTCTCGACCCGAAACGCCGCACGGAGCAGCCGTTGGTCGTAGACATGCAGCGACCGGTGGTCGAGCAAAAAGACGTAGAGCGAGAACTCGCCCTTGACCATCGGCAGGGCAGGCACTTCGAGCACAGTCCGGTAGCTACGTTCCCCGGAGACCGGCGCCAGCCCGTCCAAACGGGTCGAAAACGAGCAGACCTCGACCCCGTCGATCCGGTTGATCCCAACCCCGAGATGGAACCCGAGCGTCGGATCGTCGGTCACCCAGGAGACCTCCAATCGGAACGGCGAGCCGGAGGCGTACCGGGCGGGCTCCATCTCCGCTCCCGGCCCGGCCACCTGGCGCACGCCGATCAAGCGCGCGGGGCCGACGAGGGGCTGTTCCGGGATCGCGACCGGCTCCTGATCCAAAGCGAGAGCCGGAACCGGTTCCTCAACCCGGGAAGCGGCGGAGCCGCTCTTGGCCACCAGGAAGTTCTCGTACTCGTGGATCACGTCGAGCACCGGGCCGAGCGCCTGCGGCCGGCCGTTCCGGAGCCAGAGCGCCTGCTGGCAGAAGGCAGAGACGTAATACATCGCGTGCGAGCAGAACAGCAGGGTCCCCCCGGCGCCGACGAAGCGTTCGAGCCGGTCCATGCACTTTTTCTGGAAATAGCCGTCGCCGACCGAGAGCGCCTCGTCGATGATCAACACGTCGGGCTCGATTTGGGTCGCGATCGCGAATCCGAGCCGCATCGCCATGCCGGTCGAATAGACCTTGACCGGCTGATCGATGAATTCGCCCAGCTCGGCAAAATCGAGGATCGCCGGGGTCTTTTCGCGCAGCTCCAGCTCCGACAATCCGAGCATCGCGGCGTTCAACACGATGTTCTGCCGCCCGGTGAACTCCGGGTGAAAACCCGAGCCCAGCTCCAGAATCGAGGCGATCTTGCCCCGCACCTCCGACCGCCCCGCGCTCGGCGCCGTGATCCCGGCAAGAATCTTCAGCAGGGTCGATTTGCCGGCGCCGTTCTCCCCCACGATCGCCAGCCCCTGACCGCGCGGCAAGTCGAACGTCACCCCGTCCACAGCCCGAAACTCCCGATGCCGAGGCCGAGCCCCGAACGGCACCAGCAGCCGGTGCCACGGCTGGGCATAGACCCGGTACACCTTTTCGAGATTCTGGACTTGGACGGCAGGATCACCCATTGCCCGGGGATTCTACCTGTTCGGCGCGGGCGGGGCCTCGAAGGCCCCGGCCGGCCAGGCGGGAGTGCGGCTAGTGCCCCAGCCCCAACTCCTCGATCGACTTGACCTCCAAGATCCGGTCGGTGAGGCCGCCCAACTCGTCGAGTGAGTCAATCGCCTCCACCCGCGCCCGAACCGTCGGCGGGACCTCTCCGAACCGCCGTCCGAGCAGGCGGAGCAAGGTACTGCGGACACCTTGCTCGACTCCCTTCTCGAGGCCCTGCTCTCTGCCTTGCTCCAGACCGAGCTCGACCCCTTCCTCCAGAACCTTCTGCTTGTACTCCGCCACCATCCGTTCGGCCCATGTCATTTCCATCGCTTCGGCTCCCAAATTTCGGGCCATGGCTTCCAAACTCCGGGCCATGGCGCCCAATGGGCGCTCCATGGCTTCCAATGGCGGAGATATCTCGACCTAACGGAGATTTCTCTCCTCCAAACGAGCTTCCGGCTCCCGCCGCCGTGGCCCGGAGCCACCCGGGGGCCTCCTCCGGCGGACGATCAGCGATTCCGAAGCCTCCGTTCTCGTGGAGTCAAACTGCCGCCTCGACCCAAACGATAAGGAGATTCATCATGGCTGCCAATGGAATGACCAATGCCGAGCGCATCAGCCGCTGGGATACGCTCGTCAACAACCTCGAGCCCAAACTCACCGACTTTCCGCATCTCTCGGCCACCCTGGTCGAGTTGAAAACGGTGCTGATCGAGGCCCGTGACCTCACCTACAAGCGGGACGACCTGCGCGCCGCGGCGCAGAACAACAACGCCGACCTGGGCGATCTCGTCCAGCGCGGCGACAAGATCCGCGCCGGCTGGGCGCCGGCCTGCAGTTCAACTACGGCTTCACCAGCGAAATGCTGATCAAGTACGGCTTCCGCCCGCGGCGCCCGCCGGTGCGCAAGAAGAAGGGGGATACCCCGAGCGAGACGTTGCCTCCCACGGCGAACCAGCCGTAATCCGCCTCTCTGCCCTATCCCTCTCTCTCGGCTCGTTCCCGGGTACGCGCCGAGAGAGGGGGTTGTTCGCGGCCACGCGCTCTAGCCGAGACGGCGCCGAAAAAAATCGCGTAGCGCAGGTTTAAGACCGATCGCCTGCCGCGCCGCTCGCGCGCGGTGGTCGAGGTCTCTTAGGTGAGGGAGCAGGGCGCGCACCAAGGATTCCGCCCCGATCCCTACGGTCTCCGGCCGGTCGATCCGCGCAAGCCATCCCGCGAGGTGAACGGCCAGCTCTTTGAGGCCACGGGCGGCGAAGGCGTCGCGGATCGCTCCGGGCGGCTCCTGAGGGTGGACGATCCGGCCATCGAGTCCGATTTGCTCGGGCAGAAACTCGTGGCTGAAGATCGCAGCTTTGGGATCGAGCTTTCCCCAGACCGCGTCGAGCACATCCGTCGCCGAGGCGTAGAGGTCGACGTCCATCCAGAGCAGGGCGATCGGTTCGTGAAATTCCGCCAACGTGTCGCGGAACCAGCCTTCGACGAAGCGAACCCGTTCGATGCGCCCGAACAGGCGGACGTTGGCTTCTACCTCTTCGCGGCCGCCGCGAAAATCGCCGGGGCGGTACCCTTCCTCTCCCGCGCCGGTCTTTCCGGGAAGACCTTGGAACGAGTCGGCCACCACCAGGTCGCGGCCGAGGAAGGCGCAGGCTTGGCTCAGGCAGGCGGCGGAGAAGCCCTTGAAGCAGCCGCATTCGAGCAGCACTCCAGGTACCTCCGCGGTGGCCAGGAGGTACAGGTGGTTCGCGATGTGGAGCAGCTCTTCGGGCGAGGTGCCGATCCCGCCGCCGGTTACGCCCGGCGAGCGGGGAAAGCACTCCTCGATCGCATGGAATGCCTCGTAGGACGACTTGAGGAAATAGAGATAACGGCGCGCCGCGGGCTCGCGGCGCGCCGTCTCGATCAACCAGCCTGCGATGTCCTCCCCCCGCTCGGGGGCCGCAGGAAGCCCGGCCGCGGCAGCTTGCGGGGCGAGATCGGCCGGCAGCACGCTTAACGTCGTCGCGTCACGGTCGCGCCGGGGCGACCCGGGCATTCGCGAGCAGAGATCCCGTGCGCACTTCGACCTCGACCGAGAAGCTCTCGGCCTTTCCGATCGGATGCGCGGCGGCGCGGACGGCGCGCAGTCCTGGGGCCACGTCGAGACCGCGGAGAGTACCGAGCACCGTGCCGTCGGCCGCGCGATAGATCAGATCGACCGTGGCAGTTCGATCCGATGGGTTGAACAAGAGGATCGTCGTTTTCAGATCGCGCGTCGCGCGGAGGCCGGTCAGGTTCCAGACCTCTCCCGCCTTCGCCGCCTCCCGTTCGGAAAGCGTAGCGATCGCGGCTTCGATCTTCGGCAGTCGGCCGTCGGTCTCGCCGCTCTCGATCACCAGGGCGCCGGGGCCGCTCCCCCAGCGATTGCCGGGGAGGGACCTACGCTCGTTCGGGCCGAGCGCGATCCGCTCCGAGCCGCGGGTGAGCGCGGCATCCGGCCCCGCGGGCAGGAAGCGGGCGACCAAGGAGAGCGGTTTCGCGCCGGGGTTGACCAGAACCATCGGCTCCTTGCCGAACGCCCCGAGCAGGACGCGCCGACCCGCGGACTCGGGCGCCGCCGAAGAGAGCGACGAGGAGGTTGCCGCGCCGCCGGTCGCTGCATCCGGCGCCGCAGGCAAACCGGCGGGAGCGAGCGTTCCGCCGACCACCGCACCGTCTTGGAAATTCCAGGTTCGAGAGGCCACGCTGCCCACGGACGCATCGTTGAACGTCGTGGGCACCCCCGCGTAGATTGGCGACGGCACGGCGAAATCGGCGACCGGAATGGTGAGCGTGGTTCGCTTGTGAACGTCGAAGATCGAATACGCCGCGCGGTAGTAGAGGTCGCCGACGAATTTGCCCATTCGCCCGCCGGTCCGGTTGAAGCCGGTCGGGCTGTCGCGGTAGTACCAGGTCCAGTAGGAGGTCGGCACCCCGGCGATCGTGACGACTTGGGGCGGCGTCATGTCGACCGGCGCGGTAGGGTTCGTGACGTCGTAGACCGCTTCGCGGACCGTGCCGCCGCCGCAAATCTGGTCGGAACCGAAGACCAGATACGACGCCGTGGGGGTGCGCGAAAACGTGATGTAGAACTGAGGAGTCCCGGAAAACATCGCCTGGCTCCAGACCGGCGGTCCAAGCAGCAGGCAGCCGAGCGTGTTGGTGATGCAGCTGACGTCGTAGATTCGCGCCGCGGCGTCGTGGCGGGTCGCAAGGTAGTACTTGCCCGAAGGTATGTCGCGCCAGAGCGATACGCCGTAGACCGATTCGAGGGGAAGCGCCGCGAGCTTCAGAACGGGATTCGTCACGTCGGCCACGTTCCAGATGGAAACCCCGCGCGCCGTACCGCGGCTCGCCACGACATAGGTGTCCGCGCCGTCGACGTAGGAAAAAGAGCTGTCCGAGCTGATCTGTTTGACCAGCACGCCCGGGCACGCTCCGCCGTTGTCCAGACAGCCGCTGTAGTCCCGGGCGCGAGTCATGTCGTAGGCGAGCAGACCGGTCAATTCGCCGGTTACCGTCGAATGCCCGTCGATGAACGCGTAGGCCCGCCCGCCGATCGTCGTCGCGTAGACCTGGTTCGCGTTCTTGTCGCCGTCCTGGTACGCCAGGCGGGGATGGAACTTGTCGGCATTGTCGAAGATCGCGATCCCGACGCTCGGCTGGCCGACCAGGGCCGCCAGGTCGCCTTGGACCGCGATGTCGGAAAGCACCTGCTTGCGCTCGCCGGAGGGCCACTGGCGGAACACCGAAGGGCCGTCCACCGTCTTGACGAACGCCGGCACCTCGGGGTTGTTATGCAGATCCCAGATCTGCATGCCGTGGGAGATCGCGGTGTAGAGGTAGCCGTTGTCGATGTCGAGCGACAACCAGACCGGTTCCGCGCTGCCGTAGCGGTCCGCCGGATTGCCCGGCAACGCGAACTCGTTGAAATCGGTATTGTCGCGCAGAAACGACATCGGGCTGGTGTCGACCGGCTTGAGCGTGCCCCAGAGCGAGCTGGGCACGGGGGACGCCGGCGTCTTGCATTGCATGAAGCCGCAGCTGGCGTCGGAGGCGCAGTTCTGCGCGGATGCCGGATCGGCCAGCCTCAACAACGAAAGACCGGCTCCGAAAACGAAAGCCCGAAAAAAAGTTGTAAATCTCACCTGATCACCTCCGGTGCTCAAAGCCCGCCGTGCGCCGAAACCGTCGAACGGCTGATTCCTCTCAAGCTCGTAGTGTCGATGGTACCGCGTCCTTGTGGGAAGGGGAAATCGAGCGGCAGGCGGAGCATTTCGAACAGCACCGCGACCAATTCGCCGCGCGCACCCGCGCGGTGCGGATTGCGAAACTCCCAGACGATCCGCCCTTCCGGAGTGACCTCCAGCGCACGGCCGTTCTCGGACTCGGTGATCAGCGTGTTGCCTTCGGTTAACCGTTGGCACGAACCGAGCGTCTTGGAAAACAGCGCCTCGCCGGGGAGGCCGCCGTACTGCCAGATAACGCGGCCCGGGCGCGAGCCGAACGGGTCGATTTCGAGCACCCGCGACCGCTCGCCCCCCAACCCGGTGTTGTCGAACAGCAAAAGATGCCCGTCGGGCAGGAAAGTCGGTTGATGCTGTCGCTTGAAGCTCCCGGTTTCGGCCCAGACCACTTCCTCGCGATCCGGGTCGAGGATCGCGATCGTGTCCAGCTTGAGCACCGAGATCAGCACGTTGCCCTTGCGCAGCGCGGGATTTCGCGCGGCGAAGCGGCCGTCCAGAAGCTCCAGCGTGTTGGTGTGGAAGATGTCTCCCGCGGGCGGCCGCCGCGCGAGCAGGCCGCGAAACCGGGAGTGCTCGAAGGCGCGCAGGACCGAGATCCGGCGACGAACTTTGCCGTCGGAGCCAAGCACCGTGATCATGTCCTCCAGCACGCCCTCTTTCGGGTTCAGGCGCGGAATCAGCTTCCCGTCGCGGTCGAGCACCCAGATGTCGCCGTCGGCCGTGACCTCCAGGTCGTGGTGAATCCCCCCTCGATGCGACCAGAGCACGCGCGAGCGGGCGTCCAGCTTGACCAGCCCTTGGCCTTCGTAGATGCCGAGCAGATCGCCGTTGGGAAACAGGTAGACCCGGCGCCAATATTCGAGCTTGGCCATCGCGGGATCTTTCGCCAGATCGGGCCAGAGCCGGCGCAGCGGATAGCGCCAGGTATGAAGCGCATGGCCGTCCATGTCCATCAGAACCGCCTCGGCGGCGTGCCCCGAAAGATAGAGATTCAGGCCCGCTTGCTCGGCAGCGGGATCGAGGCGGACGACCACCGGGTGCTCCTCGGCCGGCCGGTACCCTTGCAGGTAGGGCAGCGCCCGCAGATTCGGCAGCGACCGCTCGTCGCTTGGCCTTGCGGCCTCGAAGGGGCGCGCCTGGCGCCATTTACCCGCAAGGTCGTCGCCTGGTGTAACCGCGGCCGGTTCGGCTTCCGGATCGACGGCGATTTTGGCCGCCGCAAGCTCGGTCCCTCGCTCGGGCTCCGGAGAGTCGGCCGGCCGCGCTCCGCAGCTCGACGCCAAGGCGGCGGCGAGCAGGAGAATCAGCGCGGGCGGAAGCGACAGGCAGGTAGAAAAAGAGGCCGCCGGAGTCACCTCCGACGGCCTCTGGTCGTTGCCTGGTTCGCTCTGCCCGCTCGCGTTACCGCGTTTCACCGCGGATGTAAGCGGGGTCGTTGGTCCGGTTGTTGATCACCTGACCGGCGGCCAAAACCTTACCCGCCTTGACCAACACCTGCACCGTGAAGCCGTCCTCGATCGCCAAGCCTCCCAGCGGGTGCTCGCTGGGGCGGATCTGCTTCATCTTCCCTGGACCGAGCGGAAGGCTGGTGAAGCGGCCGAGAATCGTGCCGTCCAGCTTGCGGTAGATCACGTCGTACAGCCCCTGCGCGTTGGACGGGTTCATCAGCCAGATCGTGGTCCGCCACGCATCGCCCTGACGCAACCCCACCAGGGCCTGTCCCTTGCCCACGCCGGCCGCCTCTTGATCCGACTGCGGGATCATCGACTGGCCGAACCGGCGTGCCGGATTCGCGTTGTCGTAGCTCTCTCCGGTCACGCGCGGCAGCGCTCCGTCCGCCGTCGAGCTCTGGAACGAGAGGAAGCCGACCTGATTCGTGATGTGCCATTTGTCGGCGATCACGTTGGCCAAGCGCTGGCTCTCGCCAGGCTGGAGCGTGATTCGAACCGGCCTCTGCGGCTGGCTCGACACGCCGACCGCGGTGAACGACAAGTCGACCGCGATCGCCTGGGCGAGCGGGTTCGACAGCACTACGTCGGTCTGGTACAGGGTGTTGTTGAGCCCCGGCTGGCTGAGCGAGCCGACCAGGAACAGAGTCCTGCCCTGAGGTACTTCGGAGCTGGCGAACGCCGGATCTTGCGTCGCTACCCGCAGGTTCGTGCCGTAGGGATAGATCTTGCCTCCCGACTTCGGCTCGATCTCGACCCGGTAATCGGCGACGTTCGACACGCCGAGGTCGCGGATCTCTTGCGGCTGGAACTGCTTCTGGCCGAAGCGACCGAGCGTCAGATCGCCCGACTCGCCGAGCTGGTGGCCCTGGGCGTCGAAGAACCGGAGGTGATAGACGGCGGGTTCGGAGTTGGGGTTGCTCAAACCGAAATAGGCCACCCGCTCCGAGTTGTCGTTCAGACCGATCAGATACATCCGGGCCTGGGGCGCGGCGGTACCGGCGGCATTGGCCATCGACACGCCGGGCACCGTCTGGCCGAACTTCGAGCCGTCCGTCTGGAGCGTGTTGTTGAACGACAGGACGACCGGCTCCCCGGTTCCGCGCGTCACCTCGGCGGTGATGAAGCCCACCGTGTTCTCACGCGAGAACAGCTGGCCCAAGACGTCGCCGACGAACAGCGTCGCTCCCGCGGAAATGACCCGGGTCTGGAGCGGCGGATTCGCCTCCACCGCGCCGCGCTTCAAGAACTTCAGCTCGACCGTGATGTCCTGGTCGCTGGGGTTGAAGACGTACAGATCGCTCGATTGGGTGACGACGCCGCGGGTCTGGGCGATCCAGGGCAGGATGACCGACTTGTTGCCTTCGCCGGTCGGCTCGCCCGTGATCTGGAACACCCGGGTCTTCGTCTTGGTCTGGGAACCGTTGGTCCCGGTGAGCGAAACCGTGAAGCTCCCGGCCTGGGTGTAGGTATGAGCCGCGGTGTTGCCGGTGGTCGTCGGCGTGCTGTCCCCGAAGCTCCAGGTCAGGTTGCTCGCATTGGTGCTGGTCGAAGTGAAGTTGATCGCCGCGCCGGTAGTGCCGGTGCACAGCTCGATCCCGAACTGGCTGACGCAAGGCGCGGAGGTCGTGAAATTGACGTCGAACACCGGCGGCGGCGGACCGCCGACCGAGACCGGGATGGTCTTCTCCGACGCACAGATGCCAAAATTGCAACCGGGTCCGGAGCCCGACTTGGTCACCGTCAGGGTTACGTTGTAGGTGCTGGCGACCGCGTAGGAATGGGTCGCGGTCGAGCCCGAGGCGTTCTGACCGTCGCCGAAATCCCAGGCGTATCCGGTCGGCGAACCGGTCGAGGCGGTGCCGTTGAAGCTCACGGCCTGCCCGATGTTCGGACTCGGCGGCGTGAAGCTGAAGTTGGCCGTGAGAGTTCCGCCGCCGCCCGTATTCGGATCGGTCACCGTCACCTGCCGGCTGCCGGAGGCACCGGGGCACGCGCTGTTGCTCGCCGAGACCGTTTTGCTGCCGGTGGTCGTCCAAGTGATCGAAACCGTAGAGGCCGTGGAGCCGCCGTTGATCGTGCCGCCCCCTGTTCCCCAACTCCAACCCGCGGAGTCCGGATTGCAACCCGAGGCGCTCGCCGTGAGGGTCGCCGGCTGGTTGATGTTCGCGCTGCTGGCGCCACCGAGCGTGATCGAGGCGGGTGCGACCGTCCCGCTGATGATGATCGGCAAGGCATGGGTAAAGACGGTCTCTTCGGATGCACCCCGACGAACTCGCAGCTTCGGAAAGAACGACCCTTCCGCGCTATAGGTGTGGGTGGTTTGCGGCGTAGTACGACCCGCCTCTTCGTAGCTCCCGTTGCCGTCCCAGTCGTAGTCGTAGAACTGCGCACCGTGCGAATCGTCGGTGAACGCAATGGCTTGCCCGATCGTCCCGAGGCAGCCACCGCCAAAGCAGAACACGCCGGAGCCATTGACCGCGGCGAAGCTCGCGGTCAGCGGCGAGATTTGCAGGATGGTGATCGGGAGCGGGTCGCTCGTGTGCTCGGCCTCGACGCAGTTCCTCACCTTCACCCGGACGGCCTTGAGCCCGAGGCTCGTGTAGGTGAAGACCGGGTTCGGGCCGCTGACCGGATTGTTGGTGTAGGCCTGGAAGCCCGCGCCGTCGCCGAAATCCCAGCTCCATTCGGTGGCGCCGGAGGCGACCACGTGGAACTGGACCGTGCCGGCGACGAACGGATCGGCGGTCGGCGCGAACAAGTTCGGCAGGGGCGACAGGGCGCCGAGCGTGAAGTCGACCGAACGGGTCGCCGTCGAGATCGAGTTCTGGACCTGGAGGGTCGCCGTGAAGTCCCCCGCGAGAACCCCCGCCGTGTTCCAGATGAAGCTCGGGCTGGTGCTCGTGGTCACCGGCGGGCCGCTCGGCCGCGGCGTGACCTGCCAGTTGTAGTTGAGCGTCGGCTGGCCGGTGACACCGGTCGCCGAGAACGTCACCGGCTGGCAGACGATCGGATTCAGCGGCGAGAGCGAGACGCTCGCGATCACCGGCGCCGGGTCGAGCACGGTCAGCGTCTTGTTCCGCGAGCCGCTGCCCGAGGCATTGGTCGCGGTCAAGGAAATCGTCTTCGCTCCGGTGCTCGCGAACGTGACTCCGGTCGGGTTATTCGCCGAAGAACCGCTCGGGCTGCCGTCCTGGAAACTCCAAGCCCAAGAGCTCGGCGCTCCCGAAGAGAGATCGCTGAAGGCGACCGGGGTTCCCGGATAGACGCTCGTGGGGCTCCAATCGAAATCGACGACCGGGGCCACGCCGCCGGTTCGTTTATGGATGTCGAGGATCGACTGGGCCGCGCGATAGAAGTACTCGTTCTCGAACTTGCCCATGCGCGGCATGATGCGGTTGAAGCCGGTGGGATTGCGCCGGTAGTAGTAGTCCCAATAACCGATCTGCTGGCCGCCGAGCGAGACCTTCTGGGGCGGAGTGATGTCGTGCGCCTGGGAGGGAACCGACACGTCGACCAGAAACTCGCGCTGCGGGTCGGGGGGGAAGGAGCCGCAGGCATTGTCCGAGCCGAAGTAGAGGAACGGACGGCCCGCGCTGCTCGAATAGGTGACGTAAAGCTCCTCGGTCCCGCCGGGCATCGGCATCGTCCAGATCGGACTGCCGATCGTGCAGGAGGAACCGGTGATGCACGAGACGTCATAGATGCTGCCGGCGAAATCCGTATGGGTGGCCAGGTAATAGTGGCCGCCGCTCTTCCACATCGCCACGCCGTAGACTCCGGACAGGCCCGAGAGCTTCTGCACCGGGGCCGCGGGGTTCGCGACGTCCCAGATCTCGAAGCTGGCCACTGGGCCCGTCGCCAAAGCGACATAGTTGTCGACGCCGTCGATGTACCGGACCTGCGTACGGGCGGCGATCCGGCCGACGTAAACGCCCGAACAGGTACCGAACCCTTCGTCGAGGCACGGGACCACCGGAGCGTTCGCGCGGGCCGTCGACATGTTGTAGACGAGGACGCCGCCCGGTCGGCTGGCGGGGTGCGCACCGCTCGCCTCGGTGGCGAAGAACGCGTACACCTGGTTGCCGATCGTCGTCGTATAGACCTGATTTCCGATGTAACCCGAATTCTGGTAAAGCAGCCTCGGGGTCATCTTGTTGGTGAAATCCCAGAGCGTGATCCCGATGTCCGACTGGCCGGCGATCGCGCCCAGGTTGCCTTCGACGTCGATGTCGCGCAACGGCACTTTCAGCTCGCCCTGAGGCCAATACAGAAAGGTCGACGGCGCGGCAACCGTCGTGATCGAGACCGGACTGGCCGGAGTCGTCCGGATGTCCCAGATCTGAAAGCCGTGCGAGATGACCGAGTAGAGATATCCGGAGTCGATGTCCAAAGACATCCAGAGCGGATTGGCGACGCCGTACGAGCTGGTGAACTCGTTGAAATCGGTGTTGTCCCGTGCGGGTGGGATCGTGCCCACGTCGACCGGTTGGAGCTCTCCCCAGAGCGACTGGGGAACCGGGTGCGCCGGTGTCTTGCAGGTCATGAACCCGCAACCGCCGTCTCCTTCGCAATTCTGCGCCTGGGCTCGGGAATTCGAGAATCCGCTCGCGATCAGAAGGGCGAACAGAAGGCTGAGACGGGCGGCTGAACGGTGGAATCGAATCATCATTCTCTCGAGCTCCCCAAGGGGCAAGTCGATCAGAACCTGAGAAACCAAGGCGCCACATGTCCGGGCACCGGCTTCCCGCGAAGGGGGGGACGAGCCGATCGGAGGCGGCAGCAAGGGCTGTTGCGTCCGATCATGCACGCTTCTGGAAATGCCTAAGAATATCGGCTCCTCCGAACTACCTCACGCGCAGGGAGCGGCGGGAGCCAGATCGCGGGAGTCAGAAAAATGAGAAGAAGGGAAACGAGGGGTGGGCACGAGCAAGGCTCGAACCCACCCCAGAGGCTTCGTGGTTTAGCCGCCGATCAAGGCGTGGTTGGCGTCACAGGCGCTGTCGAGTTGGATCGCGTCATACCCGACGCTGAACCGGCCCGAAGCGTCCATCACCACCGTCACCCAAGCCTGAGCCGCCGCCGGGTCTTCCGGCGGATTGCTCCCCGCCGCTGCCACCGTGGTGTTCAGGTTCAGGAAGATCCAGCCGAAGTCGAACGACACCGGGAAGTCCTCTCCGTCCACTTCCGTACGCTGCGACTCGGCCGGGAACGGAATCAGGAAGTCGCCCGGAGGCGGCGGCGAGAACGGCGGAACCTGCTGCAACTCCGGAGTCTCCGCCTCGTCGAAGATCACGATCTGCTCTTCGCCCAGCGGATACCACGACGGCAACGTGCCGCACTTGAACGCGTTCTGGTCGACCTTCGAGTCGCGCCACACGAGGTAGCTCGTACCGCCGGTGAACGCGCCGCCGTTGATGTAGCGCGCGGCGAAGTTGGTCGACAGCGGCTCGCGGTTGTCCGCGGCCGTCCAG
>DASYKS010000083.1:0-80595 GCA_035995205.1 Thermoanaerobaculia bacterium
CAAGGGGGACGCGAGCAACGTCGGCCTGATCGCCGCTTCGGAGGCACTCTACGAAGTGATCCGCCGCGAGGTGACCCCCGAGCGGGTGAAAGCCCATTTCGCGCAAGTTTGCCGCGGCAAGGTCGATCGCTACGACGTACCGAACCTCAATGCGCTCAACTTCATCCTGCACGACGCCCTCGGCGGCGGCGGCACAGAGAGCTTGAAGACCGACGCGCAAGGCAAGACCCACGCCCAGGGCCTGTTGATGATGGAGATCGAGGTCCCCGACGAGCTCATCCCGCCGGACAGATCATAATCAAAGATGACCTCTCCCCTGCTCGAAGTCCAGCGCGACGGCGATCTGCTGCGCGTCCAACTGAACGATCCGGCGCGCGCCAATGCGTTGTCTCCCGCGCTCGTCGCGGACCTCACCGAGCTGTACGGCCGCGACCTGCGTGCCGAAGGGGTGCGCGCGGTGATCCTCACGGGGGCGGGCAATCACTTCTCGGCCGGCGCCGATCTCGATCATCTGCGCTCGCTCGCGGATGCCGACATCGAGCAGAACCGGGCGGAATCGGAAAAGCTGCGCGCGCTGTTCGCCGCGATCCTCCGGCAGGATGCGCTCACTCTGGCCCTGGTTCACGGCTCGTGCGTGGCGGGCGGCTGCGGCCTGGCCACGGCCTGCGATTTCGTGGTCGCGGCGGACGACGCGACGTTCCTCTACAGCGAGGTGCGGATCGGTTTCGTCGCGGCGCTCGTGGCGACCTACCTGCCGCTCCGCGCGCGCGGCTCCGACCTGCGCGAGCTGCTGCTTTTCCCGCAGCCGCTCGGGGCCGCCCGGGCGCTTGAGATCGGCCTCGCGAACCGGATGGTTCCCGCGGCCGAGTTAGCGGAGCAGGGCGATGCGCTGGCGGGGGCGATCCTCAAGAACGCCAGCTCGGAATCGATCGCGCGTACCAAGCGCCTGCTGCTCGACGCGCTCGGCCGGCCGCTGGACGACGCGCTCGCCCGAGCCGCCGAGGCGAACGCCCAGGCGCGTGGCACGGAAGACTGCCGCCACGGCGTCGCGACTTTTCTCGAAACGAAAAAGCCGCCCCGCTGGCGATAGAGTCGGGGCGGAGGACTCGCAATGCGCCTGATCCTGTTCGACATCGACGGCACGCTGATCACTTGCGGGCCGCAGGTGCGACAGATCTTCGCCTCCGCTCTGCTCGACGTCTTCGGCACCGCGGGGGATCTGGACGGCTACGACTTTTCGGGCAAGACCGATCCGACGATCGTAGTCGAGCTGGCCGCCTCGGGAGGAGTGCCGCGGGAGGAGGCGATTGCGCGCATCCGAGAAGTCCGGGAGATCTACCGCGAGCGGCTCGCCGCGCGGCTCGATCCGGACCGGATGACGCTGCTGCCCGGCGTGGTCGAACGGCTCGAAGAGCTGGCCGCCGACCCCCAAGTGAAGCTCGCCCTGCTCACCGGCAACTGGGAGCCCTGCGCCCGCACCAAGCTCGCGCCGTTCGATCTCAATCGATTTTTCTCGTTCGGCGCCTTCGGCTGCGACGCGATCGACCGGTGCGACCTACCCCCTTTCGCGCTCGACCGCGCCGAGTCCCACCTCGGCCGGCGCTTCGCCGCGATGGACACACTAGTGGTGGGAGACAGCATCCACGACGTGGCCTGCGCCCGAGCCCACGGTATCCCCTGCCTCGCGGTCGCGACAGGCCGCACGTCGGCCGGAGAGCTGCATGCGGCCGGAGCGGACCGGGTGGCGGCGGATCTGAGGGAGCCGCTCGTCTTCGAGCCCGCCGCGATGGTTGCTGTCGCGTAACCCGCTTTCCCAACCGGTCGAAGGGGCGCAGCACGCTGCGCCCTGCTTGGGAAGGGCACGGCAACCCGATGGGCGCAGCATGCTGCGCCCCTACCTTGTCTGCCCCCACCGGCCGAGCCAGCGCCGGGTGGCGTTCATCGCCTCGATCAGCTGGGGCGTCGGCCCCTGAAACGGATGCTTCGCCCCGAAACCGTGGTCGCCCCCTTCGATCCGGAGCAGCTCGCACGGTTCGGCGGCCGCCGCCTTCAGCTTCTCGCCGTCCGAAAAGCCGACCGAGTCGTCGCGATCGCCGTGGACGATCAGCCAAGGACAGCTCCGCGCCGCAGCGGCGCGGATCGGGTCGAGCGCCTCGCCATTTGCTTCCAAGTCTTCGAGCAAACCCAACCCGAGCGAGAGATTCTGCTTCGTCCTCGTGTTTTGCATCGGAAACTCGCCGATCTCACGCCAGAACGCCTTCTGATCCTCCGAAAACCGATCGAACGTCGCGACCGCCGCCCAGGTCACCAAGGCACGAACCCGCTCGCGCAGCTCCGGCCGCGCCGCGGCGAGAATGGCATTGCCACCGCCCCGGCTATGGCCGACGAGCGAGATCCGCTTCGCATCGGCCCGCCCCGGCGCGATCTCCCCACCCACCGCGGCGATCACCGCCAGAAGATCGGCCAACTCCCGGCTCTGCGTGTTCGAACGAAACGCATCGAGGTCGCTCACCCGATCCTCGCCCGGTTGCTGGCCGCTCCCTGAAAGATTGAACCGCACCGCCACAAGCCCCCGCTCGCTGAGCAGGTGGGCCAGATAGGGAAAGAAGGCCCATTCCATGAAGCCCTTGAAGCCGTGGCAGATCACCACGGTTGGCCAGAGGCCGGGCTCTGCCGGAAAATCGATCAAGCCGTGGAGTGGCCCGTTGGGGCCTGCGAGCGTGAACGGGGTGGGCGTAGCGGCTTCGGTGGGCATGGGCATGTGCAGGCTCATAAGTTCGCCGATGCGGCGCGCAAGACTTCCAGAGGATCTTTGGACCAGCGTTCATCGAGATGGACGTTGCTGGACAGCTTGCCGATGCACTTAGCGTGCGGATCTAACCGACCGGACAGCGCGAAGCGGAACTCCCATTTTTCGGTGACACTGTGCAGACAGGCGGCAACCACGTCGAAATCCTTAGGGCTGTAGTAGCGAGAACACGGATCGCTCTTGGCCGCCCGCGTACGCTGGAAATCGAGCCGAGCCAGCCCGTCCCGATTCGGCTTTCGTAGGACGTTCTTGCACTCGATCGTCATCTCCCGGCTATCGAACAGACGAACGCTCAAGTCCGGCCCGTCGCCGGGAAGGCGGGAACAATCCATCCCCGGAAGCTTCTTGAGCTGGCGGAAGAGATGCTCTTCAGCGACGGAGCCTCGAACCGCCACCTTGAGGCGATGCGCGCTTTCGATCAGGTCGAACACTTCCTTCTCGGCGAGCTGAAATTCCCGCGCGAGCGCGTGGATCGTCGGTTTCGCCTTCCGCGCCCGTTCGGCAAGGAGTTGGCGATGCCCTTGGTCTTCGCCCATGGCGTCCCGCTCGAACCGGACGTACGAGAGAAAAGACTTCGGTGTCCCGCCGATGAGAACCTCTACTGGCTCCTCAGGCGCACGCTGCCGCTCCCGCTCCCAGGCATGCCAACCGTTCGCAAGAATCTCCTCGACATGCCGCTGCTTGAATTCAATCGAGATGAACAGACGGGTCGGGCTGTGTAGCACGGGATCCGCGCCGACGAAAAAACCGAGCTCGGGATTGATCCCCACGAGCAGGGTCGTATAGAGACCGAACGGATCCTGCCAGAGGTCATGGAGCAGCCCGTCTTTCGAGCCGTATTTGAGCTGAAATCGATGCTCGTCGTCGGGCCGATTCTTGGTCAACCGCGAGTTCGCGAGAAACGCGTACGCGACGATTCCCATCCGCTCGCCTTGCGCCGTCTCGAACGTGATTCGGAATGGCGCTTCAGAAGCTGGCGAGCTGTGGAGAATTCGGCATCCTTCGTCGCGCAGAGCTTCCAGCATGAAATCGAGGAGGGGCTGGCGGTCTTTCCGGCTGACGCCATACGTCCGAAATTCGCCGGGAAACACCAGGCTCTCTTGCATGGCCGGATCAGGCGAAAGCCAACTCGGCCTCGGCTTCGACGAAATCCTCAGCGCCACTTTTTCGCTTCACGGCAGCGAACCCTCGACCCGTTCCGGGATGAGGTTCGTGATCGCCGATTAGGTGGCCGTATGTCTCAAGCGGCACGGGCTGAATCGGCTCCGGCTCCGGAATCGGGCGTCTGGCTATGGGAACCAGGCGCGACTTGAGCCTCACTCGGTCTCCGAGGAACTGATTGCGCATCGCCCGCGCCAGAACCTCCGCCAGTGCGGAGGGCACCGCATTTCCCAGCTGGCGCTGCGCAGTTGACACTCCACCCAAAATGATGAATTCAGGCGGAACGGTCTGGAGACGACAGAGTTCCTGGACTGAAAGCCGCCGGTTCTTCCAATGAAAGGGTCCAATGGCCGGCCCTGGCTGAGCCTGGACCGTCCAAGACGGAAGGGATTTGGCCAGCTTCAGTAGAAAGCTCCAGTAGCGTCGGCGCCATCCGAACAGCTGCAGGCCGCCGCCCCGAGCTGTGTGCCAAAGATAGTTCTCGCCCTCCGGCACCGAGGGCAGGAGGGCCGCCCATCGACCTCGAGCCTGGATCTCCGGATCGTCGTCCTCCTCGAGATCGCCGATCGCGTCCCAAGCGGTCAAGTAGGGTTCGATGCCTAGCGGGGGCTGTCCGTCATAGGGTGCCGCATGAGTCGGCGTCGGAAACGCGAACCTCTTCCCGTCACGGGAGCCGATGACGAAGACCCGCTCCCGCAACTGAGGCACGCCGTAATCGGCGGCGTTCAGGCGTGCAACGGACAGGTCGTAGCTTGTACCGCACTCCCGATTGATCTTGCGGATTGATTTCGCGATCAGGTCGATGCCCTCGCTCTTGCCCCGGAAGGCGAGACCCGGCACGTTCTCCAGCAGGAAGGTCTTCGGTAGCGTGTCACGCAGCACCCGCAGGTACGCGGCGAGCGTACCTGCCCGCGGGTCGTCGAGTCGCAGGGTGTCGCCGGACGACCAATATCCCGACTTCGAGAACGGCTGGCAGGGCGGTCCTCCGATTAATACGTCGGCCTCGCCCTCGGCCAGGCCGGCCGTCGCGAGCAATTCGGACGAGGAGATCGTATGAACGTCCCGGTCGAGCACCGGCCAGTCCCGGTTGTGCCGCAGGGTGGCGACCGCCTCCGGATCGATCTCCACGGCAACCGCCGTCTCGAATCCGGCCGCTTCAAAGCCGAGGTCGAGGCCGCCCGCTCCCGTGTAGAGGCTGATCAGCTTACGCATCGTTACGTCCTGTTTACGCCAATCGCCCTCCCTGAGTCAAGAGCAGGAGAGGATCGACGACGCCTTTCACGGAGTATAGCGACAACGTCCCGGGCGACCTTCTCCGGATCGGCCCAGATCTCGGATTCCCAGATGTGCAGGACGGTCCATCCCCGATCGAGGAGCTCCCGCGTGTTTTCCCAGTCCCTTTGGATGTTCCGCTGGATCTTCGCGAGCCAATAGGCGGAGTTGTGTCCACGGCCCAGCTTCTGCCGCCGAGCCTCCCATTCTCGACCGTGCCAGAACTCACCATCGCAGAAGATGGCAACTCGCGCGCCGAGGAAAACGATGTCGGGGCATCCCGGCAGATCCTTTACGTTCTTCCGGTACCGGCATCCCTTCGCCCATAGAGCCCGGCGCAGCAAAAGCTCACAGCGGGTTCCCGCCTTCTTGCTGCTTCCCCGAGCGGCCACCGAGGCTTTTCCGGAAGCCGGCCGAAGGCCCTGGAAGCTCACGCGCTTCATTTCTCTTCGACGAACGCCACGATCCGCGCGAACGCGGCCTCTCCTCCTTTGAAGCGGAACGGGAAGCAGCCAAGCCAGACGCGCTGGTCGAGCACTTCGTCGATCTGGCCGCCGACGTTTTCGGCGTGGAAGACCCCGTGGGGGAAGAGCTTGACGTGCATGCACTGGTAGTCGGCAGGCCAGGGGAAAGCCTCGTGGAGGGTCATGCCGATTGCGGCTTCGACCTCGGGGATCAGGTCCGGGCGGGCTTTGCGGACGTTGGTGTTCCACGGATGGTCGGCAGCGATGCAATCCACTCCCAACCAGCGAATCCCGCGATCCAATATCCAGTCGCAGAAGCGCGCTTGCGGACCGGGGTGCTGGAGGAACATCTTCGGCAGGTTCGGCTTTTCCTGGTTGTGGACCTTGTACCAATCCTCGTTGTAGTAGTGGTGGTACCCCGTGTGGATGATCAGGATGTCGCCGCGCTCGATGCGGATGCCGGTCTTCTTTTCCCACGCCTCGAAGTGCTCCGGACCGTAGATCTGATAGTCGCCGATCCCGAACTGCGAAAGGTCGACGATGCAGGCCGGCCCGACCAGCGTGTCGAGCGAGATTCCCGAGATGTCCGGACCCGGATCGTAGAAGTGGTACGGCGAATCGAGGTGGGTCGCGATGTGGTTGGTGGTGGAAAGAAACTGCGCGTTCACCCCTTCGAACGCCAGCCGCTTCACCCACTTGACCGTCGGCCCCTCGTAGAACGCGAACGAGGGGGAATCGACGCTGAAGTTCTGCGATAGATCGAGAACCTTCACCTTGCTCATGTCGTACGGGACGTACATGCTTGCTCCTCCAGGTTTCGGATACTTTGCCTTCAGATGTCGTAGCGCTCGGCAAACGCCACCAACGCCTCTTCGAACAGCGCGAGCGGCGGGCGCACCAGGCCGGCGCCCACCTGGCCCACTCCCGCCTCTTTGTGGGCGATGCCGGTATTGACGCGCGGCGGGATCTGCAACTCGACCACTTTCCGCAGATCGATCCCCACGGGGGTGCCGCGGAAGCCGAGCGCGGGGATCGTCCAATGGGCGTGCTCCGCCGCGGTGATCTCGTACATTTCAAGCGTCGCGTCTCGCGCATCCTCGGGCCGGCCGCCGATGAAGGTGACGATCGCGGGCGCCGCGGCCATGGCGAACGCGCCGATTCCCACCGTCTCGGTGATCGTCGAATCGCCGATGTCGGGATTTGCGTCGGCGTTCGAAAAGCCGGGGAAATAGAGTCCGTCGGGCACCGCGGCCGGCGCCGTGAACCAGCGGTCGCCGAGCCCCGAGACGCGAATGCCGAAGTCGGTGCCGTTCCGCGCCATGGTCGAGACGATCGTGCTCTCCCCCACCCCGTGCGCGGCGTCCGCCATCGACTTGCAGGCCGCCATCACAGGGTTGAGCACCGAGAGCGGGTTCGCCCCCAGGAAGTCGAGGATCTCGTTCGCTCCGGGGGCTCCCGCCAGATGCGGTGCGAGGGCCTTTAAGAACAGCAGAGAGCCCGCCTTGTTCCGGTTGTGCCCTTCGTCGCCCATCTGAAGCGCCTCGGCGATCAGCGCGCGCAGATCCAGACCGCCCGCCGCTTCAATGGCGGCGGAAAGCGCGGGCGCCATCGTCTCGTTCATCCAGCGCAGCTTCTTGAGCACCTCGGGGGCGAACGCGCCATAGCGCAGCACTTTGCCGTACCCCTCGTTCAGATTCGAGTAGGTGCGCCGGCCCGAGGCTTCGTCTTCCAAGACGTAGACCTGCATCGAGGGGGAGATCACGCCGGCCATCGGTCCTACCGCGCCGCGGTGGTGGCAGGGCTCGAAGGCGACCTCGCCGCTCTCGACCAGCGCGAGCGCTTCGGCCTCGGACTTTGCCCGCCCTTCGTAGAGCAGTGCGCCGATCACCGCGCCGCGCAGCGGCCCCGACATTCGTGGCCACTCGATCGGCGGCCCGGCGTGGAGCAGCAGGTGATCCGGGAAATCGGCGATCGCCTCGCGCGCGGGGGCCACTCCCACCAGCCGCGGGCGGGCAGCCATCATCCGTTCGATCGCGGTGCGGTTGGCCTGGTCGATGTCGATCATCGGCTTCGAGGGAAGGAAGGCTACATCAAAAGCGGCCGACTTCCGGGGCACGAAGGCGACCGGTCGACTAGGTCATGGTTTTGCCGCGAGCTGCCCCCTGGCCACGCGGGTCGATTCCGCATCCGGATAGGCGGCGGCGAGACGGGCGAAGAACTTCTCCGCTTCGGCCCGATGCCCCTGCATGAGCTCGACCATGACCAAGCCGAAGAGCGCCGTGTCCTCCGCTTCGAGCTTGGTGCCGCCGGAGAGCGCCGCATCGAAACGCTTGCGGGCCTTTTTGAAGTCGCCGACGTGGAGCAGGTTCCAGCCCGAGGCGACCTCGACGTCCGCGCGGATCGCCGCGTCTTTCCCGGCCTCGGGACACTTGAGCGCCCGCTCGTAATAGTTGTCGCTGACCACCCAGAACTTTCGCCGGCCATAGAACTGACCGAGCCAGCGGAGCGCCTCGAAGTCTTTCGAGCTTTTCTCGACGCGATCGACCCAGGGAGCGGCGACGGCGAAATCGGTAGGCAGATTGGTGAGCAGATTCTTGATCTGCTGCGCGATTGCGTCGCCATAGCCGGTCGAGCGCGCGAGCGCCCGGCCCCACGGATCGAGGACGATGACGGCCGGTATGCCGCTCACTCCTTGTTTCAACGCTAGACCTCGTTGACGATCGAAGTCCAGTCGCACGACAATCACCTTCCGGGTCAGCTCGATCACTTCGGGCCGACTCCACAAATCGCGGTCCATCTGTTTACAAGGCGCGCACCAACCGGCGGAAAAATCGATCAGGACCGCGCGATGGCTCTGCCGTGCTTCGGCGAGCGCTTGATGAAAATCGCCTGTCCAGGCGGGCGCATCGACGGCGTGGGCAGGCCAGCCACCGAAGACCGCCGCCAGAGCTAAGATCGCGAGCTTGCCGAGCCGAACCGAAGAAGCCATACCTTCCCCTCCGCTCTTGAGGAGATTCTACTTCACCGCCGATCCGCGCGACTTCATGCGGGCAAGGATGCCAGCCAGCCGCTCGTCGCCTCCGGCCGGCGGGCGCCAATCGACGTGGATCGCGGAAACCCCTTGTGCAAGCAGGCTCTCGCAGAACGTCTCGACGCCGACGTTGATCGCGGCCAGCGGCGCGGCGACCGCTTCGAGCGGTACGCCCACGGCGGCGGCTTCCGGCGCGGGTCCGAGGCGATCCCAGGCGAGGCCGACCAGCTCTTCGACGGTGCTCGCGATCCGCGCGCCCGCACGACGGAGGGTCTCGATCTGTTCCCCTATGCCTTGGGGGTCTTCGTCCGTTCCCACGACCAGCACCGCGATCTCCAGCCGGCGCCCCTCCCGCTCGGCCTCTGTTAGCCCACGCTCGATCTCCGGCGCCAGAACTCCCGCCGGATCGGCGTGCGCGCCGTCCCCGAGCACGACGTCGAGCAGGATCAACCCGACGTTCGGATCCGCGGCCTCGGCGCGAAGCCGCCGCAGGCGGAGGTCGGGATCGATCATCGGATGCAACCGGCCGACGGTGAATTCATCCGCACCGAGATCGAGGATCGCATGACCCGGTCCTGAGCCGCGCCCTGGATCGTCGAGCGGTCGCGAAGTCCCAATCGGGGCGTTCGAGTAGATCGGATCGAAGGCGATCTGAAGGCCGAGTTGGATCTCGTAGGCGAGCGTCCCCCCGGCGAACAGGCCGCGAAAAAAGCCGGCCGGGCGCGCTTCATCCGATTCCGGCGCGGCCCCCTCGGCGCCTTCCAGGCTGCCCGCCGCCGCCGCGAGATCGGCCGCTTCCGCGAGGCTCACCGCGAAGCGTACGTCGCCAAGCCGCCAGAGCGGCGGGTTCTTCCCCAGGAAGTTGACCACCACCGGTTTTGCCGAAGCACGCGCCGCGCCGAGCAGGCGCGCGGCGACTGCGGGCGCCGGAGGTTTCGCGAGAAGAACGATGACTTTCGTCTCGGGATCGCGGGCGAGCAGGTCGAGCGCCTGGAGCGCGGAGATGCCGCCGACCTCCGGGCTCAAATCGCGCCCCCCGAGTCCGATCGCCTGGGACACGCCGGAGCCGAGCGCATGGAGCCGGCTCGCAACCGTCTGGAGACCCGTGCCCGAGGCGGCGACGATCCCGACCGGCCCCTTCCGTACCCGGTTCGCGAAACCGAGGCCCGAGCCGCCGAGGATCGCCGTACCACAGTCCGGACCGAGCACGAACAGGCCGAGCCCGCGTGCTTTGGTTTTCAGAGCGATCTCGTCAGCGAGCGTCACGTTGTCCGAATAAAGGAAGACGTTGCGCCCGCGGTCGAGCGACTCGTGGGCGACCGCCGCCGCGTAGCGGCCGGGGACCGAGATTTGAACCCACCGAGCCTCGGGCAGAGCGCGTAGCGCGCCGTCGAGGCTGCGCGGCCGGTAGCCCAACTCCCCCGCGCCGCCGACCCGCAAGGAGAGCAACGCGTCGACCTTCGCCAGCGCCTCGGCCGCCGCACCGTCCGATTCCGCGCGCACCGCGATCAACAGATCGCCCGGTCCGGCCGTCTCCGCCCCGTCGCCAATCAGCCCGCTCGCGCCAAGGATCTCCCGGTTCGCCTGCGTCGCCATCACTACCCCGGCGTCGAGCACACCGTGGAGATTCGAGAGCGCCTGCTGGAGGCGCATCAGAACGACCGAGTCGTGGTACGACCCGGCGCGGACAGAGGTGCGAAGCGTGGGGGTCATGGTCCGCGGAAAGACTACTACGGGGCGCCTTCGCTCAGGCCAAAGATCAGGCGATGCGAAGCTCCAGACGCCGCAGATCGATGAGAGCGCCAGCTTTCAAGAGATAGTCAAGCCCGAGAATCCCGTCGGCAGGAAAGCCGTAATCCATGGCTCCGATCTCAACCTCGAAGCCGTCGACTTCGATCTCACCGACGACCAAGCGGTCCAGATTCTTGGTGAACACGAATTCCGTTCCACCTACCCCGCGAATTCGCCGAATGGCGTCATCCGGCTCCGGAGCGACGCCAATCTCGAGCATCCGGTCGGCGGCGAAGATCGTGCCGGCCGAACCGGTATCGAGAATGACGTCGGAAAGTTGGAGGGTTCGGCCGCGGAAAGTCACGGCCGTCTCCACGTAGACCAGCCCCTGCGCAAGCCGGATCTTCATTCTTGTGCGGCGCGCAGCCCCTGCCAGGATCGCTCGGCGATATCCGGTTGCTCGCGATCGCTGTGGAGGACGTACAGCTCCCTGCCGGGAGCGTCGCGATGGATCTTCAGGTAAGTGCGAAGAGCGGTTTCACCGTCTTGGCAGGCATCCACCACGGCAAGCTCATCGAGTTGCCGTTTCCCGCGTTCCGACCGAGCTTGCAGGGCTTCGACGAGGAGCCACTGATGCGGGAATTGTCTGCGGATCTCGGTCCAGGTCATATCAAGAAGCATGCAACAACACGCCCTCCAGAAGCAAGCGGCCGCCTCCCGGACGCCGGCAAACCCTTCCCAAACAATTCACCAGCAAACCGATCACGATTTCGACAGCATTCGATTTTCGATCCAGCTACTCTCTCGTCAACCCGGAGCGGTGCGCGGACCGGAGAGGAAACCGCCGGGGTCGCCGTGCTCGAAGCCGTCTGCATTTCGGCTCGGCGCAGCTTTTGTCAACGACAAGGAGGGTTTATGTCTATTGTTCGTCGCATCAAGAAAATCTTGCCACTGCTCCTGCTGGCAATTCCTCTGGGAGCTGCCGGAAGGCTTGACGCGCAGACGCCGGTCAACGCCAAAGTATTGTCCGTCGGCCAGGGCTGGCGGCTCCTCGAGGTCGGTGAGGATGTGGCTACGGTTCCCGGCACGATGATGTGGGAAGTGAGCGAAGGAGGAATCAAGAGCCTCCCCGTGTCCCAGACCCAAAAGGACATCATCAATGAATCTTTCAACAACGATCCGGACGGCACCGACGGCCTTCTCTTCATGTCGAAGGAAATCCTGGAAGCGATGGAGAACCCGGATTTTCCGGCCGGATACGAGCAGTACATCGACCCGAACGAGGTGCCCGACCCGAACAACAAGAGCCTGTTCGGCTGCAGCTGGCATGACGAAACCCGTAACCGGACCTGGACCTACTCGAAGAGCTTGTTGAATCAGAACCTGCCTTTTTCGGGCGGCATCGACGGCCATCTGAATCTCGACCTGCCGGTCTCCGGCTCGGTCACGATTGCGGCACGGTACAAGATCAAGAAGTGCCTGGGAGTCCCCTCGGGCTTCGAGTTCGTCGATGCCGTGGCGAGCGGCAATGCAACGGTCGCCGGGACGGGCGACCTCACGGCATCCGCGAGCGCAAGCGCCAATTACAGCAAAGAATGGCTGCTCACCGAGCCGGAGCTCGGCGAGATCGAGTTCACCATCGGCATCATTCCCGTGCGCCTCGTCTTTACTCTTCCCATCTTCGCCGGGGTGGATTTGAACGCGAAGATCTCGGGCCAGCTCTCGGCGCATTTGAACGCCTCCGCCTCCGGAACGTTCACCTATACCTGCACGACCAGCCATTGCAGCGGCACAAGCAACTTCACCGACAATTTCTCGTTCACCGGGCCGAACGCGAGCGTCACGGTCGACCTCTCCGCTCAGGCCCATGCGCGAGTGATGCTCCGGGTGGGCATCTACGACGAGCACATCGCCTACCTCGAAGGGGGCTTGAAGGCGTACGCCCGGGCCGGGGTTTGGGGTTATATCGGCAATACCTGCGGCGACGCGGATGGGGACGGAACGAACGAAACCGTGCGCGCCCTGGCCGCCGACCTGATCTGGGGTTACAAGTTCGCCTACGGCTACGGCGGCTTGCTGCTGCCCGACAGCTTGAACTACACCGGCGGCAGCGAATACCCGCTCGGCTGGCAGGATCTCCTCGGCACGGGCGGCTCGACCGCCCTCCAGCCCATGCTCTCCGGTCCCGCGACGGCGACGCAAGGGGCGGCGACCGACTACACGGTCAAGATGCGCCCCTGCTATCCCTACACCCAGTCGGTCAACTTCTCGCTTGCGCCCGGCACCTGGACCGGTCCCACCTCCGTATCCCCGACCGGCACCGCTACGGTGCAGGGTACGTTGGCCACCGCGGGCAACAACACCCTGGTGGCGACCGCCAACTCCGATTCGTTCGGCCGCAACCTTCAGATGCCCTACAGCCGGGTGGTCAACGTCACTCCGGTCACTCCCACGGCCCCCGCGCTCAGCGCCATGGTCCTCTCTTCGACGTCGGTCCGCCTCAACTGGACCGACTCCAACACCTATAAGACCGGTTACGAAGTCCAGCGCCGGGTCTCCGGGGTCGGATCGTTCGCTTGGCTCACGACGGTCGGCTCCACTCTCGCCACCTTCGCCGACAATACGGCGCAACCGGCCACCGCGTATGACTACAAGGTGCGTGCCCTGAACGCAGGCACGGCGTCGCCTTATTCGAACGTCGTCACGGTGACCACCGCGGCGACCCTCCCTTTGGCGCCTTCGTCTCTCGCGGCGACCCCGCAATTCGCCACTTCGGTCGCTCTCTCCTGGGCCGACAACAGCAACAACGAGACGAACTTCGAGGTGCAGCGCCGCCTCCTTCCCTCCGGCGTTTTCGGCGTGATCGTAACGACCGCGGCAAACGTCGTCTCCTTCATCGACTCCTCCGCCACCGCGAACACCTCGTACGAGTACAAGGTCCGCTCCAAAAACAGCGCCGGGTTCTCCGCCTTTTCCAACGTCGCGACCGCAACAACCGGGCAGACCGTCCCGGTGGCGCCGTCCGGCTTGGCCGCCACCTACAACTCGACGACCCGCCAGTTCACCCTGACCTGGGTCGACAACAGCAACAACGAGCAAGGGTTCGTCGCCCAGTTCTCCTACTCGGGCAGCGCGTTCTCCGATCTGGCCCCGGTGGGCGCGAACATCACCACCTTTGCGAGCGGCGCCAACCCGCCCGTCGGCTCGTACCAGCTCAAGGTCCGCGCCTACAACGCGGCCGGCAGCTCCACCTATAGCAATACGGTTTCGCTGCTGGTCATCAACCCCGGCAACGGCCCCGGCTATCTCGGCTGCTACACCGACGCCACGACCCGCGCACTGCCGGTGCAGATGCCGGGTGCTTCGAACACGATCGAGAGCTGCAAGGCGGCGGCCTACAACGCCGGCTACAAGTACGCCGGACTCCAGTACTACGGCCAGTGCTACGCCGGAAACACCCTCGGCTACGCCCTGGTCGCCGACTCGGAGTGCAACACCGCCTGCACCGGAAATCCGGCCCAAACCTGCGGCGGCGGCTGGCACAACAGCATCTATTCGACTGGCTACAACCCGCCGCCCGCTGCGACCAGCATCGCCTGGATTCAGCCGGCCGAAAACGCCTGGGGAGCGGCCGGTACGCTGACCGCCGCGGGCTACGCGACCAACGGTACCGGAACCGTCACCCTCACCTTCCGTGAGCGCAGCTCCACGGGAGTCTGGGGCGCCTGGATCACCGCTCCCTACTCGGCCTCGGTGTCGCCCGATACCACTTGGTCGAACACCATCTCCAACGGCAATCCCACCAACAAGTGCCACTGGTTCGACGCCTACACCACGTTCTCGGGAGCCACGTCGCCCACCTTCCACTACACGGGCTGGACCGGCTGCCCGTAGTCTTCACGTCCACTTCGAATCCCCTCGGGTGGGAGGCGGCGGGCCGCCTCCCACCCGTTTTTGCGTTTCAAGGGAAGAAGCCGGAACGAGTAGAATCACAGCCGACCCACACCCCGTACGAAGGAGGAGTCCGTCATGCGCCGGCTGCCCTGTTTCGCTCTGCTCGTCGTCGCGCTTTCTCTCGCCGCCGGCTGCACCTCGCTGCCGCCGGTCCACAACGCCAGCAACGCCCTTGAATTCCTCTACCCGCAGGGCAACGCCGCGGCGACCGATCCGAAGGACGTGACCCTCCATCTCCCGTTGCGGGTCGGAATCGGCTTCGCGCCTGGGATCTCCGCGTACTCCGACCCGATCCCGGAAGCCAAGAAACAGGCGCTGCTGGAGCGGATCGCCGCCGCCTTCCGCGCCCACAAAGGGGTGAGCCGGATCGAGGTGGTCCCTTCGATCTATTTGAAGCCGCGTGGCAGCTTCGAGAACCTGCAGCAGATCGCCTCCTCCCTCGGGCTCGACCTGATGGTCCTCGTCTCGTACGACCAGGCGCAATTCACCGAGTCGACCCGTGCGTCGTGGACCTATCTCACGGTGGTCGGACCCTTCCTGGTGGAAGGGGAAAAGAACGATACGCGCACGGTGATGGACGCCGTGATCTACGACATCCCGTCGCGTTCGCTGCTCTTCCGCGCGGCCGGGGAGAGCACGGTCAAAGGAAGCTCCAGCCCGCTCAATCAGGACCGCAAACGCCGCCTGTTCGCCGAGCAGGGCTTCGACCAGGCGACCCAGCCGCTGGTCGCGCATCTGGAGGCCGCCCTCGACGCCTTCGAGGAGCAGACGAAGCAGGGAACGGTGCGCGGCCCGGGGACTCCCGCCATCGCCCTCTACAGCGCGGAAGGCAAGCGCCTGAATCCCCCATCCGGCGGAGGCAGCGGAGGCGGAGGCGGAGGAGCGTTCGGCGGGTTCGAGATCGTAGCGGCTCTCGCCCTGGCCTTGGCGGGCTTCCTGGGGATCGCCCCGACCCGAAAGGAAAACGCGAAGCGCGGGCGCGCGCCGCGTTAGTCTCGGTCATGGTGCGACGCCTTCCCTGGCTTTCGGCGGCGGTGGCGCTCGCCGGAACTCTCGTCGCGCTCTGCCCGGCCACCGCGCAGGCTCTCCAGTACGACCGCGCGGGGGTGACCTCCGGCGCGATCTGGTTGCTTCTTACCAGCCAGCTCGCGCACTGGAGCGTGCGCATGGCGGTCTTCGATCTCGGCGCCGTTCTGCTTCTCGGCGCTCTGCTCGAGATTCGGGGCGCCCGCCGGCTCGCGGCCCTAGCGATCGCGGGCGGCGCCCTCGCGACGGCCGCCGTGGTCCAGTTCCTGCCGCCTTACTTCGCGTTCTATCGCGGCGCCTCCGGCCTCGCCTCAGCCCTGTATGTCGCGGCGGCGATCGAGCTCGCCCAGACGGAGGCCGGTTGGCGCCGCCTCGTGGCGCTCGCCGCGATCGCCGGCTTCGTCCTCAAGGTCGCCTGGGAGGTGAAGACCGGCCAACCGATCGCGATGGGCGCCTTCCCGCCGGGGGTCGTGGTCACCCCGGTCATTCACGCGGCCGCCGGACTGGCCGGAGCGGCGGCCGCGATCTACGAACGGTTCGCGCGCCCTCAGATCGATTCGAGATAGGCCGTCTCGCCGTGGAGCGCCGAGTCGAGCCCCTCGCTCTCGCCGGCCGTCCCGACTTTGACCGCCGTCACCCGTTCGATCAGCCAGAGCATGCCGTAGGTGAAGACGAATGCCCAGACCGAGGAGAGCAGGACAGCTCCGACCTGCACCAAGAAGAAGTGCGCATTGCCGCGCAACAGGCCGTCGGCGCCCGCCGGATTGAAGGCGGTGGTCGCAAAGACGCCGCACAGGACGATGCCGAGGAATCCCCCGACGCCATGGACACCCCAGACGTCGAGCGCGTCGTCCCAGCCCAAGCGGTTCTTGAGCGCCACGGCATAGAAACAAACCAGGCCGGAGATCAAACCGATTAGAGCCGCAGAGGCGGGCGAGACATAGCCGGCGGCCGGCGTAATCGTGGCGAGGCCGGCGACCGCACCGGTCAAGAGCCCGAGGAACTTCGGCTTCTTGGACGTCATCCAATCCATGGCGAGCCAGGCGATAGCCGCAAAGCTCGCCGCGACGTCGGTATTGACGAAAGCGACCGCTGTGACCGAGTCGACGCGGAACTCGCTACCCGCGTTGAAGCCGTACCAGCCGAACCAGAGCAGGCCGGTGCCGAGCGCGACGAGCGGGATCGAATGGGGACCGCGATCCGCGACCGTTCGCTTGCCGACGTAAAGAACCGAGGCGAGCGCCGCGATACCCGCGATGTTGTGGACCACGATGCCGCCCGCGAAATCGAGCACGCCCCACTGCGCGAGCAGGCCGCCGCCCCAGATCATGTGGACGAACGGGAAGTAGACAAGGACGAGCCAAAGGGTCAGGAACAGCATGTAGGCCTTGAACGTCACCCGGTTGGCGAACGCCCCGGTGATCAAGGCGGGCGTGATGATCGCGAACATCATCTGATAGGCGAAGAAGACGAACATCGGGATCGTCGGATTGAGCGGCGCCGGCGTATCGAGCGTGATCCCGCGAAGGAATGCCCAATCGAAGTTGCCCAGGATGCCCGCGAAGTCGGTGCCGGTCTTCAAATCGCCCGAAAAGCAGAGCGAGAAGCCGAACGCCCACCAAAGCACCGTCGTCCATCCCATCGAGACGAAGCTCTGCATCATGATCGCGAGCACGTTCTTGCGCCCGACCAACCCGCCGTAGAAGAAGGCGAGGCCTGGGGTCATCAGCATGACGAGGCTGGAGCACAACAGCATGAACCCCGTGTTGCCCGTATCGATCGGCGGATGCGGCATGCGAATCTCCTCCTTACACGTAGGAACCGGAAATCGAGCCGAGGGCTTGGAAGCCCCGGCGGGGAGCGGCAGAGGGTCGATCAGGAAAGCGGAGGGATTCTGACCACTATCGGGCGGAGGGTGTCAAACGCGGACGGGAGGCGAGACCTTGCGGCTCGGAAACGTTCCTCGTACGCTCCGGACGATGAGAGAAGTATCCGGACTACCAGGGGCGGATCTCGTAATGGCCGGCCTCGCGGACTGGAAGGAGGGCGTCGAGTCCGTCCCAAGCCTCCTCGTCCAGATCGGCGCCCCGCGACTACGCCAACTGGGGTTCGACATTCCGCCATCGGCCGTACCTGCGCCGGAGCTCCGGCTCTACGAGCTCCTCGCGGTCGAGCATGGGGACGGCGCCCACTCCCAGTACAACGCGCTGATCCGCAGGCTGGTCAGCTTCGAACGGGCAGTGGCTACCGCGGATCGAGATGCCCTTCACCGGTCGTTGGCCGCGTCTCAGGAGGACGTTGACGCGGGCCGTCTCTCCGATGCCGAGGACGTGCTCCAATCATTGCGGCGAGCCCGGCGGGAGGACCCTCCCGTCGGGCACTGATCGGTCAGATTTCAATCGCCGATGATGGTGCAGTTGCTGCCCCCGCAGTGTGTATAGGCGGTGCAGTTGGGGCAACTGTTGGCCGTGCAAACTCTGGGGTCGGTCGGCGTCACACCGCCGAAAGCTTGAAGCGCCTCTCCTGCGAGCAGCTCGCGGACGGTCTCGCGGTGCAGCGACAGCTTGGCCAGCTTCTTCTTCATGGAAGCTCCTTTCTCGTGAGCATTGAATGTGGGTTCCGCCGGACTAGGCGTCGGGTCAACCTACTGGCAGATGACTGCGGAGCAGTTGCTGCCCCCGCAATTCGTATAGGCGGTGCAGTTGGGGCAGCTGTTGGCCGTGCAGGCCCTCGGGTCGCTCGGCGTGTAACCGCCGAAAGCATGCGGCGTTTCGGCTGCGAGCAGCTCGCGGACGGTCTCGCGGTGCAGCGATAGCTTGGCCATCTTCTTCTTCATGGGAAACTCCTTTCTCGTTAGCTCTGTAAGTGGATCTAAAGAAGGAGTGCACGCTGGGGAGGGAGATGAGACAGCGGCGCAAAGCTCGACTCCTCGAGCCGAGAGATTTTGGAGTGCGGCGACAGGTCGCCGCTTTCCCTAAGCGCCAACGCGTCGGCGCGTACCCCAGCTGAGGAATCCTCCAACGGAGAGAAGATTCCCCCGCCTCAAAGGCGAACTTTCGCTCGACATTGCCGGACTCCCCTTTGAGTAAACGTTGGCTTCAAGGAGGAGCGCGCCGACACGTCGGCGCTACGAAAAGCGGCGACACGTCGCCGCACTCCAAACTTCCGCTTACGTAGCTTTCAGCGGACCCCCGCCAGCTTGATGATTCCTTCAGCCACCCGGCGCGAATTCATGATGAAGGTGTGTAGGGCGGGAACCTCGATGATTTCATCGCCGTCTCGCGCCCGCGTCTCTTCGACCGCGAGGATGCCGTCGTTCGGCTCCCCTTCAAACGGAAGCCAGGTGGCCCGTGGTCCTGCCGTGCCGGCGAAGACCCGGGTCGGGACCTGGGGCAACGGCAGGTCGGCGAAGAAAGCGGGGTCGGCGAGGAGCTGGCCCATCTCCCCATTGACCCAGCGGTAGAGCGGATGGCTGGAGAAGAAACGGGCGGCCCGGCAGACCCGCTGCGGCGGCGCGAGGAAGACGCAGGCGGCAAGAGGCAGATCGGCGATCCTGGGCAGGGAACCACGGACCAGCACCGAGCCGAGCGAGTGACCAACCAGCACGAACGGCTCCTCCCCTGCGATTCCTCGAATCCGCTCCGCCAGGCGCTCGACACAGCGTTCGAAGGGCTCAATCGCCGCAAGGTAGCCGAGAGCGCACGTCGCGAGCCCGCGAGCCCGAAGGCGCCGCGAAAGAATCGCCATCGAGGCCGGCGTCCGGCCCATGCCGTGGATGAGGATCGCTTTCATCGGGAGACTCAACCGAGCCGCGACTCGTTGACTCCCATCGCCCGGGCGATCCGCTCAAAATCCTCCTGGGGAATTTCGAACAGACCGCGCCGGAAGGGATAGCCCCACCGCTGCTTGTCCCAGATGAAGCTTAGGTCGGCGAGGAGGGGCTGGATCGGCGCCTCTTCGCAAGGGAGAAAATCCACCCGCCGACGCCAGGGATGGAAAGTCGGTTTCATCTCGGCCTGGTACGGCTCGTCGTCCGCCACGATCCCGAGAGCCGTGAACCGCTGCAGCGGCTTGCCTCCCTGGAGCTGGGAACGCGGCGAGTAGAAAACGATCGGATCGCCCTTCTCAAGCCGTCGCAGCCCGGTCGAGCGACCGTGGCCGGCCTGAGTAAAGCCGCCCGCCACGCCGAGGCGCGTGTGATCTTGCGAAACGGTGTTGATCCAGAACTTCATAGAGAGAAGGCGAATTACTTTCCCCGCTTGTAGGGCAGGCTCGAGAGAGTCAGCTCGCCCGCCAGTGACTCGAACTCCGGATCTTTATGCACCAGGACGGCTCCCTCCAGGCTAGCGGCTCCGGCGACCACCGCATCCGCGAATGAGATGCGGTGGAATGCCTTGAGGCGGCCTGCATGAAGAAGCGCTTTTTCGTCCGGGTAGATCCAGCGCACCGGCCAGGACTTGGCCAGCGCCACGAGCCGGGCTCCCTGATCTTCGCCTTGTTCCTGGAGGGTGATGTAGTACAACTCCATCAAACTAACGGCGGACGCCACAACCTCGATTTCGCCCTCGGCAGCCCGGCACAGCAATGCTTCGATCGTCGAGGCTCCCTCTTCCTCACCGACAAACGCCAGGATCGCCGAGGTGTCGAGACAATAGCGCTCAACTTCGGGCACGTTCGCGGGCTCGCTCCTCGAGAAGGCGTTGGCTCAATCCCGGGAAACTCCCTCGTGCGGCACGAATGGGGTCATCAGGGATCGGCACGACTCGAATCGTATGGCCATCGTCGATCCATTCCAGCCGAGTTCGAGGCTCGATCCCGTGATCTCGCCGGATCTGGAGCGGGACGGTTGTAGCCCCTCGTTGAGTCACCGTGGTTCTCATGATCAGCCTCCATGGACAAGCTATAGGACTCTCGGTTCGGAAACAAGCCAGGGGACGCGGGCAGGGTACTGGGGGTTCGTCTGTGTCGCAGCCCTTAAACTTTACGCTGCGAACTCAACCTCACCCGAAATCGGCTGCGGATGACCTCCCAGGGGTGTGGTCTCTACACCTTCCCGAGCAGCGACCCGCGCAGCAACCTCCTGTCGCCAAGCCGTCTCGACGTCGCTTGCGGGCTCGGACTCCACCGCTCCCTTTCCCACCCCTACCCCCAGAACCGAACCACATCATGCACGTTCGCATAAGTCATCACGCCAGCCAGAAATAACACACCCACCAGCGTCACGGCAGGCCGCAGCCGGGCGACATCCGGGATCACGAAGCCTCTCACGGGGAGAGCCCGAAACGAATATTCCGTCCGACCCCATCGCCGACTCCAGAGTTTCGGACCGAGACCGACCGAGAAGGCGGAGATCGGAATCCCCTTGAGTCTGGCCGACGCAAAGTGGCCGGCTTCGTGGACGACGACGAGCAGACTCAGGAGCGCGAGCGTTTCAAGATCGCCCATTATTCACCTCATCATCGGACGTATCCGTTTGAATTCCAACGCATGCGACATCATATCTCGTGGGGCCTGCACGTCCGGCGGTGTCACCGGAAAATAGACTCTGACCGCGGTCAGATTTGGTTTTACCGCGGTCCCAGCAACTTTGACTGCGGTCAGACGCCCTGCGACCGCGGTCAGACGGCGTGCGACTGCGGTCAGACCAAGTTTGACTGCGGCCAGACGTCCTGCGACCGCGGTCAGACCAACTTTGACTGCGGTCAGATGTGGTGCGACTGCGGTCAGACCGAGTTTGACCGCGGTCAGACGTCCTGCGACTGCGGTCAGGCGGCGTGCGACCGCGGTAAAACTTCGTGGGACCGTGATCAGGTTGAATTGGACCGCGGTCAGAGGGCGCCTTCCCCAAGGAACACGTGAGTCACCTGCCGCGCGAGACGTTACGACGATCCACTCAGACCCTCAGCAAGGGTTTTTCTTTCTCGTATACGTTCGCCGCGCCACTATTTTCGCTTGGACGGTTTCCGTGATCGCTCGTACAATGAGGCGTGTTCAAACCCCACGGCGGTTCCCGCGGTTCCTGGCTGATCCTCGCTTTGACCGGCGCCGGCTTCGCGATCGTCGCCGCGTTGTTCGCGTCGTGGACCGCGAGGAAGGCCGGGGGCGACGACGTTTTCATCACCTATGTGTACGCCCGTTCGTTCGCCACGGGGCACGGTTTGACCTGGCCCGGTTCGAGCGCGCTCGGCACTTCGTCGCCGTTCTTGGCTTTGGTGCTCGGCAGCCTCTCCGCCCTGACCGGGTTCGAGGTTCCGCAGCTCGGAAACGCTGTCTCGTGGTTCGCGATCGCGGCCGCTTCGACCGGTCTGTTCGCGCTCGGGCGGGCGGAGGGGTGGCCCTGGGCGGGATGGGCCGCGGGCTTGCTTTGGCTGGTCGCCGCCCCTTCCCATCTCTTGCTCGGCAACGAAATCCTGCCGGCGATCGCGGCGGTGATCTGGGCGTTTCACGAGCGGGCCCGCGGACGGCTCGCTTCGGCCGGTGCGCTGCTCGCTCTCGCCGCGATGTTCCGCGCCGAGACGGGGCTCGCCGCACCGATCCTCGGGAGCTTAGAGCTCTCCCGCGCGGATCTTCCCGGAAGCTTTCGCCGGATCGCCCGCATCGCCCGGGTTTCGATCCTGGTCGCGGGCGTCTGGCTCGGCGCTCTGTACGCTCTCACCGGTCACGTGGTGCCCGCCACCTTCGCGGCGAAGCGGGCGCAGGCCGAGAGCACCCTCGGCCTGTGGCCGAGGACCCGCGGTTGGATCCAAGCGGTCACCACGCCCGACCTGGTCTTTCCGGCGCGCCGCCGGTCCTGGTGGTGGCCGCTCGCGCTCGCCGCCGGGGTTGCGGTCGGGGTGGGTGTCCGCAGGAGGCGCCGGGAGGTAGTGGCTTCGTTGGCCCCGCAGCGACTGGCTGCTGCCGGAGGCGCCCGACGGAGAGAGGAGGCAAACGAAACCACTACCGATTCGTGCGCTCCTCTCCCCGTGTCCGCTCTCGCCCTGATCGCTTGGGGCGCCGGCCATCTCGTGCTGGTGCTCGCCCTGGGCGTTTCGTTCTACGGCTGGTACGCCGCGCCGCTTCGTTTCGCCCAGCTTCTCTTGCCGACTCTTGCTCTGGCCGCGATCGATCTTCCTCGACTTTGGCTCCGGCGCGGATGGATGATCGCGAGCGGCGCGGCGCTCGCCGCCGTGGCGCTTGCCACGCGCTCCGATCTGCACTTGCTGCGGACGATTTCGGGAGATCAGCGCCGGCCGGCTTATGCGCGGGTGGCCGCGCTGGCCGAACGCTATCCGCCGGGAACGCGGATCGCGGCCTGGGAGGTCGGATTTCTCGGTTGGCACAGCGCACGGCCGGTGGTCGACCTGCTCGGCTTGGTGAGCGATCGCGCTTCGCTCGACGCGGTCCGCCACGCCGATCTCCGGCAGAATCTGGACCGACTTCGGGGCGACCTGTTGATGACCACGCTCGACGCGAACGCGCTGTGGAAAGCGACCACGGCAGAGCCGCGCCGCTTCCTCGCCGACTTTCGGCTCGACCAGCTGATGCTCTCTCCAGCTCCCCCGATCGCGGTCTATCGGCGAGCCCGGATGGCGCCGCGCGGCGAGGTGGCGATCGATCTGCTCGCCTCGATCGCCGCGAGCGATCCGGCGGCGAACCTTGGATGGCACCGCACGGCGGGCATCGGGCTGCTCTCCTTGGCCCTCGCGCGCGGCGAACAGATGCAGATCCGCCTGGCGCCCGGTCCGCGCCGGGCGCTCTTGGCGCAGCTCACGACGGTCTGGCGCAAGGGACGGATCCAGGTTCGCGTCGAAACCGGAGGGATCGTTGGCGGCTCGATCGAGAAGCTCGAAGCCGACGGTTGGACCCGTTTCGCGACGATGGTGCCGGAGTCCGAGACCGGGGCCACGCTCACCTTCTCGTGCCTCCGCGGCAAAGGCTGCCTGATCGGCCAACCGTACCTCAGCCAGCCGTATCTCGATCCGCCCGACGAACCGGCGCCGCAGCGTCCGCGCCGCCACCCGCAAGGTAAAGGGGAGTGGCCGGCGAAGCGGGTGTGGCGGCCGTGAGCCGATCTCGTTGCGAGGGCTCCGAGGAATCGTGAAAAACTCCGGCGACCATGACCCCCTCGACGACCGCCTCGATCCTGTCTCGATCCTCGTGCGCCCCGGTCCTGCTCGCCGCCGCGCTGCTCGCCCTGGCGTCCGCCTCGACGCTCCCGACCTTTGCGGCGGACGACCCGGCGGTAGATGCCGGGGTGCTCGTCACGTTGCGGGCCGAGGCGGAGGATGGCCAGGCGGCGTCAAAGATCACGCTCGCCAACGTGCTCGCTTACGGTGAGGGCGCGACTTCCGAACGGCGGGCCGAGGCCGCTCTCTGGTACCGCCGCGCCGCCGAACAGGGGGACGCCGAAGGGCAGTTTACGGTGGCGCTCTGGCTCTGGCTCGGCGAGGACGTCGAAATGAACCGGACCGAAGCCCTCCAATGGTGGCGCAAAGCGGCCGACCAGGGTCGGTCCGACGCGCAGTTCTGGCTCGCGAGTGCTTACGAGAACGGCGAGGGGGGCCTGGGCGTCGATGCCGAGGAGGCGGCCAGGTGGTACCGCCGCTCGGCCGACCAGGGATTTGACGAGTCCCAATCGAGCCTCGGAGAGATGTACGGGGATGGCAGGGGCGTGCCGCAAGACGACCGCGAAGCCGTGCGTTGGCTGAAGAAGGCCGCCGATCAGCACTGCGCATCCGGCCAGCACGCTCTGGGCGAGATGTACGCCGCGGGTCGGGGCGTGGCGAAGGACGACAAGGAAGCGGTGCGGTTGTATGGCCTCGCCGCCGATCAAGATTTCACCGTCTCGATGACCGCGCTGGGCGATCGGTACGTTGAGGGCCGAGGCGTCGAGAAGGATCGGGCCTGCGCCTATTTCTGGTACGGCTTCGCCGCCAAGCGCGGCTTTTCGATCGGCGAGGAGGATCGCGACGCGCTCGCGCCCAAGCTCTCCGATACCGAGCGCGCGGAGGGCGAGCGTCTGGTGGCCTTCGCCGACTTCCGTGACGGTGTGGTCCAGCGCGCCTTGTGTCCCAGAGAGCGTCTCTCGATCGACGTCACCGACGCAGCGCTCGAAGACGTGCTCCGCGCGCTCGAATCGTCGAGCGGCTGGAAGATCCTCGGCCCCGAAGGCCGAATCCCCGATCGCAGGGTGACGGCGAAGCTCGACGACGTCACCTGGGAGACCGCGTTGACCCGGGTGCTCGCGAGCAAGGGTTTCGTCTGGCAACGGGAAGGGGAAGCGATTCGGATCGCGCCCAAGGGCAAGAAGCGCTGAGCGCGAAAGGGCCATGCCGGGGCGACGCCGGATACGCGTTGCGGCCCGCCGGAGGTCGTGCCAAACTCTTCCGACCATGACCCGATCCAAAGTTTTCCGCGGGCTCGCGCCCCTCGCTTTCGCTTTCGTTCTCTCGCTTCCGGCAGCGCCCCCCACCGTCGCCCAGGAGAAAACGCCCAAAACGCTCGCCGAGCTGCGGGCCGCGGCGAAAAGCGGCGAGCCGCAGGCGCTGCTCGATCTCGCTGACGAGCTGGCGTTCGGCGCGGGGTCGACCCCCGAGCGGGAGGCCGAGGCCGCCCTCTGGTATCGGCGCGCCGCTGAAAAAGGGAGCGCCGACGGGCAGCATTATCTGGGCCTCCTGCTCTGGGGCGGCCAGGGGGTCGAGAAGAACCAGGCCGAAGCGGTTCAATGGTTTCGCCGCGCGGCCGATCAGGGGCAGAAGAGCTCCCAGTATTGGCTCGCCAGCGCCTACGAATTCGGCCAGGGCGGCTTGGACCTGGATGCCGCCGAAGCGGCCAAGTGGTATCGCCGCGCGGCCGACCAGGGACAACCGGAGGCCCAATCGAGCCTCGGAGAGATGTATGCCGCGGGCAGCGGCGTGCCGCAGGACGACGCCGAGGCCGTCCGCTGGTTCCGGAAGGCGGCGGACCAGCACAGCCCGTCCGGCGAGCACAGCCTGGGCGAGATGTACGCCGCCGGACGGGGCGTCCCGAAAGACGAAAAAGAGGCCGCGCGGCTGTTCGGGAATGCCGCCGAAAAGGATTACACCGTTTCGATGACCGCCCTCGGCGAGGCGTACGAGCAAGGACGCGGGATCGAGAAGAACCCGGTCTGCGCTTATTTCTGGTACGGCTTCGCCGCCAAGCGCGGTTTTTCGATCGGCGAAGAAAAGCTCGACGTCCTCGCCGCCAAGCTTTCCACGGCCCAGCGCGCCGAAGGCGAACGGATGGTCGCCGCCGCCGACGTTCTGGATGGGGTCGTCCAGCATCCGGCCTGCCCCGGGGATCTCATGACGATCCACGTCACGAATGCAGCTCTCGGTGAAGTTCTCCGCACGTTCGAGACGATGAGCGGCCTGAAGATTCTGGGCATCGACGAGAAGGTCGCCGACCTCTCGGTCACGCTTCAGCTTGAGGACGTTCCGTGGGAGACGGCGTTGACCCAGGCGCTCACGGGAACGAGCTACACCTGGAAGCGCGAAGGCGAGGGGATCCGGATCGTGCCGAAACCGAAGACACGCTGAGGACGATGGCACCTCGCCGGCGGTCGGAGGTGCGGCACTGGACTTGCAGTTTCGGGCTTTCCGAATGGAGGCCCATCCCCATGGCGAAATGCACCGTCTGCGGCAACGACTACGACAAGAGCTTCGAAGTTACCCTGGCCGGCAAGACCTACGCCTTCGACAGCTTCGAGTGCGCGATCCACGCCCTCGCTCCGGTTTGCAACCACTGCAGTTGCCGGATCATCGGCCACGGCGTAGAGGCCGCGGGGGTGATGTATTGCTGCGCCCACTGCGCGAACGAATCGGGCCAGAGCGAGCTGCGCGACCGGGTCTGAACCAAACGAAGACAGGTAGCGGTTTTGTTTGCCCCGCAGCGACTGGCTGCTGCCGAAGGCGCCCGAAGGAGCGAGGAGGCAAACGAAACCGCTACCCGCAAGGCGGCTAACGGTCGACGAAGCTCTGATTGCGCTCGTTGTAGCGCGGGCCGGACACGTTTCCCGGCGCGAGCGCCTGATCGAGAGCGGCGAGATCGGCGGCGGAGAGGTTGAGATTCGCCGCGCCGACGTTCTCTTCGAGGTAAGCCCGTCGCTTGGTGCCGGGGATCGGCACGACGTCGTCGCCTTTGGCCAGCAGCCAGGCGAGCGCCACCTGACCAGGGGTTGCCCCGAGCCATCCAGCCAGCTCGCGCACCACCGAAGCGGCGCGGACGTTGGCCTCGAAATTCTCGCCGGCAAACCGCGGATCGCCGCGGCGGAAATCTCCTTCCGGGTACTCTTCGGCGCGCTTGACTCCGCCGGCCAGGAAGCCGCGGCCGAGCGGGCTGAACGGCACGAGGCCGATCCCCAGCTCGCGCAATACCGGCAAAATCTGCGGCTCCAGGTTGCGCTCCCAGAGCGAGTACTCGCTTTGGAGCGCCGAGATCGGATGAACGGCATGCGCGCGGCGGATCGTCCCCTCCCCCGCTTCGGACAGGCCGAGGAAGCGGACCTTCCCCTCGCGAACCAGCTCGGCCATCGCGCCGACCACCTCTTCGATCGGCACGTTCGGATCGACGCGATGCTGATAGAACAGATCGATCCGGTCCGTGCCCATTCGGCGCAATGAAGCCTCCGCGACCTCCTTCACATGCTCGGGCCGGCTGTCGGTGCCGACCATTTGGCCGTTCTCGATCCGCCAGCCGAACTTGGTCGCGAGGATCACCTCGTCGCGCCGGTCGTTGAACGCCCGGCCGACCAGCTCCTCGTTCACATATGGGCCGTAGGCCTCCGCGGTGTCGAACAACGTGACGCCGAGATCGAGAGCGCGATGGAGCGTCGCGATCGATTCTCCCTCGTCCGCCGCGCCGTAGGCCCAGCTCATCCCCATGCAGCCGAGGCCGAGGCAGGAGACTTCGAGGCCCTGGGTGCCGAGTTTCCGTTTCTCCAGCATGGTGTGTCCTCCGGTTCCTCAGTCTGCAAGCCGTACCTTATCTCCGGACCTCCTCTACAGACCAAGCCCGGCCGTGGCACACGGCTTGCTCCCTCCTAACGATCGTGCCGCTTGGGCGCAGCCGATCTCGGATTCGTTCCCAGGTCGCTCGAATGAGGAGAGGTCATGAGTTGGATCGTCATCCTGTGGATCGCCGCCGGCATCACCGCGCTCATCGCGCTCACCGGAATCAAACCGAAGGGGACGCGGCACGTCGCCCACACCCACCTGATCAACGCCGCCCGCATCTGCTTCATCCTCATCGTGCTGATCCTGGCGGCCATGGCGTTCTCCCACTAGCCTTCTCGGGTATGTAGAAATCCCTCCGTTCTTCGCTGGGATCCATGCACTGCCGGCGATCACGCCGACCGCCGATTCGTGATCGACGCCAGACCTGAGGCCACCTCACGCGCGACGCGGTGTCCACGAGCACCAGGGCCGAGAGGGCGCATTTCCCACGGAAGAGAGGACGACATGAAGCGAACCCTGCCTCTCGCCATCTTCGCCACCTGGCTCGCGCTCGGCTCCTGCGCGGTCGGACCGAACTATCACCCGCCAACGCCCGCCGAGCTACAGGCGCCCGACGGCTGGCATGCGCCGTTGCCGGAGGGCGCCGCGGGCGGCGACCTCTCCACCTGGTGGGAACAGCTCGGCGACCCCGTCCTTTCCCAGTTGATCGAAGACGCTCTCGGGGCGAGCCCCGATCTCGACCTCGCCCGGGCGCGTCTGCGCGAGGCGCGGGCGCGGCGCGATCTGGCCGCCGCGGGTCTTCTGCCGACGGTTGACGCGTCCACCTCGGCGAGCGCTTCGCGCAGCAACGGTTCGACCGGGGAGCATTACGACGCGGGATTCGACGCGAGCTGGGAGCCCGACGTCTTCGGCGGCGGTCGCCGCTCGATCGAGGCCGCCACCGCCGATCTCGAATCGGTCGAGGCGAGCCTGGGCGACACCCAGGTTTCGCTCGCGGCCGAGGTGGCGCTCAACTATGTTGACGTCCGCTCGCTCCAGGGACGGATCGAAAACGCCGAGGAGAGCCTGAAGCGCCAGAGCGAGACGCTCGACTTGACCGACTGGCGTTTCCAGGCCGGCCTCGTCAGCCAGCTCGACGTCGATCAGGCGCGCGCGGCGCGCGAGCAGACGCGGGCGCAGATCCCGTCGCTTCAAACCAGCCTCGAAGCGGCGAAGAACCGGCTCGCCGTCCTGCTCGGCAGGGCGCCCGGCGCGGTCGAGGACCGGCTGGCTGAAGCGGCGCCGATCCCACGGGTTCCGGAGCGGGTGACGGTCGCGATTCCCGCCGACCTCCTGCGCCAACGTCCCGACGTGCGCGCCGCGGAACGCGCCCTGGCGGCCCAGACCGCGCGGATCGGGGTCGCCGAGGCGGCGCGCTATCCGAGCTTCCGCCTGAACGGCTCGCTCGGGGTCGGCGGCCTCTCGCTCGCCGCTTTGACCGGTGGTTCCTCGCTCGCGCATTCGCTCGCTCTGTCGGTCGCCGAGACGATCTTCGACGGCGGCCGGATCGGCCGGCAGATCGAGATCCAGAGAGCCGGCGAGCGGCAAGCCTTCGCGACCTACCGCTCGACCGTCCTGCTCGCGCTGGAGGAGGTCGAAAACGCCCTCGTCTCGCTCGCGCGCAACCGCGAGCGCCAGGAGGCCTTGCGGCTCGCCGACCAGGCGGCCCAAAGCGCGGCCGACCTCGCGCGCCAGCGCTACTCGACCGGGCTCACCGATTTTCAAAGCGTGCTCGACTCGGAGCGGACGCAGCTTTCGACCTCCGACAATCTGAAATCGACCGAGGCCGACGTCACCACCGCCCTGATCCAACTCTACAAAGCGCTCGGCGGCGGTTGGTCGGTGCCGGAAGGCGAAACCGCGCAACCCCAAGGAACCCATCGATGACGACCCAAACCGGTGACACCCCTACGACCGCCGACAAAGACGCCGAGCTGGCGCGGATCCTCTCGGCAGATTCCTCCTCGCCCGGCCTCCTGCGGCGCGGAGTGCGCTGGGCGATCATCGTGCTGGTGATCGCCCTCGGCGTGGTCGGGGTGCTTCTCTACTTGAAATCCCGGCGCGACGCGGCGAAACCGGAATACGTCACCGCCGAGGTCACTCAAGGCAACCTGACGGTCACGGTCGCCGCGACCGGCAGTCTCGCTCCGACCCATCAGGTCGACGTCGGCAGCGAGCTGTCCGGCACGGTCGAGACCGTCTTGGTGGACGACAACGACCAGGTTCAAGAGGGCCAGGTTCTCGCGCGGCTCGACACTTCCAAGCTGAACGACGCGGTCGCCAAATCGAGAGCCGACCTCTCCTCGGCCCAGGCGCGAGTGGCCCAGACGCAGGCGACTCTGACCGAAAACCGGGCGACTCTCGCCCGCTTCCGCGAGGTGGCACAGCTGTCGGGCGGCAAGGTGCCTTCCAAGACCGAGATGGACACGGCGGAGGCGAACGTGGAGCGCGCGGCAGCCGACGTCCAGAACGCCCAAGGGACGGTGCAGAATACCCGCGCGGACCTGCGGTCGAACGAGACGAACGTGACCAAGGCGACGATCCGCTCGCCGATCAAGGGAGTGGTTCTGGCGCGCAAGGTCGAGCCGGGCCAGACCGTCGCGGCCTCGCTCTCTGCCCCGGTGCTGTTTACGATCGCCGAGAATCTCGCGCAGATGGAGCTGCAGGTCGCGGTCGACGAGGCCGACGTGGGCGACGTCCGGGCGGGCGAGAGCGCGACGTTTTCGGTCGACGCCTATCCGGAACGCACCTATCGGGCGCAGGTCACGCGGGTGGGCTTGGGCTCGACTACGACCGAGGGCATCGTCTCCTACCTGACCATTCTGACTTTCACCAACGACGATCTTTCCCTGCGTCCTGGCATGACCGGCAACGCCGAGATCACCACGATGCACCGGCAAGGCGTTCTCCTGGTCCCGAACGCCGCGCTGCGCTGGTCGCCGTCCGCGGCTGACCGCGGTGCCCCGGGAGGGAGCGGTGGCGGGCTGATGGGGAGCTTGATGCCGCGTCCGCCGCGCTTCGGCGGCGGTCGAGGAGGCGGCGGCCGAACCGGCGGCGGGCAAGGCGGGGGACGGGCGGATTCCGATACGAAATCAGCAAAGAAAGTCTGGGTTCTACGCCAAGACAAGCCGGTGCCGATCGACGTCAAGGTCGGCTCGACCGACGGGCGAATGACCGAGGTGACCTCGCCCGAGCTGAAAGCCGGCATGGACGTGATCACCGAGACGGCGGGCGCGAAACCATGAGCGCGGCCCCGGCTTCCGAAGCCGAGCCTCCAGGGCTTGCGTTGCCGCCCGCGCCGATCCGGGAGCCCGGTGCGGCATCCCGGCCGCTCCTGGAGCTGGTCGGCCTGACCAAGATCTACGGCGAGGGGACGGCGGCCGTCAAGGCGCTCGGCGGCGTCGATCTGAGCGTTCAGGCCGGAGAGTTCGTCGCGGTCATGGGTCCCTCCGGATCGGGCAAGTCGACCGCGATGAACATCCTCGGCTGTCTCGACACGCCCTCCGGCGGCGCTTATCTGTTCCGCGGCGTCCACGTCGAGAAGCTCACGGGCAAACAGCGGACCCTCCTGCGACGCCATTTCCTCGGTTTCGTCTTCCAGGGCTTCAATCTCCTCGCGCGCACCTCGGCGGAGGAAAACGTCGAGCTGCCGCTCCTCTATCGCGGCGTTTCGACCGCCGAACGGCGGACGGCCGCGCGCATCGCGCTCGATTCGGTCGGTTTGAAGGGCTGGGAGGGGCATACGCCCGCCCAGCTTTCGGGCGGCCAGCAGCAGCGCGTGGCGATCGCGCGAGCCATCGTCACCAAGCCTTCCGTTCTGCTGGCCGACGAGCCGACCGGCAACCTCGACACCCAGCGAAGCCACGAGATCATGGACCTGATCACCGCGCTCAACCGGGACCTCGGCATCACCATCCTGATGGTCACGCACGAGGCCGACATGGCGGCCTACGCCCGGCGCATCGTCAGTTTCCGCGACGGGCTGGTCGAGAGCGACGTCGAAAACCAACCGCGCGAGGAGGCCGGCTGATGCTCTGGAGCACGATCCTGCTCGCCATCCGCGAGATCCGGCGCAACCTGATGCGCTCGTTCCTCACCGTCCTGGGCATCGTGATCGGGGTCTCGGCCGTGATTACCATGGTCACCCTCGGCAACGGGGCGACCCAGGCGGTGGCCGACCAGATTTCGAGCCTGGGTAGCAACCTCCTGATCCTCCGGCCGGGACAGCGCGTCGGCGGCCCGGGAGGAGGGGGCGGCGCGCGCCGGTTCGACGTCCGCGACGCCGAGGCGATCCGCTCCCAGATCGGTTCGATCAAGGCGGTGGCGCCGACCACGACCAGCGCCGTCACCGTGATCTACGGCGCGAAGAATTGGTCGACGACGGCGACCGGTACCACGAGCGACGACTTCGTGGCCGCGAACTGGCACCTCGCTTCGGGCCGCGTCTTCACCGAGGCCGAGGAAAAGAACGGCAAGGCGGTCTGCGTGATCGGCGAAACCGTGCGGCGCGAGCTGTACGGCGCGCAAGCGCCGGTCGGCACGGGGATGCGGGTGAAAGGATTTTCCTGCGAGGTGATCGGCCTGCTCGCCTCCAAAGGCCAAGCCTCCGGAGGGCAAGATCAAGACGACACGGTGATCCTGCCGCTGCGCACCGTGCAGCGGCGGATCACGGGCCGGCCGACCGTCAATACGATCCTCATCTCGGTCAAGGACGGCGCCTCCTCGACGGCGGTCGCCGATCAGATCACCGGCCTGATGCGCGAGCGGCGGAAGATCACCGGGGCGAAGGAGGACGACTTCAACATCCTCGACACCAAGGAGATCGCGGCGACGCTTTCCGGCACGACCAAAACCTTGACCCTGCTGCTCGGGGCGGTGGCCGCGGTCAGTCTACTGGTCGGCGGCATCGGGATCATGAACATCATGCTCGTCTCGGTCACCGAGCGGACACGTGAGATCGGGGTCCGGCTCGCGATCGGCGCGCTCGAAGGCGAGGTGCTGCTTCAGTTCCTGATCGAGGCGATCGTCCTTGCTTCGATCGGCGGCCTCGTCGGCATCGCGCTCGCGACGATCGCCTCGGTCGTGCTGACCAAGGTGATGTCGGTGCCCTATGCTTTCAACGTCGGCATCAACGTCCTGTCGTTCGTCTTCTCGGCGGCGATCGGCGTCCTCTTCGGCTACGTCCCGGCGCGCCGCGCGGCGCGGCTCAATCCGATCACGGCCTTGCGGCACGAGTGACTTGCGAGGAAATCCAAACCAATGCGAATCGCGCTCCTCTCCGACATCCACGGCAACCTCGCGGCGCTCGAAGCCGTGGTGGAAGACCTGCGCCGCCGGAGCGTCGACCAAATCGTCAACCTGGGCGACCTCGTCTCCGGTCCGCTCCTGCCGCTGGAAACCGCGCAGTACCTGAGAGCCGAAGGCTGGCTCACGATCGCCGGCAACCATGAGCGCCAACTGTTGACGCTGGGACCCGGCGAACGCGGCCTGTCCGACGAGTACGCGCACTCCCGGCTGACCCGAGAAGAGCTCGCCTGGTTTCGCACGTTTCCACCGACCGCGCGTCTGGATTCCGAAGTGTTGCTTTGCCACGGCACGCCCGAGAACGACAACGAGTACTTCCTCGAAACGGTCGAAGGCCGTGGGGCGCGGCTCGCAAACCTCCGCGAGATCGAGACGCGCCTCGGTGCGGAGACTTTTCCGGTCGTCGTCTGCGGTCACACCCACGTGCCCCGCTCGGTCAAGAACGCGCGCGGCCAACTGCTGGTGAATCCCGGCAGCGTCGGCCTTCCCGCCTTCTTTCACGACCTCCCGACGCTCCATGCCGTCCAGAACGGCTCACCCGACGCGCGCTATGCAATCCTCGAACGCACGCCAAGCGGCTGGACCGCGCAGCACATCACCGTCCCCTACGACCATCGGGCAATGGCGGAACTGGCGAAAGAGCGCGATCGGCCCGATTGGGAGCTGGCGTTGCTGACCGGCTATGTGGAGTGACGCGACCCTACCGCGATGCTTTTCCCCGGGATCGCCGAGCACCAGCTCGGCCGTTTTTGGCGCCCTACGCCGATTCGGTGCCGAGCTGGTGCTCGGCGGTCCCAGGGGGACTTGGCCCTGTCATAGCGCCCATTGCCGCGGTAATCTATGGCCATGACGATCTCGACATCGAAGCTGACGGCACAAGGGCAGATCTGTGGCGACCTAGTCCAGGCTCGCTACACTTCGGAGGATCTGCATTTCGCGTTGTTCGACGTGCCGCCCCAGCCCCACACCCTCGAAGAGATGAAGGAAGGGACTCGCACCTACATCAAGAAGCGTCATGCGTGCGGCTGACTTGCCCACTTTCGCACACACCCAAAGCTCGGCTTTTCTGAGCTGAGACTATCCCGCCCCCTTCAAGACAAGCTTGACCTGAACATCCGCAATGAACGGTCTCCCGTCAGCCAAGGTACCTCGAAGCTCGACCGGAATGATTGTTTCCTCCGCGGAGAAGCGAGCATAGCGGACGATGTTCCAGCCTTCGAACGTGAGTAGCCAAGCATCGTCCTTGCGGATGAATTTGGTTGCCCGCACCGGTTTCGGCAGGGTCCAATCGCTGATCACGTAGGCGGCGACGGAGCGAACCGCTTCGTGGGTCTGGAGAATGACTTTCAAATCGCTTGGGGAGCGACGTTTCTGGGGCGAGAAGCTAATCTCTTCCTCGGTCTTGGCTTCGAAGCGAAGCTCAGGGGCGACTGTCTTGGCCTCGTCCGCGGGGGTTGCCGTGGTCGCAGCGAGGTTGATCCAGTGATTGTCCGCCGTCCAGACCTTGAACTCTTCGCCGACCAAGAAAAATGCTTCCTTACCGCGAGGAAACGCGAGGAAAATGGCGGCGACACCGCCCGTCGCCAGAGTAGTGACCACCGTGGTGCCTATACCTGCGGCAAGCGCGGCTCCCGTTCTCCGCTTACCTGTGGCATCGAGCCTCCCGAGCATGGGTATCCGACTACCGTCCGGGGCGTTGATCGCCGGGACGACAATGTCGAAGTTCCCACCGACTCCTCCCTCGATACCCACCTCGGCGTGGCGCATCGTGGCGATCACGGGAGTGTTGGCCGCGATGACTCGTTGGCCATCTATCGTCACATCCGACGCAACTCTGAGGGAAACTGACGATCCGGTCGTGGTCAAATACGATGAGACGTTCTCCATCAGCTCCAACGGAATCTCCGTATAGCTCGGTACTTTCAAATGCCCAGTGGGATCGGCCGGCTCTTGAGTGGCTGCCACTCTTTCCACCTTGGCGTTGCCTGACTCCTCTTCTCGACTCAGCGCCTTGCTATAACGCTCGAGGATCTGCTTTTCCGCCGTCTTCAGCTCCTTGGGCTCGGGAGTCGCATAGGATTCGATCTTCTCCAATAGAGCCTTGCCTTCGTCGGACCCGAGGAGGTTGAATTCGGTCCAGACCTCTATGTAGTACTCCCGTCCCGGGACAAGATCGATTTCTCGACGGACCTTGGTCCAATTGGTCCAGAAAAGATGGGTCCCTGGATCGAGATAGGCAAACGTATAAGTGTCGCTGTCGACCGCGCCGAGGAATCTTTTGTCGGAGTAGAGGAACATCGTGCGACCGCCGCCTTGAAAGCGCCCCTTGCGAATGAGGTAGACGAGCGCCTTGTCGCTCTTGATCTCCCCATAGACCTTGTCTTCGGTCGTCTCGGTCGAAATGGCGGGCTGCGCGCCCAACAACGAGAGCGCGAGGACCAGGAACAGCGATGCCGTCGCTCTTTTCATGGTTCCCTCCAATTTGGCGCGCTCTCACCGCGAGAGCTTTCGTCGGCACAGCCCAAGGCAGCTGTGGGCTCCCACGAGGTGCAAACGCGAAATCTTGCGAGTCTTCGGCTTTACGTTACAAAGAATAACACTACGCAGGCGGCGAGGGAATCGCCATCTCCATCGCCCGGAAAGCGGGCTCTTTCCTTGACTGCGGCAGGTGGGCGGCCCCATCGTGAAGGGTGTTTAAGGCTGGACCTTGAGCATCGTAACCGGGAAGCAGCGCGACGTTCTCGGGAATCGACGCACCAGAGCTCGGCCTAAGTCTCTAGTTCCCTGTTCTTTGTACGCAGGTTCCCGGATTCGGTTCGCCGCGGACCGGCAGCGGGGCTCCGGCGTTTGCAAAACGGCGGCGTACCACTGCAAAGCTCCGTTGCACCGGCGCAAAGTCGGAGGGACTTGCCATCGCCCTACCTACGCGAGCGCCGGAGCTCCGCTTCCAATCCCCCACCCAGCTCGATCACTGTCTCATCCTCTCCAAACCGCCCGACCAGTTGCAGCCCCATTGGCAATCTTTCCCCGTTCTGCCCCGCCGGCAGGCAGAGGGCCGGCAGGCCGGCTTGGGTCCAGGGGATGTTCATGATCGGATCTCCCGTGCTGGCCAGGCCACGGGGAGCGGAGCCTTGGGCGGGTGGGGAGATCCAGAGGTCGATGCCCTCGCGGTCCATCACGGATTCGATCTCCGGGCGGAGCATCTCTCCGTCTTCGAGGTCTCGGGCGAGGTCGGCGTCGGAGACTGCCAAGCCGCGCTCGATCAGCTCTACGGTGCGGCGTTCGTAGAGATCCGCGAAGCGGGGATACCAACCGGCCGCGACGTGCGCTCCTGCCGCTTCGGCCGCCACGATGCGGCGGTGGCGAGTGTTGATCTCTTCGAAGTCGGAAAACATCGGGACCAGGGCAATCTCATAACCGGCCGAGGCGAGGCGTTCGGCGACTCGCTGGAAATGGGATTGCCCTTCGGACCAAGCGCTTTCGAGATAGGGCCCTTCGGGCAGACCCAGTCGAGGCTTTCCGGCGGCTTTCGACCGGGGTGTCACAGGGCGCCAGCCTCGGCAGAGCACCCGGGCCGCCCGTTGGACGGTCGCGACATCGGGGGCAAAGATTCCGACGTGATCGAACGAAGGGGCTAGCGGAATCACCCCCTCCTTCGAGATGCGGTCGTAGCTCGGTTTGAATCCGACGACGCCGCAATAGGCGGCGGGACGGATGATCGATCCTATCGTCTGGGTGCCGAGGGCGAGCGGGCAGAGGCCGGCTCCCACCGCGGCCGCCGAGCCGCTGCTCGATCCTCCGGGGGTATGCTCGGGGTTCCTCGGGTTGCGAGTCGGGCCGGGCGCGAAGTAGGCGAATTCGGTCGAGACCGTTTTGCCGAGGATCAGCGCGCCCGCGGCGCGAAGCGCGGTGACCGCCGGACCTTCCTGGCCTTGCAAGACTCCCGGCGGCAGGTGGCTGCCTGCCTGGGCGGTGAAGCCCGCAACGTGGAAGATGTCTTTGATCCCTACCGGGACGCCGTAGAGCGGCGGACGGTTCGCGGGATCGGGAAAGCGGGTTTCAAGCTCGGCGGCTTCGCGGCGGAGACGGTCGAAGCGGCCTTCTTCCGGAACCAAGGCGAGAACCGCGGGCTCGCGCTCGGCGAAGAGGGCTTCCAATTGCGCCAGGGAGCTCATCGTGAATCGAGGCGCCCCCATCCTGTCCTTCCCCCGGCTCCAACCCTCCCCCTCCCCGGGGGAAGGAACCCTCCGCTCAGCGAGGGTGAAACTCGGAGCCTCATGAGGCCGCGCGACGATTGCGGCCGGCGAGGACGCCGGCGCTCCCAGGGAACAGCTCTTTCTCCGTTCATGCCCGCCGACGCGCCGCGGCGAGGAGGACGGCGTCCACGATGTGCTGGTAGCCGGTGCAGCGGCAGAGGTTGCCCGAAATCGCGGCGCGGATCTCCGGCTCGGTCGGATCGGGGTTCTCGTCGAGGAACGGCAGCAGCGTCATTAGGAAACCGGGCGTGCAAAAGCCACATTGCAGGCCATGGCACTCGCGGAACGCCTCCTGGAGCGGATGCAGGCGATCCGGCCCGTCGCCGGAGAGGCTCTCTACCGTCGCGACCTCGTGCCCGTCCGCCTGGACCGCGAGCAGCAGACAGGAGCGCACCGGCTCGCCGTCCAGCAGCACCGTGCAGGCACCGCAGACGCCATGCTCGCAGCCGACGTGGGTGCCTGTGAGGCCCAGATCGTGGCGCAGGAAATCCGATAGCAGAAGGCGCGGCTCGACTTCGCGATCGCTCTTCTTGCCGTTGACGGTGACCCCGATTTTCATCGAATCGCTCATGCGACGAGCCCCGCACGTTGGGCAGCCAACGCAAGTCCCCGTCGCGTCAGAACCTGCGCGAGGTGGCGTTTGAATTCGGCCGTCGCGTGAACGTCGCTGAATGGGTTGATCTCGGAACCTACCGCCGCGGCGCAGGTGGCGATCGCCTCGGGGGAGAGCGTCTGCCCCGCGAGCAGGGCGGCCGCCGCACGCGCCTCGATTGGCCGGTCGCCGACGCTCAAGAATGTCAGCCGCGCCGCGCGGCAGCGTCCGTCTTCTTCGAGCGTCACGCTCGCCGCGAGTCCCACCTGGGCGTAGTCGCCGTGCCGGCGCGCGACTTCCATGAACGAGAAACCGGTCTTCGGCGCCGCGGGCGGGATGGAGATCTCGACCAGCAGCTCGTCGGGGTCGAGCAGGGTGGCGAATAGCCCGGTATAGAAATCGCGCGCCGCGACCCAGCGTTCTCCCCCGCTCTTTGCCAGGCGAAACCTTGCGTCGAGCGCCACCGCGAGGGCTGGCAGCTCGGCCGCGGGATCGGCATGCGCCAGGCTGCCGCCGATCGTGCCCCGGTTGCGGATCTGCGGGTGGGCAATCCAGGGCACCGCCTCGGCCAGGAGAGGGGCGACTTCGGCCACCAAGGGCGAGCGCTCCACCGCTCGCTGACGGGTCATCGCGCCGATCGACAGACCGCCGTCCGCGCCGCACGCGATTTCCGAAAGGCCGTCGATCCGGTTGAGATCGATCAGCCGCGCCGGCTGCGACAGGCGGAAGTTGAGCACCGGAATCAGGCTCTGTCCCCCAGCGAGGATCTTCGCCTCGTCGCCATAGCGGGCGAGCAGATCGAGCGCCACCGGGAGCGATTCCGGCGCCTCGTAGGCGAAGGGTGCGGGTTTCATCGGGGTGGGATTGTACTACCGCGGCAGCAGGTGTTTCTGCACCTTGCCGAGTGCGTTCCGGGGGAGCGATTCGACCTGGCGGATCTCGCGCGGCACTTTGAACGCCGCGATGCGCTCCTTGGCGAAGGCGATCAGCGCTTCGCGATCGAACGAGGCATCGGCGGGCTCGATGACCAGGAAGGCGACCGGCACGGCGCCGAAATCCGGATGCGGCCGGCCGACCACCGCCGCCTGTCGGACGCCGGGGAAGCCGAGCAAGACCTCCTCGATCTCGCGCGGATAGACGTTGAAGCCGCCGGCCAGGATCAGCTCGCTGCTCCGGCCAAGCAGCGAAATCGCGCCGTGGACGGAGTCGCGGCGCGCGAGGTCGCCGCTTTTAAACCAGCGGTTCCCTTGGGCGTCCGAGACGAAGCTCTCCGCGGTCTTTTCCGGCGCCCGCCAGTAGCCGTCGAAGACGTTGCCGCCACGGACCAGCAACTCCCCCTCCTCCCCGTCGGCCACGTCGTGCCACGAGCCCTCGACGAAACGCGCCAAGCGGACGGAGATTCCGGGCAGCGGCGTGCCCACCGTGCCGGCGCGGCGCTCACCGACGTAGGGGTTCGAGAGGATCATCCCCGCCTCGGTCATGCCGTAGCGTTCGAGAATCGCATGGCCGGAAAGCTCGCGAAACGCCTCGAACGTCTCGGGTGCGAGCGGGGCGCTGCCCGAGCAGAACAGGCGCATACGGGCGAGCGGGGAGCGATGGACGGCAGGATTGGCCAACGCCTCGACCAGCCGGATGTACATCGTGGGCACGCCGAAAAACAGGGTCGCCCGGTGAGCGGGGTCGGAGGTGGTGAGATCGTCCGCGATTCCGGCGGCCTCGAACTTCCGCCGCAGCTCGACGGTTGCCCCGGCGGCCAGCGCGCAATGAAGGCCCACGACGAGGCCGTGCGTGTGAAACAGCGGCAGGGCGAGTAGCAGAACGTCCCGGCTCTCCCAAGCCCAGGCGGCGAGCAAACCGGTGATCGTCGTGAGCAGGTTGTCGTGGCGGATTTCGGCCCCTTTGCTCCGCCCCGTAGTGCCGGAGGTATAGAGCAGAAAGGCCAGCTCGGAGCCGTCGATCGGCGGAGACAAGACCGGAGCCGCAACACCGTCCGGCCAACCGCCAAGATCCTCCGCGGCAATCGTCGCCTTGACACTTCCGCGCGCCGCGGAATCCAAATCCGCCACGATCGGCAGCAGCTCCCGCTCGGTCAACAGAATCCGCGGCTCGGCGTCCGAGAGAATATGGGCCAACTCGACTTTTCGATACGCAAGATTGATCGGCACTACGATCGCCCCGAGCCGGATCGCCGCGAGATAGGCAATCACGAACTCCGGCCGGTTGCCGAGGAAGAACGCGATCCGATCGCCGCGCTTCAAGCCCCGCGCCGCAAATCCCGCCGCCGTGCGCTCCGCGGCGAGAAACAGCTCCGCGTAGGAAAGCGATACCGCCGCGCCGTCCGCCCCTCGAAATCGGAGCGCCGCCTTCGCCGGAGTCTCGGCAAGCGGGATGGCGAAGAGGTCGAGGAGATTCATGAACTAGGCCTGAAGAACCAGCAATCCTTCTTCTTCATCAGCGAGGAATCGAGTTAACCGTTCTTGATTTTCAAGCAGCAGGCCGGCGATCACATCGGTTCCGGCGTTTCCGACCGAAAGCCAGATGACTTTCGGCGGCGTCCCATCCAGAAAAACCCGCTGGCGAAAATCGTTGTCCTTCGAGACGATCGCAAATCCACCGTCGCGAGCTAGGTTCCAGAGCGCTACATCGGTGGCTCCGCGAAGACCCAACGGGTCGACGTGGGCCGAATCCGGAAAGGCGTCAGCGAGAACCCGTACCAGCTTCGGGCTGAGGTTCTCGTCGAAGAGGAGCTTCACGCCGCTTGGGACACGGCGAGGCGCCGTTCGCGGGCCGCGGCGAACGAGAGGACCGCGCGAATGTCGTCAGAGGTCAGGCTGGGAAAATCCGCCAGGATCTGCGTTTCGGACATTCCTCCCGCGAGGTATTCGAGGATGTCGTAGACAGTGATCCGGGTCCCTCGGATACACGGCTTGCCGCTCCGTACCTGCGGGTCGATGACGATGCGCTCGGTGTTCCCCATGGAGTCCATACTACCGGTCCCGTGGGGCGCTCCTCAACCTGGGTTCCCTACGGCCGACCGGCACCGCTCGGCTTGATGCCGATCAGCCCGAAATCCTGGGTGCCGAACAGCAGCTCGTCGATCTGGTCGCGCAGCCGGTTGAGCCGGTCGGCGAGCAGGTGCTGCGCCTCGGGGATCTCCGCGAGGTTGATCTCCGGCAAGCGCTCGCTCGCCGGGAAGGGGCGCAGGTCGAGGCGCTCAATGGGGTCGAAGCCGGCCAGCTCGAAGTGGAGCTTCAGGCTCTCGGGATGGACCGGCCGGCGGTGGGTCGGATCGAGCCAGAAGTTGCGCGCGGCGACCACCAGCGAGAGCGGGTTCGGCGTCTCCAGGATCAACGCCCCGCCCGGACGTAGCGCTCGGTAGGCGAGGCGCACCAGACGGTCGAGCGATTCGGGCGGCAGATGTTCGATGACGTGGAACGAGACAATCGCGCCGAGCGATCCTTCGGGCAGCCCCGCGAGGTGGCCGAAAAGATCCCCTTCGACCGCTTCGAGGCCGCGCTCGCGGCAGAGATCGACCATCCGTGCGGAGGAATCGACGCCGCGGCCGGCGATCCCCTTGTCTCGCAGCAGCGCGAGCGACTCGCCCCGGCCGCACCCTAGGTCGAGCACGGGAGAGCGCTCGGCGAGCCACGGCAGGTAGATCGAGATCCGCTCGCCGATCTCCTCTTCGGTGCCCCGATAGCGCCTCTCCAATTCGAGATAGGCGTGCTCGTCGCGAAGGCGGACGAGATCGGCTGGAGTGGTTGGCACCACCACGGCGGGCTCGTCGGAAGGAGCGGTCCCTTCGGCGGTTTCAACCACCGAGAGCGCGGCACCCAACGAGGCGAGCAGGTCGCGCGATTCGCGCCGCACCCGGTCGAGCTTTTGGTCGACGCGAGAAAACAGCGCGTCGTTGTGCTGCATCAGCTCGCGGATGCCCTTGGCGTCCAGCTCTTCGAGATAGGCGAGGCGGTCGTGATGGCGTTCGCGTTCCGCGTCCTGTCGTTCGAGGTGTTCGAGCAGGATCAGATTGAAGATCCGCTGGCGTTCCCACAGGTCGTTCTGGGGCACTTTGACCAGCGGGCGAAGCAGCCGTTTCCAGGCCACCAACAATCGGCCCAGAAAACCACGATGGCTGCGGATGGGGAAAGAAACATCCCGCTTCCACAGCCAGCGCCAATCGGAGAGCTTGCGGGTCGGCTCGACCAGAAAGTCGGCGACCCTCGGGTCTGTCACGGAAGGAGAGACGGTGTCGGGCGATTCGATCGAAAGCGAAGGACTCGCGTCCTGTTCGCGATCTGACATCTCGAATCGCCCGGGTTTTATCCTGAAAACTGCAGGCCTTACCGTTCCGGAATGACCGAGACGACGAGCTCGGCCACGACTTCCGGATGCAAATCGACCCGCACCGTGTGGTCGCCGAGCTTCTTGATGCCGCCGGCCAGATCGATTCGCCGCTTGTCGATCGTGACACCCTTCGCTTCGAGCACCGCGGCGACGTCGGCAGCGGTGACCGAGCCGTAGAGCACCTCGTTCTCGCCGACGCGCTTCGCGATCTCGATCTTGATGCTGGCCAACTGTTCCGCGACCGCCGCCGCCGCGTCCCGCTCGCGGCTGTGACGATCGTCGATCTTCTTCTTTTGGTGGGAGAAGTACGCCTTGTTGGCGTTCGTCGCCTCGAGAACCATCCCCTGGGGAATCAGGAAATTGCGCGCATACCCGGGCTTCACGTCCACCTCATGGCCGCGCTTGCCGAGGTTCCGCTGATCGGAGAGCAAGATCACACGCATCTCGGTTGTCCTTTAATCGGTGGTGAAAGGCAGCAGGGCGAGGTGGCGCGCCCGCTTGATCGCCGTCTGGAGGAGCCGCTGATGCCGGGCGCAGGTGCCCGAGATGCGGCGCGGAAGGATCTTCGAGCGTTCCGGCACGAAGCCCTGGAGGAGCTTCAAGTCCTTGTAATCCGCGTGCTCGATGCGATCGACGCAGAACTTGCAGACCTTACGGCGGCGGAAGAAAACCTTCTTCGGACGAGCCATGAATCAGTCCTCCCTTCCGGCATAGCCGCCACGGTCGCCGCGGCCACCACGATCTCCGCGGTCCCCACGATCACCACGGTCTCCGCGATCACCACGGTCATCGCGGTCTCCGCGATCACCACGGTCCCCCGCTTCGGTCTCGGGCGAGGGGTTGCGCCGCGGCACGACCCGCGCGGCCCGCTTCAAATCTTCGTCGGTACGGACGGTCAAGAAACGCAGGATTTTGTCGTTCTGGAGCAGCCGGCGCTCCACGTCGGGCAGCCCTTGGGCGCCGCCTTCGCTCGAAAAATAGAGCAGGACGTACTTGCCTTCGGTCAGCTTGTTGATCGGGTACGCCAGCTTGCGGCGGCCCCAGCTCTCTTCCTTGGTGATCTCGACACCTTTGGAAGCGAGCAGCTGTTTGTAGTCTTCGGTCAGCGTTACGACCTCCTCGTCCGATAGACGAGGGTCGGCAACGAAACAGAGCTCGTAGGTACGCATGAGGGGAAACGAACCTCCCTATGGCCTGGGTCGGTCCCGCGCCGTGCGCGGAACAGAGAGGGTGGAAAAGGGCCGGAACGTTCCGGCCGCGAGCCCTTGATTCTATCCGCTCCGGGCGGAAAGGCGCAAGAGCCCGAGACTCGACGAGTTTTCGCAGCGCCGTCGGCGATCACCCGTTGAAACGCGTCATCGCGACCTCGACGCCATCCGCCACCCATATCGCGCAGGCGTCCGCGGCGCGCTCGATCATCACGGCGACGGTCTCTCGCTCTTCCGGCGCGAACGGGGAGAGGACGAAATCCGCGAGGTTCTCCGGAGGCGGCTCCTCGGCAGCGCCTTCGGCGATCGCAGGGCGCTCTCCCCGACCGACGCCCAAACGCAGCCGGGGGATCTGGTCGGTGCGCAGCTGCTGCAGGATCGACTCGATTCCCCGATGTCCGGCGGGGCTGCCGCCGCGCCGCATCCGCAAGCGGCCGAGCGGCAGGGCCACCTCGTCGTAGACGACCAGGATCTCCTCCGGCGCGAAGCCGTGGACCTCGACCAGGCAGCGGGCGGCGTAGCCGCTCCGATTCATGAACGTCTGGGGAAGAACGAGCGTCAGGTCGTCCAGGGAGAGCACCCGCGAGCCGCACTCGTCGCGCGCGGCGTCCCCTTCGAACGAGCGTTCCAGGCGGCGCGCCAGCTCTTCGACGACGCGAAAACCGACGTTGTGGCGGGTCTCCCGGTACTGCGGACCCGGATTGCCCAACCCAAGGACGAGGCGCGGCATCGGCAACAGGGGGGGAAGTCGCGCGGCGGCGCGGCCGATCGAACGGTTGCCCGATCGGCCTTGAGTGCCGCAGGCGGTTACTTCTTGTCCTTCTTCTCCTCCGGCTTCTTCTTCTTGATCACCTCGGGCTCGGCCTTGGCCGCCTCCAGGAGACCCTCGGCTCCGGCCGTAGCCTGCTCGGCGTGGGTGTGCGAGCAGGAGACGATCACCCGATCGGCATCCTCCAACAGCTCGACCCCCTTCGGCAGCTCCAGCTCACGCGCCTCGACGTGCTGGCCGATGTGGAGCTCGGTCACGTCGATCGAGATCTTCTTCGGAATGTCCGCCGGCAGGCATTCGACCTGCACCTCGCGGGTGACGAAGTCGATCAGGCCGCCCTCGGTCTTCACGCCGTAGGCGACGCCCGTGATCTCGATCGGCACGGACGTGCGCAGCTTCTCGGTCATCAGGATGCGCTGGAAATCGATGTGCTGGAGGATCCGGGTGATCGGATGCACTTTCAGCTCGCGCACCATGGCGTGGCGCTCCTGGCCGCCGGATTCGGCGAGCTTAAGGAGGAAGATCGGATGCTCGCTGCCGGCCTTCTTGAGCAGCTCGATCATGTCCTTGCGCACGACTTGGATCGAAACGGTATCGCGGTCGCCGCCGTACAGAACGGCCGGCACGATTCCGGACGCCCGCAGCCGCCGGTTGACGTTTTTGCCAGTTCCTTCGCGCTTCTGGACTTCTACGGTCAATTCGTTCATCGCCTTAACCCTCTTTGGCAGCCGCCGTCAGACGAACAGCGAGCTTACGGAGCTGTTTTCGTGAATCCGGCGGATCGCCTCGCCGAGCAGCGAGGCGACCGACAGCGTGCGCAGCTTCGCCGAACGGGCGAGCTTGGCTTCCACCGGGATGGTATTCGTGATCAGGACCGATTCGAGCGGGGACGCGTTGATCCGGTCGAGCGCCGGACCGGAAAGCACGCCGTGGACTCCGGCGGCCAGGATGCGCTCGGCGCCTTTCATCCGCAGCGCTTCGACCGTCTTGGTGAGCGTTCCCGCGGTATCGATGATGTCGTCGACGATCAGGGCATTTTTTCCGTCGACGTCGCCGATGATATGCATGACCTCCGCCTCGTTCGGCGCGGTGCGGCGCTTGTCGACGATCGCAAGGCCCACCCCGAGCCTTTTGGCGATCGCCCGCGCCCGTTCGACCCCGCCGGCATCGGGCGACACGATCACCAGGTCGGGCACGGGAAACGCTTTCATCGCTTCGAGCAGCACCGGCGCCGCGAACAGGTGGTCGACCGGAACGTCGAAGAAGCCCTGGATCTGGTCGGCGTGCAGGTCGAGGGTGAGCACCCGGTCGGCGCCTGCGCGCGAGATCAAATCGGCGACCAGCTTGGCGGTGATCGGCACCCGCGGCTGGTCTTTCTTGTCCTGGCGCGCGTAGCCGTAATACGGGATCACCGCGGTCACCCGCGAGGCGGAAGAGCGCTTGAACGTGTCGAGCAGGATCAACAGCTCCATCAGGTTCTCGTTGACCGGCTCGCACGTCGGCTGGACCACGAAGACGTCCGAGCCGCGCACGTTCTCGGTGACCTGGCAGAAGATCTCGCCATCCGAGAAGTTCACGGCCTTGACGTGCCCCGCTTCCAGATGGAGGTATTCGCAGATCTCCTGCACCAGTGCCGGATGGGCGCGCCCCCCGAAAATCTTCAGCTCTCCTGCCATGTACTTCCTCGCTCCTCTTTCGCCCTAAAGGGGACTCGCCAACGAATTTGGTTGGGGCGGGAGGATTCGAACCTCCGTATGCCAGAGCCAAAGTCTGGTGCCTTACCACTTGGCGACGCCCCAGTGTTGCTTCGCCGCTTTTCCGGTTTCGCCGCCCCCGCTCCTACCCCCCGCTCCGGCTACTCGACGCTCCAGAACGAGTCGGAGAAGTGTAGCTCTTCGAGCTCTTCCAGCGTTTTCGCCTCCGGGGCTTTCGGCTCCGGTACCGCGTTGATCGCCGCCATCGCCGCGATCTCCACGCGCTCGCTCCGCATCTCAACCGCGCCGCCGAAGGGCGGCTGCGACAGCTCCGGCGCCCAGTGGACGCCTCTCCGGTCCTCGCCGTTGCCGCCATTCACCGCGCTCGGACGAGGGCTTGCGGCGGCGCCCGAATCGGTGATCTGACCGAATGCGGCCAAGATCCGGTCCTCGATCGTGCGCCGCGCCTCGTTGTTCAGCGGGTGCGCGATATCCTTGAATTCCCCATTCTTCTTCTTGCGGCTCGGCATGCTGATGAACAAACCGTCCCGCCCCTGGATGACCTTGATGTCGTTGACCATGAAACAGTGGTCGAAGACGATCGAGACGAAAGCCCTGAGCTTCTCTTCATGAATGGGAAAGACCTTGACCTCCGTGATCTCCATGACCGCGTCCCCTCATCGTCCCTGCGATCCGCCGATCGAGCTCCGAGCCTCTCCGGACCCGAAGGTCTCGAATCGAACCGGCGACCGCGACGAAAGAATCTCGGGAGATTCCCGAGGAGCCGCTTGCGCGGCGACACAAACACCCCGCACGGAGCCGTTCGGTCCGGCAGGGTTGATCGGAAGCAATCTTGGAGGCGAGGCGAGGGTCTCCCCTCTTTCCGCGGCCCGCAATCCTAGAGGCGAGGGGCCGGGCTGTCAAACGGAAGGCGCCGGATCTGGATGCGGAAAGGGCACCGGCTACCCACCGAGCCCCAGCTCTTCAATCGACTGGACCTCGAAAATCCGATCGGCTATCGCGCCCAGCTCGTCGACCGTGCGGATCGCCGCCAAACGCTTCGCGAGCCGCGCAGGTACCTTCCCAAAACGCTGGCCAAGCAGGCGGATCACCGTACTGCGCAGGCGGTCTGCTCCCTTCGCCTCAACTTTCGCCTTAACCTCCGCCTCGATCTTCGCCGCTGATCGTGGCAGTGATCGTGGCCGCCATCTTCGCTTTTTCTTTGTCGGCCCAGGTCACCTGCATCGCTCGGATCTCCGAAGGTTCTTGGGCGCTCGCGAGAGAAGCGTACTCCTCCGCGTCGCGTCCTTTCAAGGGTAAGTAGGTCTCGACGCAATTCATCAACAGGAACCGATGGCGCTCGCGGAGCTTGGCGCTCGCGATCCTTCGCAACGCCTCGAATTTGACCCGAGCGCGACCGAGAGCGCCGGGTTTGGCAAGGGCCGCGAGTCCCCGGGCGAGCGGCTCGGGGCGGGCGAGCAGCTGTTCGGCCGGGAACCGCGACAGGCCGAAAGAGAGGTAGCGGAAGCGCGCGACCTCATGCCCGGCCGTCTCTTCCGTGTAGGCCTGCCAGGCAGGTCCCGGCGGGCCGCCGCGGAGGAAGACGACCAAGGAGACCGACGGCTCCGGATGGCGTCCGCGCAGGCGGATCGAGTAGTCCCAAAGGCGCCGGCCGATGTTCGTCGGGGCTTTCCGCTCGATCTCTACGTGGACCAAGAACGCGCATCCTCCCGCCGGATCCGGGATCGCGGCGAGGAGATCTACCACCCGTGCTCCGCCTCGGGAGAATCCGGGATCAGCTCCTTGTCGCGAAACTCGACCTCCGCCTCGGGAGAGAGCCATGAGGCGAGCTCGGCGTCTACCAGGAGCAAGAGATCCCGGAACAGCGCGCAAAACAGCGATTTGAACAGGTGATCGTGTGGGGGCACGGCGAAATCCTCCTTTCGCCATGCCAAAGACGGAAAATCCCCCCTTGGACCTTGCAATTCGCGCCGATTCCCAAAATACCCTCTCCCGCGCTCGCCGCCTGACTTCGGGAAAGGGTGGCGGCTACCCGCCGATCCCCAACTCCTCGATCGACTGGAGCTCGAGGATCCGATCGGCACCGCCAGGACTTCGCGGAGGAGGTGGCGGACGAACCGCGGCAAGCGGACTCCGTCGAGGGAGCGACACTCGATCCGGCCGACCGGCGGCTGTGCGAATGGGCGGCGGAGGAGCGGCGGGAGCTGACGCGGATGGCCGTGCGCTTCGAGCGGCGGGTGGGTCCGGCGCCGTTTGAAGGAGACGGCGCCTCCGTTAGCAGGCACCGACGATCCGTTGGAGCGCTCCGACGACGGGATGGGAGAGCTGGAACGCTCATTGGCGGCTTCCGGACTTCGTTTTGGGGAAGATAGAACGGCCATGAGCGCGTTTCGGTCGTCGTTTGGGAGAGATAGAACTTCCGTTGGGGCTCTCCGAACGCCGTTTGGGGGAGATAGAACGGCGGATGGGACCCATCGGCGCGTCTATGGCGCCCAATTAAGTTTCTACGGCGCCCAATCGAAGCTCTATGGCTTCCAATGGAGTTTCTATCTCGCCCAGCGGACGTTCTATCTCCTCCAAACGGCCGTCTATAGCGCCCAATGGAGTTTCTATCTCGCCCAATGGACGTTCTATCTCCCCCAAACGACCGTCTACGGCGCCCAATGGAATTTCTACGGCTTCCAAGGGGAGTTCTACGGCGCCCATCCGGGACTCTATCGATCGTCACCATGGCCCGGCGCCTCCCGAGCGAGCCGCTTCCGCGGGCGATTCGGTCGATTCAGGCTCTCCCGCCGCTAGAATCCCGCCGTAATGACCGAACCCGACGTTTTACCCGACGCCCGGGTGGCGATCTCGGTGGTGATCCCCGCCTACAACGAAGAGGAACGGCTGGGACCGAGCCTCGAACGGGCGATTCGCTACCTCTCGGCGCGACGGGAGCGAAACGGCCAGACCTTCGAGATTCTGGTCGCCGACGACGGCAGCTCGGACCGGACGGTCGAGGTGGCGGAACGGTTCGGCGATGAGGGAGTCCGAGCGATTCGGCTGCCGCGCAATCGCGGCAAGGGGGCGGCCGTGAAAGCCGGTTTGCTCGCTTGCGCGGGCGATCGAGTGTTGGTTTCGGATGCCGATTTTTCGACCCCGATCGAGGAGTTGGAGAAACTGGAGGGGTACCTGGGGGGGGCCGAGATCGCGATCGGCAGCCGGGCGATCCGCGGGGCCGACGTGCGCGAGCGCCAGCCGTTCTATCGCGTGCTGCTGGGCAAGGCGGGCAACAAAGTGATCCGGCTGCTCGCCGTGCGCGGCATCGCCGACACCCAGTGCGGCTTCAAGCTGCTCCTCGGCGACGTCGCGCGCTCGCTCGCCCGGGAGCTGACGATCGACGGCTGGGCCTACGACGTCGAGCTTCTCTGGCTCGCCAAAAAGCGCGGATTGCGGATCGCCGAAGTCGGCGTCGTATGGGTCAACTCCGCCGCATCGAAGGTCGATCCGCTACGCGCGGCGTTCGCCGCCCTGCGCGATCTCATCCTGATGCGCCTGCGGCGGCGGCATCCAAGTCCCAAGGACCGCAGAGGCGACGTTTGAATTCATTCAATCCCGCATTGCCGCTGCTCGCGCTCGCCGCGCTTCTGCCGCTGCTCGTTTCGGGATGGCGGCGGGCGGCCTCCGAAGAGAGGCGCGACGAAACTCGACTCTGGGCCCGGTTCGGCGAGCTGGGTATCCCCTGGGCGGTGGCGGGATGGCTGGGGATCGCGCTGCTCGCCCCCGCGCTCCGCCTTCCCGACGGCATTCCCAGCCCGGCGGCGGATCTGGCGGCGGTGGCCCCTTGGCAAGGGGGCGAAGCGGGGCTCTCCGGGCATCCCGGCAACCCGGTGCTGCGCGACGTGACGTTTCAGATCGAGCCCTGGCTGATGTTCCTCAAGCGCGAGCTGGTGGCCGGCCAACTGCCGACCTGGAATCCCTACTCTTTCGCGGGCGCTCCGTTCTGGGCCAACGGCCAATCGGCGCCGCTCTTTCCGCTCCACCTGATCTTCGCCCTGCTGCCTCTCCAGATCGGTTTCGTCATCCTCCCCTGGCTGCGGATCGTGATCGCCGGCTGCGGGGCTTGGATGCTCGCGCGCGAAATCGGCCTGTCGCGGCCGGCCGCCCTTTGGGCGACGATCGGATTTCCGCTCTCCGGCATGCTGGTGAGCTTCATGCTGTTCCCGATGGGCAACGCGCTCGCGCTCGTGTCCTGGGTGCTCTGGGCCGTCGAGCGGTTGGCCGTCGGGCGCTCGGGCGGCGCGCTGCTCGCGCTGTGCGCCGGGATTCAACTGCTCGGCGGCCATCCCGAAACGTCGATGCACACCGCGCTGCTCGCCGGGCTTTATCTGGTCGTACGCGGTTCGGTCGAGCGGACTCTGGCGACCTGGTGTCGCTTCGTTGCAGCTTGGGCGCTGGCCGCGGGCATCGCCGCGGTCCAGATCCTGCCGCTTGCGCTGCTTCTGCCCGCGACCAGTAAATGGGAGAGCGTGGCGGCAACAGGAGGATCTTCGCCGCCGCTCGGCCTTCTCCTGCTTCAACCGCTGCGCCTCGTCCTGCCCCAGCTCTACGGCCATCCCGCGCTCGGCACCTGGTGGGGGCCGTTCAACTATTCGGCGACCGCCGTCTACGCCGGGGCGCTCGCCCTGCCGTTCGCCGCGGCGGGGTTCGGCAGATCGCGTGGCGATCCGTGGGATCGTCGCGTGCTCGGGCTTGCCGCGATTGTCGCGTTCTGCTTTCTCGGGGCGTACCACCTGCCAGGCGTCCATGATCTGCTCGCCGTGCTGCCGCTGCTCGGCCGGGCCGCCCATCATCGGCTGATCTTCGGACTGGAGCTCGGACTGGCTCTCCTCGGTGCAGTCGGGATCGATCGTTGGCTGGCCGGGAAAGGGCGCGGCCTGCTTGCCGGGGGAGCGGTCGTGGCGGCGATGCTTTCGGCCGCATGGCTCTTTCTTGAGCCTCCGCTCCGCGAGCATGGGCTCGCCGGGGAGCAGCTCGTCTGGACCTTGGCCGCCTTGGGATTGGCGCTCGCGGCGGCTCTCTCGTTGAAGCTCTCTTCCGAGGCGCGCTGGCGGGCGGTGCTCGTCTTACCCGTGATCTTGGGCGTCGACCTGCTGCTCGCGCACGGCCGGATCGTGCCGGGGTTGTCGTTCGCACGTTTCTACCCGGAGACCGGCGCCGTTCGATTTCTTCAAGCCCAGCCGGACCGGGTAGCGGCGCTCGGCGAACAGTTGCGGCCGAATGCGGGAATGATTTACGGCCTGCGCGATCTGCGCGGCGATGACCCGGTGAAGCTGGCGAGCTTCGAATCCGCCTATGGCGCGCTCGGTCAACCGGACCCCGTGTATCTGCGGCCGATCGAGCGGTGGAGCGATCCGAGCCTCGATCGGTGGGGCGTGCGCTGGGTGCTTGGTGGGCCGGCAGAGGCGAGCCCCGTCGCCGATTGGCGGCTGGCCTACGCCGGGGCCGACGCCCGGGTCTGGGAGCGACTGACGGCGCTGCCCCTGGTGCGCTGGGCGGACAGCTCCTCCGAGGGACTGACGGTCGAAGCGGCGGAGCCGGGGACTTGGCGGATCGGGGTGCGGGATGAAGAAGCACGCCGTCCGCTACCTCCTCGCCGTCTGATCGTGGCGGAAACCTGGGCGCACGGCTGGCAAGCCGTCTTGCGGACGGAGCGTGCCGAGCGCGAGCTGGCGGTCGAACCGGCCGAGCGGGGCACCGCGCTCGCGGTCGACCTGCCGGCGGGGGAACCGGAAGCGTGGGAGGTCGATCTGCGCTATCGGGCGCCAGGTCTCGCGGCGGGCGCCGCGATCACGCCTCTCGCCTTGTTGGCCACCTGGACGCTCCGGCGGCGAGAGCGGCCGGCGTGAATGCCTTCGTGCTCCAGATTCGCCCCACCGAGCCGGACGACCTGCCGGCGATCTCCGCCCTGTTCGCCAGCCGTTTCGGCCATCCGCTCTCGGAAGCGGAATGGATTTGGAAATACCGGCAGCTGCCGGGGGAGGGCCGCTCCTGGGTCGCCGCGGTCGGCACGCCGGGCGGAGAGATCCTCGCCCATGCCGGGGCGCTCCGCCTGCCGGCACGGTGGCACGGCGGCGAGGGAGGAATCTGGCAGCTGGTCGACTGGGTCGCGGCCGAACGGTCGCCGCATCTGCGGCCGCCGCTGGTCGATCTCGGGCGGACCGTGCTCGCCGATCTGCCAGCCGAGGGCGATGCGCCGTGGATCTTCGGTTTCCCGAGCGATCGCCATTTTCGCCTCGGGCAACGGGTGTTCGGCTACCGGCCGCTGGCCGAGATCGTCCCGCTCGGCGGCGACGTCGCCACGGCGGCGGAAGGCCACGAGATCTCTTGGAGCGACGTAGCGCCCGACGATTCCGTAGAGATCTGGACGGCCGCCGGAGGAGGTTTCGGCGTGGTGCGCTCGGCGGCGTTTCTCAACTGGCGCTACCATGCCCGGCCGGAACGCTATTACCGCGTCTATCGTCCGGAGGTTTCCGGCGTGGCCGGGCTGGCCGTCGTCTCGTTCAGCGGCCAGGAGGCACAGGTGGCCGAGCTTTGGCTGCCGCCGGGTTTCGATTGGCGAGCGCATCTCGCTGGAATAGCGGCGGATCTCGCCGCGGCCGGAATCGAACGCTGGACGGTATGGCCACCGCCGGTCGAACGTCCGGACTTGGAAGATGCTCTCGCCGAGCTGGGGCTTGCCCCGACCGAGGAGCGTATCGTCCTCGGCTGCCGCGGCCGGCACGAGGGTCCCGATCCGGTTGAGAGCTCAGCCGGCTTTTTCTATTCGATGGGAGACTATGACCTGGTCTGAACGCGCCCCGGCGGGCCTGGCTCTGTGGACGATCTGCTCGGCGTTTGTCGCCTGCGGCCCGCGCTCCGCCTCGCACTTCGACCTCGGCGAGCAGGTGCGCGCGAAGCGGTTTGCGGTGGGCTCGGCCGCCATGGCTGGTGCTCGATCCGGCCTCGCGTTCACCCGGTCTCCCGCTCTCGGGCGGATCGAGATCGGGCGCGAGAGCCGGCCGGTCGTGATCACTTCGGTCGAGCCTTGGGCCTGGCGGGGAAAAGTTCCGCCAGGCGGGCGGCTCCATCTCGGGGTGCAGGCGCTGCCGCTCGGCTGGCAGGTGGCCAAGGCGCTGGAAGTCGCGATCGAGGTCGAAGCCGACGGGAGCCGCGAAATGGTCGCGATCGGCCGGCTTGGCAAGGGCGGCGAGCCGCGTTGGCTCGACCTCGAAGCCGATCTCTCGCCCTGGGCGGGAAGCGAGGTGGTACTCACCGTGCGCCCGACACTCGTCGGCCTGCTCGCCCAGGACCGCTCGACTCCGCTGCTCGCGTGGAGTCCCGCGCGCCTCTCCTCCGACGAGCCGACCGTAAAGGCGCGGCCGGGGGATGAACGGCCGAACGTCCTGTTCATCCTGATCGACACGGTGCGCGCCGACCATCTGACCCCGTACGGCTATCGGCGCGACACGAGCCCTGAGATCGCGCGTTGGTTGGCCGCGAAGGGAACCACGGTCGAGACCGCTTACAGCCAGGCGCCGTGGACGCTGCCTTCGCTCGCGGCGATCATGAGCGGGCGTTATCCGGGCGAGTTTTTGGGCGACCCGGTCGCGTCGTTCGCGCTGCCGCCGTCCGTTCCGTCGATCGCCGAACGGTTCGCGCTCGCGGGGTATGCCACAGCTGGATTCATCGGCAATCCGACCCTCCACGAAGGCAACGGCTTCGCCCGCGGTTTCGGCACGTTCTACACCCCGCCGGCCGATCCGGAATCGATGCGTCTCCACGGCGGCGGTCTCACCGATCGCGCGCTGCCGTGGCTCGCGGCGCACGCCGGAGGCGCCGAACGGCCGTTCTTTCTCTACGTCCATTACATCGACCCGCACGATCCCTACGACTCGCCGGAATTGGTGAACGGCGTGAGTCCGTTCGATCCCGACTACCACGGCAAGATCGGCGTCGATTGGATTCACGGCATCTACACCGGCAAGCTGCAGCTCGACGACCCGGCGCGCGATCTGGTGCACATCGCGGCGCTCTACGACAGCGAGATCCACTACGCGGACGCCCAGGTCGGCCGGCTGCTCGCCGCGATCCCGCCCGAGGTGCTGGCCAACACGCTGATCGTGGTCACCGCGGATCATGGCGAGGAGCTGCTCGACCACGGCGGTTGGAAGCACGGCCAGACGCTCTACGACGAGCAGATCCACGTCCCCCTGTTCTTCCGCTGGGACGGCCGGATTCCCCCGGGCCAGCGCCTGCCCGGCGTAGTACGGCTGCTCGATCTCGCGCCGACGCTCGCCGCGGCGAGCGGCGCCAAGGCCGATCCGGCTTGGGACGGAGTGAATCTTCTGCCGGCGCTCGAAGGGCACGGCGCGGTGCCGCGCCTGCCGGCGTTTTCCCAGCACCTGGCAAGCGGACCGCTGCGGGTCGCGACGATCCTCGACCACAGCAAACGGATTCGTTTCAACCGGTCGCAGCCGTTCGCGCCCGAGGACGAGCTTCAAGCCCACCTCTGGACGCTCGATCTGGGCCGGTTGCCGACCGACGAGCTGTACGACCTCGCAGCCGATCCGCACGAGCGGAAAAACCTGCTCGCCGAGCCGATGGCGGACGCTCCAAGCCCAACTCTCCCGCCGATCGACGCGATCCTCTCGGCCCAGCTCGACGAGCAATTGCACGGCCTGCGCGTCGCGGTCCGCCCCTGCCCGGCGGGCGCGCGGCTCGGTGGTAGCATCGCGTTCGAACAGGCGCCGGAGAGCGTTCTGCCGCTGTTCCTCGCGCCGGGAGATCGGGTCGAGATCGTCGGTGCCGCGATCCGCTTCGATCTGCTGTGCGAGGCGAGCGTGCGACGGAGCAAAGGTTTCCTGGTCTATGGCGAAACCGGCGCACCGGTTACGATCGTGGCGCGGATCGACGGCAAGCCGTTGAGGGCGGGAGAAATCCGGCTCGGCGGCGGGGCGCCCTACGGCGGGGGCCGGGTCGCCGCGGCGACGCTCGAAGCACGGCGATTCCCTCTCTCCGCACCGGGCGGTACGCTCTGGCTCTGGCGCCGCGGGGACGTCGGTCGGCTCTCCCCCGCAGCCTCGGCCGCAAGCGAGGAAACCGAGAAGAGCCTGCGCGCCCTGGGGTATATCCAGTGACTTCCCTATCCCCTCTCTCACCGCCCGGCCCTCCCGACCCTCCCGGCACCACCGAGCGCGTCGCCGCGGGAAGTGTGCTCGCGATCGCCCCGCATCCCGACGACGAGGTGCTCGGTTGCGGCGGCCTGCTTGCCCAGCTCGCCGCCTCGGGTGCCGTCGTGCGGGTGCTGTTCCTCTCGGACGGCGGCGGCGGGGTCGAAAGCATCGCGGATCGAGAGGCATATCGGGCGAGGCGGCGGGACGAGACGGCGCGCGCGGCGGAGATCCTGGGCCTTGCCGGCTGCGATGCGCTCGACCTGCCGGACGGCGCGCTCTCCGACCACCTCGACGAGATTGCCACGGGAATTCGCCGCGCGATCCTCTCCCAGCGGCCGGAGCTGCTGCTGGTGCCCTCGCCGCTCGAAACGAGCGCCGATCATCGCGCGGCCTTCGCGGCCCTCCATCTCCTCCTCACACCTCTGCGGCCGAGTGGGGCGAACTCCGAGAACGCCCTCGCGGGATTCGAAGATTTGCGCATCCTGGCCTACGAGGTGAACCGCCCCGGCTTTCCCGATCTGCTGGTGGACGTCTCGAGGCAAGTCGAGACCCTCGAACGGGCGATGGCGGCGCACGAAAGCCAAACGGAGCGCCACCCCTATTGGAACGCCGCGCTCGGCCTGCGCCGCCACCGGACGCTGTCGCTCTCTCCGGGCGTCGATCTCGCCGAGGGCTACCGCCGGTTGACGGTCGACGACTTCCGCACCCGCAGTCCCGCCCAGTTGATCCGCCACCTCGGCGGCCTGCCCGATCTTCTGGAGGTGCGTGAAGGGCCGAACGTCTCGGTGATCGTGCGAACCAAGGACCGGCCGGAGCTGCTCGCCGAAGCGCTCGCCTCTCTCGCCGGGCAGACGTATACCCGAGCCGAAGTCGTATTGGTCAACGATGGTGGCGCATCGCCCGAGATTCCCTGGAGCTTTCCGCTTTCGATCGTGCGTGTCAATCTAGCCGAAACCCGCGGCCGAGCCGCGGCGGCTCAAAGAGGGATCGAGGCGGCAACCGGTGCCTACGTGGGATTTCTTGACGACGATGATCTCGCGGCACCCGAGCATCTGGCGACTCTCGCCGGAATGGTCCAGGGGGCAGGAGTGCGCGTCGCCTATACGGACGCCGCGGTCGCGATCTACGAGCTTGGATCTCCGGGATCTCTCGGCTGGAGCTGCCGCGAGCGCCGCCTGCCCTACAGCCGCGATTTCGACCCCGACCTGCTGCTGCTCGACAACTACATCCCGTTCAACACCCTGTTGATCGAGCGCGAGCTATTGCGCGCAGCCGGACCGCTCGACGCCTCGCTGCCGTTTTTCGAAGACTGGGACCTGCTGATCCGGCTCGCTGCGCTCGCCCCGTTCCACCACCGGGCGGCGGTCACCTGCGAATATCGCCATTTCCGGGGAGCGCCTCATCACATCTTCGGCGAGCGGCCGCGCGAGCGGAGCGATTTTCTCGCGGTGAAAGAACGGGTGATCGGAAAGCACGCCGCGCGGATCGGCCCGGACGTGTTGGCTCGCGTGGCCGACACCCTGCGCCGCGAAGAGGTCGAGGCGCGCGAAGAGGCGGCGCGCCGGAGAGCCGAGACCGACGGGCTGCGCGGCGAGCTTGCGGCGGAGATTTCTCGGTTCGCGGACTTGGAGCGAGCGCACGAGGATCTCGCGCGCGAGCGCTTCTCGTGGGAGGAGCGATTTCACGTGGCGAACGGCGCGCATTCGGCGCTCGTTGCCGAGCAACAGCGGCAGGCGGCGGATCTCGTCCGGCTCTATGAGGACGAGCGCGCCCTGCGCGCGACGCTCGACGAGCAGACCGCGCACCTCGGCCGAACCTACGCCGAGATCGAGCGCCTGAACGGGCTGATCCGCGCGATGGAATCGACCCGCGCCTGGCGCCTGCACAAGCTGCTCGCCCGCTGACCACCCATGCCGGACAAACCGCGCGTCACCCCTCGCGTCGCGATCCTTTCCAGCGAGCCGATCCGTCCGCGGATGGCCGGGATCGGCATTCGCTACGCCGAGCTGGCGCGCCGTCTGCCCGGGTTCGGGATCGAGGTCCGGTTGATCTCGCCGGCCGCGCCCGAAGAGATGCTCGCCGCGGTGCCGCTGGAGCCCGGCCAAGTGGCCCGCTTCGAGCGCGGCCGGCTGCGCGCGCTGTGCGCCGGCTGTTCCTGTGTCATCGCGCAGGGCCAGCTCGGAAACGACGCGGTGGTCGAGCTCGGGTCTGCGGCGGACGGGTCTGGAGCGCTGCCCGTGGCGATCGATCTCTACGACCCCTGGTTGATCGAAAACTTCGCCTACGTCGAAACCCTCGGGCTCGATCCGTACCGTAACGATCATGCGACCTGGGTGCTCCAGATGTCGTGCGGCGATTTCTTCCTCTGCTCCTCGGACGAGCAGCGGACGTTCTATCTCGGCTTCCTCGCGGCACTCGGCCGGGTAAATCCGGAGCGTCTCGCGGGCGATCCCGATCTCGCCGGCCTGATCGCCCCGGTGCCGTTCGGGGTGCCTGAAGAGCTGCCGCCGCACGCTCCGTATCTTCCGCCGCGGAGGCCGGGCGAGAAGCGCCTGCTCTTCGGCGGGTTGTACGACTGGTACGATCCATGGACGTTGCTCGACGCCTTGGACCGTCTCGACCGTCCCGACTGGACCCTTCTGTTGATCGCGAACCCAAACCCCGAAAACACGCCCCAGCGCCTGCTCGGAGAGGTCGAAGCCCGCTGCCGCCGCCGCGGGGTCTGGGGAAGGCGCGTGCAGCTGCTCGATTGGGTGCCGTCCGAGCGACGCTACGATCTGCTCCGCGACGTCGACGTGCTGGTCGCCCCGCACCGGCCGACGCTCGAAACCCGGCTCTCCTTGCGCACCCGCTTTCTCGACGCGCTCGCCGCGGGTTGCCCGGTGATCACGAGCGAAGGGGGCGCGATGAGCCGGATGCTGGTCGGGCACCACGCCGGCCGGGTGGTCCCTGCGGGAGACGCCGAAGCGCTTGGGGTTGCCCTGGTGGCGGCGATCGAGAGGCTCGATGGCGCAGCTTTCGAGGCTGGCGCCGCACGCCTGCTCGAAGGATTCCAATGGGAGCGGGCGCTCGCGCCGCTGGTCGCGTTCTGCCGCGATCCTCGGATCGACCCGACCAAGGAGCGCTTCGCCCGCGCTCTGCCCACCACGGCACCCGCGGACGGCCTCGCGTTCCGGGTCCGGCGGCGCATCCACGGGATGCTTGGGAAGCGATGAAGCCCGCAAGAGTCTCCGTCGCCGTCCTCTCCTGGAACGGCCGCCACCATTTGGAAACCTGTCTCGCGGCGCTCGCCGGCCAGAGCGATCCGGGCGTGCCGTGGGAGATCCTGGTGCTCGACAACGGCTCGACCGATGGCACCGCGGAGTGGCTCCGCCGCGATCCGCCCCCGGGCCTCACCAACCTGCGTCTGGTCGAGAGCCCGGTCAATTTGGGATTCTGCGCCGGCAACAACCGCCTGGTGGCGGAAGCCGAAGGCGACGCGGTGGCGTTCTTGAACAACGACACGCGTCCCCGTCCCGATTGGCTCGCGCGCTTGGTGGCGGCGCTTTCCGAAGCACCCGACGATGTCGCGGCGGTCTCCGGCCAGATCGTCGATTGGGCGGGCGAGCGGCTCGACTTCGCGCGCGGCGCGATGACCTTCGACGGGCATGCGTTCCAAGTCGATTACCGCCGGCCGCTCGACCGGGCGAAGGTGCCCGACGAGGGCGAGGAGCTGCTGTTCGCCTGCGGCGGGAACCTGTTGATCCGGAAGCGTTCGTTTCTCGAAGCGGGTGGATTCGACGAGGCCTACTTCGCCTACCTCGAAGACGTCGATCTCGGCTGGCGTCTCTGGTCGGGCGGCGAGCGGGTGACGTTCGCCCCGGGTGCCATCGTCCATCATCGGTCAAGCGCCACGAGCGACCTGCTCGGCCTGTTCAACCGCGGCTTCTTGTTCGAGCGCAATGCGTTCCTCACCGCCTACAAGAACTACGAGGCGGGGATCTGGGAGCGGTTGATGCCCGCGGTTCTGCTCGCCTTCCTCTCGCGCACGCAAAGCATGCTGGTCGAGAACAATCCGGGCGGCGCGGCGTTCGGCATCGACCCTTATGCCGGCTGGATCGCCAACACCGCGCCCGGCAAGAGGGGGCCGGCCGGGAGCGCCGCTGCCTCACTCGCCGTTTCGAGCCCTGCTCTTCGAGAGCCCTGGACCCCGGCGGGAATCCTCCGCCGATTCCGCCGGCACGGCGCCCGCGAGTCGCTCCGCCGCGTGCTGGTGAAGATCGCCGGCCGTCTCGGCTCCGACCCGGCGGGCGCATCGGGCGCGCCGCGCGTGACCGACGAGCGGACGATCGCGCAATTCCGTACGGTCGCCTACCTGCTCGGTCACCTCGACGAAGCGGCGAAGAAGCGGGCCGCGATCCAAGCGCGCAGGAAACGAACCGACCGCGAGATCTTCGCCCGCTTTCCGCTCTACCTCGTGCCGACCTATCCAGGAGACGCCGACCTGTTCGCAAGCGAGGGTTTCGCGAGCTGGCTGCCCGAGGAGCTGCCGCTCGTCCGGGCACTGCTCGCGGACCTGATGGAGGTCGGATGAATGACCCGGCTCCCGCTCGAAGAGGGCGACGTCTCGATCGTTCCGCGTAAGAAGAGCCGGCTGCTGCGAGCGCTCCCGCTGCTGGGCGTGGCGGCGGTGCTGCTCGCCCTGGCCGGCGTTGTCGTCTGGGTCAATCCGCTCGGCCTCTGGCGCGGCTTCGTGCGGCTACGGTTGTCGCTTGCGGGACTCGATCATCGGACGATGCCGGGTCCGCGCGGCCCGCTCAGTTACTGGGTGGGTGGTGCAAAAGACTCTCCCGGTCCGATGCTCGTCCTGGTCCACGGTTTGGGCAACGACGCGGGGGTCTGGGCGCAGTCGGTGCCCGCCCTTTTGAAGGATCATCGGCTGATCGTGATCGATCTTCCCGGTCATGGCGGGAGCGCTCCGCGCCGCGGGCCGTTGTCGATTCCCGACGAGGTGGCCGGGCTCGAAGCGCTTCTCGCGGTGTACGCCGGAGCCCAGCCGCCGATCCTAATCGGCAACTCGCTTGGCGGATGGGTTGCGCTGCTCTACGCCGAACGCCACCCGGAGCGCGTGTCGCGTTTGGTCCTGGTCGATACCGCCGGCCTGCTCTACGAGCCGAAGGTCAGGTTTCTGGTCCGCAACCGGGAGGAGGCGCGAGCGCTTACCCATGCGCTGCTCGGGCCGCGGATCCCCCCATTGCCGGGCTTTCTGCTCGACGACGTGGTGGAAAAGCTGCAAGCAGGACCGGCGCCGCGTATCTTCGCGAGCTTTGCCCGGCGCGATTTTCTCGACGGCCGGCTCGCCAAGATCGCCACCCCCACGGATCTGATCTGGGGCTCGGCGGACGGTTTGTTTCCGCCCGATCTCGGCCGGCGCTACGCGCGCGAATTGCCGCAGGCGCGGTTCCACCTGCTCGACGCTTGCGGCCACACCCCGCAGGCGGAATGCCCCGCGGAATTCGTTGCCCATCTGCTCTGGGTCTTGAAAGAACCGCCGCCCGGACCGATCCGTGAGGTTCCGGTCGAGCCCTGGCGCGATCCGGCCGAGCGGCCGCCGGGTAGGTAGCGCGTACGGATTTGGACGACGGTCAAACCTCCCGCTACCATACGACCTCGAAGTACTCCTCAACCGAAAGGACATTCCATCCCATGACGGATACGCGTATCGAGAAAGACAGCCTGGGCAAGATCGAGGTGCCCGCCAAGGCTTACCACGGGGCGCAAACGGAACGGGCGTTCCGCAATTTCCCGGTCTCGGGGCTCCGCTTTCCGCGCCGGTTCATCGCGGCGCTCGGCGGCATCAAGCGGGAGGCCGCGACGGTGAACGAGGGGCTCGGCCTGGTGCCGGCTGACATCGCGGCGGCGATCCGCGAGGCGGCCCAGGAGGTGGCGGAAGGCAAGCTCGATGAGCATTTTCCGCTCGACATCTTCCAGACCGGTTCGGGCACCTCGACCAACATGAACGCCAACGAGGTGATCTCGAACCGGGCGATCGAGGCGATGGGCGGCAAGGTTGGCTCGAAGGTTCCGGTCCATCCGAACGACCACGTCAACAACGGACAATCGAGCAACGACGTGATTCCGACCGCGATCCACGTTGCGGCCTACTCGGGGATCGCCGAGGATCTGGAGCCGGCTTTGGCACGCCTCGCCGAAGCCCTGGAGAAGAAGGCGCAGGAATTCGACGACGTGGTAAAGATCGGCCGCACCCACCTGCAGGACGCGGTGCCGGTTCGGCTCGGCCAGGATTTTTCGGGCTATGCGCAGCAGGTGCGCTACGGGCTCGACCGGCTCGCGGCGGCCAAGCCGCGCTTGGCGGAGCTGGCGCTTGGCGGCACCGCGGTGGGGACCGGCTTGAATGCCCACCCCGATTTCGCCCGCCAAGTGATCGCCCGGCTCGCGGCGGCGACCGGCCATCCGTTCGTGCCCGCGCCGAACAAATTCGAAGCAATGGGCGGAAAGGACGCCGCGGTCGAAACGTCGGGGGCGCTCAAGACGATCGCTGCCTCGCTCGCCAAGATCGCCAACGACCTGCGCTGGCTCGCGTCCGGCCCCCGCTGCGGAATCGGTGAGATCTCTCTTCCGAGCCTCCAGCCGGGCAGCTCGATCATGCCGGGCAAGGTGAACCCGGTGATCCCCGAGATGGTCCTGATGGTGGCGGCCCAGGTGATCGGCAACGATGCCACGATCACGATCAGCGGAATGGGCGGCAATTTCGAGCTGAACGTGATGATGCCGGTGATCGCCTACAATCTGCTCCAGTCGATCGAGATCCTGGCGAACGCGGCGAAGCTCCTCGCCGAACGTTGCGTCGAAGGGATCACCGCGAACCGTGAGCGCTGCGAGGAATTGGTCGAAAAATCGCTCGCGATGGTCACATCGCTGGTGCCCAAGATTGGCTACGACGCCGCGGCCGAAATCGCCAAGGAGTCGGTGAAAACCGGCAAGACGGTGCGCGAGATCTGCCGCGAAAGAGGCGTCCTCCCGGAGGACGAGCTGCGCGAAGCGCTCGATCCGCGCGCCCAGACGGAAGGCGGCATCCACGCCGGAGGCGGCGCCGGGGGTTGATTCGCACCACCGCGCACCGGGACGTTTGAAGTCGCAAATTGCGACCTCAACATCGGCACTTCGAGGATCTACTCTTTCGGGTTCGACTTCTCGGGTACCGTAAAGCCGATCTTCCGCCGACGGGGAACGGGCGGCAAAGCCATCAAGGCGCGAATCGCGGTGAAGACCTCGTGAAATCGCGCGTCGGTTCGCCTCTCCAGATCTTCCAGCTTGCGGGCGATCTCCCCATGGGGAGCAAGTGCCTGCCGCATGCGCACGAAGGCTCGGACCACGAGAACGCTCGCGGCGATCGCGCGGGGCGAGCTGAGCACGTTGGCCGCCATGATCGCGCCGTGCTCGAAAAACGCGTAGGGACGGGTGCGGCGGCCGCCGCGGCCCGCGTTTGAGGTCGCAATTTGCGACCTCAAACCGTCGGTCTCCGGCGCGCTCAATTGAAACGCGAAGTCGGCAGGGAAGCGGCGGCGATTCCGTTTCACCTGCTCGTTCAGGCGTTTGGTCGGCACGCCGTAGATCTCCGCCAAGTCGGAGTCGAGCAAGACCCGTTCTCCCCGCAGGAGGATGATCGCGCTCTCGACGGCTTCGGTGGCTTTACGTAGCTGGGCGACGGTGGCTGGCTTTTTCGGCATGGACTTCCTCCTTTTTAGCCAGCTATGACGTAATTGGGGGGCGAGCTTCTCGATGATTCCGAGAAATGAGTTGACGAACGCCCCGCGCCCCACGTTTGAGGTCGCAATTTGCGACCTCAAACGTTTGGGATCGCCATAGTTGAATCGAGGCGTGATTGGGGCGTAAAGTCTGCGCTACGCCCGACCTCAAATTGGGTTGGCCAGGTCGCCCTTGCCCGAATCCGAGACCGCCTTGCGCCGCATCCTCCATTGCGACCTGGACTGCTTCTACGCCGCGGTCCACATGCGCGACGACCCATCGTTGCGCGGCAAGCCGGTGATCGTGGGCGGCCGCCCCGAATCGCGCGGAGTAGTGGCGGCGGCTTCCTACGAGGTGCGGGCGTTCGGGGTCCACTCCGCCATGCCGTCGTCGCGCGCTATCCGGCTCTGCCCTCAGGCGGTCTTTCTGCCGCCCGATTTCCGGCGCTACCGCAAGGAATCAGAGAAGATCTTTGCCATCTATCGTGAGATCACCCCGATCCTCCAGCCGGTCTCGATCGACGAGGCGTACTTGGATGTGACCGAGCATCTGGGCGCGTGGGGTACGGCGACCGCGGTCGCCCGGGAGATCCGCCGCCGGGTGCGCGAGGAGCGGGGGCTCACGGTCTCGGTGGGCGTCGGCCCCAGCCGTTTGATCGCCAAGATCGCCTCCGATTTCAACAAACCCGACGGCCTGACCGTCGTGCCGCCGCGCAAGGTGCTGGATTTCCTCGCGCCGCTGCCGGTTCGCCGGCTGCATGGAGTCGGCCCCGCAACCGAGCGGGCGCTTGCCGAGATGGGAGTTGCAACCATTTCGGATCTCCGCTCGCGCGAGCCCGACGATCTCGCCGCCCGCTTCGGCCGCCACGGCCGGGTGCTCTGGGAGTTTGCGCACGGTATCGACGAGCGGCCGGTCGAAACCCACCAGGAGAGGAAGAGCCTGGGAACCGAGAACACCTACAGCGAAGATCTGCGTGGCTTGGAGCCGATGGAACGCGAGCTCGAGCGCATGGCGGTCGAAGTGGCGGACGCTTTGGAAAAGCGGAGCCTCGCCGGCTGCACCGTAACGCTCAAAGTCCGCTACTCGGATTTCACCACCGTGACCCGGTCGCGAACGCTCGCTTGGCCCACCTGCGATGCCCGGACCATCCTCCGGGCGGCGCGCGGCCTGTTGCGCCATACGACCGACGCCCCCAGCCGCGCGGTCCGGCTGCTCGGCGTGACGCTTTCGAGCCTGGTTCACGGCGGCGGCTTCACGCAGCTGGAGTTGTTCGAAGACGAGGAGGAGGCCTGAGTCGTCTACCGCTCCTGGTTCCCGATGACCGCGGCCTCTATTGCGCCGAGGGCGGCTTTTGGATCGATCCGTGGCGGCCGGTCGATCGGGCGGTGCTCACCCATGCTCATGGCGACCATGCCCGTCCGGGTTCGGCGGCTTATCTGGCGGCGGCTCCCGGCCTGGCCGTCTTGGGCCACCGCCTGCCGGGTGCTCGGATCGAGGGGATGCCCTACGGCGAGACGCGGCGGATCGGCGAGGTCGAGGTTTCGTTTCACCCCGCCGGTCACGTTCTGGGCTCGGCGCAGGTGCGGATCGAGCGTCGGGGCGAGATCTGGATCGTCTCGGGCGACTACAAACGTCAGGCCGATCCCACCTGCGCGCCGTTCGAACCGGTCCGTTGCCACACCTTCATTACCGAGGCCACCTTCGCTCTGCCGATCTACCGCTGGGACCCCACCGCGACTGTGGCCGCCGAGATCTCCGCTTGGTGGCAAGAGAATACGCAGGCGGGACGCGCATCGGTGCTCTGTGCCTATTCGCTCGGCAAGGCGCAACGGCTGCTCGCCGAGCTGCTGCCCCATCTGGCGGGGCGAACCATCCGCACCCATGGCGCGATCGAGGCGATGAACGAGGTCTATCGCCGCTCCGGGGTGCTTCTGCCGCCGACCCGGCGAATCGACCCTCAGACGCGCGGCTCGTTCGCGGGCGAGCTGATCCTGGCGCCGCCCGCGGCGGCCGGATCGCTCTGGATGCGCCGCTTCGGCCGGGCGCAGGTGGGGTTTGCCTCCGGCTGGATGCGGCTGCGCGGCACCCGCCGCCGGGGGAGCTTCGATCGCGGCTTCGCCCTGTCCGACCATGCCGACTGGTTCGATCTCTTGCGGACGATCGAAGAAAGCGGCGCCGAGCGTGTTCTCGCAACCCATGGGTATTCGGCGACGCTCGCTCGATTTCTCGGCGAGCGGGGCTGGGAGACCGGGGTGCTCGGCACCGAGTTTCGCGGCGAGACGCCCGCCCGGGCGGGGAGCGACGACGGTGCGGAAAGCCCGGAGATCGAGGGCGAAGCGGGCGGGGAGGAAGAGGAGTGAAGCGCTTTGCCGAGCTGTACGCAGGGCTCGATCGGACGAATTCGACGAACGAAAAGATCGCCGCGTTGGTCGACTATTTTCACGCCGCGGCGCCGGCCGACGCCGCCTGGGCGGTCTGGTTCCTGACCGGGCGGCGCCTGCAGCGTCTGGTCCCGTCGAGCGCCCTGGCCGCCTGGGCGCGCGAGGCCGCGGGAGTTCCGGAATGGCTGTTCGAAGAGTGCTACGGGGCGGTCGGAGATTTGGCGGAAACCGTGGCTCTGTTGCTCGACGCCAACGCCACTCCGGCCGGAGGCGAGAGCCCGCCGGCGATCCCCGACACCCTTTCGCTTGCCGCCTGGGTCGAAGAGCGCCTGCTCCCGCTCCGCGCGCAGCCGGAGGCGGCGCAGCGCGAGGCGGTCGTCGCTTGGTGGCGGGAGCTCGAACGTTGGCCACGGTTCGTGCTGGGCAAGCTGCTCACCGGAGCGCTCCGTGTAGGTGTTGCTCAAACCTTGGTCGAACGGGCGCTTTCCGAAGTGGCGAAAGTCGAGCCCCAGACGATTGCTCAGCGGTTGATGGGTACCTGGGAGCCGACCGCCGAATTCTTTTCGCGCTTGGTCGGCCGGATCGAAGAGGGCGAGGACGTTTCACGCCCCTATCCGTTCGCTCTCGCAAGCCCTTTGGACCTCGCGCCGTCGGAGCTGGGCGAGGTGGGCGATTGGCTGATGGAGTGGAAGTGGGACGGCATTCGGGCTCAACTGATCCGCCGCGGAGGGGACTGTTTTCTCTGGTCGCGCGGCGAGGAGCTGCTCACCGAGCGTTTTCCGGAGATCGTCCGCATCGCGCGCTCGCGCTTGCCCGAAGGGATGGTCCTCGATGGCGAAATCCTCGCCATGCACGAGGGACGGCCGCTGCCGTTTTCCGTCCTCCAGCGCCGGATCGGCAGGATTCGGCTGACCGAACGGGTGCTCGCCGAGGCACCCGCGGCCTTCGTCGCCTACGACCTGCTAGAAGCGGAGGGAGACGACCTCCGCGATCGGCCGCTCGCCGAACGGCGCGCTCGATTGGCCGAGGCGATCGAGCCGGCCCAGCCGATCCTGTCGCTCTCCCCGGAGGTGGTCGCGGAATCGTGGGAAGCGGCCGCGGCGGAGAGGCTTCGCTGCCGCGAGCTCGGGGTTGAAGGGCTGATGATCAAACGCCTCGGCTCGCCTTACCGAGCCGGGCGCCGACGCGGCGATTGGTGGAAATGGAAGATCGATCCCTACGAGGTGGATGCCGTGCTGCTCTATGCCCAGCCCGGCCACGGCCGCCGCGCTTCGCTGTGTACCGACTACACGTTCGGCGTGTGGGATGGTTCTGAATTGGTGACATTCGCCAAGGCGTATTCCGGCCTCACCGACGACGAGATCGTGGCGCTCGACCTATGGATTCGTCAGAATACGATCGAGCGCTTCGGCCCGGTGCGTTCGGTGCCGCCGGTCCAGGTTTTCACGCTCGCTTTCGAAGGGATCGCCCGCTCCGCGCGGCACCGTTCCGGGGTCGCCGTTCGCTTTCCTCGCATCGCCCGCTGGCGCCCCGACAAGCGCGCCGAAGAAGCCGATACGCTCGAACGCCTGCGGGCGCTGCTCGTTGCGACGCGCCGAGTATAGGAACGGCCAAGCGAACTTCGAGAACCCTGCTACAGTGGGCCACGGAAGGCCCCTTCGTGCAGCCGGAAATCCTCGAATCCCAATCTGAGCCTCTGGACGACGCGCCGCAAGGCTCGCCCGCCCGCAAAGTGGGCGTCCGCAGCGGGCCGCTCACCGGGCTGTTTCTGCTCGCCGCCTTCTTTACGCTCTACGCGGCGCGGACCTTCCTACTGCCGGTGATCCTTGCCGCGCTGCTCACGCTCCTGCTCGAACCGGTGGTCCGGGGTCTCAAGCGGCGATTGCGCATTCCGGCTCCCCTAGGTGCCGGAATCATCCTGCTCGCTCTCCTCGGAGGTCTCGGCTTCGCCGTCTACCAGCTGGCCCAACCCGCTTACGACTGGGTCGAGAAAGCCCCCCAGAGCCTGCGCCGGGTCGAGAGGCGGCTGCGCGACCTGAAAAAGCCGGTCCAAACGCTGGGCAAGGCGACCGAGCAGGTCGAGAAGATCACGCAGGTCGGCTCGGCGAACAGCCAGAGCGTGACGGTGAACCAGCCTTCTCTCGGTCTCCGTTTGGCCAACCGGGCGACCGAGATCGTCGCGGGGGCCGCGGTGATGTTCATTCTGGTCTTCTTCCTGCTCGCTTCGGGCGATCTGTTCCTGCGCAAGCTGATCAAGGTGCTGCCCAGTCCGGAGAGCAAGCGGCAGGGGGCGGAGATCGCGCGCGCGCTCCAGGGAGAGGTCTCGCGCTATTTGACCACCGTCACCTTCATCAACCTCGGGCTAGGCGCGAGCACGGGCCTCGCGATGTGGTGGATCGGCTTGCCGAACCCGCTGCTCTGGGGGGCGCTGGTCGCGATCGTCAACTACATTCCGTACCTGGGCGCCGGGGTCTGCTATGTGCTGTTCGGCCTGCTCGGCTTCTTGACCTTCGAGTCTCCGGCCCATGCGCTCTTGCCAATCGGGGCGTTCCTCGTGCTCAACGTCACCGAGGCCTACATCGTGTCGCCCCTGATCCTGGGACGTCGCCTGACCTTGAACCCGGTGGTCATCTTTCTCAGTCTGACGTTCTGGACCTGGATGTGGGGCGTGGCGGGCGCAATCCTCGCCGTGCCGATCACCGCCGTGTTCAAGATCTTGTGCGACCGTATCGCGCCGCTCGCGTCGATCGGAGAGTTTCTCGGCGAATAAGACTCACTCCTCGCCCCCCTCCCAGCGCTCGATGTCCCGGCGATCCCTCTTGGTCGGCCGGCCGGCCCCGCCTTCGCGAAGAGCCGGCGGCCGGCGGAGCAGACGGCGGATCGGATCGATTTCGAGCTCCGGCCGGGGCGGGCTCAGATCCTCGAACAGCGAAGCGGCATCGGCCTTCGCAACCGGCCGGTCGACCAGCTCGCGAACGATCACGATTCTTTGCCAATCTCCTTGCATTAACTCCACCCGATCGCCCAGGGACAAATGCCGGTGGGCCTTGGCGTCTTGTCCGTTGACCTGCACGCGGCCCATCTCGCAGGCATGGGTGGCCTGCGTGCGGGTTTTGAACATTCGGGCGACTTGCAGCCACTTGTCGAGGCGGACGCTCACGCCGAGGAGTCTACATGCCGCCCGCTCCGAGCAGGTGCGCAACCGAGCGATTGAAGGGCCGCTCCGAGCCGCCGGCTTCGAGCTTCGAGGGCGCGCGAAGTCATTGAGATCACGCAATTTCTAGGTTGTCCGATGAAAATTAGATCTTCCTCTCCAGGCCTGGCTGTGGCATGCTTATGCCATGCCGAAACCAGCGAAAGCGGTGGCCAAGCGCCCCACTGTGTCCGTGAAGCCCAAGTCTGCCAAGCCGGCCGAGCCGGTTGATTTCGCCGATGTCATCCGCAAGCTCTCCGGCCAGGGGCGGGTGGATAAATCGCCCATGGATGTCGCCGAACGCCGGGAGCAAGCGCGCCGCGCCGCGCGCGCCGCGGCCCGGGCAGCCAAGTAACCGCAACCCAATCGAAGACCCGCGCCCGATCGAAATCGCAAGGCATCGATCGGGCCGGTCGAAAGTTGAACGTTGGGTGGGTACACCGCCTGCCTGAAGCGTCGTTTGCTTTGGCGATGGCGGATGCTTTTCCTGAGTAGTGCCTCCCTCCGAGGTTTGAGGCCATGCCGCGCATCACCAAGGTTTATACCCGGACCGGCGACGACGGAACGACCGCGCTTGGCGGAGGCCAGCGGGTGGAGAAAGACTCGCTGCGCATCGCGGCCTATGGCACCGTCGACGAGCTGAGCTCGCAGATCGGCGTCGCCATCGCCTGCGGTCTCGATGCGGAGCTTTCCGGCGAGCTTCTACGGGTTCAGAACGAACTGTTCCACCTCGGCTCCGACCTGTGCATTTTGGAAGAGGACAAGGCGCGATTTCCCGTCCCCACGATCGAAGAGCGCCATGTGCTCGCCCTCGAAGCGTTGATGGACCGGTTGAGCGAGGAGGTCGGGCCGCTCCAGAACTTCATCCTGCCCGGCGGCGCGCCCGGCGCCGCGCAGCTTCACGTCGCCCGCACGGTTTGTCGCCGTGCCGAGCGGGAGCTCGTGGCTCTCGGCCGCGCCGAGCGGATCGGCCCCTGGACAATTCGCTACCTGAACCGCCTGTCGGACGCCCTGTTCGTTCTCGCCCGGGCCGAAAACCATCGCCGAGGGATCCCCGACGTGCTGTGGGACAGCCGGGCCTGAGTGAACCCAGGCCGATGGCCTGGGAACCTCAGGCGACCGTTTCGCGCAGGACTTCCTCGACCGTGGTCATGCCGTCGCGGATCTTCTGCATGCCGCTGTCGCGCAGGGTCTGCATGCCACGCTGGATCGCTTTGGCCCGCAGCTCGTAGGAACTGGCGCCGGAGAGGATCAGCTCGCGGATGTCATCGTCGACCTCCAGCACTTCGTAGAGACCGATCCGCCCTTTGTAACCGGTGGCGCTGCACCGCTCGCAGCCGCGCCCCTTGAACAGCTTGAGGGTGCGCGACTCGGTCTCCGAGAAGCCGGCGTTCAACAGTGCCGCCGCCGGCACGTCGGCCGCCTCCTTGCAGAACGTGCAGACCCGGCGCACGAGCCGTTGCGCCACGATCATGTGGACGGAGGTCGCGACCAGGAACGGCTCGATGCCCATGTTCATCAAGCGGTGAACGGAGGACGGAGCGTCGTTCGTGTGCAGGGTCGAGAGCACGAGGTGGCCGGTCATCGCGGCCTTGATCGCGACTTCCGCGGTCTCGAAGTCTCGGATCTCGCCGACCAAGATGATGTTCGGATCTTGGCGCAGGAACGAGCGCAGGGTGGCCGCGAAGTTGAGGCCGATCTGTTCGCGCATCTGGACCTGGTTGATGCCCGGCAAGTTGAACTCGACCGGGTCCTCGGCGGTCAGGATGTTGACCTCCGGGGTGTTGATCCGCGACAGCGCCGAATAGAGCGTGTTGGTCTTGCCCGAACCGGTCGGGCCGGTGACCAGCACCATGCCGTACGGCTTCAGGATCGCGCTCTCGAAGCGGCGCAACGCGTCGCCCTCGAAGCCGAGCTTGCTCATGTCGAGCATCAGCTTGTCTTTGTCGAGCAACCGCATGACGATCTTTTCGCCGAACAGCGTCGGCAGCACCGAGACGCGGAAGTCGAGGTCCTTGGTCCGACCGGAAACCTTGGTCTTGATCTTGATCCGGCCGTCCTGGGGCATCCGCTTCTCGGCGATGTCGAGCTTCGCCATGATCTTGATGCGGCTGGTGATCGCCTCTTTCAGCTTGATCGGCGGGTGCATCATCTCGTAGAGGATGCCGTCGATCCGGTAGCGGACCCGGAACTCTTTCTCGTACGGCTCGACGTGGATGTCGGAAGCGCCGCGCTTGATCGCGTCGGACAGCACGATGTTCACCAGCTTGACCACCGGCGCCTGCTCGGATTCCTCTTCGAGCGTCGCGAGGTCGAGATCCTCTTCCTCGTCGAGCACTTCGAGGTCGCCGGTCGCCTCTTCGGACAGCCCCTCCATCACCTTCTTGAGCTCGATCGCGTGGGTCGAGCCGTAGACCCGATCGATCGCGCCGCGGATGCTGGTTTCGGAGGCGACCACCGGCTCGACTTTGTAGCCGGTCATGAACTTGACGTCGTCCATCGCGAACACGTTGGTCGGGTCGATCATCGCGACCGTGACCGTCGCCCCCGCTTTGGAGACCGGCAGGATCGTGTACTTCCGGGCGATGTCGGCCGGAATGATCTTGAGCACGTTCTCGTCGATCTCCATCGAGTTGAGATCGACCGCGGGGACGCCGAAATGCTGCGACAGCGCCTCGACCAAGGCCTTCTCGGTGATGAAGCCGAGCTTGACCATGTTGGTGCCCAGCCGTCCGCCCTGTTCCTTCTGAAGCGCGAGCGCCTCGTGAAGCTGTAGCTCGTTGATCTTGCCCGCGCGGATCAACATCTCGCCGAATTTCGCGGCGCTGGCGGAGGTGGTCGCTTGAGCCGAAGAGCCCGACGGCCGGGTGCGGGGTTCGGGCGATGCGGGGGTCTTGCCGAAAGCCATGTCAGATCCTCAAGGGAGTCGGAACAGCGAGCGCAGACTGACAGGAAACCTTAAATTCGCCTTCGAGCATAACAGTCGCCGGAATCGAGGGTCAATCCGAGGGAGCGGGCCTAACTGCTTGAGAAACCGTTAGATCGGAGGATCTCTTCGGCGCGCGCCGCAACTTCGCGCGGGGCGATCTCCAGCAGGCACGCCTTGGCCTCCGCAAAGCGGCGATGGCAGAAGCTGCACGGCAGGCGCTTGGCGAGCGCGAGGTGGGGGGCGCCGTAGGGTCCGTGCAGGAGCGGATCGGTCGGCCCCATCACCATCAGAACCGGTCGGCCCAGCGCGTGCGCGAGGTGGGTCGGGCCGGAATCGCCGCCGAGGACGATCTCCGCGCGCCGGGCGAGGTGTGCGAAGGCGGGGATCTCGGCGGGGACCGCGCGCCCCGCCCCGCCGCTCGCCGCGACGATCTCGGCGGCCAGGTCTTCTTCGCCGGGGCCGACGGCCACCAAGCTTGAGAGATCGGTCTCTCGGTGCAATGCCGCGAGAGCCAGTCCCCACCAAGCGGCGGGATATTTCTTGTTGCCCCAGCCAGCGCCGGGGTGAAGCAGGGCGAACCGTGCGGGGAGAGCGGCTCCCTGCACGTCTCCGATTTCCGCCGCGGGCGAGATCTTCTCGGGCTGAAACTCCGCCCGCTCCGCGGGCAATCCCAACCCGCCGAGCACGGCGAGCATTCGATCGACCGCATGTCCGCTTTGGCCCTCGGGCAAACCCACACCTTCGTTGATCCAGATCGCGCTCGACGGCTCGCGGCGGAATTCCCGCGCGAGGCCGAGCCGCCGATCGGCGAACGACAGCGCCGCGAGGACGCCCGCCTTGTGATTTCCCATCAAGTCGAGCGCGACGTCGGGAGAGAACGCGGCGATCCGGCGGAAAAGGTTCCCCAGCTCGCGCCGCGTGACACGGGCGAACGGCTGTTTGCGCCAGGCGCGCAGGCGGACCGGGATCACTTCGTCGAGGTCGGGGTGCCCGGCGAGCAGCGGTGCGATCCACTCCTCGACCACCCAGGCGATCCGCGCTTCGGGGTAATGGCGACGGAGCGCACCGAGAACGGGCAGGGCGTGGACGACGTCGCCGAGCGCGCTCGTCTTGACGATCAGGACGCGCAAGCGATCATTCGGGCAACGCCCGCACCTTCGAGATCAGATCGCTCGTCGCATGATCTTTCGGATCGCCGACCAGCGCGGTGCGTCCGCCATAGGCGCGCACGGTCTCGAACTCCGGCACCCGTTCGGGCGAGCCGTAGTCGGTCCCCTTGCAGTGAACGTCCGGGCGCAGCTCGGCAAGCATTGGGGCAGGGGAATCGCCCGAGAACACGACGACGAAATCGACGGGAGCGAGCGCGGCGAGCAGCTCGGCCCGCTCCGCCGCCGGCACGATCGGCCGGCCCGCGCCTTTCAGCCGGGCGACCGACTCGTCGTCGTTGACCGCGACGATCAGCACGTCCCCTTCCGCCTTCGCCGCCTGCAAGTAGCGCAGATGGCCGACGTGGATCAGATCGAAATGGCCGTTGGCGAAAGCGATCTTTTTCCCCGCCTCGCGCAACGCCGGAAGCTCGGAGAGAAGCTCTGCAACCGTCACTATCCGGCCCATCGAAGCCCTTCAAGCGGCCGGGGATCGGCGCGTACCGCGTCGGAAAGCTCGCCGCGGGAAAGGGTCGCCGTGCCCATCTTCATGACCACGATGCCCCCGGCGTAGTTGGCAAGCAGCGCGGCTTCGAGCGGCGCGGCTCCCGCGGCGAGCGCCAGGGCGAACGTGCCGATCACGGTGTCCCCCGCTCCGGTCACGTCGGCCACCTGATCGGTGCCGTGGACCGGCAAATGGGTGGCGCCCCCCGCTTCGAACAGGCTCATGCCGCGGCTGCCGCGGGTGACCAGGAGAAAGCCGGCGCCGAGCCGCTCGCGCAGGATCCGGCCGGCTTGGGCGAGCGGCTCCGGCGCGTCGTCGATCGGCCGGCCGAGGAGAGCCTCCGCCTCCTCTTCGTTCGGCGTCGCGCCATCCAAACCGCGGAACTCGCCCAGGCGATAGCGGCTGTCGCAAAGCAGAGTGGCTTTGGCGCCCAGCGCGTCGCGCAGCAGCGGAAGCAAACCGGGCTCGACCGCGCCATAGCCGTAGTCGGAGAGGATCGCGGTCGTGAGGTTCCCGGCCTCCGCGTCGCGCCACTCCGCAAGCCGGTCGGAGAATCGGGCGCGGTCGGCGTCAGTCAGTGCCAGGGTGTCCTCGATGTCGTAACGGACGATCTGCTGCTTGATCGAGTGCCTGCCGCCGCCCAGGATGCGCACCTTGGTGGGCGTCCGATAGCCGGCTCGGACGAGCACCCCCGCGGTGTCGATGCCGCGCGCCAGAAGGTCCGCGAGCAGGTCGGAGCCGTTCGCGTCGTCGCCCACCGCGCCCAAGAGCAGCGGCCGGCCGCCGAGAGCGATCACATTCGCCGCGGCGTTCGCCCCGCCGCCGGGCGCGATCCGTTCGCCCTGGTAGGAGAGGATCAAGACCGGCGCCTCGCGGCTGATCCGTTTCGGCGTTCCGGTCAGAAACCGGTCGACCACCAGGTCGGCGACCAGCACGACCGGCCGGCCGGCCATCGCGTCGATCAGATCGAGCAGACGTTCGGTGGATGGAACGGTCGAGGCGGCGTCGGTTTCGGTCATGCGGAGGAGGATTGTAGCTTGAGAGATGAGGACGGCCCGTGCGACACGCAGATCCCATAAAGTCCGCGGCCATGTCCTCTCCCGCCGACCGCCTGCGGGCGCGCATCCGAGCCTCCGGACCGATCCCGTTCGCCGCGTTCATGAAGGAGGCCCTCTACGGCCCGGGCGGCTACTACAACCGGATCGAGCTGCCGATCGGCGAAGAGGGGGACTTCGTGACCGGAGCTTCCTGGTCGCCCCTGTTCGGCCGGGTCACCGCGCGGCTGCTCGGCCGGCTCGACCAGGCGCTTGGGTGCCCGGCCGAGCTGTTCGAAGCGGGCTACGGCACGGGGGTTCATCTCGCCAACACCCTCGCCGCCTTTCCGCCGGGGAGCCCGGCACGCTGGCTGCGCGCTTGGGACCGCGTCGCCCGGCCGCTGCCGCCCGGCGTCGAATCGATGGAGCGGCTCGATCTCGTGCCCGCCCGCTCGATCCGCGGCCTGATCTTCTCCTACGAGTTGTTCGACGCGTTGCCGGTCCACCGGCTGGTCGGCCGCGAGGGGGGGCGCGTGGGCGAGCTGTGGGTCGACGTCGACGAGCAGGGCGCTTTCTCCTGGCGCCATGGCGAGCTGTCGGATCGGGCGTTGGTCGAGCTGCTCGACGGTCCGCATGTCGATCTCGCCCCCGGCCAGATCGCCGACCTCGCCCCCGGGTGGCGGCCGCTCTATTGCGATCTCGCTCGGCGGCTGGACCGCGGCTTGCTGGTCACCTGCGATTACGGCTTTCGCAAACCGCAGCTGGTCGACGAACGTATCCGCTTTCATGGCACTCTCGGCTGCTACCGTCACCACCGGGCGCATCGCGATCCGTTCCGCGACGTCGGAAGCCAGGATCTCACCGCCCACGTCGATTTCTCGGCCCTGATTGGAGCGGGCGAGCAGGAAGGGCTCACCACCGTCGCCTTCAGCCGCCAGGCGCTCTGGCTCACCGCCTGCGGCCTGTTCGACGAGCTGAAGGGCGCCGACGCCACCGTCCGCCGCCAGGCGATGGACCTGCTCGACGGCGAAGGGATGGGCGAAGAGATCCGGGTTCTGGTCCAGGCGCGCGGGATCGACCCGGCCGAGGTGTTGGATCTGGAAGCGTTGGGCGCCTGAGCGTCCTATGCAGCAACTTCAGGAGATTGAACACCATGCGCCACCGATTTTCGATCGCCCTCCTCGCCGTTCTCGCCTTCTCGTTCGTCTTTGCCGGTCCAATCTTCGGCGCCCCGCCGATCGAAAAGAACAAAGCCGGCCTCGCTCTGGACGGCTGGGACACCGTCAGCTATTTCGACGGCAAGCCGGTCCCCGGCAAGGCTGAATTCGCCAAAGAATGGGGCGGCGCGACCTGGCGCTTCGCCTCCGCGGCGCACCGCGACGCGTTCGCGGCCAATCCGGCGAAATACGCGCCGCAATACGGCGGCTACTGCGCCTACGGCCTCGCGAAGGGCAAATTGGTCGAGGCCGATCCGACGGTCTGGAAAGTGGTCGGCGGCAAGCTCTACGTCAACTACGATCGCGACGTCCAGGAATCGTGGGAGAAGAAGATGGCTAAGTACATCGTCGACGCCAACGCCGAATGGCAGCAGCTCGGCGGCAAACCGTAGCGCGACGTGAGCGGGCGGGAGGCAAGCGTGAGGACGGAGCGCAACTGTTTGAAGCCCGAAGGGCGAGTTTGAGCACCGCCCGCAACGCTTGCCTCCCGCCCGCCTACCCCGCCCGCCGCATGATCTCCAGGTAGCTCCGCGCTTTTGCCTCGCTGGCGACCGCCGCGCGCCGTGCCGCTCCGGCCGGCGAGCGATCGAGGTTCGCGAGCGCCAGGCTCGCCTCCAGCCGCAGCTCGACCAGGCCGATCTTCTCGGCCTCGGCGAGCGCGGCTTCTAGCTCCTTTTGGGCCGCGGCGGCGGGGAGCGTGCGGGCGGTGCGCAGAACGACCGACAGGCGCGCTTTCGCGTCCTGGTTGCCGGCGATCAGCTTGCGCGCCTGCCCGGCGGCTTGCCGCGCGGGGCCGGCATGACCCAGCCGTTCGCCCGCTTCCCCGGCCACCGCGAGCGCCGTCGCCTGGTCGCCGATCGCCCCTTGACGCCCCAGCTCTTCGGCCGCCGCACGGGCTTCGGTCTCGGCCCGCGCGAGACTCGCGGCGTCGCCGGCCGCCAGCAGCACCGTCGCGAGGCCGAGCCGGCTGGCCGCCTCCTGGCTTTTTTCGCCCAGCTCGGAGCGCAGCCGTAGCGCTTCCTCGTGCGCGATCCGCGCTCCGGCGAGATCGCCCTCTCGGGCGAGCACCTCGGCGATCCCGTAGCGCGCCGAGGCTTCGAGGCTCCGGTTGCCCAGCTTCTTGCACAGCGCGAGCGATTCGTCGAACTGCTGCTTGGCCGCGCCGAGATTTCCCTGATCGAGCAGGGTGAGGCCCAGGCCGACGAGCGAGGCGGCCACTCCCCCCTTCTGGCCGATCTTCCGGCGCGCCGCGAGCGATTCTTCCTGGCGCTGGCGGGCGCCCGCCAGATCGCCCTGGCGGCGGAGCACGGTGCCGAGATTGTCGAGCGCGGACGCCACCCCGGCCGGATCGTCGAGATCGCCGCGTAGCGCAAGCGACCGTTCGAGCAGGTCGCGCGCCTTGGCCAAATCGCCTCGCCCGGTCGACAGCGTGCCAAGATTGCCTAGCGTGCTTGCCTCGCCATATCGGTTGCCGGTCTCGCGGGCGAGCGCCAGAACCTGCTCGTAGAGCCCGACCGCCTCCGCCCCGTCCCCTTGCCGACGAAGAACCACGGCGAGGTTGTTGAGCGCCCCCGCCTCCGCCCCCTTGTTGCCGAGCGTCCGGAAGGTGCCGAGCGCCTGTTCGTAGAGCTGGCGCGCGCCGGGCAGGTCACCGCGATCGAAACGCAGGTTGGCCAATTGGGTGAGCGCGTCGGCCACCCCGGACGAGTCGCCCGCTTGCGCATACAGCACCCGTCCCGCTTCGCAGGCGGCCTGACCGGCCTCCACCTGACCGAGGTTGCGCAACGCCCGGCATTCCGACAGGCGGGCCTGGGCGGTGAGCAAGCGGGCGCCGCGTTCGCCCGCCCGGCCGGCCGCCTGCGCTGCGCTCTGGCGCTGGCGGGGAAAATCGGCGAGCGCCTCGGCCGCGGACGCTTCGGCGAGGTCGATCCGCGGATCCTCTCGCGCCGGAGCGGGCAGCGCGCGCAAGGCGGCTACGGTCGCGAGCGCCCCTTGCGCCTGGCCCGCCGCGGTCTGCGCCGCGACCAGGCGCAGCCCGTAATCGAGGTCGTCGGGGAAGACCCGGAACAGCGAGCTGTAGATCTCGGTCGCCCGCGGCCAGTCTTCGTTCGCTTCGGCGTAACGCCCCTCGATCACCAGGCGCTGCTCTTGGGGCAGAGAGTGCGCGAGGTCGATTGCCTTTTTCGCCTCCTCCGCGGCGCGCCCGGCGTACCCCAAGCCGGCCCAGACGGAAGCGAGCGCGGAGTGGGCCAGCGGATTGCTCGGGTCGACCTCGACCGCGCGCGCCAGCAGGTCGCGCGCCGCGAGCGGCTCGAAGCGGCGCAGGCGTTCGAGCCCTTCGGCGTACAGCCGCGCCGCTTCGGTACCGGTCTCGCCGATCGAAGTGGTCTCGGCGCTCTGGGTGTTCTGCAGCCGCAGGTCGAGGCGGATCTTGCCACCCGCCTCGGCCCCGAGCGCGGTGTACGAGCCGAGCACCAGGAAATCGGCGCCGCTCGCGGTGCGCAGGCGCGCCAGGGTGTCGGGCGCCAGGCTCTCGGGATCGGCCAGGCCGAGGTCGCTCTTCATCCGGGCGACCTCTTCGCCCGCGATCACCCGGACGCCCCGCTCGGCGGCCAGCTCCGTGCCGAGCATCTCGGCGAGCGCCCCGGACAGCCACTCCGCGCCCGGGCGCCCGGACCGGTCGCGGAAGCCGAGCACGGCGATCGCCCGCCGGGGCGCCACCGGTTCGGCCGGCAGGGTAGCGTCGAGCAACTGCTCCTGCAACCGCCGATCGTTGCGCCAGGCGACGATGCGATAAGCGACGAACGAGAACGAAAGCAGGATCACGGCGGCGAGCGCCGCGAGCACGGCCGGTTTGCGGGCCGCGGCGGGCTTGGCCGGGGGAGCCGCCTGAGAGCGCCCGAGAATCTCGGTCGGCCCGATGTCCTCCATCGGTTCAGCCGGTTCGCCCATCGGATTCGCCGGGATCGCTGGAGCTGCCGGAGTGGGGCTCCGGACCGGCACGGGCCGCTCGTCTTCGAGCGCGGCGATCAGATCAGCGGCCCGCGCGAAGCGATCCTCCGGCCGCCGCTCCAGGCAGCGCAGGATCGCGGCCTCCCAGCGGGCATCGATTGTGGCGGCATGGAGGCGCGGCGAGGGTGCCGGTTGCTGCAACCGCTTGACCGCCGTGGCGAGAGCGGTCTCGCCCAGGAACGGCACCTTGGCCGTGAGCATTTCGAACATCACGACGCCGAACGCGTAGAGGTCGGTCGCGGCGGTCACCGCGCCCCCCTCGATCTGCTCCGGCGCGACGTACGCGGGGGTGCCGATGAAGAACCCGGCCGCGGTCATGGTCATTGAAGCTTCGGCCGCCGAGCTGTTCGCGGTGTCGATCCGCGCCAGACCGAAGTCGGTCACCACGGCGCGAACCGAGTCCTCCTTGGCGTTCTTGCCGGCCCTGGCCGTAGCCTGCCCGGGAACCAGCACCACGTTCGCCGGTTTCAGGTCGCGGTGGACGATCCCCGCCTCGTGGGCGGCGTCGAGCGCCGAGGCGATCTGGCGGATGATCGGCAACGCCTCTTCCGGCGTCATCGGGCCGGCCGCGATCCGCTCGGCGAGGGTGGGGCCGAGCAGCAACTCCATGGTCAGGAAGATCGTGCCCGCTACGGCCGGGTCGGGCCGGTGGTAGGCGACATCGAACATCCGGCAGACGTTCGGATGGGTGACTCGCCGGGCGAGTTGGATCTCGCGACGGAACCGTTCGAGCGCCGTCGGGTCGGCGGCGACCTCGGCGCGCACGGTCTTCGCGGCCAGCCGTCCGCCCAGCTCCAGATCCTGCACCTCGAACACCTCGCCCATCCCCCCTTCGGCGAGGAAGCGCAGGACGCGATAGCGCTCCGCGAGGACGTCGCCCGGGGCGAACGTCGGACCGCGGCCGCCTTTGCCCGCTCCGGGCTCGCCATGACCGGAGCGCTGAATTTCCGGCGGCACCGCAATCGGCGTGGTCGGGGCGGAAAACGCGATCGGCACGGAGGGCGAAACCGAGGCCGATACGGTCGCCTGGGCGATCGCCCCGGAACCCGGCCATTGGACGGCGAAGGCGGTCTGGCAGGAGCCGCAGGTGATGCGTAGGCGCACCGGGGCGTCCCCCGGGGAGGAGAAGCGCAGCCGCGTGCCGCAATGGGGGCACGAGGTCGTGGCGGTCGAAGGCGGGTTGGTCGTCATGGCCGAAGGGTCGAGATCTGCCGATCGCCGAAGCGCGCCCGCAGATCAGGCGCCAGCTGGAAGGCGGGGAAATCTCCCGGCAGGTGCCAGATCCACGGCACCGCGCTGCTACGGTCGGTTCCCCAATCCTACCGCCCTTGGCGCCGATCGGCGCGCTCATCGCTCTTCGGCACTGTAAGGATGCCTTCGCCCGCGGTCGGCAGGTGGCTCCGCTCGTCGCCCCCGCCGGCCTGGAGCCAGATCGTTCGCAGGGCGATCGCCGCGTCGGTCACCGCATGGCTGAAGGCGAGAGAAGCGATCGCGAAGGCGCTCGACCGATCGTCGAACAGGGCTCGGCCGGAGCCGAAATCGATCCGCCGGTACTCCCGCCCGATCGCCGGATAGAACCCGCGGGAGCGGCTGAACGCGTCGCGCACCAGGGCGGAAAGATCCGGCCGCCGATCCCAGCCGCGGGGCAGGCCGTAGAACACCAGCGGCAGGCGCGGCTCGGCGCTCTCGGCGTAGATCAGGAAATCGGCGAAGTAGCGCCCTTCCTCGGCGTCCTGGTTCGAGACGGCGAGGGGATTGTTGGCGTCCGCCACGTAGTGGCTCACCCGTCCGAGCCGGCCGACGATCTCGGCAAACGGCCGGTGGTCGCGGATCGCCGCGATCGCCGCCGCAGCCTCTTCGGTGACCGTCTTGTCGAGCGTGCCCGAGCCGTCCGGGTTGCGGCTATGGCGGCCGGGATCGCGATCGGAAAAAGGCGCGAGCGCCCCCTGCTCGAATTCCGGCCGATGTTTGTCGATCTGGCGGTAGAGGTCGCGCGGCCCAAGCCGCGCCGCCTCGTCCGCGATCCGGCGCTGCATCTCGGGAGTCCAGCCGAACGCGGGAAGTCCGAGCCCGAGGCAGAAAATCCCGACCAAGCCCCGGGCGATACCTCGCGCCGCCGGTCGAAACCCCCACCTGCCCTGTCGTAGCGACTCCATTCGCGGCTATTCTAGGGGCTGACTCACCCTTACGCGCATCCCTGAACGAGGAGCCCCCAATTGGCCGACGCCCCTCACCGTCTCGACGTCCGTGGAGCCCTCTGCCCCCTGCCGGTGCTGCTCTCGGTCCGCGAGATCCGCAAGGTCGCGCCGGGCGCGCTGCTGGAAGTCTGGGGCGACGACCCGACGATGAACGAAGACATGCCGATCTGGTGCGAGCGCTCCGGCCATCGACTGGTCGAAATCGGCGAAATCGAGGGCGTTCCGGGCACCGTCCGCTGCCTGATCGAGCGCGGCCGGCCGGACCGGCCTTGACGAGCCCTCCCATCGGCTGCTAAAAATCGCCCCCTTGGGATCTCCCCGATCCCTCCTGGCCAGGTAGCTCAGTTGGTAGAGCACATGACTGAAAATCATGGTGTCGGCGGTTCAATTCCGTCCCTGGCCACCA